>JBBRQO010000010.1:0-134202 GCA_038226325.1 Steroidobacterales bacterium | reverse complement strand
GAGCTCATCAAGATCCTGCGCCGCTAGGGGCGGTTTGGGCTATGATTCGCGTCCGGTCGGGGCGTGGCGCAGCCTGGTAGCGCACTTGCATGGGGTGCAAGGGGTCGCAAGTTCGAATCTTGTCGCCCCGACCAATTAAATTAAGGAGTTAGAGAGGTCTGTATCCCCTCTGAATTCCTTCAGGTAGCGCCCCAGGTGCCAGAAATTCCGCGACGGTCCGGAGTCTTCTCGAAGCGATATTCAACTTATCAAACGAGGAGACGACAATGACATATACATTGATTCCGCTCGACTTTGGCTTCATCGGGCTTGGGCAGTAGATCAACCGGTTTGCTACGCTGCTATTTGTCGCAGGGGCGTGTTTGTTTCTTGCGAGCTGAACTTTTATGGGCGCGCTCTGCGCGCGACGATAGAGATGCAAGCCTGAGGCATTCCTCCATTCGGGTTGCAGCTACGGTCTACCACATGGAGGTTTTATGGAGATCAGGGATGAAACTCAAATTCGCAGCCGTCTTAATTGGATCTGTTCTCGCTAGCGCATGCGCCAGCATAATTCACGGCACTCACCAAGATGTTGGTATCTCAAGCAGCCCCACAAATGCTGCTGTCAAAGTGGATGGAAACATTGTCGGCAACACGCCGGTCAACGCTAAGCTTACACGCAAGGACCGCCATATCATCTCTATCGAGATGCCCGGCTACCAGCCTTACGAGACCACGTTCACGCGAGGCGTCAGCGGTTGGGTGTGGGGCAATATCGCGTTCGGTGGCCTGATTGGGCTGGCCGTGGACGCAATCGATGGCGGGATGTACCAGCTCACCCCGGAGCAAATCCACGCCGAGATGCGCTCGCAGAACGCCTCGGTCATGCGATTGGGTGACGGTCTACTGTTCGCTGTGGTTCTTAAGCCTGACCCGGCCTGGCAGAAAGTCGGACAACTCGCAGCTTTAAATTAGCGTTGGCCTGTAACCTTGAGGGACTGAGGATGAAAAAGCTCGGGATGCAAACCCCTACCGGCCGGCGAGTGTTCTACCTCGTTTCAACAGGCCTAATCGCAGGTGCGTTGGCGGCGTGCCGCCATCAGCGGATACCATCGGATTGTTTTTCACGGCGCTGAAGCAGCACTAGAGTTCACGGGTATATGTCCGCTCGCTGCTCCAGATCAGCTTTCAATGCCAACATGGGAGTCAACTCCGTCGGAGTAAAAGACTGACTGGCTATCCGTCTGCGCGATGTCGCATGCCAAGGGGCCGCAGTCGTTCACCCGAAGGTCATCGCTCATCACGGTCCCTATCTTTACAACGATCAAAATCGTGCCTTGGGACATCATTTTCGGCTGGTTGGCTCTCCGTTGTCTCTGAATTCGAATCTTGCGAGCCACCCTGCACGCGCGCGGCGAGGCAGAGTTCAGTGATCTGCGTTGCCCAAATATTTTCAGCCGAAACCCATTGCTGAATCGTCCAAAACTTTCGTTGATCCTTCGGATCGACTAACGTTGCACTGTAGTCTCCCCAGCGAGTCACGGGAGGGACGCCCACGCCGAAAATTGAATAAGCGGCAACGCCGGCCTTGAGTAGCAGCGGATTACCAAAGACAGTTCTTCCATGCTTGGTCGTCCCAAGCACGGCATAGCTGCTAACAAATTGCGAGTGGCTGGATTCGTTAAAGCCGATCACTACGTCATTAAATTCATTAATGGCAAGCGAACCCATGTAAAGGTCCTCATTAGGATCAGCAATAAGTCCTTCTTGAAGAACCACGTTAGTCTTGGCGTCGATCGCAAACCATCGAAGTGCGGCGCGACCTTGATTCGCTACACCTTGTACTCCCCACATGACACCGTCTGCTAAAACGATACTCGAATTGAAAGTCGTACTGCCAGTGCTGATCGTTACCGACGAATCTCGCTGCTGCGCACCGACGTTACCAAGACCCACAAAAGGGATAACGGGGATTAAGTCCACTGAGGTGTCGAGCGCAGGCGAGTAGACATCTCCCGTAATGCTGGATCGTTTGAACGTAGTGCCTTCAACGTCCCAACTGCCGATGATCGGTTCGGGTAACCCCGAGTCGTCCAGGTTGACGATCGGCTGAAGTTTGCCTCCCGTCGGGGTGAGTAGCCCAAAACTACTGAGAACGGTTGCATTGGCGATCGTTGGCGTCGTCGCGATCAAATCGCTCTTTGGCAAGACCACAACAGATCCGTTCGAGTACAGGAACACGCCATCGCGGTTTAAACCCAACGTAGGGAAATCCGCAAAATTACCCACAGGCCCATTGAAGGGAATGGAAAAACCGGTCCATCCCGTTGTTGGATCTGCGTTCTTTGAGACCGCAAAGAGCAGATGGTCGCCAGCGCCAGGTGAACTCACGGCCAACGTGGATGCAAACCATCGTCGGCTGAATCGATCAAACAAAAGTCTTGAATCAGTTGTAGAATCAGGCGGAGGCGCTCCGGCAGCAATCCAAAATTGATCCAGAGAATTTGCTTGCAACAATGTTCCATCGTTCTTGCGGTAGATCGCATAACGACCATTGAGAAGTTCTACGATATGTCGTGGACCTATTGCTACCAGCGTATCTGGAATGGATGCGCCGCCATCTGCCAACGTGATACCGGTGAAATTCAATCCTTTGAGTAGGTCGCTTGCTTTGACAGCATGGCTGGCGGCGCCGTCTTGTACGCCCAAATCCACTGTTGGTGCGTCTCGGATCAACTCATTGGAAGTCAACGCGGCAGTTGAGATCTCGGCAGCGTGATTTTGCGGCGCTGCGATCGTCCACGAAGCGAGCAGCAATCCCAAACATAACGCACATTGTTCGAATGCAATGCGACATGGCGTCGGCCTCGGGTGTTTGCTTGCAGCCGCGCGATATCTACAAGTTTGAGCGGAATACGTGTTCATGATTCAACCCTCGCCATGTGATTGCTGATAGGAGCCGCGATATCACCTAAAATGATTTTGTTCCTGGGAAATGTATGTGACTGCTTGCGTTCCCCGCATCGCGGGGTTTTAGGTCCATGCGAATGCAATACCGGCCACAGGTAGTTCCCAGCTGACCTTACAAGCGACGGCGCGAACGACCTGGATGCCACATAGGTTGACAACGAAAGCAACTATACGCCGTACAGTCATCTTCGCCAGACCTAATCATGGACGGGTGACAGACAGGCTAAGGTTCATGCGCGCAACGGCAATCTTGCTGTAAATGTGGTGCCGCTCTCTCGCGTCGAGCTTACGGACAAACTTCCACAGTGAGCGCGGATGATTTGCGAGGAAATGTGTAGTCCTAATCCAAGTCCCTGCCGGTCTTTCGATGTCACTTGACGCCAGAACGGATCAAAGATTTTATCAATGGCGTCAGGTGGAATAGGTTCACCGTCATTCCAAACGCGCAGAACCAGCTCGTTGTCTTCCACTGCGGCGGACACACGAATTTGACTCTTGTCAGAGCCATGCGTTAGCGCGTTGCTGATCAAATTGGAGGCTACTTGTTGCAGCCGTCCGATGTCGCAATGCACCGGCCTCGGCACGTGGATGTCGAGTTCGATCAGGCGCTCTGGGTGGCCGTCCTGGAGTTCCTCGACAACTCCACTCAACGCCACCTCGACATCGTTGACTTCTGTGATGTGCACACCAATGCCACCGCCGAGTCGGCCTCTTGCGAAGTCCAACACATCATCAATTAGCGACGACATTCGCTTTGCGCTTCTCTTGATGCGCTCGCCAGTTTGCGCGACGTTTGGAATTTCAGAAAACTTCCGCTGCAATAATTCGCCGCCGGCCATGATTGATTGAAGCGGACTGCGCAGGTCGTGGCCGAGAATGGCAATGAACTGCTCACGCAGTTCACTTCTTGCACGCTCATCCCTCAGATCGTCCTTGTGTCGCTGTTGCTCGATTTCGTTCTCCAATTGCACCGCAATCAAGTCAGAGAAGCCTTCGAACATTGCCACAATGCGCGGATCCGAAACGACCGCGGGAGCTGGATCAATCGCACACAAGTTTCCAAAATACCGGCCAGAACTGAACACTATAGGAACGGAAATGTAGCTCTCAATCTTGTAAGTCAGCGGCGTGCCATGGTCGCAGTATTTAGGGTCTTTGCTCGCGTGGTCGATGACAATAGGCTCACCGCTCGAGCGAACTTCGATACAAAGGGTGGTGTTGACATCCAACTGGCCCCCCGGCAACAGCCCGAAATTGATGTCATCTTTGACCGCGCAGGCGGTCCAGGTTGAATCAGTCACGCGTGCCACTGCCGCAAACCGCATTCCAGTAACGGTGCAAAGAATCTCGAGTAGCTTCGGGACTACCTCAATCCGTTGAACAGCGTGGACTCAATCCGTTGAACAGCGTGGACATCCAGCTGAATGGCTTCTGGCGTATTTACCAAAAGGCCGGCAGCAGAACTATTCCCATTTGAATCGGCTTCGCCCTCGGTCAGCATAATACTGCCCGCTGGTAGTTCCGAGACTCACCTGTGTATTTCTTGTCCATCTCACCATTTCTTCGCCGTATTACGCGTTTTCGGAACCATCTACGACCAGTATAAGTTGATTGCTAGGCCCGCGCGATCGGCCGCGTACGGCTTGATCCTTCCGCCCGCGGTAACAACCAGGGTGTATTGAATTCGATCTTCCACTCGGCAGCCTCGCCCGATTGCTTGACCAGCGTTGACAGAGCGAGCAAATCTTCCAAGGTGGCTGCGGGACCTTCGATGACCAAGCTGATTGACTTCATTTTCGGCATGGCCCCTGTCCCGTTGATATAGGGGAACATCAAATAGGTATGGTCGCGGTGAATTACAACCCGAGCAAGCGTCTCGTCGATGCTATTAGGATCGAAATGTTTGAAGTTACTCATGCAGTCCTGTGCCTTCCGAAAAGTACGCCGGCCGTTCGACCCATTTGTCAGCTTCGAAAGCCTCCCACCCAGACCCTAAAGCATACAGTCCCGCCGCGGTTCCGGGTCGGCATCTGTGGGGGAATCGGCGCGCGGAGTTCACCTCGAAGTCTCGATATACACAGGATCGCCCACTGCTATGCGGCCGACTTTCACTGTCGAGCCGTAGACACCGAGGCAGCCCCCGCGAACTTGAGCCACGGTGCGTAGGATTGCGGGATTACGCGCGGTGGTGCGCGGATCAATTGTGATGACGGCGCAACGACCGTCGCGTTTGTCAACGCGCATGCTGATGCCGCCAACGCGCAGCACGTAACCCACCCAGCCGTCCTCGATGAAGGGGATGGCCTCGGTGGCTTCTACCAGAATGTTTGGTCGAAAACGCTGCAAATCGAGCGGCGCGCCGACCAACTGACGCAGCCCGGTAATCGTCTGGGTAGTTATGAGGGAGAGGGGAAAGGTGTCAAAAATGCCGCGGTCGTACTTGATAACCCGAGCGCCCCGGGGGTAGAGCTCCGCCGCAAGTGCCGCGTCCATAACGTCGCACAAGGCGCCAGACGGTGTCCGCACGATCACTGGCGAGCGGTCCGGTTGCGTCGGATCAACGAATGACGGAGAGAAGTGGCTCATGTCATCGCGTTCGCGCAGCGTGAGCCACGGAAATCCGCTCTGCGTTACACCATCTCGAATGAAGGCCCAGCGACGATCGCCAGCGAAGCCATGCCAGGACACGTCGACTTCAGCCAGTGCCTCGCCGGCCATCGACTTGACAGGGTAACGCCACAATCCAACGACACGACCGACAGGCCTACCGTTCTGAAACTCACGCATAGAATGCCTCCGAAGAGGCGCCCTTGCCATTACGACCAGCGTCGAGCGTGACGGATGGATCCGCTGCAGCGCCTCTCAACGGTGGGTGTGCGTTGCGTGCCGTCAGCGACGGCTCGCAAGCAACGTACCCAGCAAACCACGAGCGTATGTCACCGTCAAGCGGGCACGTTTGGGACACTCGACGCATCCGGTGCGAAACAGGCGCAATCTGAAGTGCAACGAGGTTAGCGGATCAGTCTTTGGCGAAGGCGGCTATGATCTCGGTGGCGGCCGCCTCGCCGGAGATAATCGCAGCCTCGAACCAGCCCGCCTCGGCGGATGCGAAATCGGAACTGGCAAAGGCAAGGTTGCCCTCCCGCGACCAAGCGGAGGCGGCATGCGATTCGCCTTGACCTAGAATGCTCGCCACCCACGTTCCGCGCGAGTAGGGATCGTTGTTCCAGTCGTGCCAGTCGCAAGCAAGAAAGTGGCCTTCCGGAAAAAAGCGCCGCACGGCAAGTTCAACATCGTCTGGGATTCGCGGCTCCCAACCCTCTGCGGCGACCCCGAAGCCCACTACGAACGCGGCGCCATCGGCTGCCAGGCGCTCGGAATACATCCATTCGATCCCGGTGCCGCTGCCGGTTGCGAGTATGCCGACGGCCAGGCGCTCGACCTTGGCCCAGACCTTTACCGCCCGGCCCAGATGGCCTGCCTTCATCCCCTTGGACTTGGGGGCGGATAGGGGAGGATCGAATGAGATCGCTGCCATGGGATTAAGGCCAGTGGCCACAACGGCCGCACGGGCGTCGATAGTGCTGCCGTCATTCAAAGCAACGCGAACGCCCTCGTCATCGTGACGGATGCTGGTGGCGGCTGCACCAAAGCGACACGCCGTGCCGCTGGCCGCGATTATGGACGCGCTGAGAGTCTGTACGCCGCCCACCAGAGTATGGGCCCACACCTCGCACATGCCATCCGGTGTGCCATCGAAATAGCCGATGCTGTGCAAAAACTCCGTTGCTGGGACGCGGGTCTTGTCGCCATTGCCGGAAACCGCCCACCAAGCAGAAGCCAAATGGCGGGTCGCAAGCGGTGCGCCAATCAGGTCGAGATAGGCGGTGAAGCTGATATCGCTGAAACAACGACCATGATGATCCTGTGTAAGGCCGGCCTTGAGAAGCGCTGCATGGGCGGACATTAAGGACAACGCGTGCTCGTGGGCCTGACGGTCGGTGGCTGACGTTGGCCAGTCATGGTGCAGACCGCCATCCCGGAACCAGCGCCGCTCGATGACGGGATGGCGGGGCCGCAGCTTTACATTATATTTTGCGCAGAGTGCGCGAATGCGGTGCTGCCAGGGCGTAATCCAGGCGCCGCCAAACTCCATTGGCTCAGCATTGTTCGCAAATGGCCGCGTGAATCCGCGCCCGCCCGGTCTATCGCGGGCATCGACTAAGATTGTATCAAGTCCACCGCTCGACAAAGCATCTGCTGCTGTAGCCCCGGCAAGACCTGCTCCGACAATGACGACGTCGTGACGAGTATTCACGCAGTGGCTGCCGCTGAAACAAAGGCCTTGCACAGTGGCAGCTGAATTTGAAGTCCCTCACGACTGGCAGCACCGAGACGATGAGCCATCGGCAATTCCGAACTACTGAAGTTATTCGCGGCCGCCCGCGCGATAATTATGCCATCACCCTATGCCGTATTAGCGATATTCCGGTTACCGATTTCCACTGATGAGCGGTCACTTGTGGTAGAAGATGCCGTGACCCTCCAGTGTCGACGATAGGGCGGGAATTTGGATGAAACATGGAATGTTAAATCTCACACGGATTCGATGTATCCCAATTGCTAGCATTCTGGCGCTCGTTTTCGAGATGCTCTCTTTTCCGGCCGCTGCGGCGCCCCCACTATCTCCGGCCGACGGCAGCGACGCGGTACTCGCGCGATTAGAGGGCGAGCCCGAGCTAAGGCTCCAATACCGGGTGGAGCGGGATAACGCTCCTACGGAAATCATCACCATTGGATTGGCAAAGGATTATCACTTCAAGCACTCGGCTCTCGGACTTTCGGTGTACGACTATCGCGCGCGCCGGATTTTTCGGGTCTCTGCCGAATCGAAGTTTACGAACGATTCCTTGTATGCAGATGTCTGGTACCGGCGCGCGGAACTCGAAAATCGCGCAGCCAGTACGCGGCCCTGGCAAGAGCGGGAGTCGATGTCCCATGCACGCTCGTAGCAACCCTTTGCAGCGTGGCAAGTATGGGATCTCGGCCGCATGCTGGCAGGCCACAGAAGCGGTGATTTATTAGATCAGTTGGACACCCTGGAAGCTGAAGTGATGCGACGAGAACCGACGCTTTTCTAACTGACGTTAAATCGGCACATGCGAAATCGATACTATCGCCATATTGGTCTACACTCGCCGCACGTCGGCCTCGCAGCAGTGTTTGGCCGATACTAGACGAGCCATCCTGGGGTGATCCATGAGCAGCGATAATTCGTTCCGTGTTTGGGTTCAGCCAGCAATCGTCTTGGCCGCCGGCTGCTGCGCGGCTTTGCCTGCGAATGCGGCGGACACAAAGCTTGTATGCCTGCTCGAGGACAGCGTGACGCACGCGCAGCGCGCTTTGGAAATCGTTTTCAACGAGCGCGCCCAATATGTCACGGTTAATGGGAAAACGGCAGTTGCGGGCATTTCGGAGGCTCGAATTACTTTCCGAGTCGAACTGTCAGCCGGCGCGCCGTTGGATTTTGCTGTCGATAGATCCACCGGTGCCATTAATATCGTGTCGCCGAATAGTTCCGCCAAATCGCGGATGGCCTACACCGGACAGTGCAAGACCGCCGCCACGACGTGAACGCGTCAACGACGTCTCATAGCGCGCGAATATCGGTCAATTCTCGTTGAAATGCCGCTGCATCGCTCGACGGCCGATCGAACTCGCGGCCGTAACGATGTCCGGCGTACACGGCGGCGGCGATGGTACTGGGCGCCAGACAGTCGCCGATCGATGTCACCGAAACGATTCCGGCGGCGCTGAGCTGCGCCGATCGTTGGTCCAATGCATGCGCCAGCTCATCGTTAGGCAGGCGCGAGGTGACGCTGATGATCGACGCCGCGGGCAGGGCACTGTGCCGGCCGGTGTAGGTGCACTCGAGCGTTGCTCGGGTGCCATCGAATTCCACGATATTGCGACTGGTATGCACGGCGGTGCCGAGGTCGAGCAGACGCTTCTGAATGGCGTGTTGTTCCAGCGTATTCGCGGTCCAGGCCGATACCCGGTCGGACGGCGTCACCAGCGCGACGTCGAGGCCGTCCAGACGTAGTTTTTCGGCGAGCACTGCGCCTAAGTAGTAGTGATCGTCGTCGAACACCAGAACCGGCCCCACTACCATCTTGCCGTCCATTAAGTCCTCCGGGGTGAGCAGGCCGCTTGCACAATCGAAGCCGCGGATGGGCCTGCTATTGGCCCGCCCAACGCCGTCGCGACGCCAATGACAGCCGGTGGCAAGTGCGACGCGAGTGGCGCCGAATTCCAGAATGTCGCCGACGCTGACCGGACTGCCGCGCAGAATTTCCACGTTCTGCATTTTTTTTAGCTGATTGATCCGGTAGTCCCGTACGCGCGCCCAAGCAGCAAGTCCGGGCAGGCGTGATTCGCGCGTCACCCGGCCGCCCAATTCCTCCCCGGCCTCGGCGAGATGCACCGAGTATCCACGGCGGCCCAAGATGCGGGCGCACTCGAGACCGGATGGTCCGGCGCCGATAACGAGAAAGGTATCGTTTCCGGTGCGCGGCGGAACCGCTTCCGGGTGCCAACCCTTGCGCCATTCCTCGCCCATGGTCGGGTTCTGAGTGCAGCGGATCGGCGTCATGGTGTGATCGCCGGTGACGCAGACATTGCAGCCTATGCACTCGCGGATGTCGTCGATGTCGCCATTCTCGATTTTCTTGGGTAGGAAGGGATCAGCGATGGAGGGGCGGGCGGCGCCGATGAAGTCGAGCACGCCGCGCCGGATTTGCGACACCATGGTATCGGGCGAGGTGAATCGCCCGACGCCGACCACGGGCTTGGTGGTAACGGTCTTGACGAAGCGCACGAATTCTTCTTGGTAGCCTTCGGCGGCGAAGCGCGAGGTCTTCGAGTCGTTCGACCAGTCGCTGACGTTGACGTCCCACAGGTCCGGCAGCTCCGCCAGCATGGTGACCACCTCGCGGCCTTCGGAATCGGCGCTGATGCCGTCGGCGCCGCGTTGTTCATCAACGGCGAAGCGTACGGCCACGGCGCAGTCGCCGCCGACGGCGTCCTTGGTGTCCTCGATGAGTTCACGCAGCAGGCGCGTGCGGTTGACCAGGCTGCCGCCGTACTCGTCAACGCGATGGTTGTGGCGACGCTGTAGAAAATGCATGGCAAGAGATAGGCTGTGGCCGGCGTACACATAGATGATGTTGAAGCCCGCAACCCGCGCACGCAGTGCCGCGTCTCGATGCCAACGGCGATAGTTGCGAATGTCGCTCTTGGTCATGCCGCGCGCTTGCAGCGGCGCATAGCTCGACGGATTGACGACCGGACTGGGGGCAAAGGGCACTTCTCGCGAATAATGATTCGATGCACTCATGCCTGCATGCACCAACTCGATGGCGGCCAAGGCGCCGTGTTTATGAATGGCATCCGTCATCAATGCCAGCGCCGGCACATCGCGGGCATCCCACAAGCGGCCTTCGATGTACGGCGAGATATCGGTGGACGGATGGATTTCGACTTCCTCAGTGCTCACCACGGCCCAGCCGCCTTCGGCCTTCACGCCGCGCATGGCGGCATGAGCCTGCGGCCGGGCGTAGCCCATGCCATTGCAATGCGGTACCTGAAAGAATCGGTTCTTCGCGACCAGGGGGCCGATTTTGACCGGCTCGAATAAAATATCGTAGCGTGAGTCGCGGGTCACTGTGGATCTCCGGTAAATGAGCTCATCGAAGTCGTAGCCGTTCTCCGTAGCCCGTCAATTCCAAATAGCCGCGGCCGACCGGGCGTTGCTGCTCATAGGCCCACACCGCGCCCTCCCAGTAAATGGCCCCGGTGGACAGGCGTGTGTCGTTCTCCTGATCATCGATGAGCGGCTGCAGTTCGAACTCGCGGCTGCCCGCACGCACCCGCCATTGCACAGGATAGGTTATCTGCGTGCGTGGGGAGGTCCACTGACGGGCGGCGCGAAATTCGACTTCGCTGGGCCCGAGTACCTGCACCTGACCATCGCTGCCGCGCAGCGTGCCGCCGGCCCAGCGCGATTCGCCCTGCAAGCCGCGCATGCGAAAAGCCATGAGCGCAGCGCCGTCATCCAGGTTGATACCGATCCAATCCCAACCAATGGCTTCGGCATCCAGGTACTCACTCGACCATTCATGATCGAACCAGGCTTCGCCGTTTACGCGGTCGCTGCCGCCCTTTCGCGAGATTGTGCCGGCGACCCGCAAGTGCGGCAGACTGTAATAGTGGCTCGTGGCTGCAGGCATGGGTCCCTTGCGACTGACCCCGGCATCGCCGTTCAGCAGGACGGGCTGAGTCTCGGCGAGTGTGATGTCGAAGGAAAAACCCTCGGCGTCGATCTTTGCCGAATAGATGGACGGCTGGCCGGCTGAAGGACCGGCCGAATCGCGCCGCAGCGACCAGCCGTCGATTCTGACATCGGTATCGCCGCTCGCCGCCTCGGCGAGCCCCATGCCGGCGCGGCGAATGCGCTGGTCCTGCCACAGCCCGCCACGCTTGGGGTCGCTGATGGCGCAATGTGCAATCAACAGCTGATGTGCCGCAAAGGCGCTTGGATTGCTCTCTTCGATGCCCGGTCGGGTACGAAAAAACGTAATTTGGAAACCCAGCGATTCGGCATGCGCAGTTTTCAGCCAGCCCGTGACGTACCACCACTCCGTGCGATATTGCGGATGGCTGCCGTAGTCTGCGGGAAATACCAGGGGTTGATTCGCGGTGACCGGCGCGTATGCAGGAGCGGCAACGGTGCCGGTCGTGGCGAGGACTGCGAGCATGGCCGCGAGGATGAGCCCTGCAAGCGAGCGCGGCGCGTAAATCGTCATGCGGCTACCAATCCTCGCGCACGGCCTGCACTGCGTCCTGACTCATGGCGGCACGTCCGCTCCAAATGGCGGTGATCGCCGCCGCAGCTATCAAGGTGACACTGAGAACGGCCAGCTGCCAGGCGGGAATGGCCAGATCGATACTCCAATTGAAGGATTGACGGTTGATGACATAGACCAGGACCAGACTCAGTGCGACGCCGAGAGCGAGGCCATAGGCCACGCCGAAGGCGCTCGTGAGTATACCTTCGCTTGCCAGCATGCCGACCACCTGCCGGCGCAGCATGCCGATGTGCCGCAGCATGCCGAATTCGGCGCGGCGGGCGAGGGCGGTGGAACTGGCGGCGAAACTTACGCCGGTAAGTCCGATGATGACGGCGATCAATTCGAGCGCATAGGTAATGGCGAAAGCTCGATCAAAGATTTGCAGTGAACGTTCACGCAGAGCGGTGCTCGTCAGAATTTCCGGTAGATCTGCGCGGGCGAAGCGGGCGCGCAGCGCCGCCTCGGTCAGCCCGGCATCGGCGCCGGGGGCCAACCAGATCGAGCCCTCATTGGCGCCGCTATCGCCGGTGAGGGCAATATAGGCCTGACGCGGTATCACAATGGAACCGGTGCTGCGTGCGTAGTCGCGCCAGATGCCGGCGACGGTAAACAGGCGGCTGCGGCCTGCCAGCGGCAGCCGAATCCGATCCCCTGTTTTGTAACCGTACAGATCGGCCAGCGACTCGGATATCCACGCCGGCTCGGTGTTCGCCGGCAATGGCGCTCTGCTACTTTGCAGCAGTGGTATTTCCGCCGCCGCTTGCGCGGCGGTTGCGCCGCGCGCGATCAAGGTGACGGGCGCGCGGGCAGGATCGAGCAGCAGCAGGCGCGTGCGACGAAACTCGATGCGCGATACGCCGGCGACCATGGCCAGGCCCGCCTGATCAGCGGCTGACCAATACGCCGTGTCATTGCCGTAGGGCTCACGCAGTTGCATATCGGCGGGCAGAAGTTTTACCAACCAGTGCTCGAACGACACACGGAAGGAGTACACCATGATGGCCATGGCCACCATCAGGCTGAAGCTCACGATTATGGAGGCCAGGCTCAAAGTCGACAGTCCGACATTTTCGCGCAGCTGCGCCACGGCCGCATCGAACACCACGCGCTGCGTGCGCGGCGCGAGGCTCAAGGCTTTCACGGTCAAGGCAGGCACCAGCAACACGGCGCCGAACAACAGGGCCGCAATTGCCGCATAGCCAAATACCGGCAAGCCCGCGACGGGCGGCAGCCGCGACAAGAATGCTCCCGTCGTCAACAGAACAATGCCGGCGTAGCTGCCGCGCTTGGCCGTCACGGAGTAATCGCCGTTGCCGCCTTTGAGGGAGCGGGCCGGTGCTTGACGTGCCGCGGCGCGGGCCGGCAACCAGGCACCGATGCTGGCCACTGCGGTACCCATCAAGAAAAAGAGCAACATGGGCAGCGGTGCTGCGCGCAGCGATGCCCCTACGGCGCGTAACTGCCCGTTGCCTAAGTCGCCGGTGAGAAATCTCAGGATGGCGGCGGCAATGACTACGGCAAGAATGACTCCGAGCAACGACCCTGCGACGCCGAGGGCGGCACCCTCGCCGGTGAGCGCACGCTGCAATTGACCGCGAGTAACTCCCAATGCACGAAGCAGCGCCAGTGTACGGCGCCGGCGCAGCACGGAGAGAGATTGGGTAGAGAACACCAGGAATGCACCGGTCCAGAGCGCTACCAGCGCCAGCATATTCAAATTGACCCGATAGGCCCGGGTCACCGTCACCGCTCGGTCGCGCTCGACTTGCGGCGCGACTGCAAGCACCCCCACGGGCAAGCGTGTCCCTACTGTAAGACGAAACGCATCGACATCGTTGCCCGGCTTCAACCGCAGGTCGATGCGATTCAAGCGGCCGAGTTGATTGAAGGTCCACTGCGCCGAGGCGATGTCCATCAGCCCTAATGATTTCGGGTAGCTTGCCTCCGAGAGAATGCCAATGACGTGCAGCGTTTGCGGCGAGCTGCCCACAATGACTTGCAGGGAGTCACCGCGACTGACGTGCAGCTGCTGGGCAGCACTGCTGCTCAAGTAAATGCTGTCGGGTTGAAACAGCGCCAAGACTCCGCCGGCGATGTCGCCGAGCAGCGCGGGCTGCAGCGAGGCTGCACGGAACGGGTCTATCCCCAGCACCTTGAGTGGGTCGCGCTGCCCGGGCAGGGCCACCTCCAGCTCCAGCATCGGACTTGCGACGCCGACGCGGTAGTCGGCCGCCAATTGTGCGAATAGCGCTTCGGGAAATCCTTCGCGAGGTCCGCGTACCACCACATCGGCTTCACCCACGAGCCGCTTCGTCGCCAAGCCAAATTCATTGAGCGCGGCGGTGTTGACCAGAAATACGGCGGCACCGAGCGCCACCCCGAGGGCGATTGCCAGCACCGTGACCAGCAATCGGATCGGCGATTCGCGCAGCTGCGCCAGCAGCAAGATGCGCCAAATGGTGAACGCCCCTCGAGAAGCGCCGGACATGCTCAACTGCCTGGCTTGAAGGGTTGCAAGCCGCCGACATCGAGCACCAGGATGCGATCCGCGGTTTCGGCCGCGGTACGCGAATGTGTGATGAGAATTCCGGCGCCGGCATTTGCCTTGACCTGGGTGCGCAGCAGCGCCAGAGTCTGCGCGGCACTGCGCGGGTCGAGATTTCCCGTCGGCTCGTCGGCCAGCAGCAGCCGCGGCTTATGTACCAGGGCGCGTGCGATGGCAATGCGCTGTACTTCGCCGCCGGACAGTTCCCGGGCATAGCGCTTGGCCAGTGGCTCGATGCCCACAGCCGCCAACATCTCGAGCGTGCGCCGGCTTCGTTCGGGCTCCTGAACGTGCAGCAGGTCGAGGGGTAGGGCGACGTTCTGCGCCACGCTTAAGTAGGGCAGCACATGGAATGCCTGGAAGACGAAGCCCACCGCTCGGCGGCGCAGCAGCGTGACGGCGTCGTCGTCCAAGCTCGACAAATCGACCCCCTCGAGCAACACCCGCCCGGAATCCGGCTGATCCAGGCCGGCCAGCAAATTGAGCAGCGTCGACTTGCCGACTCCGGACTCGCCCATTACGGCAAGGTACTCGCCGGGCCGCAGCTCGAGGTCGATACTGTCGAGGATCGCGGCGCGATCCGGCGCATAGCGCTTGCTCAAGTGCTCAAGTCGCACCACGGCGGCCTCGGCCGAGACTCCGTCCATGCTCAAGCGCGGCGTTCCGCCTGCCTCAAGCGGCGTCGACTCCGATCATGGCCTTGACCTCCAGGAAGTCGCGCAGCCCGAACTCGCCATATTCGCGACCGTTGCCGGATGCCTTGAAACCGCCGAAGGGAGTCTGCATATCGCCGGACGCACCGTTCAAGGCCACTTGACCCGCCCGGATGCGATTGCCAACCCGACGCGCACGCCCTGTGTCCTGCGACCAGACATAGGCCGCCAACCCATAGGGCGTGTCATTGGCGATCTGCACCGCCTCTTCTTCGTTTTCATAGGGCAGGATACAGAGCACCGGTCCGAAGATCTCCTCGCGCGCAATGGTCATGTCGTTGCGCACGTTCGAGAAAATCGTCGGCTTCACGAAGTAGCCCTTGGGCAATCCGTCCGGCCGTCCGGCGCCACCGGTAATGAGGTGCGCGCCTTCGGCAATGCCCTTCTCGATATATCCCTCGACGCGGTCGAACTGCAGTTTGGAGACCACCGGACCGACGGTGGTTTTGTCGGAAGTCGGATCGCCCACCACCACTTTGGTTTCTGCGATGCGCTTGGCGATGGCTTCCACTTCAGCCATCTTGCCGGCCGGTACCAACATGCGCGTGGGCGCATTGCAGGACTGGCCGGAATTTTGGAATACATGCAGCACGCTTTGTTTGACGGCGCGTTCGAAATCCGCATCGTCCAACAGCACATTGGGCGACTTGCCGCCCAATTCCTGGTGCACTCGTTTGACCGACGCCGCGGCACTGCGCGCGACTTCCGTGCCGGCCCGCGTCGATCCAGTGAATGACACCATATCGACTTCGCGGTGCGAGGACAGCGGCGCGCCCACGTTCGGGCCATCGCCGTTGATGAGATTGAACACGCCGGCGGGAACGCCCGCATCATGCATGACCTTAGCCCAGAGGATGGCGCTGAACGGTGAATACTCGGAGGGCTTGAGCACCATGGTGCAGCCGGCGGCGAGCGCCGGAATCACTTTGGCCGCAACCTGGTTCATCGGCCAATTCCAGGGGGTGATCAAGGCGCACACGCCCACGGGTTCTTGCACCAGCCGCACATTGCCGCGTATTTCCTCGAATTTGAAGGTTTTCAGTACTTCGATCATGGCGCTGATGTGGCCCACACCGATCCGCGTCTGCGAGCCCTTGGCGAGGGTCATGGGCGCGCCCATTTCCGTGGAAATCGCCAGCGCAATTTCATCGTAGTGCGCCTTGTAGGCAACGAGAATGCGCTCCATCAGAGCCAGACGTTCGGCGGGTGTGGTTCGCGAATAGCTGTCGAAGGCGCGCCGCGCCGCGGCGACCGCAAGATCTACATCCTTGGCACTGCCCATGGAGATGACGCCGGCAGACGCCTCGGTAGCGGGGTTGATCACCTGGAATTCCTTCGCTTCGATAGGATCCACCCAGGCGCCGCCGATGTAGAATTGCCGATTGTCGTACAACATTAAAATTGCCCCTCAAAATTCAGTGAAATCTGGGGGATATTCTACAGGGTGGGAGCGCGGACCGTGGGTAATGTGTCGCCAGCCACCGACGAGTGGTGCCGCTAGGCGGAATACCAAAGAATCCACGCGAGGTTTGCGGCCATGGTTCTCAGTCTGCTCTACGCACTCTTGATAGTCTTTGCGGGCCGAATTGCCAAGGACTTAAGAGAGCGATTCGGCCCCGCCAAGTCGGTTTTGGAGTGTTTTATGTCAGGAATCGTAAGACTGCTGTGCATGCTGGCATTGGGCGGAGCGCTCGGCTTACCACTCGGGCTGAGGCAGGCGCAGGCCGCCGCGGCGCCGGAATGGAATCCGGTGCGCATCCATGCCGTGCAATTGGGTCCTGAATCCAGGCGCCTGGTGGTGGGCTTTCGTGCTACCGCCGGCAATGCCGTGGTCAAGTCCATCAGGGGTCGATCGCGCGCGCAAAGCGTGAACATCACTCAAGCCGTGACCACGGAGGCCGACGTCGCCGGTCTCGCGCAACGCGCTCGGCTGGCCATGGCGAGCTCGCGGCAGGTGACGCCGAGCATGCATGTGCTGTACTTGCAAAAGACGCTGTATGGCGCGGAGGTCAAGTCAGCGCTCAAGGCTTTGCGCGACGACCCTACCGTGGAGTTTGCTGAGGTCGATCAGCGAAGGTATGCGCATGCCGCGCCCGATGATCCCTTATTTGTGCCCAGTGCTGGTGCCAGCGGGCAGTGGTTCATGGGCACTCCCAGTGCGACGCCGTTCACACTTGGTGGTGTCACGACCATGGATTTGTCCGCTACGGATGCAGTCTCTGCTTGGTCGATCACGAAGGGTAGTTCAGGGACGGTCATCGCCGACGTCGATACGGGCATTCGATTCGATCATCCCGATCTGCTGCGCGCAGGCTTGGGCGGCCGTTTGCTGCCCGGCTACGATTTCGTGGATCAAGACTACGATCGGAAGGATGGCACGGCTTTAGGCACCTTCCGAATCGCCAACGACGGCGACGGTTGGGATCCAGACCCGTCGGATCCTGGCGATTGGATCAATGCCGCTGATCAGGCGTACAAGGACTCGAAGGGCAACGTGCTGTTCGACACGACAGATTGTCCCATTCAAGATAGCTCCTGGCATGGCACGCGCGTCATGGGCGTGTTGGGCGCGCTCACTAACAACGGTGTCGGCGTCGCCGGCATGACGTGGAACCCCTACATACTGCCAGTACGGGCGCTGGGCAAATGCGGTGGCTTCGACTCGGACATTATTGCCGGCATGCAGTGGTCGGCAGGTTTGACGGTATCGGGCGTGGCGGACAATCCGTTCCCGGCGGACGTCATCAATTTAAGCTTGGGCGGCACCGGGGCCTGCCCAAGCGATTACCAAAGCGTGATCAGTACGTTGACTTCGATGGGCGTGTTGGTGGTGGCGTCGGCCGGCAATGGCGGGGCTTCGGTGGACACCCCCGGCAATTGCCCCGGCGTGCTGGCCGTGGTGGGACTGCGCAATGTGGGTACCAAGGTGGAATATAGCAGCATGGGGCCCGAGGCCGGCATAGCGGCACCCGCAGGTAACTGTGTGGTTTCCGCCGGCGGTTGCTATCGATCCATCGACACCACCGTGAATGAGGGGTTTACGATACCCACGTCCAACAGCTACACGAATCAAACCAACCGTAATTTGGGCACGAGCTTTTCCGCGCCCATCGTGTCCGGCGTCGTCGCGCTGATGCGTGCAGTGAATGCGAATTTGACGCCGCCGCAGCTGATAGCGCGCATTAAATCGAGCGCAAGTCCGTTTCCGCAGCCCGCCGGCCTTCCGGTTTGCCCAGCAACGGCTACGGATCCCATCAACATGATGAGCACGGGCGAGTGCGCCTGTCCCAACAGCGGCACTACTCAATGCGGCGCCGGCATGGTGAATGCGTTTAGCGCCGTGAATGCAGCCTTGAAACCGATCGCGGTTATCACCAATTCCGGCGGCGGCAACACCATCTTCGATGCCAGCGGCAGTGTGGCGGCGTGCAACCTCACAGTGGCGTCGTATTCGTGGGCTGTCACCGGCGGAATCACCATTCAAGGGCCAGCCAACGCGGCGCAGGTGACCGTCGCATCCAGTGGCAGTGTAGGAAAATTGACGCTCACCGTGACCGATTCTGCGAGTCCAGCGGCTCATACAGACAGCACAGCAACCGTCTCGTTCGACTCCGCAGGCGCGCCGACGGTGCATGCACCATCCGCCGCCGGTACTGCGACGACCGCCTGTCCGACCCCGATGACGATGACGCCTGCGGCGCCGACGATCACTGAAGGATTTTCTCCGACCAGCGTCGGCGAGAACCTTGCTTCGACGCTGACCATCACGTTGAACAATTCGAATGCCTTTGATTTGACGCAGTCGCACTTCACGACATCCTTGCCCGCCGATTTGAGCATCCAATCGTCGCCGGCACCCAGCACCGACTGCACGGGGACAGCCGGAACTTTGACGACCACGACCGGCACCGTGACCCTGGCCGGCGCCGACATTCCACCGCATGGCGGCTGCTCCATTACGTTGAGCGTCAAGAGTGCCACGCCTGGCTCCTACGCCAGTGCCATCGCCGCCAACGCGCTGTCGACCGGACCAACCGGCGGTAATACGGCAGCGGTAACGGCCTCGCTGACCGTCACTGCGCCTGCGGGCAAGAGCGGCGGCGGAGCCCTGGACTGGTTGGACATGATGTTCGTCGCCGGGGTGCTGCTTGTGGGACGGCGGCAGGCGGGGCGGCTGCAGTCGTCGCGGCCGCCGGCGCGGCGGACTCGCCGCTAGAGACAGCAATGAATACGCCGAATTCACAGCGGGCGGTGGTGCAAGCCGTGCAGACGCATCGCGATGCGCGCGGCAGTCTATTCGAGCCGCTGACCGATGCGGAACTCGCGGCGCAGAAGAACGTGCACGTGGTACTCACGCAGCCCAATGAGGTGCGCGGCAATCATGTGCATCGAACCGCGACGGAGACCACCGCCGTGGTGGGGCCCTGCCTGATTCGTCTCAAGGAGGCAGGGGAGATTCGCGATCTTGAGGTGCCGGCGGGGGAAACCTGGCGCCTGACCATTCCGCCCGGCGTGGTGCACGCCTATCGCAATACCGGTGATGCGATGATGGTGCTGGTGTCCTTCAGCACCAATCTGCACGATCCCTTGGGTTCCGACACGCAGCGCGAGCAAATTCTCTAGCAGGGCGCGGAGCGATCAAACGATTTGGCACGCCTCCTTGAAGGGCAGGCGCGGCAGGCGCCCATACAATTCATCCGTGGTTCCGGTGCCGAGGGCACACAGAAAATTCGACTTGACCGTGGTGCCGGCGAAGAATGCCGCGTCCACCTTGGCGTTGTCGAAGCCGGACATGGGGCCGCAATCCAGTCCCAGCGCGCGCGCCGCCAACATGAGGTAGGCGCCCTGCAGGGTGGCGTTGCGCAGCATGATGGTTTGGGCTTGCGGGGAATTTTTAAATGAATCTGCCGCGCCCGGCTTTTGCGGGAACAAGAAGCCCAACTTCTCGTAGAAGTGCTCGTCCATGCCGATGATCGCCGTGACCGGCGCTTGCTCGACCTTGACCACATTGCCGCGTGAGAGGCAGCCGAGCAGCTTCGCCTTCGCCTCGGCGCCTTTGACGAAAATGAACCGCGCCGGAGTTGAATTGGTCGCAGTTGGCCCGAATTTCAATAGCTCATACAGCGCATGCAGGGTCTGGTCCGATACCGGCTCGGCCGACCAGCGATTGTAGGAACGGGCCTCTCGGAACAAAGTATCGAGTGCCGCATCGTCCAGCGCCTGTTTCATTCGGTTCTCTTCGGGTTCAATGCTTCGAGTTCATGACCGCGCTTGAAATCGCGGATGTGCTTCTCCATCCAGGTGCGAGCCTGCTCACTGCGGTGCAGTTTGATCGCAACGGCGATTTTTCCTTGCGCCTCGAGGATTCGGGTGCGCGCCTGCGGCACGCGATCGATCATACGAGTCAGTGCCGGCGCGAGCAACAGGTTGAGCGGCGCTTGCGACAGCGCCAGGACTTGATTGGCGCTGGCCGCCGCGACGGCGGTGAAGAAATCCACCACCGCGGAAACGGCGGCGGCGGTATCGTCGACTTCGCGCTTGAAGCGCGCGGCGGTGCGGACCAGGGCCTGCAGCTGTGCGGGCGTGCGGCGTGCGGCGGCATATTGCGCGGCGACCGGCTCGATCGCCATCATGGCTTCCCACAATTCAAGGAAGGTGACATCGTGCAGCGCCAGCGCGCGGCTGACTCCGGAGCTCACCTGGCCTGGTTCTGGGCGCGTCACCCGCAGCCTTTTCTCGCCGCGCACGCGCCCCAACAAGCCGTGAGTTTCCAATTCGCGAATGGCCTCACGAATGGTAGAGCGGTTGACGCCGAATTGGCGCGCCAGATCCGTCTCCGAGGGCAGGGCATCGCCGGTGCGCAGCGAGCGCGCGACTATGCGTTGCTCGATGACATTCGCGATTTGGCGATAGGCCGGGTGATCGTCGAGGGGTGCGAACAGATCGGCCACTAGCCTTCTCCGAACAACTCGCGCCCGATTAACATGCGGCGGATCTCCGAGGTGCCGGCACCGATCTCGTACAACTTGGCGTCGCGCAGCAAGCGCCCCGGCGGATAGTCGTTGATATAGCCGTTACCCCCCAGAAGCTGGATTGCGTCCAAGGCCGACTTGGTGGCCGCTTCGGCGCAGAACAAGATACAGGCGGCCGCATCCTTGCGGGTGGAGTCGGCCCGGTCACAGGCCGCCGCCACCATGTAGGCATAGCTGCGGCAGGCATTGAGGGAGGCGTACATATCGGCCAGCTTGCCCTGCACCAACTCGAAGGTGCCGATCGCCTGGCCGAACTGACGGCGTTCCCGCACATAGGGCACGGCCACATCGAGGGCCGCGGCCATCAGCCCCAGCGGGCCGCCGGACAACACGACGCGTTCATAGTCCAGGCCGCGCATCAGCACGCTGACGCCGCGATTCTCTTCGCCAATCAGATTGGCCTCCGGCACCTCGCAGCCGTCGAATACGAGTTCGCTGGTGCTCGAGCCGCGCATGCCGAGCTTGTCGAGCTTCTGCGCCGGGGTAAATCCCTTGAAATCCTTTTCGATGATGAAGGCACTGATGCCGCGCTGGCGGGCGTTCGGACTGGTCTTGGCGTACACCACCAGCACATCGGCCTCCGGGCCGTTGGTAATCCACATTTTGCGGCCATCGAGTACATAGCGGTCGCCGTGTTTGACTGCTTTGAGCTGCATGGAGACCACATCGGAACCGGCGCCAGGCTCGGACATGGCGAGCGCTCCCACATGCTCGCCGCTGATGAGTTTCGGCAAGTATTTGCGCTTCTGCGCGTCCGAGGCATTGAGCGCCAGCTGGTTCACACACAAATTCGAATGCGCACCATAGCTCAAGCCCACCGCGCCCGAGGCACGTGAGATTTCTTCCATCGCGATGGTGTGGGCGAGGTAGCCCAACCCGGCGCCGCCGTACTCCTCACTGACCGTCATGCCGAGCAGGCCCAAATCGCCCATTTCGCGCCACAGATCGCGCGGAAACTCATTGCTGCGATCGATCTCATTGGCGCGCGGCGCGATACGTTCCTGGGCGAAGCGTTGCACCTGATCGCGCACGGCGTCGATGTCTGCGCCAAGGCCGAAATTAAACTCTCGGTAAGCGGAATTGGCCATTTAGCGGACCCCCATTGTCATCGGACCCCAAATCGTTGGATAATCGGACTGTCGGACAATTTTGCCACTCCCGGTGCAATAAAGCCAATGGCCCAGATCGTCTCTAAAGTCGACATACGCTCCAAGGAATTCGCTGATAATCGCGCGGCCATGCAGCCACTGGTCGATGACCTGCGGGCGACGCTGCGGCGCAACGCCGCGGGCGGCAGCGTGGCGGCACGCGACAAGCACACCAAGGCCGGCAAGCTCTTGGCGCGAGAGCGGATTGCGACGCTGCTCGATCCCGGTTCGCCGTTCCTCGAATTGTCGCCGTTGGCGGCGCACGGGGTGTACGGGGAGGAACTGCCGGGCGCGGGCCTGATCACCGGCATCGGACGGGTCTCGGGCCGCGAATGCATGGTGGTGGCGAATGACCCCACAGTGAAGGGCGGCACTTATTATCCGCTCACCGTGAAGAAACACCTGCGCGCTCAGGAGATCGCCGGGGATAACGAATTGCCGTGCGTTTATCTGGTGGAAAGCGGTGGTGCGTTTCTGCCGCGCCAGGATGAAGTGTTCCCGGACCGCGAACACTTCGGCCGCATATTCTTCAATCAGGCGCAGCTCTCGGCGAAGGGCATTGCGCAGATTGCGGTGGTACATGGGTCCTGCACCGCGGGCGGTGCCTACGTGCCCGCCATGTCCGACCACGCCGTCATCGTACGCAACCAAGGCCGGGTCTTTTTGGGCGGTCCGCCGCTGGTGCGGGCGGCGACCGGCGAGGAAATCGATGCAGAGTCCTTGGGCGGCGCGGATGTGCATTGTCGGCGTTCCGGGGTGACCGATTACTATGCGGAGAACGACACGCATGCGCTGGCCTTTGCGCGCCGCGCGGTGGCGCGATTGCGCGCCGTACCGCCGCGAGCAGCGAGTGGCGGTGCGGGAATGGATGCGGGCAGCGAGCCCTTGTACGATCCCAGTGAACTGTACGGCGTCATCCCACCGACGTCGCGCAAACCCTACGATGTGCGCGAATTGATCGCGCGCTTGGTCGACCGGTCCTGGTTCGATGAGTTCAAGGCACTGTACGGCACCACTTTGGTATGCGGCTTCGCCGAAATTCACGGCTCGACCGTGGGCATCTTGGCCAACAACGGCATCCTGTTTTCCGAGAGCGCGCTCAAGGGCACGCATTTCATCGAACTGTGTTGTCGCGAAAACATACCGCTGGTGTTTTTGCAGAATATTTCCGGTTTCATGGTGGGCCAGGCCGCCGAAGCGGGCGGCATCGCTAAAGACGGCGCCAAGCTGGTGACGGCGGTGGCCTGCGCGGCGGTGCCAAAATTCACGGTGGTCATCGGCGGCAGCTTCGGCGCCGGCAACTACGCCATGTGCGGACGAGCCTACAGCCCGCGCTTTTTGTTCCAATGGCCGAACGCGCGCACCTCGGTGATGGGCGGTGAGCAGGCGGCCAGCGTGCTGGCGACCATCAAGCGCGAGGCCTTGGAGCGCGGCGGCGGCAGCTTGAGCGAGTCTGAGGAAGAACAACTGAAGGCACCGATTCGCGAGCAATTCGAGCGCCAGGGACATCCCTATTACGCCTCGGCTCGGCTCTGGGACGATGGCGTTATCGATCCGCTCGACACGCGTCGGGTGCTGGGCCTGGCGCTGGCCCTCGCCGGATCACAACTGCCGAAGGCGACGCGCTTCGGCGTGTTCCGCATGTGAGGTAGCCGATGCAGCGACTACTCATTGCTAATCGCGGCGAAATCGTTTGCCGTATCGCGCGCACCGCGCAGCGATTAGGCATCACCAGCATTGCCGTGTATTCGGAGGCTGATCGCAATGCGCGCCATGTGCGTGTTGCCGACGAGGCGCACTACCTCGGACCAGCGGCCGCGGCGGAAAGCTACCTAAATATCGCAAAAATCATTGCGCTGGCGAAGCGAGTCGGTGCTGACGCTGTGCATCCGGGGTATGGATTTTTATCGGAAAACGCGGCCTTCGCACAGGCCTGCGTCGAGGCCGGTTTGATCTTTGTCGGGCCGCCGGCGTCCGCGATCCGGGCGATGGGCTCGAAAAGCGCCTCAAAAGCCGCCATGGCGGCGGTGGGAGTGCCGGTGGCACCGGGCTATCACGGCGAGGAGCAAAGCCCGCAGCGGCTCATGGCCGAGGCCCAGCGTGTCGGTTTCCCGCTCATTATCAAGGCCAGTGCGGGGGGCGGCGGCAAGGGCATGCAGGTGGTGAACGGCGCCGCCGAGGTCGCGGCGGCGGTCGAATCGGCACAGCGCCTGGCACGTACTGCATTCGGCGATGACCGTCTGTTGCTGGAGCGCTATTTTCCTCTGGCGCGTCATGTGGAAGTTCAGGTGTTCGCGGATACCCTTGGCGGCATCGTGAGCTTGTTCGATCGCGATTGCTCGGTGCAGCGCCGCCATCAGAAAATCATCGAAGAGGCGCCGGCGCCGGGCTTACGCGCCGAGGTGCGCTTGAACATGTCGCAGGCCGCCATCCAGGCCGCACGTGCGGTGGGCTATGTGGGCGCGGGGACCGTTGAGTTTCTGGTCGACGAAGCGCAGCACTTTTATTTCATGGAGATGAACACCCGCCTGCAGGTAGAGCATCCGGTAACGGAACTCATCACCGGCATTGATCTCGTCGAGTGGCAGCTGCGCATTGCGCAGGGCGCGCCGCTGCCGCAGCGGCAGGACGAGATCGTGTTGCGAGGCGCCGCGGTAGAGGCGCGCCTGTACGCCGAGGATCCGGCGCATGGCTATCTGCCCAGTGTCGGGCGCATCACCTACCTGCGCTGGCCTGAGGCGGCCGCCGGCCTGCGCCTGGACATGGGTGTCGATGCCGGCGACGAGGTCTCGACATTTTACGATCCCATGCTCGGTAAGCTGATTGCCTGGGGCGAGTCGCGCGCCGAGGCGATCGGCCGACTGCGCCGGGGTCTGGGCGATGTGGAAATTGTGGGTGTGGTCACCAACCGCGCCCTGCTGAGCAGCGTACTTGCCGATGAGGAATTCCGCCGCGGCGGCGTCGCCACGAATTTTCTCAGTGTACGCCAGGCGCATCTGTCATTCGGCGAGCCGCAGCCCGAAGCCCTCGACGCCGTGCTGGCGGCGCTGTGGTGTGTCACTCGCGCTACGGCCAGCAATGCGCTATGGGCCGACTCCCGCGGCTGGCGCCTAGCCGCTGCAGGCTCGAGCGCCTGGACCTTCGCGCAGCGAACGGTGGTCATTGAATGTGCCGCTGCCCCTGATACTTACCTGGCACGCCTAGGCGGGCAGGAGTTCGCCGTGCGCTTGGCGGCGCGCGGCACACACTCGCTAACCGTGGAACTCGCCGCAGTGCTGCTGCAGGTTCGGGTGGTGGAGGTAGATCAGGACCTGCATCTATTCCACGGCGGGCGGCATGTGGCGCTGCGTTTGTTACGTGCTGAAGATGCCTTGCAGGTCGGTGCCGGCGCGGAGGAAGGCTCCTTGCTCACGCCGCTGCCAGGCACCGTGGTGGCCGTGCATGTGGCGGCGGGCGCGACAGTCACGCGCGGGGTGCCGCTGGTCACCGTGGAGGCCATGAAAATGGAACACACGCTGACCGCGCCCTACGACGGCAGCGTGACCCGGGTAGTCTTCGGCGTGGGCGATCGAGTGGCGGCGGGCGCCATATTGGTCGAATTGGCGCCGCTTACCCAAGGCTAGACGGCTCACGCCGGGCTCAAGCCACCTGGGCGCTGCGAGAGTCTTTAGAGTCGCTGGATGTCGGCGCGGGCAGAGTGACTTTGAATCGAGTCTCATGACCGAGCAGCGTGGCGAGCGCGATCTTGCCGCCAGCCTCGTGAACGTAACGGCGCACCAACGACATACCGGCGCCGTGCGCCGCTTCGCCGGGCCCGGACGTCATGGTTGTGTAGCCTGATTTGAAGATCAATTTAATTGCCTGGCGATCGCGTAGCCGCGCCGCGGCGTCCTCGGTGAGCAGGCCTTTGGAGACGGCGGTGGCTCGTACCTTGTCCGGATCGAGCCCGGCGCCGTCATCTTGAAAGTGCAACTCGAATGTTTGGTCGGGATTTGCTTTGAACTCCAGCTGCAGAGTCCCATGCGCCGGCTTGTCCGCGCGGGCGCGCTCGGCCGGGGCTTCGATGCCGTGCATCACTGCGTTACGGATCAGTTGGATGGCTACATTCTTGATCGCCGCCTGATAGCGCTGCGGCACCAGCTGCAGACCCGTGGATTCGAGCACTACGGTCTTTTTTTGCTCGCTTGCCACGAGTTCGGTCAACGCCGTGAGCGTGCTGTCCAGACTGCCTGCCTGGGCCATGCGGTGTGCCTTGGGAGCTGCGGATCTTTGTGCCATATCAGCGAGAAATTTTGGCGCCTCAATGATCTGGGTGCCGTTCTCCGTCATACGCGCATCGGCAAGATCGGTATCGGCCTCCACTAGGGGTCCTGCCTGCACGGAGAGCGAGCGCAGCAGCGCGAATTGCCCGTAGAGTTGATCGAGCTTGACGGCCAGCGGCAGGAAGTCACTGCCGCTGAGTGCGCCGCCGCGGCTGCGCAACTCCTGCAATGAATCCTCCAACAGCCGGGCCGCAGCCTCGAATCCCGTGAGCTTGAGCGCGGCGGCATCGCGCCGCAGGCGGTCGACCTCGTCCACCGTTTCCTCGATCTTGTTGCGAAAGGCATCAGCCTCGCGTGCGGGCTTTTTCAAAACGCCGTTGATGGTCTTCATCGCGGCGTCGGTGCGCTGCAGGAACGCACCGAAGCGCGCGGCCCCCGCCAACATGACGCTGCGTAAGATCTCGCCTTGGATCTGCATGTGCGTGCGCAGATCCTCCAGTTCGCGATGTTGTTGCACTCGTGCCGTGATATCGGTTACGCGCACCAGCCATGAGCGAGGCTGGTCGGGAAAATCAACGGGATTGAACTCGAACGAGTAGTGCGCCGCTTCAGAGCTGCCATCCCCTTTGACCAACCGGACTTCGACATCCTGCAAGGGATTCGGCGGGTCCGCGGCGCCCGGGCCGGCGGGATCCAGCAGCCGCGTGATGAACGCGCGGGCGATGGCCAAGGTTTTCGCGGTGACGAGCGGACCGATCAATTTCTCGAAACTGACGCTCGCAAAGTCCTGGCGCCGAAACAGCGTGGTCAGCGAGGTCGAGACCTGCGGCAATATCTTGTCCTTGGCGTCGAGCAGGAACAATCCCTGCGAGCTGCCCTTTAGAATGGCATCGGTCAGCCGGTTGCCGGCCGCGATGAGTTCTTGTTTCTCGCGCTCATGACGCTTGATGCTGATGAACATTTGAACAGGGTGCCAAACGGGCATCTGAGTGGGCTTGATCGGTGTCACAGCCTTAAAGTTGGCGACTTCATTTGCTGCGCCGAGTCACGACACAGTGAGACGCGCATCACAGTCAGGCGACGGCGGCCACCATGGGACCTAGATCCGCCAGCAATTCATCCGCCGACGCGTATCGGGCGCGTTGCTGCTTTGCCATGAGCCGGTCGAGCAGGGGCTGCTGCGCGGCGGTCGGTGCCGGCAGAGTCGGGACCGGGGCGGTCGAGTGCTGTTGCATGATGGCGACGGCGCTGCGACCGGCATAGGGCCTCTGTCCGGTCAGCATTTCATAAAACATCACGCCGAGACTGTACAAATCGGTGCGTGCATCGACGCGCTGGCCCTGCGATTGCTCCGGACTGATGTAGTAAGGCGAGCCCAGCACCTGGCCGATGCCGGTGGTTCCGGCGTCTTCCAGCGAGCGGCGCGCCAGTCCGAAGTCGATGAGCACCGGCGAATTATCCTCGCGCAGCATCACATTCGCGGGCTTTAGATCCCGGTGCAGGATGCCGAAGACATGAATGACCCGCAACGCCTCGGCGATGGCGCGCAGGTAGTACAGGCTCTCGTCCACGCTCAGGGGGTTGCGCAGGCGGTCGCGCAAATCGCCGCAGGGAAAGTATTCCATGGCCAGGTACAAATGGCGGGGCAGGGAGCCGAAGTCGTAAATCTCTGCGATGGCGCGATGCGTGATGCTGGAGATGATTTCGTATTCGCGCTGGAACCGATCGGCGTCATCAAGCTCGCGTTGCGACTCGCCGCGATTCATGACTTTGAGCACCACATTGCGCCGCAGCCGTTCGCTGCGCGCCAGGAAAACTTGCGAAAAATTGCTGGTGGCAATGTCCTTGAGAATGGTGTAGCCGGGCACCTCTATCGCGGAGTTCTCCATTCCGGCCTGAGTCAACGCCTTGGTGGCCTGCACGGCGGCGAGCCGTTTGGCGAACGCTTCTCCGATTGCGGTCAGCAGCTGATCGCGGGTGAGGCGTGCCAGCGGCAGGTAGTCCTTGGCGCCGCTCTTCAGCGCCCGTACGGCTGACATTTCGCTGCCGTTTTCCGCGAGCACGATGCAGTGCAGGGTCGCTTGGGTAAGCAACATCTGCCCCATATGCTTCAGCACAGTGCCGACCGCCGGCTCGTCGGCAAAGTCGGCCTGCAGCAGTACGGCATCCGGTGTCCGTTCGGAGATCAAGCGGGTCAATGCGGCAGACTCTTCGGCAGGCACGGTAGTCACCTGGGCATTCGGCCAGTGACTGGTGGCATGATGGGTCAGCCACTGCAGGCGCTTGCTATCGCCTCCCACCACCAAAAGGTTTGGACCGGTCGCGTCTGACATAGATGAAGTCTGCTACTTAGGACCGCCAGCCTAGCGCGTGCGGGGCGCGTCTGGCCCGTTGGGATTTCACATTTTAAGCCCTTCGATGGACGTCCCGGAACCAATGCCCCATTCTTGGGGTCAGAACCGCTGGCTAGGAACATTGCCTAAGAGAGGTCTTATTTCCATGGGAAGCGTCAGAACTTGGTCCCTCGCGGCTGTCGCGGGCATCTTTGTCGTGGTTGTCGCGCATCAACGCTCGCATGCCGATGCGGGGGAGGTGGCCCCCCTCCCGGCGCGCGCGGCCGTGCCGCAGGCGGCGACCCCGGTCCCCGCGGCCGGGCGCATGATGGGACTACCGGATTTTTCGGGCCTGGTGGCCGAAAACGGCGCCGCCGTCGTCAATATCAGCGTGGTGGAAAAGGCGCAGAAGGCGGGCAACCCGGGCGGGCAGGGCGACGCCGATGATCCGCTGTCGCAGTTCTTCCGCCGCTACCAGATGCCGGGTCCGGGGTCTGGACCTGAGCGCGCACCACCCAGTAAGGGCGTCGGATCGGGATTCATCGTCAGCGCCGATGGTTACGTTTTGACTAATGCCCATGTGGTGGCCGATGCCTCCGAAGTGACGGTCAAGCTCACCGATCGCCGCGAGTTCGTTGCTAAAGTGATTGGGGTCGATAAGCGCAGTGACGTGGCGCTGATAAAAATTGCTGCCACCGGATTGCCCACGGTTCACTTCGGTGATTCGGAACGCCTGCGGCCCGGCCAGTGGGTGATCGCCATCGGTTCACCGTTCGGCTTCGAGAATAGCGTGACCGCCGGGGTGGTGAGCGCGACTGCAAGGCCGCTGGACGAAACCTATGTGCCCTTCATCCAGACCGACGCGGCCGTGAATCCCGGCAACTCCGGCGGGCCTCTGTTCAACGTTGATGGCGAGGTGATCGGCATCAATGCACAGATTTATAGCCGCACCGGTGGATACATGGGCATGTCCTTCGCCATCCCCATCGACTTGGCGTTGAATGTGAAGAATCAACTGCTCACCAAGGGCAAGGTGTCGCGCAGCCGAATAGGCGTGGCGGTTCAGGATATCAATCAGAAGCTCGCCACCTCCTTTGGCTTGAGCACGCCGCACGGCGCGCTGATCAGCAGCGTGGATCCGAAGGGTCCGAGCGAGCAAGCCGGTTTGAAGCCCGGGGATGTCATCACCAGCGTCAACGGCAAGCCCATTGATCATTCCTTCGATTTGCCCACCATCATTGCCGATATCCTGCCAGGCACCGTGGCGCGTATCGGCTTATGGCACGATCACAAGGCGAGCACGGTAGAGGTGAAGACCGTTCTGCTGGATGACGAGCCGACACAGGCAGCCCGCAGCGAGGCCGGCGAGGAAGGCGGCAAGTTGGGTCTGGCGCTGCGGCCGCTGGAGCCTAAGGAGCAGCAGGAGCTACATACGCGCGGCAAGCTGCTGGTGGAAGACGTGTCAGGCCCGGCCCTGGCGGCCGGCTTGCAGCCCGGCGACGTGGTCCTGGGGGTCAATGGGTCGGGCGTAGCCTCGGTCGCGGACCTGAAGCGGGAGGTGGCACGGGCGGGCCGTAGCGTCGCTTTGTTGATCCAGCGGGATGAGCAACAGCTGTATTTGCCGGTGGATATTGGTTAATGCAGTGCGATAACGGGTTTTGTTGTACTTAGGCTGAGGAATCGGGCCTAATCGCGGGCGTGCAAACCGCCAGTCCCTTGTTTTCCAACGTGAAAGAGAGTTGCGCCGGCCTAAAGCCGGCGACGTTCTTGCCGACCAGCCGCGCCGAAATGGCGGCGCTCGGCTGGACGCAATGCGATGTCATCATCGTCACCGGCGATGCCTACGTGGATCACCCGAGCTTCGGCATGGCCATTATCGGTCGGGTGCTCGAGGCGCAAGGGTTCAAGGTGGGCATCATTGCCCAGCCGGATTGGCGCGGCACCGCGGATTTCGAATCATTGGGTAAGCCGCGTCTGTTCTTCGGCGTGACCGGCGGCAACATGGATTCCATGGTGAATCGCTACACCTCGGATCGCCGCGTGCGCAGCGATGACGCCTATACCCCAGGCGGGCAGGGCGGCAAGCGCCCGGATCGTTGCGTCATCGTTTATTCACAGCGCATTCGCGAGGCATTCAAAACCGTTCCCATTGTGATCGGCGGTATCGAGGCGAGTTTGCGCCGTATCGCCCATTACGACTACTGGTCGGAGCAGGTGCGCCGCTCAGTGCTGGTGGATGCGAAAGCAGATCTTCTCGTGTACGGCAATGCGGAGCGCCAAATCGGGGCCATTGCTCAACGCTTGGACGCGGGCGAGGCCTTAAGCGAAATCACCGATCTGCGCGGCACGGCGTATTTGCGCCGGGCCATGCCGCCGGACTGGGTGGAAATCGACTCGAGCGAGCTGGATGCGCCGGGGCCGTTGAATCCTCCCATCGATCCCTACGCCGGCGAAGAGGAGCGCCGTGCCGTCGCGGCGCCTGCCGGGAATGTGGTGAAGTTCTACCGCAAAGTGCCGAATGCGCAGCGCGAGCGCAGTGTCATCCGGCTGCCGTCGTTCGAGCAGGTCAGCGCGGATGCAGTGCTGTACGCGCATGCGTCGCGTATTTTGCATCTGGAAGCGAATCCCGGAAATGCCCGCGCGCTGGTGCAGCGTCACGGCACGCAGGAGCTGTGGCTGAATCCGCCGCCGATTCCCCTGGCCACCGCCGACATGGACGCGATCTACGAGCTGCCGTACGCACGGCGGCCGCACCCGGTCTACGGCAACGCGAAGATTCCCGCGTATCACATGATCCGGTTTTCGATTGCGATTCAACGCGGTTGCTTCGGCGGCTGCACCTTCTGCTCCATTACCGAGCATGAGGGGCGGATCATCCAGAGCCGCTCGGAAGACTCGGTGATTCGAGAAATTGAAACGATTCGCGACAAGGTCGCGGGATTCACCGGCGTGATTTCCGATCTCGGCGGGCCGACCGCGAACATGTACCGCCTGCATTGCAAGAGCACCGCCATCGAGTCCGCATGCCGGCGTCCGTCCTGCGTGTTCCCCGGCGTGTGCCCGAATCTGAACACCGATCACGCGCCGCTCATCAGTCTGTATCGTCGCGCACGCAACCTGAAGGGCATCAAGAAAGTACTGATCGCCTCCGGCGTGCGCTACGACCTGGCAATCGAATCGCCGGAGTACGTCAAGGAACTCGCCACCCACCATACCGGCGGCTATCTGAAGATTGCACCCGAGGCCATCGGCGAGGGTCCTCTGTCGAAGATGATGAAGCCCGGTGTGGGCGCGTACTACCGCTTCAAAGAATTGTTCGACAAGTACTCGAAGGAGGCGGGCAAGGAACAATATCTAATTCCGTATTTCATAGCGGCGCACCCAGGCACCCGCGATCAGGACATGCTGGAGCTGGCACTGTGGCTGAAGAAAAACGGCTTTCGCGCCGATCAGGTGCAGGCTTTCCTGCCTTCCCCCATGGCTACCGCCACCGCCATGTATCACTCAGGCAAGAACCCACTGAAGCGCATTACGCGCAGCAGCGAGGAAGTCGCCATTCCGAAGGGGATCAAGGTGCGTCGTCTGCACAAGGCCTTCCTTCGATATCACGATCCGGAAAATTGGCCGGTGTTGCGTGATGCGTTGAAGCGCATGGGGCGCGCGGACCTGATCGGCAACGGCAAGCACCACTTGGTGCCGGCGTACCAGCCCATCATGTCGGGCGCGGCCGGCAGCGGGGCAGGCGCGGCGCGGGCGGGTGCCACACGCAGCGCGCCCGGTCGCCCGGCGCCCACGCTGCCGTTTCGAACGCAGCACACCGGCCTGCCCAAGTCGGGCCGGCCCACAGCTTCCCGGGCTGCCACCGGCAAGCCCGGTGGCAGCCCAAGTGTTAAGCGGCGCGGCCGGCCGTGAGCCGTGGCCACCGCGAACGGAATTGCTTGCTAGGCTCCCCGCGGTGCGATTAAAGTTCCGGGCTGTCTAGCGGTTGCCCGCCGCAATTCATCAACTTATATGGTTTGGGAGCGATTAGAACGCCCGACTGAAGGGGCGCGCGTGAAGCATGGACAATTGGATCGTACATAAATTTGGGGGATCCAGCGTCGCCGACGCCGGGTGTTTCCGTCGCGTCGCCGACATCATCGAAGCCGCGTCCAATCCACGCGAAGCGGTGGTGCTTTCCGCATGCCGCGGGGTCACCGACGCATTGCTCGCCCTGGTGCAGCTCGCGGAACGTGCCGACGGCGATTTTGCCGGTGCCATCGACGCGATCAAGCATCGCCACATCGAGCTCGCCGCGGCGCTGGTGTCCAAGGAAGCCTGCGCGCGCTACTACTCCCAACTCGAACGCGACTGCCGCGACATCGCCGGCATACTGCAGACTGTGCGCCTGATCCGCTCCTCGACTAGCTCGATGCGGGATGTGATTTCAGGTTACGGCGAAATCTGGTCGACGCGGCTGTTCGCGCCCTTCCTGCGCGAACGTGGGCGCATCAAAGGCGATGTGCTGTGGATCGATGCGCGCGAAGTGATCATTATCGAATGGGGCTCGCTCGGGCCTGCGGTGCAGTGGTCGGTGAGCGAAGCGAACCTGCAGCGACTGGTGCCGCAAGGCTTTACCGGCCGCCTGATCGTGACCGGTTTCATCGCGACCTCGGTAAAGGGCAATCAAACCACCTTGGGGCGCAACGGCAGCGATTTTTCCGGCTCGATTTTCGGCGCATTGTTGCACGCGGCGGAGATCATCATCTGGACCGACGTCGACGGCGTGTTGTCGGCGGATCCGCGCTTGGTGCCGAATGCCCAGGTCATCGATCAGCTGTCTTACAACGAGGCCATGGAACTCGCCTATTTCGGCGCCAAGGTGATCCACCCTCAGACCATGGAGCCGGCGGTCGCACGCGACATTCCGATCTACATCCGCAATACCTTTGCGCCGCAGAAGCGCGGCACGCTGATTTGCGCAAATCCCGTTTCGGCGCTCAAGGTCAAGGGCATCACCACCATCGACCCGATCGCGCTGGTGAATCTCGAGGGCGCCGGCATGATCGGCGTCCCCGGAACGGCGCATCGCCTGTTCGGTGCGCTGCGTGATGCGGGCATCTCGGTGATCCTGATCTCTCAGGCCAGTTCCGAGCATTCCATATGTTTTGCCATTCCGGAGGCGCAGGCGATACGCGCCGAGGAGGCCGTGCGGCGGGCCTTCGATGCGGAATTGCGCGACGGACAGATTCAACATGTGGAAGTCGCTTTGGGAATGTGCATCCTCGCGGTGGTGGGTGACGGCATGGCGGGCGCGCATGGCGTCGCCGCGAAGGTATTTAATTCCTTGGGCGATGCGGCGGTGAGCGTGCGGGCGATCGCGCAGGGCGCATCCGAGCGCAATATTTCGGTGGTGGTGGATGGCAAGGTGGGCGCCAAGGCGCTGCGCGCCGTGCATGCCGGCTTCTACTTGTCGCCGAATACTCTGTCCATCGGTTTGATCGGACCGGGCACCGTAGGCCGCGTATTACTTGCCCAAATCCAGACGCAGATCGAACGCCTGCGAGCACTGAATCTGGACTTGCGGGTGCGCGGCATCGCGAGTTCGACCCGGATGCTGCTGGATGAGAACGCGGTCGATTTGGACCACTGGGCGGAGCGATTCGCCGCGGCGGCGGAACCTCTGGATCTCGAGAAGTTCGCCGATCATATGCATGCGGATTACATTCCGCATGCCGTGATCATCGATTGCACGGCGAGCGCTGAGGTGGGCATGAGTTACGCCGCGTGGCTGAAGCGCGGCATACACATCGTCACCCCCAACAAGAAGGCCAATAGCGGTTCACTGCCGTACTACCGCGAATTGCAGGCGGCCGGCCGGGCTTCGGGCACGCACTATCTGTATGAGGCCACGGTGGGCGCGGGCCTGCCCGTCATTCAAACTCTGCGCGACCTGCGCCAGACTGGCGATGAGATTACGCGCATCGAAGGCATTTTCTCCGGCACGCTGGCTTATCTGTTCAATGTGTTCGATGGCCGCGAGTCCTTTTCCTCCATCGTGCGCACGGCCAAGGCCAAGGGCTACACCGAACCGGATCCGCGCGACGATTTGTCGGGCATGGATGTGGCCCGCAAGCTCATCATCCTGGCGCGGGAAATGGGATTGACCTTGGAGATGGCGGACGTGCGTGTGGAGGGACTGGTGCCGAAGGCGCTCGAGCAGTGCAGCGTGGATGATTTCATGGCGCACCTGCCGGAATTCGATGCCACGATGTCAGCTATGTTGAGCGATGCGCGCAGCAAGAGCGAGGTACTGCGCTATGTCGGGCGGATCGACGCCGACGGCAAAGCCACCGTCGGCCTGGTGCGCCTCGACGCCAAGCACGCCTTTGCGAACATTGCGCTCACCGACAATGTGGTGCGTTTTGCGACCCGCAGGTACTGCGATAATCCGCTGATCGTGCAGGGCCCAGGCGCCGGCCCCGAGGTGACCGCAGGCGGCGTGTTTTCGGATCTGTTGCGTTTGTCTGCCTACTTGGGGGCCCATTTATAATGCTTACCGACGTCACCGCTTTCGCGCCTGCCACGGTTGCCAACGTCGGCATCGGTTTCGATATCTTGGGACATACGGTGGAAGCCGTCGGCGACAAAGTGCGGCTGCGGCGTATCGACGAGCCGGTGGTGCGGATTCGCTCGATCACGGGGATCGCTGGCGATCTGCCGGTAGAGCCATCTCGCAATACGGCGGGCCGCGCGGTACAGGCGCTGCATGCGGCACTCGGACTGGATTTTGGCTTTGAAATGGACATAGAGAAAGGCATCCCACTGGGTTCGGGCCTCGGTGGCTCGGCGGCTTCCGCGGTGGCTGGGGTGGTGGCAGCGAATGCACTGCTGCAGTCGCCGCTGCCGCGGCTGCAAATGCTCAAGTATGCGATGGAGGGTGAAATTGTCGCCAGCGGCTCGGCGCACATCGACAATATCGCGCCCTGCCTGTTCGGCGGACTGACGTTGACGGTGGGTATCGATAACCCCCGCGTAAAACAGATTCCCGTGCCGCCGTCGGTGCGCTGCGTGCTGGCCCACCCGCACATGTATCTGGGCACTCGCGAGGCGCGCGCCATTCTGAATTCCAATGTCACGCGCTCGGACTTCGTCTGGGCGAGCGCGAATCTGGCGGGCTTCATCAGCGGCTGCTACTCGAACGATTTGGACATGATTCGCGATTCCTTCAATGACGTCATCATCGAGCCGCAACGGCACTCCCTGATTCCTGGTTTCAAGGATGTGCAGCGCGGCGCCATGTCCGCAGGAGCTCTGGGATGTTCGATTTCCGGTGCCGGACCCACCGTATTTGCGTGGGCAGAGATCCAGTATGCGGAAGCGGTTCGCGGCGCGATGGTGGCGGCTTTCGCCGCACACGGCTTGCAGTCGGATTATTGGATTTCCGGGATTGAGAACTACGGCGCCAGAGTGGTGAAGGCCTGATGGCAGATTTGCAGTTCGTGAGTTCGCGCGGCGGCGCGCCGCCGGTGAGTCTGAGCGAAGCCATTGCCAGGGGCCTCGCGCCCGACGGCGGCTTGTACATCCCGACGCGGCTGCCGCCGGTCGACGCGGCGGCTGCGGCGGCCGCGCGCACACTGCCGAACGTCGCGCGCGCCGCACTAGCCGGTTTTTTCGGCGGCGACCGGCTGCAATCGGCGCTGGGGGAAATTGCGGACGCGGCGTTGGATTTGCCGGCCCCAAGCACTGCAGTTGCCGGGAGCCAGGACCGCCTGTTTGCGCTGGAGCTATTTCACGGACAGACCGCGGCGTTCAAGGACTTCGGCGCACGCTTCCTCGCCGAGAGTATGCAGCGTCTCGAAGCCCAGGCAGCGGCGCCCATGACCATATTGGTGGCGACGTCGGGCGACACCGGCGGTGCGGTCGCGGCCGCTTTCCATCGGCGCCCGTGGGTTCGGGTGGTGATCCTGTACCCGGCCGGGCTGGTGAGTCCGCGGCAAGAGCAGCAACTGTGCTGTTGGGGCGATAATGTCGCCGCGCTGCGCATTGCCGGCACCTTCGATGATTGCCAGCGGCTGGTAAAGGAGGCCTTCGGCGATCCGGCATTGGCGGCGCGGCACCGTTTCAGTTCCGCGAACAGCATCAATATCGGGCGACTGTTGCCGCAAATGGTCTACTACGTGGCGTCGAGCCTGGAGATCGAGCGGCGTACCGGCGCGCCGCCGTCCTATATCATTCCTGCGGGCAATCTCGGCAATGCCTTCGCCGCTGTCTGGGCGCGGGCGCTGGGCTTTCCCATCGGGCGCATCATCCTGGCCCACAACATCAATCGCGCCGTCCCGGACTTCCTCAATACGGGCATCTGGCGGCCGCGTCCCAGCATCGCCACGCTGGCATCGGCGATGGATGTCGGAAATCCCAGCAACATGGAACGTATGCGGGCGCTGTATCCGAGCATGCTCGAGATCCGCGAACAATTGAGCGCGGATAGCGTCGATGACGCTACAATCCGCGCTCGTATCGGAGAAGACTTCATGCGCTATGGACGCGAATGGTGCCCGCACACGGCGACCGCCGCAGAAGTCTATGCCCGTTTGAGCGTGGCGGAGCGCCGCGATCATCCGTGGGTGTTGGTCGCTACCGCACACCCCGCAAAATTCAACGAGATCGTCGAGCCAATTATCGGCAAGCACGTGACGGTTCCCGACAGCCTCGATCGGCTGCTTCGATTGCCGCAGCACGCCGTGGATTTGCCCCCGACGCTCGAGGCCCTGGCCGCGGCACTCACATGAGCAATTTTGGAATAGACCCGCAATGGATCGGCATCGGCGCGCTCGCGGTGTTGCTGGCCGCTGGCGCCTATTGGGGAGTTCGCGCATACCAGCGGCGCGCGCGGCGTCGTGCCTTGCTGACTCGTTTAGGCCGGGTCGCTTTCGAGGCCGTGCACCAAATTCTCGTTCCCGACGGCATGGGCGGGTTCATTCATATCGACCATTTGCTGCTCACCCCGCGTGGAGTGCTGGTGCTCGATACCCGGCGCGTCGCCGGATTGATTTTCGGCGGCGATCAGATGAGCGACTGGACCGTCATGGGCCGTGGCCGGCGCTACACCTTCGATAACCCGCAGCCGGCACTGTACGACCGGATCGCGGCGGTGAAAGCGCTGGCGGGGGAAGTACCGGTGGAGGGACGGTTGTTGTTCTCCAACGTCGGGAAGTTCACCAAGGGCAAGCCGAAATGGGTGTTGATGCTGGACGGCATCGAAGTGGAATTTCCGGTGGTGGAGCGTGGCATGAAACCATCCCCGGCCTTCGCGTCCTATGGGGAGGCCTGGAGCCGGCTGGTTGCGCAATTGCGGCCGAGTCCGCATCTATTCACCAATCTCTGAGCATCACTGGGAAAGCGCCTCAAGACCGAAGAAGCGCATGGCATTACGCGTGCTCGAAGCGGCCACGGTGTCCAAGGATTCTCCTCGCAGCTGCGCAATGGTGCGGGCGATATGCGGCAGAAAACTTGGCTCGTTGCGCCGCGACTTGGGAGCGGGTTTCAGGTCGCGCGGCAGTAGGTAGGGCGCATCCGTTTCCACCATCAGTCTATCGGCCGGGATGTAGGGCAGGGCTTCGCGCAAGCTTTGGCCGCGTCGTTCATCGTTTACCCAGCCGGTGACGCCGATGTGCAAATCCAGGGCCAGGTAGTCCTCGAGTTCGCCGCGACCGCCGGTGAAGCAGTGCGCGACGCCGCCCACCAGTGCGCGGCGGTAGTCCTGCAGAATCGCGACAAAGTCTGCATGCGCGTCGCGTTGATGCAGGAATACCGGCTTGGCGGCTGCGGCGGCCATTTCCAGTTGCGCCGCGAAGGCGGCCCGCTGCGCATCGGGGGGCGAGAAATTGCGGCAATAGTCCAAGCCGCATTCACCGGCGGCCACCACTTGCGGCAGGCGCAGCAGAGCGCTCAACGGTTCGCGCGACGCGGCCAGGGCCGAGGCGTGATGCGGGTGGACACCGGCGGTGCTCCATAGGACTCCGGGATGGGCTGCCGCGAGCACAGCAGCCTGAGCCGAACTCTGCGCATCGGCGCCGGTGATCACCTGGCCGCGCACGCCGACTTCGAGCGCGCGTGCCAGGACTGCCTCACGATCGCCTGCAAAGCTGTCGTGGGTGAGGTTCGAACCGATATCGATTAGTGTTAAGTTCATGCCGTCACTGTAATCCCCATGATTATAATCGGTTGCCGCAGCCATGCGAGGAGTTGCCATAAGATGCCGGTCGCCAGAATTCTCTTGTTATCCGCGCTGCTGCTGTCGGCAGCGGCCCAAGCTCAATTGGGCGGCGATTATCAGGCGCAAATTCTCTACGCGTATCAGACTGAGGATACCAACAGCCTGACGAACTTGATCCAAGACTTGAGCACGCAGGTCAAAGCGGACGCGGGAGACATGTCGGTGCGGTATCACCTCGCTCATGCACAGTACCGCCGCGGGTTGCTCGGCAACGCGCACAGTACACAGCAGGCCGAGGCTGCGTTTTCAGACTGTATCGATGAACTCAAGCCCACGCTGTCGCAAGACGTCAAGGCAACCGAGTTTCTGCTGCTGCAATCGGCCTGCTACCAGGGTCTGGCTACGCATAGGAAACTCGAATCGGTGCTGCTGCGTGCGCGCGCGGAGGGGCGGCTGAAAACGGCCCTGCGCCTGGCGCCGCGCAATCCGCGCGCCGTGTTTCTGTCGAGCGCGGCAGGTTTGAGCGTCGCGAAGCCGGGCTCGGCCGAGCTGCAACAAGCTTTCGCGCAGCTGCAACTGGCGGTGCAATTGTTCGAAGCTTCCTCGGCCACGAGTATCGATGCACCCGGCTGGGGGCACGCCGAAGCCTACCTGGCTCTGGGCCGCGAACTGCAGTCGCGCGGCGATCAATTGGGCGCCCGCAACTGGATTGAGAAATCCCTGATCGCCGCACCCGACTACAAGGCGGCACAGCGGCAACTGGCGCTGCTGGTGCGGCCGTAGCAGCGGGTCCGCCGCGGCCGCGCCGTCCCTAACCTGGTATCATCCGCCGCGATGAAGCCACAAGGCACGCAGTTATCGCTGTTCGAGACTCGCAGCTCGAGCGAGGCGTTTGCCGTTCGAGTCAGCCCGCGTGCGCGGCGGCTCACGGCGCGAGTGCATGTCGGCGGGCGTGTGGAAATCGTGGTGCCGATCGGCGTGAATGCGCGCACGGTGCGCGATTTCGTGCAGCGCTTTACGCCGTGGATCGACCGCAAGGTTGCCGCCATGCAGTGTTATGCGACGCCCAGCGTCCCGGTGCCGGCGACGATCGAGTTTGCCGCGACGGGGGAGACGTTTGCGGTGGAGTGGCGCCGCGCGGCATCCGGCGGTACGCGCTTTGTGGCCGGCGCAATCACGGTACACGCGCCGGATGAGCGTGGTGCGCGGCTCAAGCTGCGCGGTTGGCTGAAGCGTGCGGCCTATGAGCGATTGGCGCCCCGCTTATTGCAATTGGCGGACGAACTGAATTATCCCGTCGCGCGCGTGTCCATTCGTTGCCAACGAACTCGCTGGGGAAGTTGCTCGACTCGCGGCACGGTGAGCTTGAATTGCTCGTTGGTGTTCCTGAAGTGGGAAGTCGTGCGGTATTTATTCGTCCATGAACTAGCACATACCAAGCATATGAATCATTCGGCCAGTTTCTGGCGCCTGGTGGAAAAGATCGAGCCTGATTACCGGCGCTTGGACCGTGAGTTGCTGGCGGGTTGGCGCACGGTGCCCAGCTGGGTCTTCAAGACTGAGTAATGGAACAAACCCCGCCTACTGCCAAGCCCTTCGTCGATTTGAGCGACGAGCAGGTGCACTGGGACTTGAGCGAGTCCTTGAGCTACTCGCAATACCTCAATCTGGACAAACTGCTGGATGCGCAGCATCCCCTGTCCTATCAGCACGACGAAATGCTGTTCATCATCCTTCACCAGGTCTCCGAACTGTGGATGAAATTGTGCTTGCACGAGCTCGGTGCGACCGTGGATTGCGTACGGCGCGACGATTTGGGGCCGACGTTCAAGATGCTGGCAAGGGTGTCGACGATTCAGCAGCAATTACTCCAGTCCTGGGATGTGCTGGCGACGATCACCCCATACGACTATTCGGCCTTCCGCAACACCTTGGGCAAGTCCTCGGGCTTTCAATCGCCGCAGTATCGAATGCTGGAATTCCTCATCGGCAATAAGAACGCCGACACCATCAAGGTGTTTCGCGGCGATCCACCCGTGTACGAGACGCTCGAGCGGGCGTTGCGGGCGCCCAGTTTGTACGACGAGGTATTGCGGCTGCTGAGCCGGCGCGGGCTCGACGTTCCGCCGGAGGCCATCGATCGAGATTTCACGCAGCCCTATCAAGCCAGCAAGCAGGTAGCGGCGGCGTGGCTCAGCGTGTACCACAACTCCGTCAAAGAGTGGGATTTGTATGAGTTGGCGGAACGTTTGGTCGACCTGGATTACAAATTCCAGTTATGGCGCTTCGCGCACGTTAAGACCGTTGAGCGCATCATCGGCAACAAGCGTGGCACCGGCGGTACGGGCGGCGTGTCGTACCTGACCAAGGCGCTGGAACTGAAGTTCTTTCCTGAGCTGTGGACCATTCGAACATCCATGTAGGGCTGAAGTGAGCAATCTCCAAGATCAATTGCAGAACGTGAATGTGGCCTCCAGCGATCTGTTGGCGACGCCCGAGGAAGTCAAACGGCGTCTGCCGCTGACGTCGCAGGCGGCGCAGACGGTGTACAAATCGCGCGAGGCGGTAAGGGCAATACTAGAGCGCCGCGATCCGCGTCTGTTCGTGGTGGTGGGGCCCTGCTCCATTCACGATGTGGTGGCAGCCCGTGAATATGCGGTCAGGCTCAAAACCTTGGCCGAACAGGTCGACTCCACCTTGCTGCTTATCATGCGGGTCTATTTTGAAAAGCCGCGAACCACCGTGGGCTGGAAGGGACTGATCAACGATCCGGATCTCGATGATTCATTCCATATCGAGAAGGGCATTCTGATCGCGCGCGAGCTGTTGCTGTATGTGGCCGAATTGGGATTGCCGGCAGGAACCGAGGCCCTGGATCCCATCATGCCGCAGTATTTGTCCGAATTGATCACCTGGACCGCGATCGGTGCGCGCACCACGGAGTCGCAGACTCACCGGGAAATGGCGAGTGGGTTGTCGACGCCGGTGGGCTTCAAGAACGGCACGGACGGCGCCCTGGCCACCTCGATCAACGCGCTGCAGTCGGTGCGCCATCCGCACCACTTTCTGGGCATTACCCAACAGGGTCAGTCGGCGGTGTTTCGGACCCGCGGCAATGCTCATGCGCACTTGGTGTTGCGCGGCGGCGGCGGGCGAGCCAACTACGATGCCGTGAGCATTGCCGTGGCGGAGCGTGAATTGGCCGCGGCCGGCCTGCCGTCCTCGGTGGTCGTAGATTGCAGCCACGGCAACTCCAACAAGGATCCAAGCTTGCAGCCTCAGGTGGCGGAGAATTGCATTTCGCAAATAGTCGACGGCAACCGCTCCATCGTCGGACTGATGCTCGAGAGCCACTTGAAAGCCGGCAGTCAGTCGATCCCCAAGGATCTGAGCAAGCTGGAATACGGCATGTCCATCACCGACCCGTGCATCGACTGGGACACTACCGAGTCATTGCTGCTCAAGCTGCATCGGGCCTTGCAAGGTGTGCGGCACTGATGCGCCGTGCCGCGGCTTGACGCTGTTTCCATAGGCGATAGCCGAGCAGCAGTGTGAGGCCGCAGGCGTACAGCAAAGGCTCGCGGATGTCCTTTTTCACCTGCCACCAGAAATGCCAGACGCCGAGAATGGCGATGAGGTAGACCAGCCGGTGCAGTTGAGTCCAGCGCCTGCCAAGTCGCCGCTGCGCCTTCGCGGTTGAAGTGACCGCGAGCGGAATCAGCAACAGCAATCCCAGCATGCCGAGGGTGATGTAGGGCCGTTTCACTATGTCCTGCCACAGGGCGGTCAATTTGCCGCTCTGGTCGAGCAGCAGGTACACCGAGAAATGCAGCACGACGTAGAAGAACGCGAACAGTCCGAACATGCGCCGCAAGCGCAGCCACAAGAAAGATCGCGTCACATCGCGCAGCGGCGTCATGCACAGCGTGATCATCAGAAAATTGAGCGTCCAGCGGCCACAGGTGTGCAGCATGACCTTGACCGGGTCGGCGCCGAGCGAGATGCCTGCGACATGCCAACCCTGAACGGCATTCAACGCGCCGATGCCGAGACGCGTAGCAGGAAACAAGCACGCCAGAAAAACCAGCGGCTTGACCACCCAGCGCAGCCACTGCATTAGAAGTTTTTCCGCAGGTCCATCCCGGTATACAGACTGGCCACGTCGGCGCCATAACCGTTGAACGGCAGCGTCGGCTGGCGCGGCCCGAATGCGCTCGCTCCGATGTGCCGCTCGGTCGCCTGGCTCCACCGCGGGTGATCGACCTGGGGATTCACATTGGCATAGAACCCATATTCATTGACGGCCGAGCCAGCCCAGGTGGTGCGCGGTGCGCGCTCCACGAATTTGATGCTGACGATGGCTTTAATTCCCTTGAAACCGTATTTCCAAGGAACGATCAGCCGCAGCGGGGCGCCGTTCTGGTTCGGCAACGACTTGCCGTACAGGCCGACCGCAATCAAGGCCAACGGATGCATGGCTTCATCCATGCGCAGTCCCTCCACGTAGGGCCACTCGAGCACACCGCTGCGCTGGCCGGGCATCTGCTTCGGATCGAGCAGGGTTTTGAATTCGACGAATTTGGCCTTGGCCGTGGGCTTGAATCGCTTGAGCAAATCGCCGAGTGGGAATCCAACCCAAGGGATCACCATGGACCAGGCTTCGACGCAGCGCAGCCGATATACGCGCTCTTCCAGCGGATGCGGTTTGAGAATGTCCTCGAGGGTGAAATTACCGGTCACTTCGGCTTCGCCGCTGACGGCTACGCTCCAAGGACGGGCACGAAACTTCTGCGCGTTCTCTGAGGGATCGGATTTATCGGTGCCGAATTCGTAATAATTGTTGTAAGTGGTGATGTCGGCGTACGAATTGGGCGCGTCCTTGACGCTGAAGGCGGCATTACGCACGTAGGTCAGCGCGGCGGTTTGACCGGCCGACTGACCCGCCGCGGGTCGCATAAAACCGCCTAAGGTTTGCGCAGCCGCCAGTCCCAGGCCGCCGGCAAGCACAGCGCGCCGCGACAGGTATTGATCGTGGGGGGTGATTTCGGAGGGTTTTACCTTGGCCGAATCCATCCATTTCTTGCGCATCGCTTAAGTCTCGCATAGCTAGGGTGACTAAACAGTAGACCGGCAGCATCCGGGGAATGTTTCGATGACGGGCTATTTAAATCCAGGTGGCTGTGGGTATTCCCAATTTCGCGGCCGCAGTGCGTGCGGCGGTGTTGCCGTTCACCAGCAGGGCGCGCTCGGCCTGGCGCATATGATCCAAGTCCGAAGCGCTATTCCCGTAGGCGATCACCGGGATAGCGGGGTACTGCCCGCGCAGCCAGGCGAGGCAGCGCGACTTCTCGGGGCCCTGGCGATTCGGCGTTTTCAGCTCACCCGATAGCCGGTCCCACTGCCAACCAATCTCCGTGCACAGCGTGAGCTCGAACCCCAGAGCCTGGCCGATAAGCGGTACATATAAGTCAGGGCTCGCCGACAGCAGCACCAGGTGGTCGCCGGCGCTCCGGTGCGCTTCAAGCACACCGAGGGCAGTCGGCCTCAAGCGGTGGCAGGGCTGTAAGGAGTTCACGAACGAGCGGGCGCAGTCGTCGACGGCGGCGCGAGCGGCGCCACCCATGACCATGCGAAGGACCCGGGACTTCAGCCGGCCGCGATCGTGGGTGCCCGCCAGAAAGCCCAGCAGCGCGCACGGCAGGCGCCAAAGTCTCAGCCAGCGCCATGGATGCCGGCGCAAAAACATCAGCAGGAACGGCAGCAAGGTGTCGCGCCAGGTCAGTGTGCCGTCGAGATCAAACAGCGCAAGAAAGCGGGGCGGCGGTGCGGAATCTAAGTCGGTCATGAATTTAATATATTAATAAATACAACAAGTTATACATTAAATCTCCAATTAACATTATAGATGTGGCGTCACATTTGATCACAATGCTGCCATCGTAACGCCACTTCGCATACGGACACTCGACGCTATTAAAAAAGGGAGGTCCATATGCTCAACCGAATCAATCCTTTACTGGCCAAGATTTTCATCATTGCGATGCTCACGCTGCTTCTGTTGGTTCCATTGTCGCGGGTGGAGTCGTTGATCGCTGAACGGGCGGCACTGCGCGACGGCGCTGTGGCGCGTGTGGCCAACGGCGTCGGCCATGCGCAGCGCATAGGCGCGATCATGCTGGTGGTGCCGGTGACTCGAAGTTGGGTCAATGACGGCAAGCAGTGCTCCGAGACCAAGATGCATCGCGTACTCGCGAACACGGTTGAGGTGAGCGGCGATGTCGGCGGCGAGCTTCGCAAGTCGGGCATCTACCGAGTTCCCGTATACCGGGCCTCGCTGCATATCACAGGCACGATCTCCGAAGACCCGCTGATGAAGCTGCTAGCGCCTGAGCCCGGAGTAAGCAAGCTAATCGGTGCCGCGGCCTTGTTTTTGGCGATTTCGGATCCGAGCGGGATCCGCGCACTGGATGGCATCCGAATCGATGGCGGCATGGCGGCGGTTGCTGCTGCAACCTATGGTGGCCTGCAGGGCGTGTGGGCGGAACTCGGCGCGCCTGCCTTCGGCGCGCCGCGCCGTATCGCGTTCGCCGCGGATCTGATCATGTCGGGCACGGAACGCTTGCAGTTTCTGCCCTTCGCGCAGACCACTCATGTGCATCTGTCCTCGCCGTGGCCGAATCCAAGTTTCAGCGGGGCTTTTTCGCCTGATACCGCCCCACGGGTGGGGCCTCATGGGTTCGCTGCCGACTGGCGCGTGCTGGAGATCAATCGGGACTATCCGCAATCCTGGGCCGACGACGCAGTGAGTGAACCGCAACTGGCGAAATCCGCGTTCGGCGTGGATTTCTATCAGCCGGTGGACACCTAACAACGCGACTATCGCGCCATTCACTATGCCGTTCTGTTCATTGCGCTCACCTTCATGGCGCTGTTTCTGTGGGAACATACCTTGGGCGCGCCGGTTCACGCCATGCAGTACGCTATGACCGGCACGGCATTGTCGGTGTTCTATTTGGTATTGACGGCACTGAGCGAGCACCTGGATTTTGCCGGCTCGTATTCGCTCGCGGCCTGCGCCATGACGTTGCTGCTGGCGACCTACTTTAGCGGCGTATTGAAATCGAGTGTCGCGGGACTGGCCACCGGTGCTCTGACAGGAGTTTGCTATTCTTTGCTCTATCTTCTCGTGCTGTCGGAGGAATACGCCTTGCTGTTCGGAGCGCTAACCATATTGTTCCTGCTTGCCACGACCATGATCGCGACGCGCAAGCTGGATTGGTATCGCCTCGCGGCGGCGCATAGGTTAAGCAATTGAGGTGCAATTGAGCCCGTCGATTGCCGTAGTCGGTGCGGGGGCCATCGGCGCCTGGGTGGCTGATGCCTTGGATCGCGCCGGCTGGACGGTGTCGCTGCTGGCGCGCGGCCCGACACTCGCCGCACTGGCCACGCAGGGCCTGCGAGTAGAGCGGGGCGGCGAGACGCGCCACAGCAGGCCACGGGCGGGCTCGGCAGCCGATCTCGGCAATCATGACTATGTGTTTCTCAGCGTGAAGGCGCAGAGCCTGCCGCAGTTGGCGCCGTCGCTGCAGCCCCTGATTGGTCCTGCCAGCGTGGTGATCAGCGGCACCAATGGTATTCCCTGGTGGTTTTTCCATGATTTCGGCGGCGTGCTGGCGAATCAGCTGCTGCAGTCTGTGGACCCGGACGGCGCGCAGCAGCGAACGTTTCCGCGGCGACGTATAGTAGGCTCGGTGGTGCATGCGTCGGTGCGAGTGCTGGCGCCGGCTCAGGTGCAGGTAGTGGCAGCGGACCGTTTGTTGCTCGGAACCCCGAGCGGCGACATCACGGAGCCGCTGCAAACGCTGACGCAGGGCTTGCGTGACGGCGGGATCAACGCGGAAATCTCGCCGCGCATTCGCGACGACGTGTGGGCCAAGCTGTGGGGCAATATGAATATGAATCCGTTGAGCGCGCTGACGCGTAGCGGAACTTCGAAGATACTGGCGGATGCCGACGTACGCGAATTATGCGTGCGTATGATGGAAGAGATGCAGGAGTGCGGGCGGCGTTTGGAATTGCACATGCCCATGACGCCTGCAGAGCGCATGGCCGTCACCCAGCGCTTGGGGGACTTCAAGACATCCATGCTTGCCGATCTTGAGGCAGGGCGATCGCTGGAGATCGGTCCACAGCTCGGCGCGGTTGCAGAGATCGCGGCTCGCCTGAACGTCGCCGCGCCCTTCGTGCGCTCCATTCTGGGGCTGACGCGATTGCTCAGCGAGTAGGAAGGAACCTACAAATCGTAACGTCGGCTGCCGCTGTGAGCGCGCGCGCCTTCGTGGCAATTTAGCGATGCATACTGCAGCGCGCGACACAGAGTGAATCTCATGCTGATACGGCTTGGTTACGAATTGGCATATGAGTTCGCTCAGGCCACGCCGATGTTGTTGAATCTAAACGTCCACTACAGCCGCTCGCCGGATTGGGTGCGGCCGGATACCATCGTCACCGAGCCTGCCGTGCCGCTATCCATGTATCGCGACGGTTTCGGCAACTGGTGTACCCGGGTGATTGCGCCGCCCGGCTGGTTTCGCATCACCAGCGACGCCTTGATCAAGGACTCCGGGCTAGCCGACCCCAGCTTTCCTTATGCGTCCGAACACACCGTTGATTCGCTGCCTGAAGAGACTTTGGTGTTTTTACTGCCGAGCCGTTACTGCGAGACCGAATTATTGTCGGCGACCGCGTGGAGCCTGTTCGGCGGCATGATGCCGGGCTGGAGCCGGGTGCAGGCAATTTGCGATTATGTGCATGATTACGTAACGTTTGATTACCAGAGCGCGCGTTCCACTAAAACCGCATGGGAGACCTTCAATGAACGCCGTGGCGTGTGCCGTGATTTCGCTCACCTGGCGTTGACCCTGTGTCGGTGTCTCAATATTCCGGCTCGCTACTGCACCGGCTACCTCGGGGACATCGGCGTACCCGCCTCGGACGCGCCCATGGACTTTGCCGGTTGGTTCGAGGCCTATATCGGCGGCGGCTGGCGCGTTTTCGATCCGCGCAATAACCAACGCCGTATCGGCCGTGTGCTGATTGCGCGCGGCCGTGACGCGGCCGATGTGGCCATCAGCATGACATTCGGCCCAAACCTTTTGCAGCGCTTTAGGGTATGGACCGAAGAGATGCAGGCCATCATCGCCTAACCGGTTGTCTCAACCCGCGTTCATGATTCTAAGCAAAGCCCGCGAATTTGCATTTACAATGCGCGATTGCGGCAGGCTTAAGGGCGACACATGAACGCGGATAGAGACGGGGTTGAGAAATGCGGATGGGCGCTGCGCGCCGTGGCGTTCGCCGCCTTGTGCGGTGCGCTGCCCGCGATGGCGGCAGACGTGCCGGGCTTCAGCCACGTGAAATCCTTGGCGGGAATCGACGAATACAAGCTCGATGCCAACGGCCTGACGGTGCTGCTGGTGCCGGACCATTCGGCGCCTGTGCTCACTGTCCAGGTCACCTATGAGGTGGGCTCCCGCAACGAGGTAACGGGTGTGACGGGGGCGACGCACATACTCGAGCATCTGATGTTCAAGGGCAGCGAAGGCTTCAATGACCCGAAGGGCAATAGCGTCAAGCAGTATCTGGAACGGGTCGGCGGGCAATTCAATGCCAGCACCTCGTTCGACCGCACTAATTATTTCGCGACCATCGGCCGCGAGAGCCTCGAGGGATATGTTGCCATCGAAGCGGACCGCATGCGGCATCTGTGGCTGCACGACAGCGACCGCCAGTCCGAAATGACGGTGGTGCGCAATGAATTCGAACGCGGCAAGAACGACCCGAACAATGTTCTGTTGGAAGAGGTGACCGCGGCGGCGTATGTGGCATTGCCATACCACCATCCGACCATAGGCTGGAAAAGCGACATCGAGCACGTGCCCATCGGCAAATTGCGCGAGTTCTACGATACGTTTTACTGGCCTAACAACGCGACGGTGACGGTGGCCGGCGACCTGGATCCAGCGGCTACCTTAGGCCTGATCAAGAAGTATTACGGCGTGTACACTCATTCTCCGGCACCCATTCCGGTTATGTACACCGAAGAGCCGGCACAAACCGGCGAACGGCGCGTGGTCATCAAGCGTCCGGGTGAATTGGGTACCGTGATTATCGCCCATAAGGTGCCGAACGGCCGCGATGCCGACCAGCCGGCGCTCGATGTACTCGATGCGATTTTAAGTTCGGGCAAAAACGCTCGCTTGTACCGGGCGCTGGTCGACCAAGGGTTGGCCTTGAATGCCGGCGCCGGCACCGATTTGCTCCACGACCTGTCGCTGCACACCGTTTACGCCATGTTGGCGCCAGGGGCGACGCACACCCAGATCGAGAAAGCCCTGCTTGGCGAAATAACCAAGATCAAGAACGACGGCGTTACGGCGGCCGAAGTGGAGCGCGTGAAGCAGCAATACATCGCCGCTGATGCATACAAGCGCGACGGCACGGCCGCAATTGCTGGTGAGATCAACGAGTGGATCGCCGTGGGCGACTGGACTCTGTATGTGACTTTTCCGCAGAAAGTTCGGCTGGTAACTCCCGCCGACGTGCAGCGCGTCGCCAAACAGTATCTCAAAGAGGATCAGAGTACGACGGGCTGGTTCATTCCAGTGACGCCGACGGAGAATAGCCCGTGACACGACTGTATTTATTGACGGTATTTTTGTTGGCGGGCGCAGCTGCCCAGGCGGACGTGGCGGAGCACAGCCGGCGTGCGCAGATTGCGGGAATCGACGTGATCACTTATCACACCGACGTCAAGGATGTGGTGGTGATTCTCGCCTCTCTGCCCGCCGGGGATGCCATGGCGGAGCCGGGCAATATTGCCATTCCAACCCTGACCGGCATGATGCTCGACCGCGGCACCAAGACCATGGATAAGTTTGCCATTGCCGAACTGCTGGATAATGTCGGCGCAGAGATCGCCTTCAGCGTGGGCACGCAGAGCGTGGAAATCCGTGCCAAGTGTTTGAGAAAAGATCTGCAGCTGATCGTCGGCTTGATCGCAGCGGAGTTGCGGACTCCGGCGTTCCGGACCGAAGAGTTCACAAAGGCAAAGCAGCAGTTCATCGGCGCGCTGCAGGCGTCAGCGCAGAACACCGAGGCGCGCGCGCAGGAGGCCTTCGGCCGTGCGCTATTTCCTCAGGATCATCCGAATCGGCCGCACTCCGTCACCGAGTACGAGACCGCTGCCAAGTCCGCCACCTTGGATGAACTGAAGTCCTTCTATGCGAAGTACTACGGTCCGGCGCATATGACGTTAGTTGTGGTCGGCGATGTCGACGCGCCGCAAACGCAGGCGGAGATCAACAAAGCGTTTGCCGGGTGGAGCGGCGGCCAAGACTATATTCGCCCTGCGACGCCGGCTGCGCTGACGGCGCCGCTCGAGGTATCTGTGCCGCTGTCGGATAAACCCAGCGTGTCGGTGCTCATCGGGCAGCCGACCGGCCTGCGGTATAGGGACCCCGATGCACTGGCGCTGCGCGTGGGAACCGCCATCCTCGGTAGCGGCTTCACCGGTCGATTGATGGGAATCGTGCGCGACAAGGAGGGCCTGACTTACAACATATCCGCCGTCGTCTCGGATGACAGCATTACCGATGGGCGCTGGGATATTTCGGCGAGCTTCGCGCCTGCGCTATTGGACAAGGGCATCGCCTCGACGCGGCGCGAACTTGGGCGCTGGTGGAGTGCCGGGGTCACCGAGCAGGAATTGGCGGCGCGCAAACAAGGCTTGGTGGGTACCTACCAGGTCGGCTTGTCGACCACGGCGGGTCTGGCGGGCGCCATATTGACCAATATCCAACGCGGCTATGATGTGAGGCGCTTGGACGAGTATCCGGGCGTCGTCAATTCGCTCACCCGGGAGCAGGTCAATACGGCCATCAGGACGCATATTGATCCCGCCAAAATGGTGCTGGTGAAGGCGGGGAGCGTGGCGCCAACGGTCAAATAGCCGCAATCGACCAGGTCATTGCCAAAGGCGATACGCGCAGGAATCATGTCTGCAATGGCTGCGCGCCAATGGGTACGGCGCAGATGGACGCAATTCGCGGCTCGACCGCGGCCGGCGCTCGTGGTGCCGCTTCAGCTCTTGCCCAGATAATCCATCTTGCCGATCTCGACGCCGGCCTGCCGCAGAATGTCGTAGGCCGTGGTGACATGAAAGAACACGTTCGGCAGCACATGATGAAACAGGTAAGGTGCACCCTGCATGTTCTTGGTCGACGAGCGGGTCTGCCAGCTGACGGTGCGGTCCTCGGCGCCGTCGAACTGTGCCGGCTTGAGTGATTGCAGATACGCCACGGTCATGCGGGTGGCGGCGATCCATTCGGCAAGGCTGCGTTCCTTGGTTTGGAACACCGGTACGTCCGCGCCGGCAAGCCGCGCTGCGCCGCCTTGCGCAATGTCATTGGCGATCTGGACCTGCGTTGCCAGAGGCAACATGTCCGGATACAGGCGGGTGTTGAGCAATACCTGCGGATCGATCTTGCGTGCCTCGGCATGCGCGGCGGCCTTCTCCAGAATGGCCGCCAGATTGTTCAACGCGCGCGTACAGGTCGGCACGCTGGCCGTATACATGGTGAGTGACATAAATCAGGCCGCCTTGCTGTTGGAGGCGAGTTGCCGCAATACGTATTGCAGAATCCCGCCGTGTTGGTAGTAGTCGAGTTCCTTCGGCGTATCGATGCGCAGGCGCGCGTCGAATTCGGTGGTCAGCATGCGCGTGCCGTCCTCGGCCGTGGCGATAACCTTGACGGTTTTCGCCGCGCCGCGATTCAGGCCCACGATCTCAAAAGTCTCCCGGCCGGTGAGTCCGAGGCTCTGTGCGTTCTGGCCATCCGTATATTGCAGCGGCAGCACGCCCATGCCGATCAAATTGGAGCGGTGAATGCGCTCGAAGCTTTCGGCGATCACCGCCTTGACCCCGAGTAACATGGTGCCTTTGGCTGCCCAGTCGCGCGAGCTGCCGGTGCCGTATTCCTTGCCGGCGAGGATCACCAGCGCAGTGCCTGCGGCCTTGTACTTGACTGAGGCGTCGTATATGGACATCTGCTCGCCGCTGGGAATATGCACGGTGACCCCGCCTTCCGTGCCGGGGAGGAGCAGATTACGCAGTCGGATATTCGCGAAGGTGCCGCGCATCATCACTTCGTGATTGCCGCGGCGCGCGCCGTAGGAATTGAAATCCGCGGGCTGCACGCCTTGCGCCATCAAGTATTTGGCCGCCGGACTGGACTTGGAAATATTGCCAGCGGGCGATATATGATCGGTGGTGACCGAGTCGCCGAGCACCGCCAGCGCACGCGCGCCCTTGATGTCGGCGACCGGCGCCGGTGTCATGGTAATGCCGTCGAAGTAGGGGGGATTCTTGACGTAGGTTGATTTGCCGTCCCAGGAATAGATCTTCCCTTCGGGTGTCTTGAGCGCAATCCAATTCGCGTCCCCCAGGAACACATTGGCGTAGCCCTTCTTGAACATGGCCGAATCGACTGAGGCGCTCACCGCGGCCGCCACATCAGCCGCGCTCGGCCAGACATCCTTCAGATACACGGGCTTGCCGTCCTTGCCAATTCCCAGTGGCTCGGTGGTGATGTCGATATCCATGCTGCCGGCCAGCGCATAGGCCACCACCAGGGGCGGAGAGGCCAGAAAATTCATTTTAATTTCAGGATGCACGCGGCCTTCGAAATTGCGGTTGCCGGAAAGCACCGAAGCCGCCACCAGGTCGCCGGTTCTTACGGCCTCGGAGATTTCCGGTCGCAAGGGTCCGGAGTTGCCGATACAGGTGGTGCAGCCATAGCCGACGGTGTAAAACCCGAGCGCCTCCAAATCCTTCAGCAGGCCCGCCTTCGTCAAGTAATCCGTGACGACTCGCGAGCCCGGTGCCAGCGACGTCTTTACCCAAGGCTTGGAGGTCAAGCCGCGCGCATACGCATTGCGTGCCAGCAAGCCGGCGGCAACCAGCACCGCAGGATTCGAGGTGTTGGTGCAACTGGTGATGGCGGCGATCAACACCGCGCCATCCTTCACCGCGAAGCTCTTGCCCTCGACGGTCGCCGTCGCGGTGCCCGTGGCTTGGGGATTCTTCTGTGTACGCTCCGCAGCCATTTTTTTCACGCTGCTTTCATAAACTTGCTTGGCATTGTGCAGCGGCACCCGATCCTGGGGCCGCTTCGGCCCGGCGAGCGAGGGCTCGACCGTCGACAGATTCAACTCGACCACGTCGGTGTAATCGGCAGACGGAGCGCCGTCAATCCGCCACAACCCCTGCGCCCTGGCATAGGCTTCGACCAAGGCGATCTGCTCCGGCGCGCGGGCGGTAAGTTCGAGGTAGCGAATGGTTTCCTCGTCGATGGGGAAGATCGCGCAGGTCGAGCCGAATTCCGGCGACATGTTGGCGATGGTGGCGCGGTCGGCCAGCGGCAGGCCCTTGAGACCATCGCCGAAGAACTCGACGAACTTGTCCACCACTCCCTTTTTGCGCAGCATCTCGGTCACGGTGAGCACGAGATCGGTCGCGGTGGTGCCGGCCGGCAGTGCGCCCGTGAGCTTGAAGCCGATCACTTGCGGAATCAGCATGGTGACGGGCTGACCGAGCATGGCGGCTTCGGCTTCGATGCCGCCGACTCCCCAGCCCAATACGCCTAGTCCGTTGACCATGGTGGTATGCGAATCGGTGCCGACCAGGGTGTCGGGATAGGCAAGCTTCTTGCCTGAGGCATCATCGGCGAAGATCACGCGCGCCAGCCGCTCGATGTTCACTTGATGGACGATACCCGTGTTGGGCGGCACGACTTTGAAGTTGCTGAACGCCGATTGTCCCCAGCGCAGGAACATGTAACGTTCGCCGTTGCGGCCGAACTCGATTTCGTTGTTGTGCTTGAGGGAGTCGGCGGCGCCGTACTCATCGACCTGCACCGAGTGATCGATGACCAATTCGGCGGGCGCGAGCGGATTGACCCGCTGCGGGTCGCCGCCCAAGCGCACGATGGCCTCACGCATCGCCGCCAGGTCGACGATGCACGGAACACCAGTGAAGTCCTGCATGATGACCCGCGCCGGCGTGAAGGCGATTTCGTGATTCGGCTGCGCCTTGGGGTCCCATTTTAGCAAGGCCTCTATATCACTCTTGGTGACATTGACGCCGTCTTCGAAACGCAAGAGGTTTTCCAGCAGAATCTTCAGGGAGAACGGCAGGCGCGCGACCTTGAGCGATTTGAGCGCATTGAGATCCAGGATCTCGTACTGCTGCGCGCCCACTTTGAGCGTGGTCCTTGCCTTGAAGCTATCGGTCATGTCCCCTCCACGGAAAATAATGAATTATAAGTGATTCCGCGCCCGGCGGGCGGCGCGTGCGAATTGAATCGGCGTGCAATGACGCCGCCGCCGAGACACAGCGCACCGCGATAGAACACGGCGTATTGGCCGGGAGTCACCGCGCGCGCCGGCAGGCGCAAGCTGACCGTGCCGCTGGGCTGTACGGTGCAGTCCAGATCGCTCTGCCGATAGCGCGTCTTGACTGTGCATTCGATCGGCTGCATAGCGCGCTCGCTCTCGGTGGCGTCCCCCAAGTCGAGCCAGTGCATCTGTTCCACGTCGAATGCATCGGATAGCAGCAAAGGATGATCTTGATCCTGCACGGCGATGAGCGCATTGCGTGCGATGTCCTTGTCGGCTACGTACCAGGGTGCTGCGGCGCTGCCGGCGCGGCCGCCTATGCCCAAGCCCGATCGCTGGCCCAGTGTGTACAGTGCCAGTCCACGGTGCTCGCCGAGCACCTGCCCATGGTCGTCCTCGATCGGGCCCGGTTCGGTGTGCAGGTGGCGGCTCAAGAACTCTTGAAACGGCCGCTCGCCGATGAAACAGATGCCGGTGCTGTCCGGTTTGTCATACACCGGCAAGCCGGCGGCATGCGCCAGCTGTCGCACCTCCGCCTTGCGCAATTCGCCGATGGGAAACAGCGTTTTGCGCAGCGCCGATTCGTTTACGCCGTGCAGGAAGTAGCTCTGATCTTTGGCCGTATCCGCGGCCTTCAGCAGCCGTGTGCCCTTGGGCGTGTGCTGCAGCCGTGCATAATGACCGGTGGCGATCCAAGCGGCGCCCAGGCGCTGCATGTAGTCCAAACACACGCCGAATTTGATTTCGCGATTGCAGAGCACATCCGGGTTCGGCGTGCGCCCCGCGGCGTACTCACGCAGGAAATGAGCGAACACCCGCTCCCGATATTGAGCGGCAAAACTTACGCGGTGCAGAGGTATCCGCAATACCTCGCAAACCCGGCGCGCGTCCTGAAAATCGCTGGCGGTGGTGCAGTAGGCATCGTCATCGTCCTCCCAATTGGACATGAACAGCCCTTGCACCGCAAAACCCGCCCGCTGCAGCTGCAGCGCGGCGACCGCCGAGTCGACGCCGCCCGACATGCCGACGATGACGGTACCTGCGAGCTTGGGATCGGGAACCTGCATCCCACCATTATAGCGGCGTGCGCGCGGTAGCGCGTCCGAACTGCCTACATGAGCATTTGACGCATTTGCGATTCTTGCATGCTCGTCTGCCAAACCTCGTCGAAAAAATTTAAATAGCGGCGAACCACGGCGGGATCGTTCATATCGGAGATCCCATCCCAACGATCCGCCTGCAATCGATACACCAGCGCCTTGTCGTCGGCAATGATGAATGCGCCGGCACTGGCCGGATATTCGGGACTCATGGCACGCAAATCGATGCAACTGGTCAAACGCCGAGCCAGGGCGAGGAAGCGATTATTATCGACCATGGCACGTGAGGGATCGGCAAGCAGGACGCGTACCTTGGCGTAGGACCGCGCCAATACCAAGCGTTTAATCGCTTCGAGGAAGGGTTCCTCGCCGTAAATCAAGGGTTCTAAGTCCTGGGTAAAGATGGACAGCAGGCGCTGCGCCGACTTGGCAACTTTGAGGCTGGCTTCGCGAACCTCTGGCATGGTGGTGAGGATGGTCCGTGTTCCCGAGCCCGCGGCAGTCTCTAGGCCCGCTGTGGTTGCCCTGTCCACGGCCGTTTTGCTGCGTTCTTCCGTATTTCCCGCCATAAATGACTGCCTCAATTGGAGGTTTGCCGGCATTTTGCCCCACCTCGCGTCCTTTGCGGGATAGTACCGTCAGGTCTGGAACGGCCCGTGCTAACTGCGTCACGTTTCGGACGGCAAACCCTGCAAATCACTGGGTCTATTGCCTGCGCCGGCGCTTGGCCAGCATGGGTGCCAGACCCACATAGTCCTTCGGTTCCAGGCGCAGCAGGCGCTCCTTCTCCGCTTCCGGCAGATCCAGCGAGGCAATGAAATCGCGCATGGCAGCCTTGTCGATGGGCCGGCCGCGAGTGAATGACTTCAAGCGCTCATAGGCATCGGGAATGCCTTGGGCGCGCATCACGGTTTGTACTGCTTCGCCCAGCACCTCCCAGGCGCGATCCAGGTCTTCGGCCACCCGCGCGCCGTCGAGTTCAATTTTTGCCAAGCCCTGAGTCAGCGATGCGTAACTTAAGATGGAGTGTCCGATCGCCACGCCGATATTGCGCAGCACCGTGGAATCAGTGAGGTCACGCTGCAATCTCGACACGGGCAGCTTGTCGGCGAAATGCCCCAACATGGCGTTCGCCAGCCCGAGGTTGCCTTCGGCGTTTTCGAAGTCGATGGGGTTCACTTTGTGCGGCATGGTTGAGGAGCCCACCTCGCCTTCGACTACGCGCTGCTTGAAATAGCCGAGAGAGATATAACTCCACATATCGCGCGCCAAATCGAGCAGCACGGTGTTGGCCCGCATCAGGGCATGGCAGTACTCGGCGATCCAATCATGCGGCTCGATCTGAGTGGTGTAGGCGTTCGGTGCCAAGCCTAGGGATTCAATGAATGCCTGGCTGACTGCGCGCCAATCAACGTGCGGCAGCGCGGCTACATGCGCATTGAAATTACCCACGGCGCCATTCATCTTGCCCAGGATTGCAACGCGCTCGAGGCCGGCGCGCTGCGCCTGAAGCCGCGCAGCCACATTGGCGAGTTCCTTGCCCACGGTGGTGGGGGTCGCGGTTTGGCCATGGGTGCGCGCCAGCATAGGAGCCGAGGCGTGCAGGTAGGCGAGTGCGTCGAGCGCTTTGCCTAAGCTATCGAGCATCGGCAGCAGCAACGTGGCGCGCGCATTTTTCAACATGAGCGCGTAGGCGAGGTTGTTAATATCTTCCGACGTGCAACCGAAATGCAGCCACTCGAGTTGTGCCGCCGTCGCGCCAAGCGGCTTCAGTGCGGCGCGCAGCCATAGTTCAACCGCCTTCACGTCGTGATTGGTGCGCGATTCGATTTGCTTGATGGCCGACACATCGGTGTCCGCAGGGTCCTTGGACAGTGCGGCGAGCAGATCGCGCGCCGCACGCGGCAGATCGGCCAGCGCCGCCGCGGCCGGACCGTTCGCCAGCGCCAGAAACCACGCGCACTCCACGCGCACCCGCTCGCGCATCAGGCCCGCCTCGCTGAATACTTCGCGAACCGCCGCGAGTTTGCCGGCGTAGCGGCCGTCCAGGGGTGAGAGCGCGTCGAGGGAAGATGTGGACATCGGAGGATGCGGCCGCTTTGAGTGTAGAATCCTACAATATTACCGCAAACAGATGGGCGAGCGGAGGAAGGCGCGATGACAGCAGACATTCGCGTCGAGTGCGACAGCATGGGCGCGCTTGACGTGCCGGCGGGCGCCCTGTGGGGCGCCCAAACCCAGCGTGCCATTCAGAACTTTCCTGCGACGGGCCTACGTATGCCGCGGGCCTTCATTCGCGCGTTGGGGCTAATCAAACATGCGGCTGCCGCCGCCAACGCGGATTTGGGCGATCTGCCGCGAGACCTTGCGGCGGCAATTCAAGCCGCGGCACTCGAGGTGGCTGCGGGCAGTCATGACGCGCATTTTCCGGTAGACGTGTTTCAGACCGGCTCGGGCACCAGCAGCAACATGAATGCCAATGAGGTGATCGCCACGCTGGCTGCACGCCTGCTGTCGCGTCCCGTGCATGCCAACGACGACGTGAATATGAGCCAGAGCAGCAACGATGTGGTGCCGACCGCGATTCATGTCGCGGCGGCGCTGTTGCTCGCCGAAGATCTGTTGCCGGCGCTGGAGCGGCTGCGCACGGTGCTGGGTGCGCGCGCCAGCGAGTTCGCCGACGTGGTCAAAACGGGCCGCACCCACCTGATGGACGCAATGCCCATCACGCTGGCGCAGGAGCTGAACGGCTGGCGGGCGCAGATCGACAATGCCGCGGCCAGGCTGCGCTCGGTCACGCCGCGCTTGTACAAGCTCGCGCAGGGCGGCACGGCCGTCGGCACCGGCATCAACGCGCGACCAGAGTTCGGTGCTGCGTTTGCAAGAACGCTGGCCGCGCATTCCGGAATCGCCTTTAGCGCCAGCGACAATTATTTCGAGGCGCTGTCGAGCCAGGATACGGCCGTGGAACTTTCCGGTCAGCTCAAGGTTCTGGGCGTGAGCCTCACCAAGATTGCCAATGATTTGCGCTGGATGAACAGCGGGCCCCTGGCGGGCTTGGGAGAAATAACGCTGCCCGCGCTGCAACCGGGCAGCAGTATCATGCCGGGCAAGGTAAATCCCGTGGTGCCTGAATCGGTGGCCATGATCGCGGCCCAGGTAATGGGCAATGATGCGACTATTACCATTGCCGCCGCGTCGGGAAATTTTCAGCTCAACGTCATGCTACCGGTGATTGCCCATAATTTGCTGCAGAGCATGGAATTGCTGGCGATCGGCAGTGTTAATTTGGCCGACCGCGCGCTCGCCGGGTTCACCGTAAATCAGGAGCACTTGGCCGCTGCGCTGGCGCGCAATCCAATCCTGGTTACGGCTCTGAATCCCGTCATCGGCTATGAGAAAGGGGCCGCCATCGCCAAGCGAGCCTACGCCGAAGGACGGCCTGTGCTGGAGGTGGCTGCGGAAATGACCCAGTTGAGCGTCGATGAATTGCGCCGCCTGCTCGATCCGAAGACGCTGACCGAAGGCGGCATTCAAGGTGCCGGTTCTGCCGCGTGACGATGGAATATCTTTACAGTAAAGCGCACATCCGCCAGTCCCTCGATCCCCAGCCCTCGACACCGGATCAAGACATGCAGTGGCTGGCGGGCGCAACCGCGGATGTCATGTCCCAGGTGCGCGCCGCATTGCCGGCGCGGCGGGTGCCTGCGGCGGTGCTGGTGCCGCTGGTGGAGCGGGCAACGGGGCTCACGGTGCTGCTGACGCAGCGCGCCGCTACCCTCAAGGATCATGCGGGGCAGATCAGCTTTCCGGGAGGGCGCATTGAACCCGATGACGCGGACGCTTGGGGAGCGGCGTTGCGCGAGGCCTATGAGGAGATCGGCCTGCTGCCGGACTTGGTGGAATTTGCCGGCTACCTGCCCGATCATTACGTCATCACGGGCTTCCGCGTTACGCCGGTGGTCGGCTTCGTCAACCCCGACTATCAGGTGCGCATCGACGCGGCTGAAGTGCACGATGTGTTCGAAGTGCCGCTCGATTACATCTTGGATGCCGCCAATCATACATTCCGGCGGCGCAAGTTCGCCGGGCTGGACATTGATGTGCACGATATTCCATTCGGTGATCGCAATATCTGGGGGGCGACGGCGGGCATGCTCATGACTTTCCGGCGCATGCTGCAGTCGCACGGCGCACAGGCGCAGTGATGGGTGAGGGGGCGCCGCCCGATCGAATGCGGGAATTGCTTGCCATCATGACGCGCCTGCGCGCCGCCGATGGCTGCCCATGGGACAAGGAGCAGACATTTGCCACGATTGCACCGTATACCATCGAGGAGGCCTACGAGGTGGCGGACGCGATCGAGCGCGGCGACGTGCTGCATCTCAAGGACGAATTGGGCGATTTATTGTTCCAGGTCGTGTTTCATGCGCAAATCGCCGGCGAAGCTCGTCAATTCGATTTCGAGGACGTGGCCGGCGCCATCTGCGACAAGCTGATCCGCCGTCACCCGCATGTGTTCGGCAGCGGCGGCCCGGTAACTCCGGCGCAGCAAAGCGCCGCATGGGAGGACATCAAGGCGGCAGAACGCCACGCCGCCTTCCCCCATGCCACGAGTCACTTGGAGGGAGTTCCGCGCGCGCTGCCCGCGCTAGCGCGCGCCTACAAGCTCAGCAAGCGCGCGGCACGCGTCGGCTTTGATTTCGAACATGCCGGCCAGACTGCCGACAAGGTCGCCGAAGAACTGGCAGAGGTGCGCGAGGCGGCTGCTCAAGGCGAACGCGCCGTCGGGGCCGCGGGCATAGACGGCGCGGACGCCGCGGCGCACCTATTCGAGGAGATCGGCGATCTATTGTTTGCCGCCGCCAACCTGGCTCGCAAGCTCGATGTCGATGCCGAGGCGGCATTGCGCGCGGCCAACGCGAAATTCGAGCGCCGATTTCGCGGCATGGAAACCTTGGCGGCCGAACGCGGCGAGAACTTCGCGGATTTGCAACTCGACGCGCAAGAGAGGCTCTGGCAGGAAGTCAAACGTGGCGAATGAGCAGCGTGCGCGCAGCGATCTGCTGCGCGCCGCGCGCCTGGCGCTGTCGCCGGCCTTCAAGCACGACGCTGATTTGCCGATCTCGGCGCGCCGCGAAGCCATCATGGAGGCCTTGCAGCGCGAACAGGTATTGATCGTCGCCGGCGACACCGGCTCCGGCAAGAGCACCCAGTTGCCGCAGTATTGTCTCGAACTCGGTCGCGGCGTCGACGCACTCATCGCCCACACTCAGCCGCGGCGGCTGGCCGCCCGCGCTTTGGCCGCGCGCATTGCCGAGGAGGTCGGACAGCCTCTGGGCCGCAGTATCGGTTTCCGCGTGCGCTTCGCCGACCAGGTGTCGGATGCGACGCGCCTCATGTTGATGACCGACGGGTTGCTGCTGGCCGAACTCGCTACCGACCCGCAGCTGCGGCGCTACGACACCATCATCGTCGATGAAGCGCACGAGCGCTCCCTGAATGTCGATTTGCTGATGGGCGTGCTGCAGAGGCTGTTGCCGCAACGTCCCGATCTCAAAGTAATCGTGACCTCGGCCACCTTGGACGTCGAACGTATTGCGCGCTTCTTCGGCGGCGCGTCCATCATCACGGTAAGCGGGCGCAGTCATCCCATCGAAGTGCGCTATCGCGAATCACCCGAGGATGCCGAGGATCCGGACTTGCCGACCGCGGTTCTCGAAGCTTGCCGGGAAATCGGCGCCGAACCCGCGGCCATCGGCAGCGGCGACATTCTAGTTTTCCTACCCGGCGAACGCGAGATCCGCGATGTGGGTGAACTGCTACAGCGCGAATTTAAAGCCGGCGTGGACGTATTGGAACTGTACTCGCGTCTCTCTTGGGAGCAGCAGAGCAAGATCTTTCAACGCGGCTCACGGCGGCGAATCGTGCTGGCCACCAACGTGGCGGAGACCTCGATTACCGTACCGGGCATCCGTGCGGTGGTGGACTCCGGATTGGCGCGCATCAGCCGCTACAGCCCGCGCAATCGTCTGCAGCGCCTGCCCATCGAAGCCATTTCGCGCGCCAGCGCCGAGCAACGCAAGGGCCGCTGCGGCCGCTTAGGGCCCGGCCTTTGTCTGCGTCTGTATACGGAAGCGGATTTCGAGGCCCGTGAACCCTTCACCGAGCCGGAAATTCTGCGCACCAACCTCGCTGCTTTATTGCTGCGCCTGGCAGCGGACGGCTTGGGCGAGGCCGAGAATTTCCCCTTCGTCGATCCGCCCGACTCGCGCGCGCTCGGCGACGGCTACCGTGTGTTGCAGGAACTCGAGGCGCTTGATCATGAGCGCCGCATCACCCGCCGCGGCCGCATCATGGCGCGGCTGCCGCTCGATCCGCGCCTGGCGCGCGCGCTGCTCGAAAGTAAGCGTTTCCGTGCCGAAGGCGAGCTGCTGGCCATCGTTGCGGGCTTGAGTGTGCCGGACGTACGTATCGCCGCGCCGGGCGCAGTGCCGGGTGCTGCGCCGGGGACTGCCCCGGGTGCCGCCTTCGAGGATGCGAAGTCCGAGTTCTCGGCGCTGGTCAAGTTGTGGCGCGCCTACCGCAAGGCACGCGAGGGACCGCGGCGTGAATTGCGCCGCTGGTGCAAGGAGCGGCACTTCTCGTTGCTGCGGCTCTCCGAATGGGACGATGTGTACGCGCAGGTGGAGGAGCGTGCGGCCGAGGTGGGCATCGTAGCCCAGCGGCAGGCTGCGAGTTACACGGGCGTGCACCGTTCACTGCTGGCCGGCTTCGCCACCATGGTGGGGTCGCGCGGCGAGGAGGGCGTGTACCTGGGTACGCGCGCGGTGCGGTTCCATATTTTCCCGGGATCACCGCTGGCGCGCCGCCGTCCACGCTGGGTCATGGCGGCGAATATAGTGGAAACCTCTCGGGTATTCGCGCGTCGTGTCGCGGAAATCGAACCGCAATGGATCGAGGCTGCCGCATCGCACTTGCTCAAGCGCGAGTACCTTGAGCCCGACTGGGATGAGGCACGCGAGGAGGTCGTGGCGCGCGAGCGGGTGAGTTTCCTGGGACTGATCTTGAGCGCCAATCGCGCCGTGAATTATGGACCTATTGCGCCGGAGGAATCCCGCCGCATCTTTGCGCGCGAGGCATTGGTTTACCAACGGCTGCACCGCAGGCCGGACTGGCTGCTGGCGAACGACGCCGCGGTGCGCGATGCGCAGCGCATGGAGGAGCGCCTGCGCAGCCGCAATCTTCTGCAAAGTCCGGAAGCCTTCGTCGACTTTTACGATCGTGCGCTGCCGCGCCAGGTGTCGAGCGCCGCCACTCTGGAGTATTTCACCCGGCATCTGTCACTGCTTGAGCTGCGGGCCCTGACTCTGGATGCGCAGCATATATTCGCGCGCGAGCCGGACGCCCAGGCGCTGGCGCAATTTCCCGAGCGTGCCAGCCTCGATTCGCTGTCGATTCCGGTGGAATACCGCTTCGCGCCCGGTGAAGCGCGTGACGGCGCCATTCTGCAAATACCCCTGTTGGCGCTGCCCGGGCTCACCCGTGCCGTGGTGGATGCCGCCGTGCCGGGGCTGGCTGCCCCGAGAATCGAAGCGCTGCTGCGATCGCTGCCCAAGGATGCGCGGCGCAACCTGATCCCGATCGGCGATGCTGCCGCGCAGTTTCTCGCCAGTGCCAATGACGGCACGGGTGCGGCTGCGGTCACGGCAGACTTGCCTGGCCTGAAGCGCTGGCTAAAGGAGCAGCGCGGCATACCAGAGCCGTTGCTGCGCTTCGATATCGCCGCGGTGCCGGTGCATTTGATGCCGCAACTGGCGGTCGCCGCCGACGGCAGGGAGATTGCTCAGGGCAGGACTTTGGCCGAATTGCGCCGCGCCAGCGCGGCAGCGGCGCGCACAGAACTCGAGCGCCGTGCCCGTGCCGACTATGGGCTGGTGGGCGGCTGGCGGCGCTTTGAATTCGACGCATTGCCGGAGACTGTCCCCTTGACCCTCGAGCAAGGCACGGTGTGGATTTTTCCAACGTTGCTGCGCACCAACCAGGGTCTCGAGGTGCGCTACGAATGGTCGTCTGCCGAAGCGCAGCGCCACTGGCGGCAGGCCGCGGCATCGTTGGCGCGCGCCATGCTGGGGAGCCATGCGCGCGATCTTGGCAAAATCCTGGCAGACAATGGCTCGCTGCTGCTGGCGGCCAATCCGTACATGAGGAGCGATGCGCTGATTGAGGCGCTGTTGCAACTGGCATTTCGCCGCGCATGTTTTGACGATGCGGATGCGCCGCGTACGCGCGAGGCCTATGAGAAGGCAGTCGACCAGGGACGCGCGCGACTGCGCGAATGCCTGGACGAAGTCGTTGCGGGTGCGCAGCGTTGGTTAGCCGACGCTCGCGAAGTTCGCCGCGCGCTCGATGCCGCAGGCTCGGCGCCCGCGGCTGATGCCGTGGAGGAGAGCAATGAACATTTGCGGCGCCTGTTGAGCGCAGACGCGCTTGAATCGACCTCACTTGACTGGTTACGCCAACTGCCGCGCTATCTGAAAGCCGAACAGCGCCGTTGGCAGCGCAGCGCTGCGCGCGGCAGCGAGTCGGCGCTTATTCTTCAGGAACTTCGCGGCTGGTCGGCGCGGCATATGAGTCTGAAGAACCAAGTCGGCGCCGAGCTGCGCTGGATCCCGGAACTCGACCAGCTGAGGCACTGGATCGAAGAGTACCGAGTCTCACTGTATGCGCAGGAGCTCAAGACCTTGGGTCCAATCTCGGCGGCGCGCCTGGAAACGCGGGCCGCCGAGATCGAAGCGTGGATCGCGCGTTAGCGCGAGGTTTCATACGTTGAACTTTATTCCCTGCGCCAGCGGCAGCTGCGAACTCCAATTGATGGTATTCGTCTGGCGCCGCATGTAGGCCTTCCAGGAATCCGACCCCGCTTCGCGACCGCCGCCCGTATCCTTCTCGCCGCCGAATGCACCACCGATTTCGGCGCCGGAGGTGCCCAAATTGATGTTTGCGATGCCGCAATCGCTGCCCTCGGCAGACAGGAAACGCTCCGCCACCTGTAATCGATCGGTAAATACCGCGGAAGAAAGCCCGTAGGGAACGGAGTTCTGTATCGCCACTGCCTCATCCAGAGTGTCGTAGGCGATCACATACAAAATCGGCGCAAACGTTTCGGTGCGCACCACCGCCATGCCGGGGTGGGCGCGGATGATGGCCGGTTCCACGAAATTGCCGGCTTGAGCCAGCACCTTGCCGCCGCACAGCAGCTCGCCGCCTTCGGCTTGCGCGGCGGCGATGGCTGCCGAATAGCGCGACACCGCGCCCTGGTCGATCAAGGGTCCCATCAGCGTGTCCGTGGCCAGTGGATCGCCGATGCGCACCTGACCATAGGCGGCGACCAGCCGTCTTTCGAGCTCCGCCGCGCGTGAGCGCTGCACCAGAACGCGCCGCGTGGTGGTGCAGCGCTGGCCGGCGGTCCCCACCGCGCCGAACACGATGCCGGGCACCGCCAAGTTGAGGTTGGCGCTGTCGTCCACGATGATGGCGTTATTGCCGCCGAGCTCAAGCAGACTCTTTCCCAGGCGTTCAGCGACGCGCACCCCGATTTGCCGTCCGACGTGAGTCGAGCCAGTAAAGGACACCAGCGCCACGCGACGGTCGTCAACAAAGCGCATGGCAAGCTCGGTGCCGGCATCGATGAAAATCTGAAATATCGCCGGCAAATTATGCCGTTCCAGTACTCGATTGCAGATGTGCTGCACGGCGAGCGAGCACAGCGCCGTTTTTGGCGATGGCTTCCAGACGGTGGCATTGCCGCTGATGGCGGCAAGGAAGGCGTTCCATGACCAGACGGCGACCGGGAAGTTGAAGGCGGATATAACGCCGACCACGCCGAGCGGATGCCACTGCTCATACATGCGGTGCTGGGGCCGTTCGGAGTGCATGGTGAGGCCGTACAACATGCGCGATTGGCCGACGGCGAAATCAGCGATATCGATCATCTCCTGCACTTCGCCGTCGCCCTCGGCCTTGATCTTGCCATTCTCGAGTGACACCAAGCTGCCCAACGCATCCTTGTGCTGGCGCAGCTCCTCGCCCATCAGTCGTACCGCTTCGCCGCGTTTCGGCGCGGGTACTCGCCGCCAAGCGGCGGCCGCAATGACCGCTGCACTCATCACTTGTTCATAGTCGGCGACCGTGGCGCCGCGCACCGCGCCCAAGCGCCGGCCGGTGGCAGGATTGATGGATTCGATCAGGGGGCCGTCGGTGTTTTTGCTCCAGCCATGGCTGCCGGACCAAGTGCCGGAGTTGATATCTCCAAGTCCGAGGGCCCTGAGGGGATCGATTTGCATAGTCAATTTCCATTGCTGCGTTTCGTTTGGGGGCCGCATTTTGACTTGAGAGCGCCGACAACGCTAGCATCCTCGCCATGTCCAAAAGCCCCGCCTTGACAAACTGGCATCCCGCCAGTTGGCACAGCCGCCCGGCCACCCAGCAACCCTCCTATTCGGACCCCAAGGCGCTGGAACGGGTGGTGGCCTCATTGAGCCGCTTGCCGCCCTTGGTTGTGTCCTGGGAGATCGACGCTCTGCGCGCCAAGCTCGCCCAGGCGCAGCGCGGCGAGCAGTTCCTGCTGCAGGGCGGAGATTGCGCTGAGAGTTTCGAGGATTGCGAATCCGACAATATCGCCAGGCGCCTGAAGATATTGCTGCAGATGAGTCTGGTGCTGTTGCAGGGCCTGAAGAAACCTATCATTCGCGTCGGCCGGTTTGCCGGGCAATATGCCAAGCCGCGGTCTGCTGACACGGAAACGCGCGACGGAATTACGCTGCCGACCTACCGCGGGGACAATGTCAATCGGCCGGGATTCACCGCTGCGGAGCGTGCGCCGGATCCTGAGCTGCTGCTGCGCGGCTACGAGCGCGCCTCACTGACCTTGAACTTCGTGCGTGCGTTGATCGACGGCGGCTTCGCCGATCTGCATCACCCGGAATACTGGGACTTGAGTTTCCTGCGCCACGCGGCGCTACGGGATGCGTATCAAAAAATCGTCGATTCTATCGCCGAGTCGCTGGAGTTTTTCGAGTCCATGAGCGGGCAACGGGTGCACGCGGCAACTCGCGGCGACTTCTACACCAGTCACGAAGGGCTGCATCTATTGTCCGAACAGGCTCAGACGCGCTACATAGAGCGCCAGAAGCACTGGTACAATTTGTCTACGCATATGCCGTGGATAGGCATGCGCACGGCCAATATCGACGGCGCACACATCGAATATTTTCGCGGCATCTCCAATCCCATCGGCGTGAAAGTCGGCGCGGCGATGAGCGCCGAGTGGCTGCAGGAGCTTGTTCAGGTACTGAATCCGCAAAACGAGCCGGGCCGGTTGACTTTCATTCATCGCTTCGGCGTTAAGGATATCGAGCAGCGGCTGCCCGGCATGATCCGCGCCGTGCGCGCCACGGGCTCGCAAGTGCTGTGGGTCTGCGATCCCATGCACGGCAACACCGAAACCACATCGGGCGGCGTCAAGACGCGCCGCTTCGACAATATTCTGGGTGAGGTTGAGGCTGCGTTTCGCATCCACGAAGAGGAGGGGTCGATGCTGGGCGGAGTTCATATCGAACTCACCGGTGAGGACGTCACCGAGTGCATCGGCGGCGCGCGTGGCCTGGCAGAAACCGACTTGGTTCGCGCCTATCGTTCGCAGGTCGATCCGCGCCTCAATGCCGAGCAGGCATTGGAATTGGCCATGCTGATTGCACGCCGCGCCGGTGCTCGCCGCCGGCTTGGCAGATCTTCTTAGTTTTAATTTAATTATATTAAAATCAATTAGTTGGAAGATATATCTAGAAACGACTGCATTAGGCGGCGGCGTTTTTTTCAAACCCGGCTTGCCTCGAAGCGTGCAGGTGCTATTCTGACTCGCAAACCTTTCCCGCCCCCTTGATATTGAGCGTCGCGAGGCCCGCAGGCTCGGACAAAAGCAAGCATTTAGTGGCGAATTGCGCGGAATCTTTCGGGTCGCAATTAGTCTGACGGGATCCAAGCCCCAAACTGGGCGAAGGTTGGGTTGCGCTCGGGTTAGTCCAAATGCCGTGCGCGATCGACGGCGGGCTACGCGGACCTTCCGCGTAGCCCGTTTTTTATGTAGGGTTCCCCGACGTTCCGATGAATACCTGTTTCGATGTCACTTGCCGGCGTTGCCCGCGCCTTGCTGCGTTTCTCGACGCCGTGCACCTAAAGGAGCCGGGCTACTATTGTCGGCCGGTACCACCCTTCGGCGATCCGAACGCGCGATTGCTGATCGTCGGCCTGGCGCCGGGGATGCATGGCGCCAATCGCACCGGCCGACCGTTTACCGGCGACCACGCCGGCATACTGCTCTACGCGACACTGCATAAGTTCGGACTAGCCAGCGGCCCGGTGTCCACGGCCGTGGGTGATGGACTTGAGCTCATTGCTGCTCGAATTACCAATTCGGTAAAATGCTTGCCGCCGGAAAATAAACCATTACCTATAGAAATTAAGGCTTGCAACGATTTTCTTCGTGTAGAACTTGAGGATAGTCGCGACGCCCGTGTCGTTCTCGCGCTCGGTGCCATCGCGCATGCCGCCGTGTTGCGCGCCAGTAATTTGGCGAGCGGCGCCTTTCGCTTTGCTCATGGCGCGGAACACGCCATAAGTCACGATCGAGTACTGGTGGACTCCTATCATTGCAGCCGCTACAACACCCAGACGCGGCGCCTCACGACGCCCATGTTCGAAGCGGTGGTCGGCAGAGCACGCGAGCTGGCGTTCGCTGCGCACCAGGGATGAGCGCTGACCTGGCGGCGCCGTTTGACGCGAAGTCCTTCGTCGACAGCTTACCGGCGCGCCCGGGTGTTTACCGGATGCTGGATGAGCAGGCGGAGATTCTCTACGTCGGCAAGGCGCGCAATCTCAAGAGCCGGGTGGGCTCATATTTTCAACCCAGCAATGTGCATCCCAAGGTTCAGGCGTTGCTCGCCAAAACCGTCGCGATGGAAGTCACCATCACGAGTTCTGACACCGAAGCGTTGTTGCTCGAATTCAATCTCATCAAGAAGCATCGGCCGCGCTTCAATGTGGTGCTGCGCGACGACAAGAGCTTTCCGTACCTGCATTTCGAGACTCAGCACGAATTTCCGCGCCTGACTTTCTATCGCGGCTCGCGCAAGCAGCCGGGGAGATTCTTCGGGCCTTACCCCTCTGCCGGCGCCGTGCGCGAAACTTTGCAGCAGCTGCAAAAGCTGTTTCGCCTGCGCAATTGCGATGACACTTATTTCGCGAACCGCTCGCGCCCGTGTCTGCAATATCAGATTCAGCGCTGCACGGCACCCTGCGTGGGGCTCATTTCCAAGGAGAACTACGCGCGCGACGTGGGCGCCGCGATCAAGGTGCTGGAGGGGCGCAATGACGAAGTATCCCAAGATTTGGGCCGGCGCATGGAGGCGGCCGCAGAGCGGCTGCAGTTCGAAGATGCTGCTCAACTACGCGATCAATTGGCGAAGCTCAAGACCGTACAGGCGCAACAGGCAGTCACTGCCGACATCGATCATGACGCCGACGTCATCGCGATAGCCGCGGCCAACGGCGAATACTGCGTCGCGCTGATGTTCATCCGCGCCGGACGCAGTCTCGGCAGCACGACTTTTTATCCCAAAGCCGCCCTTGCCGAGCCACCGGAAGTGTTAGCGGCATTCGTCACGCAGTACTACCTGGAGCGCGAGTCGCCGGCGGAGATCATCGTCGAGCAGGAATTCGACGAAATGTCCCTGCTGGAGGCGACCCTGGCGCAGCGCTCCGGCCACAAAGTGCGTATCGCGTCGCAGGTGCGCGGCATTCGGGCGCGCTGGCTGCAGATGATGCACGAGAACGCGCAGCAGGCGCTCACCATGCGCGGACTGGCGCGCGCCAGCATCGAGTCCAGCCTGGAGGATCTGCGCGAGGCCTTCGATCTCGCGGAGACGCCGAATCGCCTCGAATGCTTCGATATCAGCCATACCGGCGGCACGGATACGGTGGCCTCCTGCGTAGTGTTCGGGGAGGAGGGGCCGATCAAGAGCGAGTACCGCCGCTTCAATATCAGCGGCATCCAGCCCGGGGATGACTATGCCGCCATGTATCAGGCGCTTACCCGGCGCTACAAAAGAGTGCGCGATGGCGAAGTTACGGCTCCCGATGTGCTGCTCATCGACGGCGGCAAGGGGCAACTTGCGGCGGCGGCCAAGGTGCTCGAGGAAATGGCGGTCACGGGGATTACGTTGATCGGCGTCGCCAAGGGCGCCGACCGGCGGCCTGGCCAAGAGCAACTATTCTTGTTGGGCCGGGACACGCCCACTATACTGGCGCCGGACTCCAAGGGCTTGCACCTGATTCAGCGCGTGCGCGACGAGGCGCATCGTTTCGCCATCACGGGACACCGGCGCAAACGGGCCAAGCGTCACAGCCAGTCGATACTTGAAACCATTCCGGGCTTAGGGCCCGTCAAAAGGCGCGAGCTACTGAAACAGTTCGGAGGCTTGCAGGGGATTTTGCGTGCCGGCATCGAGGATTTTGTGCAAATCCGTGGGCTGGGGCGCGATCTCGCCGAGGTAATTTATGAGCACCTCCACCCAGGGCACTAAGCGCCAATCGCATTGGAATCTGCCGAATGCGTTGACGTGGCTGCGCATTTCCATGATACCGGCGATTGTGGCGCTGTTTTTTTACTTGCCGGATCCCTGGGCGGGCCCTGCGGCCTGCGCCGCGTTCGCGTTGGCGGGCATCACCGATACCCTGGACGGGTACTACGCGCGCAAGTTGGGGCTGACCTCGCGGCTCGGCGCCTTCTTGGATCCGGTTGCCGACAAACTCATCGTCGCCGCCGCCTTGGTGCTCATCGTCAGCAAGGATCCGCGTTGGTTCGTCGCGATCACGGCCATCGTCATCATCGGCCGGGAAGTTGCGGTGTCGGCGCTGCGCGAATGGATGGCAGAGATCGGCGCCCGCGGCCGGATCAAGGTGTCGGCTTTGGCGAAGTACAAGACCATCATGCAAATCGTGGGATTGTCACTGTTGCTGTACCGGGAGGATCTGTTCTTCATCCCCACCTACAATTTGGGCTTGGTGCTGACGGCCATCGCAGCCGTGCTCACCCTATGGTCGATGATTTTGTACCTACGCCTGGCGTGGCCGGAACTGCGCGGCAGTGCGGAGCTTTAAGGTCGGGGCTGCGGCTCGCCCGGGCCGGAATTTCCGGGGAGTTCAATGCTTTAGCCGCATTTTGCGGCGGGTTCTTCTTGACTCCGGCGGGTTCGGCCCTACAATTGCGCCTCGGTTTAGGGCGACTACACGCCGCGGGAATAGCTCAGTTGGTAGAGCGCAACCTTGCCAAGGTTGAGGTCGCGAGTTCGAGTCTCGTTTCCCGCTCCAGTTTCCGAAGAACCCCGGCCAGTCCCAAGGTTCGCTTTTTTTCGACCCAAGGCTAGGTGGCAGAGTGGTCATGCAGCGGCCTGCAAAGCCGCGTACAGCGGTTCGATTCCGCTCCTAGCCTCCAATCCGCCGCGACCCATGGCCTTGCGGTTTCAGGCTTGGCGGTATCCCTGTAGAATGCAAATGAAATGTCGGAAGAAGCGGCCAATTTGATCAACATTCGCGCGGCCAATGCGCCCGACGCCGTTGATTTGCGCCGGATCGGCGCGCACCCCGACTTCTGGTACCCGCTGGCATGGTCCGAGGAATTGAAGGCGGGCAAAACACTGGGGCGGCGTTTCGCCGGACTGCCCATCGTGCTGTACCGGGGCAAGACCCGACGGGTATTCGCCCTCGAGGACCGCTGCGCGCATCGTCAGGTGCCGCTGCATCTGGGCGTGGTGAACGGCGATGAGCTCAAATGCCACTACCACGGTTGGAGTTACGACGGCACCGGAAAATGCGTCAATGTGCCTTACCTCGGTGCCGATCGGTTGCCCACCGGCGTCAAGAGCTATCCGGCACGCGAGGTCGATGGGCTGATCTTCGTATTTCCGGGCGATCCGGCTCGTGCGGAAGGCCGATTGCCAAAAGCATTGGGTTCCTCACAGCGCAGTGACTACAAGACACGGCAGCTGAATCGCGAAGTGGCCTGCCATTATACTTTCATGCACGAGAATCTATTCGACATGAATCATCAGTTCATGCATCGCAAACAGATGGGTTCAATCCGCGCCCGCTGCCTGGGCAAGCAGCACGGCGAGGACTGGGCGCAGGTGGAATACACCTTCAGCCGCACCGAGGGGAAGCCCTCGGTCGGCGAGCAAGTCATCGTGGATCTGATGCGCAAGCGCGGCGAAGCGAAGCAAGATTTTTCCGATCACATGCGGATCCGCACCGACTACCCGACCCAAAGCCTGAAGGTTTGGGTGGGGCGCGACATCAAGCAGTCCGACGATCCCGTTCTCGATGTGTGGCTGGGCTACACGCCGCTCGATGCCGAACAGCGCACAAACCGCACCTTCGGCTATTTGTCGGTCAAAAAACCGCGAGTGCCGGGCATCATCCACGCCGTGTGGCCGTTCGTGACCTGGTTTACCGAAAATATCTTCCGCGAGGACAAAGACATCGTGGAATTCGAGCAACGTGCGTATGACGCCCAGGGCGCGGATTGGAACAACGAAGTGTTCCCGCCGATTCGCGATCTGCGCGCCGTTCTCGCGCGCTGCGGCAGGCCCTTCGAATGACGCAGTCTCGTCCCTGGGATGCCAGGCTTGCGCGCCGTCTGGTGACTCCGCTGAAGGAGAGTTGGGTCACGCCCAATCATCTGACCACCGTTCGTTTAGGCGTGGGTCTGGCGGCCGCCGCAGCGTTTTTGCCGGGAAGCTACGCCTGGACGAATGTCGCCGCGCTGCTGTTGATCTTTTCCAATTTTCTCGATCACACGGACGGTGAATTGGCGCGCATCAGCGGCAAGAGCAGCCGCATCGGTCACCTGTACGATCTCGCGAGCGATGCGGTGGTGACCATACTGCTGTTCCTTGCCATCGGCATCGGTGTCGGCGCGAAGCCCGGCATTGCGCTGCAGGCGCCGCCGGCCTTGCTCGGTCTGCTGGCCGGGTGCGCCATCGCGCTGATTTTCTACCTGCGCATGCGTATCGAGGACTTGGCGGGCAAGGCCGCAAGCCAACAGGCCTCGTTGGGCGGATTCGAGACCGAAGACGTGCTCTACCTGCTACCCCTGGTGACGCTAAGCGACGCGTTGTTGCCCTTTCTAGTTGCCGCCGCATTGTGTGCGCCGCTGTTTGCCGTTTGGGTGATCATCGATTACCGCCGCATGCTGCTGTGCTGGCGGCAGCCGCCGGCACAGCAGACGCTGCCGGAAACGCGGTAAATGGCGGCGACCCACCCTGGGGGCTCACGGCTCCCACCGGTGGACGCTGTCCACCCTGCGCCCGATGCGGATCAGATGCTGGCTTCCCGCTTACAGGCCTTCGACACGGAGACCCTAAGCCGCGAGTTCACGCGGCAGGGTTCATTCCTGCATCTGGAACAGTTCTTGCCGCCCGACATCACGGCGCGATTGGTCGAAGCGGTAGCCGCAGTATCCCCGCTGGTCAACCGCAACTATCTTCCGGGCCACAAGCAGGGCGGCAGCGTCAGCCGCTATGGTATCGATGATGTGGCGCCGTTTATCGCCGAGCTATATCGCTCGCCGGCGCTGCTAGATTGGCTGCGACGTATATCGGGAGATCGCTTGCAAGTATCGCCGGACGCGGACGCGCATGCCTATGCTTTGTATTTCTACACGCGGCCGGGTGACCATATTGGCTGGCACTACGACACCTCGTATTATGCAGGGCGCCGCTACACATTGCTTTTCGGCGTCGTCGACCGTTCATCGTGCCGGCTCGACTACGAGCTGCATACGCGGGATACGGATAAGGCCACGGTAGCGGGCTCGTTGCAAATTAGTCCGGGCGGGCTGGTGTTCTTCGACGGTGACAAATTGCGCCATCGCATTTCGCCGTTGGCCGAGGCTGAGCTGCGCGTCTCGCTGACATTCGAGTACGTAACCGACCCAGCCATGCGCCCATGGCGCCGCGTAATATCCAACATGAAAGATGCGATCGCGTACTTCGGCTTCCGGCAAGTATTCCGCCGCCGCCCATGACCAGAGCGGCGACGTGGGCGCTCACCGCGGGCGTGCTGCTGTTCATCGGCGTACTTGCCTCGCAGGGCTTGCCGGCCGTGATGGCCACCTTGTCGCTGGCGGGTTGGGGACTATTGCCCGTGGCACTGTTTCATCTGCTGCCCTTGGGTATAGACGCATTGGCTATCCGCGTATTGTTCACGCAGGACGCGGCGCGCGGTTCGATGCTCGACGCCGTGCTGGCGCGTTGGGCCGGCGAGTCGGCCAATAGCCTGATGCCCGCGGGCCAGATCGGCGGCCCGGTGTTGATGGCCCGCCACTTGGCGCAGCGGGGGATGCCCATGCCGCAGGCCGCGGCGGCGATCACGGCCAGCACCACGCTGCAGACCTTCGCGCAGATCACCTTCGCACTGCTCGGTGTTGCATTGCTGGGGGCGCAGGCAACACGAGTCTCGCAACACACCCTGCGCACCTCGGTGCTGATCGCCAGCGGCCTGCTGGCGCTGCAGGTGGCGGGGTTTTATTGGCTGCAGCGGCGCGGCTTGTTCAGCAAGTTGATGCGCGCCGCGAGGCGCTTCGCGGGCAACCGCGATTGGTCGCAGTGGATCAGCCAGGCCGAAGCCATCGATGCCGCCGTACGGCGTACGTACGGGCGCGCGGGCGCGGTGAGCGCCAGCTTCATGCTGAGCTGGGTGGGCTGGGTGGTGGGCACCGTCGAGGTATATTGGATTCTTCAGCTGATACACCAGCCGGCCGGATGGGTCAATTGCTTGGTGTTGGAAAGCCTTGGGCAGGCGATTCGCGGCGCGGCCTTCGCCATCCCCGGCGCGATCGGGGTGCAAGAGGGCGGATACCTGCTGCTGGCACCGCTGGTCGGTTTGCCGCCCGATGCGACGCTGGCGCTGTCACTTGCCAAGCGCACGCGGGAGCTACTGCTCGGGCTGCCGGGGCTGCTGTACCTGCACCTTTCCTCACGCGCCGCCGTCGCCGCCGTGTAAAATTCCGGCACAACGGATTTCCACAGGACCCTCATGCGCGCCATTATTCTCGCAGCCGGCCGCGGCTTGCGCTTGCAACAGGCCGATGAGCGGCAGCTGCCCAAGTGTTTACTGCAATTCGGCGGCATGAGCCTGCTGGAACGGCATTTACGCATACTGAGTAGCGCCGGCGTCGATGACATCGTGCTGGCGCTCGGCTTTCGTCACGAGCGCGTCGAGGCTGAGCTTGATCGCCTGCACTGGCAACCACGGCCCGAGATCGTGCTGAACCCGCAATTCGAGTTGGGCAGCGTGCTGACGGTTCACACCGTGGAAGAGGCCATGACGCGCGGCGGCGACGTACTGCTCATGGATGCCGATGTGCTGTATGACCAGCGCATTGCGAATGCGCTGGTGGCCGGCGCAGGGCCGGTCAACCGAGTGTTGATCGACCGGGATTTCGAGTCGGGTGACGAACCGGTGAAGCTCTGCGTGCAGGGGGGAGTGCCCATTGATCTGCGCAAGCAGCTGGCGGCGGATCTGCAGTACGACACCATCGGGGAGTCAGTCGGCTTCTTCCGCTTCGACCCGGCCGGTGCGCGCCGGCTCGCCGCGCTGGTGGCGGCCTACGTCGAGTCGGGCCGCTCCAACATGCCGCATGAAGAGGCGGTACGCGATCTGCTGCGCGAACGCAGCCAGATTTTCGAGGTGGCCGATGTCACCGGCGCGCCGTGGATCGAGATCGATTTTCCCACCGACGTGATCCGCGCTGCGCATGAAGTACTGCCGCAACTGCAGCCCCTGTCGGAGACGCGCCCATGAATGCATCGATTCGCCAGCCGGTGAAAGGAGCGCAGCCACAAGCGCCCGCCGCCGCTGTGGCGCCGACCCGCAGTGCTAAGTTGCGCCGCATGCTGCAAAGTCCGCAGCTTGAGTTTCTGATGGAGGCGCATAACGGCCTGTCCGCGCGCATCGTGCGCGAGGCCGGCTTTGGCGGCATCTGGGCGTCGGGACTGTCCATCTCGGCGCAGTTCGGCGTGCGTGATAACAACGAGGCCAGTTGGACTCAGGTGGTCGACGTGCTGGAGTTCATGGCGGATGCCAGCGATCTGCCCATCCTGCTGGACGGCGACACCGGTTACGGGAACTTCAACAATCTGCGCCGCCTGGTGCGCAAGCTGGAGCAACGCGGCATTGCCGGCGTGTGCATCGAGGACAAACAATTTCCCAAGACGAACAGCTTCTTGAACGGCGAGCGCCAGCCCTTGGCGGACATCAAGGAGTTCGCGGGCAAGATCGCCGCCGGCAAGGATACCCAGAGCGATCCCAACTTCTGCATCGTGGCGCGTGTGGAAGCGTTGATTGCCGGCTGGGGTATGGATGAGGCGCTGCGCCGCGCGGAGGCCTACCGTGTCGCCGGGGCGGATGCGATCCTGATTCACAGCAAGCTGTCCAAGCCGGACGAGATAGTGACCTTTGCGCGCGAATGGGCGCGGCGCTCGCCCCTGGTCATCGTGCCGACACGCTATTACAGCACCCCGACTGAAGTGTTTCGCCAGGCCGGCATCAGCACCGTGATCTGGGCCAATCATCTGGTGCGCTCCGCCGTCTCCGCCATGCAGAGTGTGGCCAAGGAGATCTACGAAAGTCAGACTCTCGTCAATGTCGAAGATCGCATCGTGGCGGTCGACGAAATATTCCGCCTGCAAGATGCAGATGAGTATTCCGCGGCAGAGCGCCTTTATTTGTCCGCAGGCGGCGGGACGCGCGCTGCCCTAGTATTGGCGGCGAGCCGCGGACGAGGTCTCGAGGCCATCACCACCGATCGCCCCAAGGTCATGCTGCCGATTGCCGGCAAACCACTGTTGCGCTGGCTGATCGACGGCTTCAAGAAGGAAAGCATCAACGACATCACCGTGGTCGGCGGCTACCGGGCCGACGCCATTGATGCGGCGGGCATCAAATTGGTAGTGAATGAGCGGTATGCCGATACGGGGGAGCTGGCGTCCCTGGCCTGCGCCGTGGATGCACTCGACTCCGATGCGGTGATTTCCTATGGCGATTTGCTGTTTCGCAGCTACGTGCTGCGCGATCTGGTGGAGAGCAAGGCGGACTTTGCCATCGTGGTCGATTCGCAACCGACGGCCTTGAACAATCGCACGGTCCGGGATTTCGTTTATTGCTCGCGCGGCGATGATCGCGGCCTGTTCGGCACCCCGGTGCTGCTCGAGCATGTAGCCAGTGAATTAGATCCGCAGCGCGAGCCTCAAGGCCGCTGGATCGGCATGCTGAGCGTCAGCCGTCGCGGGCTGGCAAGGCTCAAGCCCGCGCTCCGCAAGCTGCGGGCGCGGCCGGATTTTCATACGCTCGACATGCCGGCGCTGCTCAATGCATTGGTCGCCGAAGGCGCGCCAATCGAAGTGCTGTATGTCCACGGCCATTGGCGCGGAGTCAATGATCTCGAGGACTTGCGGCGCGCCGTCGATTTCGCGCACGCGCAGACGCCGGTCGGCAGCGCACCGGATGCGCGACCCGCCGAGGCTGCGCTTGATTGACGCCCGGCATTTCGTGGAGGCGGCTCGTGAACGGGGCTTTCGCTGGTACGCGGGGGTTCCCTGTTCCTATCTGACGCCGTTCATCAATTACGTGCTGCAGGATGAGTCGCTGAATTATCTGTCGATGGCCAATGAGGGCGATGCCGTGGCGCTGTTAGCGGGTGTGGCGTTGGCGGGCGGTACCGGCATACCGAGTGGTCGCGGTATTGCGATGATGCAAAATTCAGGGCTCGGCAATGCGGTCAGCCCGTTGACCTCGCTGACCTGGACGTTTCGCCTGCCGCAGCTGCTCATCGTCACCTGGCGCGGTCAGCCCAGGGTTGCCGACGAGCCGCAACATGCGCTGATGGGTCCGATCACGCCGACCATGCTCGAGGCCATGCAAATTCCCTGGGAGCTGTTTCCTACCGAGATCGACGCCATCGCTGCGGCGCTGGACCGCGCCGTCTCCCACATGGATGAGACCGGCAGGCCCTATGCGCTGTTGATGCAAAAAGGCAGCGTCGCCGACTTCGCGCTGAAAAGCGGCTCGAGCTTGCGTGGCGTCCGCACGTCTCCCGCAACGGCGGCGGTGATCGAGACTGCCCGATTCGCACCGCCGGCGCGACCCTCCAGGCAGGAGGCTCTGCGGCGGGTGGTGGCGCAGACCTCGACTGGCGCGACCGTGCTGCTGGCGTCGACCGGATTCTGTGGTCGCGAACTGTACGCCATCGAAGACCGGGCGAATCATTTGTACATGGTGGGATCGATGGGATGTGTGCTGCCCCTGGCGCTCGGCCTTGCGCTCGCCCGGCCGGATCTGCGCGTCATTGCCTTGGACGGCGACGGCGCGGCGTTGATGCGCCTGGGCGCGTTCGCGACCGTGGGAACCTATGGCACGCCCAACTTGCTGCATCTATTGCTGGACAATGGCGCACACGATTCCACCGGCGGTCAGGCAACGGTTTCTCCACATGTGTCATTCACTCAAATTGCCGCCGCCTGTGGTTATGCCTCATCGCTCGAAACCGACGACGTGGCGCGGATCGCGACCTGGTTGGATGAGGCTTGCGAGAGCGGCCCACGCTTTGCACGCCTGTTGACACGCCCCGGCACGCCTCGCGATTTGCCGCGCCCCTCCATAACTCCGGTTGAGGTCAAGACACGACTGATGCGGCATTTCGAAACTGCCGGCGGTGTTCGCTGATGCTGTTGCAACCGGACCTGTGTCATCGCGCGAGCCAGTTTTTCGACTTGCAGGATGAAGCGCGGATTCTTGGATGAGGGTTGCCGCGCACCTATTGCTGTTGGGCACGTTGCTGTCGTCATACTGGCCGGCCCTGGCTGCGGCCACGGATGAGGCGCAGGCGCCTGCGCCCGGTCCTCTGCCGCCGATGCCTGCCAAGCCGCCCAATTGGCTTGGAAGATGGTTCAATCCCGCTACGGCGCCCTTTATTCCGGTACCCGAAATTGCCGTGGATCCGGATAGTGGCACGACTTTGGGGCTCATTCCGACATGGATACATGCCGACGAGAATCACCAGATCAACCGGATCATCGCGCCTGATGTGGTTTACAGCCAGAATTTCGGCTTCGGCGTGCATGGACGCGTGTACGGCTATACGTCCGGGGACGAGCAGTGGTCGGTGGTGGCCGGCGTCAAGCAGCGTGTCGAGCGCAGTTTCGATCTTGAGTTCCAGCGCGGGCGCTTACGCAACGAGCGCTGGTCGTTCAATGCCAGTGCGATCTACGATCGCGACGGCACACCCCGCTTTTACGGTATCGGCAACAAGTCGCCGCAAGACGCTGAGACCAATTACACCAATCAGCAGGAGCGCCTGCAGGTTCAGGTGGGGCTGAATCTGAGCCACGCGTGGCAACTGCAGTACACCGCGCGCCTGCAAATCGTGGATGTGCTGCCGGGGACATTGGAAAAAGTCGACTCGATCGAAACGCGCTTCGGTGGGGTGCTGGGCAGCATCACGCAAACGCTGAATCGGCTTGCCATCGTCTACGACACTCGCGACGATTTGACCGTGCCCAGCCACGGCCTGCAGTTGACCGCCTACGGTGGCGTGGCCAGCCGCGGTGGTCTTTTCAACGATTCCATGTATAGCGAGGTCGGCGCGGATGGGCGTTCGTTTTTGCCCGTCGCCAAGGACACCATTGTGGTGACCCATATGTCGCTGCGCTATTTACCCACGGCGCACAACCTGCCGTTCTGGGCGCTCAGCAGTATCGGCGGGGGTTACGGTGTGGTGGGCGGAACCCAGCCACTGCGCGGTTTCGGTCTGGGCCGCTACTACGATAGGGATTCTTTCTCCACCAGCGTCGAGTTGCGGCGCAGAGTGTTTTCCTTCGATGCGACCAGCAGCATTGTCGATGTCGAATTGACGCCCTTCATCGATATCGGCCGCGTGTTAGCCAACAGCGGCACGAATCCCCTTGCGGAATTGCACCATGTCTATGGGGTTGGGTTTCGCGGCATCGCGCGCCCCTTTGTGGTGGGCTACGTGGATATCGGCTACGGCAGCGAAGGTATCGCTGCGTTCACGGGACTCAACTATCCGTTTTGAGGCAGTCGATCAGTCGCTGCAGAACTTGCGAACGCGCTCGCTGGGATTGCGCAGGTAATTGTCGACGTAGTAGCCGATCAATGTTCTCGCGTAGCTTACTTCGGCGGAACTGTGCAGCAGGGCGGCTGCATCGTTGACCCAACCGTCTACGCAATCGATTTTGGCCGCTTTGCCGGCGGCGCAGTCGAGCAGCTGCGAGAATGCCTGGCGGTAGATCCCGAATTCTTTGCGCTGCATGGGCGCTCCGTGCCCAGGCACTAAGCGGTCGAAGGGCGCCTTCTCGAGATTTGCCAGGGACTCGCGCCAGCGCGCCGGACAGGCGCTCTCAAAGAACGGCGCGGGCAGGGTGACCAGGTCGCCCGCCAGCAGCACGCGCGTCTTGGGATCGAATACCCATACGTCGCCGGCGGTCACGGCGTGCGACTCCAGATTGAATTGCAAGGACCGCCCGGCAATGCTCAAACGGGCGGCTCTCGAGACGACATCGGTGGGTTCGAGCGCGGACCCGGTATCGATCAGCGCCACTTCGGCGCGCAGGGATTCTTGCACCGCCCGATCCTTGGCGGACCGTTCGATCTCGGTCAGGAGCTGGGCGCGATAATCGGCGAGAAACCCTGTGCGGGCAGCGTCGATCGCCGCACTCGCATACACCCGCAGCTGCGGGAATTCGCGGCGCAGCCGCGGATTGCCGCCGACGTGATCCAGATGCCAGTGTGAATTGATGATGGCGTCGATGGGCCTATTCTGCGCACGGGCGAAATCGAGTATCTCCTGGGAGTGTTCCGGGTGCCGTCCGGTGTCGAACACGATCAATCCTTGCGTGCCCGCGATGACGACGCTGTTGCCGTCGGGCTGGCGGTTAGGCGTGGCTTCGCCAGCAATGAAATATGTGTCGGGAGCAATCAGCGTGGCTGCGCCGGCATGAGCGCCGAGAAGCACGGCCGCCAGCAGCCAGAGTCGACTGATCATTGGTGCGAGTCGCTGACGCCCGCGACGGCGGTGCGCAGTGCGGCACTGTCCTTAAGTGCATTCCCTTCGATCCGGCGCACGATGCGGTCCCCACTGTCGGCGATGAGCACGGTGGGGACGTCATTGACTCGAAACAGCCGATACATCTCGCCGGACGCATCCAGCGTGAGTGGTATCGTGATCTTGTTTTCCTTGCGATACCGACGCAGGTCTTCGGCGTTTGCCCAAAGTCCGGATGCGACACCGAGACAGCGAACGCGCGGATCGGCGCTCAATTTGCTGAACTGCTCGCGGGTGCTGCGGCAATTCGCCGCCACCTCGGGCCGAGTCTTCGCAAGATAGGTTTCACACCACGGCGACAGAAAAACCAGCACGGTGAGTGAATGCGGCGCCGCGCTGTGCCGAAACTCGAAGCGTCGGCCGTCAAGGGTTTGCAAGGACTGCGGCGGCAGCAGATCTCCGACTGTCACGGGCGGCAGCCCGTCTTTCACAACTGCCTCAGTCTGCGAACCGAGTCCGGCGGGCGCGCGCGCCCTGATCAAGGCCGCGTCCAGTTCTTTGTCGGCAAGATGCCCGATGTAGAGGATGCGGCCGTCGCGACCGATGACGACGTGCGTCGGTGTCACCCGAAGGTGAAAGGCGGCGCCCAAACTCCCGTCGTCGAACACGATGGGCATGGTGATGCCCAGTTTTTTGCGATAAGCGCGGATAGCCTCGACGGAATCGTTGAATCCCACATCGATCGCAATCACCGCCAAATCCGCGCCTGCTGTTTCGTAAGCATGTTGGAGATGCGGCATCTGCTGCCGGCAGGGAACGCACCATGTTGCCCAAAACTTGAGGTACACCGCTTTCTTACCGTAAAGGCTGGCTAGATCGATGGCATCGCCGTCGATGGTCTTCAGCACCAGCCGAGGCGCGGGGGCGCCCATGATCGCGCGGCCGGCCGCTTGCGCGCGTTGTTGTCCGCTTATTTCCGCTGACGCCGGGGCGGCGCATAGCCAGCAATAGCCGAGCAAACTTATTACGGCCGCAATGACTCTCACGGCGTTGCCGTGGGCGCGACTTCGCGCGTTACGGGTGCTCCCTTGTCCTTGACGATGAAAACCAGAAACTTCGCGGGCTTGGTCTTGCTGGCATTGGCCGAAACGGCGTGCACGTCAGCCGGGCCCTCGTAAAACGTCTGGCCGGGGTGCAGCGTGACGACGGGGCCGCCCGCAACCTGCATCTTGAGCGCGCCTTCAAGCACGTAGACGAACACCTGTGCGTCGTGCCGGTGGGGAAGTGACGCGCCGCCTGGGAGGTACTCGACAGTCAGCATCAAGATCTCTTTGCCCGGAGCGCCGGTCTGTTCGTTGTCGAACAGTTGTTTCACGATCGCGGCGGACGCGGAGGGCGTAGTCTGCGCCGCCACGGAGCTTGCCTGCCACAACACCAGGCCGGCGGTGAATGCCATGCAGATAACTCGTTTGCCATTCATGGTCGGCCTCATTTGTCAGTTGCGATCGGTCTCATGACACGGCCGATCCGGAAAAAGCTGAAATGTGCCCAGGATTACCCTTGACCCATTAATTGTATATGCTGTTCGAGTCAAACACTTGCGGAGAATGGCACAGCGTGAGTACCGAAGGGCGAGTAGGGCGTTCTCGATTGCGCCCCGTGGGGTCGATGATCGTCACGCGGATACGCCAGCCTGCCACGGTTCACACGGCGCGTGTCACCGTGTTGTTCGCCGATCTGCGCGGCTACACCGGAATGGCGGAGAGACTTCCGGCGGCGCGGGTTATGCCGCTGCTCGACGAATTCTTTCGCACCCTAGCGAGCGCGGTAGAGAAAAACCGCGGTACGGTCTTTCACTTGGCCGGCGATGGGATGATGGCCGGGTTCGGCGTGAACCAGGAGAAGGGCAACGGGGCACAAGAAGCGTTGACCGCCGGTCACGCCATGCTGGAGGCCTTCGTGCCCATTGCCGCACGCTGGCGCAGCGAATTGTCCCTCGATGCGGGAATTGGCGTCGGCTTGCATCTGGGAGAGGTTGCTGTTGGAGCGTTGGGTCCGGCGCGCTATAAACGAACCACGCTGGTCGGCGATACCGTCAATGTGGCGGCGCGGCTGTGCAGCCGCGCCCGAGCCGGCGAAGTGCTGTTTTCATGCACGGTTGCTGCGGCCTTGGAAAACGAAGCGCCTGCCGCGAGCGGCGCCTTCGGCGCCAGACCGTTCTTACAGTTACCGCAATTCGAATTGCGCGGCCGCCGTGGTCCCATCGACATATGGTGCGTGCCCGCGCCGGAACGACTCGCCCTGTAAGGGCGCACTGGAACTGCTAAACTTCGCCACCCTGGCCCTTGTGGCGGAATCGGTAGACGCAACGGACTTAAAATCCGTCGACTAACCATGTCATCCCGGTTCGAGTCCGGGCGAGGGCACCAGCAATTCACGGCGCGGTGGTCGTTTGTTCCGTTATTTCGAAAAGCTGGTTCCTCCCTACCCGGAAACGCCGCTGCCGCAGCTGCCGCGGGGATTTTTCGCATTTCTGTGGGCCTGCGCGTGCGGGGTGCGCCGCTACATTGTGGCGATGACCCTGTTGACCGCTGCCATCGGCGTGTTCGAAGCGCTGCTGTTCAGCGTTCTCGGCCATGTCGTCGACTGGCTGGCCAAAGTCCAGCCTGCACGCCTCTGGACTGAACAGCGGAGCCACCTGTTGCTGCTGGGCGGCGTGCTTGCCGGCAGCACAGTGTTGATTGGGCTGCAAAGCCTGTTCAAGCAGCAGGCGCTGGCAGGGAACTTCGCCATGCGATTGCGTTGGAATTTCCACCGCAACATGCTGGCGCAATCCTTGAGCTTTTATCAAGATGAATTTGCCGGACGGGTCGCGGCCAAACTCATGCAGACCGCCCTCGCAGTGCGCGATACGTGGATGATATTGGCGGACATTATGGTATTCGTGCTCATCTATTTCGTCACGATTGCCTTGGTGGTCGGCAATTTTCATATCTGGCTGCTGCTTCCCTTCATGGGTTGGCTTGGCATTTATTCGCTGGCCATGTGGTACTTCGTGCCGCGCTTAGGGGCGGTCGCAATGGCGCAGGCGGACGCGCGTTCGATGATGACGGGGCGCATCACCGATGCCTACACCAACATCACTACCGTCAAGCTGTTCTCGCACACCCAGCGGGAGTCGAGCTATGTGCGAACCGCGATGGCCGAGTTTCTGCATACGGTGTATCGACAGTCGCGAATGGTGACGGGCTTTGAGATCGTAAATCATCTGCTCAGCATGGCATTGATAGCGAGCACGGCCGGTGTAGTGCTGTGGCTATGGACCCAAGGACAGGTGGGCGTGGGCGCGGTGGCTGCGGCGACCGCGATGTCGCTGCGGCTCAACGGCATCTCGCACTGGGTCATGTGGGAGATGGCATCACTGTTCGAGCAGATCGGCACCGTGCAGGACGGCATCAACACGCTGGCGCGCGCCCCCACCGTGATCGACCGGCCCGACGCGCTGCCGCTGCGAGTCACGCGCGGCGACATTCGCTTCGAAGCGGTGAGCTTTGCCTACGGGGCCGCCGCGAGCGCCGCGGGTCCGGTCATCGATGCTCTGAATCTGCACATCCGGCCCGGTGAGAAGATCGGCTTGGTAGGCCGTTCCGGCGCCGGCAAGAGCACCATCGTCAATCTGCTGCTGCGCTTCTACGACATAGCCGAGGGACGAGTTCTCATCGACGGCCAGGACATTGCGCTCGCGACCCAGGACAGCTTGCGTGCGCAAATCGGCATGGTCACTCAGGACACCTCGCTCCTGCATCGATCGGTCAGCGACAATATCCGCTACGGCCGGCCCGATGCCACGGATGCCGACATGGTGGCCGCGGCCAAGCGCGCCGAGGCGCACGACTTCATCGTCAACTTAAGCGATGCCGGCGGGCGCACGGGCTACGCTGCCCATGTGGGCGAGCGGGGCGTCAAGCTAAGTGGCGGCCAGCGCCAGCGAATCGCAATTGCGCGAGTCATGCTCAAGGACGCGCCGATCCTTTTGCTCGACGAAGCCACCAGCGCGCTCGACAGCGAAGTCGAAGCAGCCATTCAGCAAAGTCTCAATCGCCTGATGCAAGGTAAAACCGTGGTGGCCATCGCGCATCGGCTGTCGACCATCGCCGCCATGGACCGGCTGATCGTGCTCGACAAGGGTCGGGTGGTTGAGGAGGGTACTCATTACGCATTGTTGGCTCAAGGCGGACTGTACGCGCGCCTCTGGGCCCATCAGAGCGGTGGCTTCCTCGGCGAGGAAGTCGATGACTCGCGAGGACCGCGGCGTCAAAGTTCTGCGGCGACTTTGAGTCCTTCGTAAACCGCCTCTTCGGCGGTGCGCGGGGCGGCCGCGTCGCCGATGACATGAGTCTCGATCTGCATGCCCTCGAGGGCGTCGGAGAGATCGTCCACCGGCGTATGGCCGGTGCACAGCACCAGCGTGTCGACCTTGTCGATCACCACCGCCTCGCCGCTGCTGATGTGCTGCAGATAGACGCTGTCTGAATCGCTGCCATACAGGCGCATATAAGTGAGTACCGTGATGCCGAGCTTGTGCAGGGAAGCCGCCGCCTGGTCGCGCACGTACAGCGGCAGGCTTTCGCCGGCAGCGATTCCGCTGACGGCCAGCCGCACGGTTCTACCCTGCTGCGCCAAGTGCTCCGCGATGCCGATGCCGATCCAATCGGCGCGCCAGTCGATGACCAACACGGACTGTCCGGCAGTCGCTGCGCCGCGCAGCACCGCCCACGCGTCCACGATTTGCAGCGCACCTTCCTGCGGAAAATGCGGCCGATAGGGTATGGCGCCGGTGGCGATGACCACGACCTGGGGCGCCTGCGCCAGAACTGTCGAGCGGTCGACTCGGGAGTTCCTGTGCACCTGCACGCCGGCCAACTCCAGTTCGCGCTGCAGATTGGTGACGATGCCGCCGAACTCCGCGCGCCCGGGCAGCATCTGCGCCAGCAGTGCCTGGCCGCCAAGACGTCGCTCGGCCTCGAATAGAGTCACGTGGTGGCCGCGCTCGGCGGCGACCGCCGCGGCCTTCATGCCGGCCGGCCCGCCGCCGACCACCATGACATGCTTGCGGCGCGTCGTCCGCGACAGATTGCCAAAGCGCAATTCACGCCCGCTGACTGGGTTTTGAATGCAGGAAATGGGGAACCCCTTGTGAAAATGTCCGATGCAGGCCTGATTGCAGGCAATGCACGCGCGAATATCCTCGAGCGCGCCGCGCATGGCCTTGTTGGGCATTTCCGGATCGCTGATCAGCGCCCGTGTCATGCCGCAGACATCGGCGTGATTGCTGGCGAGCACGGCTTCCGCATCCTGCGGCTGATTGATACGGCCGGTAACGAATACCGGAATCGCGGATTGCCGCTTGATGCGCGCGGCATAGGGCACCACATAGGCGGTCTTGATGGCCATGGGCGGCACGATGTGGACGGCGCCGCCGAGGCTGGCCGAAGTGCCTACTGTGACATGTACATAGTCGACGCTGTCGCCGAGCAGAGCCACCGATTCCAGCGACTCATCCTCGGTCAGTCCTTGTTCGTCCGCCTCGGTTCCTGAGATGCGCAATCCCACCACAAAACCATCGCTCACTTTGGCGCGGATATTCTTGATCACCTCGCGCAGGAAGCGCAGGCGCCCCTCGACATCCCCGCCGTAGGCATCGGTACGCAGATTGACCCGAGGATTCAAGAACTGCGCCGGTAAGTAGCCGTGGCTGGCGACGATTTCCACGCCGTCCAGTCCCGCGGTCTGCATGCGCCTTGCCGCGTCGCCATAGCCCTGGACGATTTCGTCGATCAGTGGTTTTTTCAGGGCGCGCGGCATGACATGAAAGCGCTCATTCGGCACCGACGAGGGTGCGTAGGCCACATTGAGCAATCCGCCGTCCGCTTCGGCCATTTCACGGCCGGGGTGAAACAGCTGCGCGAACAGCACGGTGCCGTGGCGATGCACCGCTTCGGCGACGCTGCGGTACCCGGTAATAGACGCATCATCGGTGGCCATCAGCACATGATTGGTGTAGCGCGCGGTCTCGTGCACGCCGGACACCTGCAGCACGATCAGGCCCACGCCGCCGCGGGCGCGTGCCTCTTGGTAGGCCACCAAGGGGGCATTAACGGTGCCGTCCACCGGCAGCGTCGTATCATGCCCGCTCGACATGATACGGTTCTTGAGCGTGCTGCCGCGAATGCGCAGCGGTTGGAAGAGATGCGTGAATTCTGTCATTTGCCGATTGTAGACGAAATACGCGTGTCGCCTGGACACGCGTCGAGTCTCGCCACTACATGGGATTTCGACTAATATAAGCGCACGCCCCGGCATCATGACTCTAGCAACTCTTCGCAACTGGCTACCGGAAAAGTGGCTGAATCGATTTACATTGTCGCCCACGGATCTGCTGCGTGACGCGACTTACCGGCGGCTGTGGACTTCCATATTGATTTCGTCCTTCGGTGGCCAGGTCACGCTACTGGCGCTACCGCTGACGGCCGCGGTCCTGCTGCACGCAACTCCGACGCAGATGGGACTGCTCACAGCGATGGAGATTCTCCCCTTTGCGCTGTTCTCCCTGCCCTCCGGTGTGTGGCTGGATCGCGTCCGCAAACTGCCTGTGTACGTGGTCGGTGAATTGTCCATCTCCGTGGCCGTGGCGACGGTGCCGGTGGCGTGGTGGTTCGGCTTGCTGTCGATACACTGGTTGTATTTTGTTGGGTTCTTAATCGGTGTCGTCAATACTACCGCCGGCAGTGCGGCCCAAATCGTGCTCACGCAAATCGTACCGCGCGAACGCCTGGTGGAGGCTCATGCCAAGAACGCACTGGCCAACTCGGCCGCGGAGGTGACCGGCCCTGGTGCCGCCGGCGCGTTGATCAAACTCACGGGTGCGCCGCTCGCGCTGGTGGCGGATGCGTTGCTGCTGCTGATCTCGGCCACGATTCTGCGCGGCGTGCCGGTGAAGGAAATCCCCACTGCCAGGCCCATGCCGTTCTGGCTGGCCATGCGCGAGGGGCTGAACTTCGTGCGCGATCACCCCTTGCTGGTGACCATGGCGGCCTGCGTCGGCTCATGGCAACTGTGCAATCAGGCAGCGATGGTAGTGCAGATATTGTTCGCCACGCGCCAGCTCGGCCTGTCGGAGCGAGGCGTGGGCTTGAGTTACGTCATGCTGGGTGTGGGTACAGTGCTTGCCAGCGCGAATGGCAATCGTGTGGTGCGCCGCTTCGGACCCGGCCCCACCATGGTCCTGGGATTCGGCATATCGGGCGCCGGCTGGCTGCTGCTGAGCGTGGCGCCGCTCAATGGCTTCGGAGTGGTTGCCTATGCGTCGATGTTGTTCATGTTCGGAGTAGGAGCGGTATTTATATTCATCAATTTTCTGTCCCTGCGCCAGTCGGTCACGCCGGGTCCGATGTTGGGCCGCATGACCAGCACCATGCGCTGGCTCATTTTGATCCCCGCAGGCCCTGGCGCTCTGCTGGGCGGCTGGCTGGGCGAGCATTGGGGTCTGCGTGTGGCGCTGGGTTTCGCCGGCACTACGGCGCTGTTGTTGGCGCTGATCGCATGGCGCCGCCCGGAGATCCGCAGCATCACAACATTACCGACTCTTAAGGCGGAAGCAATTACGCCATATTCAGCTGACTGATCAACAGTTTAGCCGCGCGGTGCTGTGTTATGAATGCGGCGCTGTCCTATAGACGCTCAATTGCGGTCAACCGACGCTAGGTGCGACGCGTTTCGGCACTTAAGTTCGATTGCGATTGGGTCGGACGTTACTTGTTAAGGAGTATGGAATGAACGTTTCTAGTAAGGCTTTACTGTTGGGTTTGGTGATGGCCGCGGGGGCGGTTACCGCACCGACGATCGCCTCGGCCGGCATTGCCATTGACATCGATGTGGCACCGCCGCCGGTGCGCGTGGAGACCGTGCCCGGACCGCGTATAGGTTACATATGGGCGCCTGGATATTGGGAGTGGCGCGATCATGCCCATGTATGGGTGCCGGGACGCTACATGCACGAGCGACGCGGCTACCACTGGGTTCCCGCGCATTGGGATCAGCGGGGACCGCGCTGGCATCATGAGCCCGGCCACTGGGAGCGATAGAGCTCAGGTGAGGGTGAGCATGACCAATGATCTACGCGTCGGCGTGATATCCGATACTCATGGGCTGCTGAGGCCCGCGGCCCGTGCGTTTTTAATCGGCTGCGATTACATCGTGCATGGCGGTGATGTGGGTGGCCCGGACATTCTCGAGCAACTTGCGGCGGTGGCGCCGCTGATTGCGGTCAGAGGCAACAATGATTCGCAAGCCTGGGCGGCGCACCTGCGGGCCACGGAGCTGATTCGAATCGGTAGCCTGTTTGCCTATGTGATTCACGATCTCGCCGAACTCGACATCGATCCCGGCGCTGCGGGCGTGCGAGTCGTGATCAGCGGCCACTCGCATAAACCCAAGATGGTGGAGCGGGGCGGCGTGTTGTATCTCAATCCGGGAAGTTGTGGACCACGCCGCTTCAAACTGCCGATCTCGGTGGCAGAACTTATCGTCACCGGCAGCGACGTGAGCGCACGAACTCTGGAGTTGGAGGTCGAGCCATAGGGGCCGCGCGCGCGCGTTAGGTCCCCGGACCGCCTGGATCCCCCGCAGCTTGCGACCATCCCGGCGTGACGAATCGATAGATCAAGGCGCCGATCGCTCCGCCCAATAGCGGGGCCACCCAGAACAGCCATAGTTGCGCGAGTGCCCAACCCTGGACGAATACTGCCGGGCCGGTGCTGCGGGCCGGATTCACCGAAGTGTTGGTCACTGGAATGCTGATCAAATGGATCAAGGTGAGACTCAAACCGATCGCCAGGGGCGCGAAGCCGGCGGCTGCCCGCTTGTCCGTGGCGCCCATGATGACGAATAGGAACATCGCGGTCATGACCACTTCACACACAAATGCGGCGGCCATGCTGTAATTTCCCGGCGAGTGCTCGCCAAACCCATTCGCTGCCAAACCGCCGGCCAAGGGATCAGTGCCATTGCCTCCGGCAATGAACACCAGCACCTGCGCCGCCGCAATGGCGCCCAATACCTGCACCATCCAGTAGGGCAGCATTTCCTTCGCAGGGTGACGGCCGCCGACCACCAACCCTAAGGTAACAGCGGGGTTCAAATGACAGCCGGACACATGGCCGATGGCAAAGGCCATGGTTACCACGGTTAGGCCAAATGCCAACGATACGCCGAGCAAGCCAATGCCCACGTGCGGAAATGCGGCGGCAAGCACTGCGCTGCCGCAGCCCCCTAAGACCAGCCAGAATGTGCCGATGAACTCGGCGCCGAGCTTTCTTACCAGTGGCATTTTTTTTGACTCCTGTCACTTTTGGGTCGTTTTTATACGGCCCAGGGGGGCGGCCGGCGACAAAAATACCAGAATCGCCGCCTTCAGTTAAAACTAACGCTACGCGCACGTCAGCATTCGGTGCGTCTTCGGGCTTGCCCGGGCAATCCGCAATTCAGGTCGCTGGTGGGGCATGAAAAGGTAGCTTCAACTCTTTGATTTAGTTAAGCTTGCCGCCTCATGAATACGGCAGCCGTTGGTCTGAGTGTTGAAAAGGTCCACGTCTGGCGCGGCGAGCGTCATGTGCTGAAGGGGGTGAGCCTCACCTTGAACGCCCGGCAGCTGCTGCATGTCGCGGGTCCGAACGGCACGGGCAAGACCACATTGCTGCGCGTCGCCTGTGGCCTGTTGCGCCCTGAACAGGGCCAGGTGGCATGGCTGGGTAGGCCGATTTCTAGCACTCGACTTGAATACCAGGCCGCGTTTGCCTATGCCTCGCACGAACCGGCGCTCAAAGCCGATCTGACCGCTCTGGAGAATCTACGCTTCAGCGTCGGCCTCAAACGGCGGGTCAGCGCGCAGGAATTGCGTACCGCTCTGCAACGCACCGGGGTGGCGGAGTGTGCCGACTTGCCGGCTCGAGTGCTGTCTGCCGGCCAGCGAAGGCGGGTCGCCATGGCAAGGGTACTGGCTATGGACGCATCTTTATGGCTGCTGGACGAGCCATTCGCCAATTTGGATGCCGCCGGCACGGAGCTGATGTCAGCCCTGCTCAAATCGCAGGTCGAGCGCGGCGGGTCGGCGCTGGTGGTTGCACACCATGAGCTCAAGCTGGACGTGGATATGCGCCGCTTGGAGTTAGGTCCATGAACGTCGGCGCGGTCGAGGCCTTCATGCTGGTAGTGCGTCGAGAATTGCGTCTCAGTTTCCGGCGCCCCGACCAATTATTGCAACCTTTGGTGTTCTTTTTGATCGTAACTACATTGTTTCCTTTAGGTTTAAGCCTGCAGTTGTCGCTGCTGCGAGACATGGCGCCGGGTGTGCTTTGGGTGGCCGCCCTGTTATCGTCGCTGCTGTCCATGGATGCGCTGTTCAAGAGCGACGCGGATGACGGCACCTTGGAGCAGCTGGCGCTGTGCGGCCAGGGATTGACGCTGGTGGTGGTAGCCAAAACTCTCGCGCATTGGTTGGTGAGCGGCGCGGCACTGGTGCTGGTGTCACCGCTGGTCGGGACCGCCTTGGGGATTCCCAGCGGTGTATTTGCGATCATGATGCTGAGTTTGGGCTTGGGTACCCTCACGTTAAGTTGGTTGGGCGCCATCGGCGCGGGGCTTACGGTGGGGCTGAAACGCGGCAACGTTCTGTTGTCGCTCATCGTGCTGCCGCTCGCCATGCCGCTTTTGATTTTCGGTGCCGGTGCTACCGATCGGGCAGTTTCGGGTACCAATGCCGCGGGGGCCCTATATTTTTTGGCGGCGCTTTGTGTGTTCACGTGCACATTGGCGCCGTTTGCCGCGACCGCGGCGTTGCGCATCACGCTTGAATGAGGTTCGAGTAAGTAATGTGGACTTGGTTTTATAAGCTCGCCTCGCCGCCCTCTGTATATGGGGCTGCGGCCGCGCTGACGCCATGGTTCCTCGGGCTCGCCGCGCTCACCATCGGCTATGGTGTGGTGGACGGATTGGTATTTGCACCGCCCGACTATCAGCAAGGCGATGCCTTTCGAATTGTCTACGTGCATGCGCCGAGCGCTTGGATGTCTCTGTTTTCTTATACCAGCATGGCGGTTGCGGGGGCCATCGCCCTCATCTGGCGCATTAAGATCGGCCATGCCGTGGCGGCCGCATCCGCCCCCATCGGCGCCTCCTTTACCTTGCTGGCCTTGGTCACAGGCTCGCTGTGGGGCCGGCCAATGTGGGGCACATACTGGGCGTGGGATCCGCGGCTGACGTCGGAATTGATCCTGCTGTTTCTCTACGTCGGCGTGATGTCGCTGCGCTCGGCATTCGAAGATCCTGCTCGAGGTGATCGCGCAGCCGCGCTGCTGGCCATCGTTGGGGTGGTGAACGTGCCCATCATTCATTTTTCAGTGCAGTGGTGGAATTCACTGCATCAGGGAGCCACGGTGGCCAAGATCGGAAAACCCGCCATGGCGCTCAGCATGCTCTGGCCCTTGCTGTCCATGCTGTTCGGGTTCATGTTGTTTTATGGGGCGGTGTTGTGCCTGCGCCTGCGCGGCGAAGTCCTCAATCGTGAGCGACAGGCCAATTGGGTGCGGGAGGCGATCGAATCGTGAGCGTTGAGTTTTGGTCCATGGGCGGGTACGCACGGTTCGTGTGGCCATGTTTCGCGTTCGCGGCCTTGGTGCTGGCGTGGAATCTGTGGTCTGCGCACCGCTATCTGGCCGCGGCACAATTGCGGGCGAGGCGCTCGCTGCAAACGGCGGCCGCGATGGCAGAAAGAGGCGAATCATGACTCCGCGCCGCAAACGGTTGTACGTCGTACTCGGCATTCTGGGCGGTGTTGCCGCCTCGGTGTCGCTGGCAGTGATGGCCTCGCGTGAGAACATCATGTTTTATTTCGATCCCAGCCAGGTCGTCGAAGGCAAGGCGCCCGTGGCCAAGCGCTTTCGTATCGGCGGCATGGTGGTGAAGGGCAGCGTGGCCCGCAAGCCCGGTGATCTGGAGGTGCGGTTCGTCTTGACGGACTTCGCGCACGAGGTACCCGTGGAATACACCGGCGTGCTGCCCGATCTGTTTCGCGAGGGGCAGGGTATCATTGCGCACGGCACCATGAACGCGAATGGCGCCTTCGTCGCCGATGAGGTGCTCGCCAAGCACGACGAGAAGTACATGCCGCCCGAAGTAGCGGCTTCGTTGAAGAATAAGGCCGCCGCCAACCCGGGTGGTAAAGGGCACACCACTTAAGGTAGGGGGAGCATAGTAATGGCACCTGAATTGGGAATCTTTTCGCTCATCCTCGCCTTCGTGTTGAGCTTGTCGCAGGCCTTCTTCGGTCTTGCGGGCGCGTGGCGCGGCAAACCGACGTGGATGGCCGTGGCGCGGCCGGCGGTGACGGGGCAATTCGTATTCGTGGTGCTGGCGTTCGCCTGCCTCGTGTACAGCTTCGTGAACAATGATTTTTCGGTGATGTATGTGGCGCGCAATTCGAATTCGCAGCTGCCGCTGTTCTACAAGGTCGCCGCGCTGTGGGGCGCGCACGAGGGTTCGCTGCTGTTGTGGATTTTGATTCTGTCGATCTGGAGCGTGGCGGTGGCCGCCTTCAGCCGCCAGTTGCCGGTAGGCTTTTCGAGCCGCGTGCTGGGCGTGATGGGCCTGATCAGCGGCGGCTTCATGTTGTTCACGTTGTGGACCTCCGATCCTTTTCTGCGCTTGATTCCGGCTGCGGCCGACGGCGCCGACTTGAATCCGGTGCTGCAGGATTTCGCGCTCGCGATTCACCCGCCGATGCTCTATACCGGTTATGTGGGCTTCTCGGTGGCCTTCGCTTTCGCCATTGCTGCCATGTTGGAGGGACGGCTCGATCAGGCCTGGGCCAAGTGGACTCGGCCTTGGACTATTTTTGCGTGGTTGTTTCAGACCATCGGCATCGCACTCGGCAGCTGGTGGGCCTACTACGAACTGGGCTGGGGCGGCTGGTGGTTCTGGGATCCGGTGGAGAACGCCTCCTTCATGCCCTGGCTGGTGGGCACGGCGTTGATTCACTCGCTCAGCGTCACGGAAAAACGCGGCATCTTCAAAAGCTGGACTCTGTTGCTGGCGATTTTTGCGTTCTCCTTGAGCTTGGTCGGCACCTTCCTGGTGCGCTCCGGCGTGCTGGTGTCGGTGCACTCCTTTGCCACTGACCCGACCCGCGGACTTTATATCCTCGCGTTTCTGGTACTGACTATCGGCGGCTCATTGACCTTGTACGCGTGGCGCGCGCCGAAACTGTATGCGGCCGGCGGCTTCGAGCTTTTCTCCCGAGAATTTTTTCTGCTGGTCAACAATGTCATATTGGTCAGCGTCGCGGCGCTGGTGCTCTGGGGCACGCTGTCGCCGCTGGTCTACGAATTGCTGGGCATCGGCAAGATCTCCGTTGGGCCGCCGGTATTCGCGGTGATGTTCCTGGTGCCGGTGTTGCCCTTGATGGTGTTCCTCGCGATCGGCATGCACTCGGCCTGGAGGCGCGGCAGGCTCACGGTGACCGCTGAACCCTTGTGGTGGCTGCTGGCGGCGGCGGCGGCGCTGGCGGTCGCTATTCAGGGGCTGGTATTCAAGGCATTTCATCCTGTCGGCTTGCTGGGATTCACCTTCGGCTTCTGGATCATTTTCTCTGCGATATTGGAACCCTTGCGCCGCTGGCGTCAGAAGCAGACGTTGACCGCCGCCTTGCTAGGCATGTGCATCGCTCATTTCGGCGTCGGCATGTTCGCGATTGGCGCCAGCGGCGTCGAGAGCTACAAGATCGAAAAAGACGTGGCACTGAAGCCGGGCGGCAGCTTCACCATCGCCGGATATGATTTCAACTTTCTCAACGCCAGAAACGTCCGCGGACCGAACTACGATGCGGTGGAAGCTCTGGTGTCGGTCACGCGCGACGGCCAGCCGGTAGCGATCTTAAGGCCGCAGAAGCGCCACTACTGGGTGCAACAGACCGACAACAGCCAGGCCGCCATTTCTGTGAATTGGGCGCGTGACTTGTTCGTTGCCATGGGCAACCCGTTGGGCGAGAGCGCCTGGAGCATGCGAATCCAGTACAAGCCGCTGGTCCGCTATATCTGGCTGGGCGCCCTGGTGATGGCCATCGGCGGATTCGTGGCCGCCACCGATCGTCGTTACCGAGTCAAGGTGCTGGTCAACACGCCCGTGGCCGCCGCTGCGCCGCCGCCGAATTCCAAGCCGCAGGTTGGTATCGCCTGATGTGGAAATTCCTGCTGCCATTTGCGGCGTTCGTCGCGCTGGTCGTGCTATTTGCTTTTGGCCTGAATCCTAACCGCGACATTCATGCCTTACCGTCGCCGTTGATCGGCAAGTCGGCGCCGGCGTTTACGCTTACCGATGTGTTCGACTCGGAGCGCTCAGTTAGCAATGCGATGTATAAGGGCCAGGTGCATCTGCTGAACGTCTGGGGTACCTGGTGCATCGCCTGCCGCGAGGAACACGAGGCACTGCTCGGCATTTCGCAGCAACAGGTGCTGCCGATCATCGGCATCGACTGGTCGATCGATCACACTACACAGGAGCGCGACAAGGCAAAACAATGGCTGGGAAAATTGGGAAACCCCTACACCTCGGTTGCGTTTGATCGTGAAGGTAGAACGGTGATTGACTTGGGAGTCACCGCCGCACCGGAAACCTTCCTCGTCGATGGCCAAGGTCGCATACTTTACAAATTGGCGAATCCAATGACGCCGGAAGTGTGGCAGCGCGAATTCCTACCGCGAATCGCTGCCGCGCGGCGGACCGGAACATGAACGGTGAGCCGCGGCATATGCACTGGCGATCGGCACGCAAGATTCCGTTATGGTGTGCGCTGGCACTGGGGTCGCTATGTGTCATAGGGGCCTTCGCTGTTTCTGCGAGCGTGCGAGCGGTGGACGCCCACGGCCAGCTCGAAGATCCGCAATTGCAGGTGCGATTCGAAAAAATAACTCACGATCTTCGCTGTCTGGTCTGTCAGAACGAAACCATCGCCGACTCGAACGCCGAGCTTGCGGGCGACCTGCGCCGTCAAGTTCAAGAAATGTTGGTGGCGGGCAAGAGCGATGATGCGATATTCGATTTCATGACGGATCGCTACGGCGAGTTCGTGCGATTCAATCCGCCGCTTACGCCCAAGACCCTGTTTATTTGGGGCGCTCCATTCCTCATGCTGGTGCTGGGCGGCTTCATTATCTATCGCGTGGTGCGCAAGCGTTCAGCGATGCCGCTGGATGATGAAGCGGCCGCCGGGCCTGAACTGAAATAAACAATGAATACTTTTCTTATTGTCGCGGCCGCCATGGCGGCAATCGCCGCGGGACTGGTCGCCTGGCCTCTGCTGCGCGAGCGGCAAAGTCGGATAGCCGGTGCGCTTCTGGCAGTGTTCGTCTTGGGCGCGGCCGCGGGTCTTTATCCGCTGTGGTCGAATTGGAATTGGCACGCGTCTGCGCAGTCCGCGGGTGCGGCGGGCGGTCCCGACATCGCCGCCATGGTCGGCAAGCTGGAAAAGCACCTGCGCGAGGAGCCCTCTGATCTCAAGGGATGGCTGATGCTGGGGCGATCCTACCTGGCCTTGAATCGTCTGGACGAGGCCATCGTCGCCTATGATCGTGCGCATCGGCTGGATGCCAAAAGCGCGGATGCCGCCCTGGGGCTGGGCGAGGCCATGAGTTTGCAGGCGGGCGGCGAAATATCGCCTCCGGCCGCGCAGTTATTCGAGCAGGCTTTGGACTTGGCGCCGGGCAATCCCAAGGCGCTGTTGTACGGCGGTTTCGCCGCCGCGGCACGCGGTGATCGCGCGCTGGCGCGCAGCCGCTGGATGGCGCTCAAGGAGCTTCATCCCCCGGAACAAATCGAACAAATGCTCGATGTGCGCATCGCGGAGCTGGGACCGCCGTCGGGACCCCCGTCGGCTGGGACGAGTGCGTCGCCCATGGGGACGAGCCCGTCGAGCGGGGACTTAAAGGCGGCTGCTGTCACGGTCACAATCTCTCTCGCACCCGCGTTGAAAGCACGACTGCTCTCGGAGGCCCCTTTGTTCGTGTTTGCCCGTGAACCCGATAGCCGCGGACCGCCGCTCGCCGCCAAGCGGCTGTCGACCTCGGCCATCGGTACTCAAGTTAGCTTGTCGCCGGCCGATTCCATGATGCCCGGTCGTGTGCTGACCGGCGGGCAGCGCGTTTCCATTACGGCGCGTGTATCGTTCAGCGGCCAGCCCATACCGTCCAAAGGTGATTTGTACGGCGAGCTCTCCTACGACGTGGGGCGCGATGGGGTGCGCAATCTGGTGATCGATCGCGTCGCCGAATAGGTCGTCAATATGAGCGTCGCGAAGAATCTGATGGCGGGAAGGATCCTCGAAGATCAGCTCTTTCCCTATCCAAGTCTGCGCGACAAGGATCGTGAAGTCTTGGCGCTGATGCTCGATGCCATTGACCAATTCTTACGCCCCAAGCAGCGGGACTTCAAGCACTGGGATCGCGAGGCGGCACAGCCGGCCGAATTCATACAAGCGCTGCGCGACCTGGGGCTGTTCGGTCTTATTATTCCGGAGGAGCATGGCGGCTTGGGGTTATCCAACGCCGGCTACGCGCGGGTGCTGAGTCAGACCAGCTCGCATGACAGTTCAGTGTCACTCACCATCGGTGCGCACAGCTCCATCGGGATGAAGGGCATTTTATTATTCGGCACCGCCGATCAGAAGGCGCGTTATCTACCGAAACTGGCCAGCGGCTCGATGATAGCGGCGTTTTGTCTGACCGAATCCGGTGCCGGGTCGGACGCGGCGTCGATTCGCACCCAGGCAGTCAAGAATGACGATGGCACCTGGACTCTCAACGGCGAGAAGATCTGGATCACCAACGGCGGCATTGCCGACCTGTATACAGTATTTGCTCGCACTGCTTCGGCGGCAGGCAAGATTACGGCATTTCTAGTCGAAGCGGCCTCCCCCGGTGTCAGCCATGGCCCTCACGAGGATAAGATGGGGATCCGCGCCTCCTCGACCACCACGGTGAGCTTTACGGACGTGCGCATAGCGGCCGAGAACGTGCTCGACACGGAAGGCAAGGGCTTCAAGGTTGCCATGGCGATATTGAACAACGGACGCACGGGCCTGGGCGGCGGAGCGGTGGGAGGGATGAAAACCCTCATCGCGCTTGCGGCGCAGCAAGCACATTCCCGCAAGCAATTCGACACGCCCATTGCCGAATTTGGCCTGATCCGCGAGAAAATATCGCAGATGACCATCGATTGCTTCGCCGCTGAGAGCGTAGTGTGGATGGTTGCCCACTACATCGATTCGGGGTCAACGGATTATTCGGTGGAAGCCGCCATCAGTAAGGTGTTTGCCAGTGAGGCCCTGCAGCGCAGCGCCTACGAGGCGCTGCAGATTGCAGCCGGCGCCGGCTTCATGCGTGAACTTCCTTATGAACAGATCGCAAGGGACTGCCGCATTTTAACGATCTTCGAGGGAACCAATGAGGTGCTGCGGCTGTATATTGCATTATCCGGCCTCAAGGATCTGGGCCGCTCCCTGAGCGAGCTGAAGAGCGCCGTGGATGATATTTTCAATAATCCGATAAAGGGCTTTGGCGTGTTGACCGACTATGCGGAAAAGCGGCTGACACAGGCGACAGGCGTGGGTCGCGACAAGATTTTGACAAAAATACCGCAGCCTCTGCGTGAGGCGGCCGACGTCTACGAGCGATATACTGTGGAGCTTGCCAAGGCGTCCGATTATTTGTTGCGCAAGCACGGCAAGGCGATCGCCGATCGTCAGCATGACTTGAAGCGCATCGCTGACATCGGCATCGATCTGTTCGTCGGTCTTTGCGTGCTGTCGCGAGCCGCCGTCTTGAGTCAGGCGACGGGCGAGCAAGGTGCTCAAGCCGTCGGCATAGCGCGCGTTTTCGCTCAGCAAGCGAAGCGGCGGATGGCGAACTCGGTGCGCCGAATCACGCGCAACGAAGATGAGGACATGAACCGCTTGGCAGGGTTCATCGTGGACAAAGGAAGTTATCCCTGGGATGTGGTGTCATGAATGTAGCTGCTAAGGAATATCCTGAGATCACGCAGGCGCTGTCCCGTGCAAAGCGCCTACTGTGGGTGCGCGTTGCCATCATTGTCGGCGCCGCTCTGTTCGTTGCGGTGCTCGCCTGGCGTGTGACGCACGCGCTGGCGGCCAAACCCGAGGTCAAGGTGGTCATTCCCACCGTGTCCGTGGCTAAAGCGGGGCTCAGCACCGTACCGACTACCGTGAGCATCATCGGCACCATCGCAGCGCGCTACGACATGCCCATCGGGGTCGAGGTCGATGCCGGCCGCGTTGCGGCAATCTACGTCGAGGCCGGCGACCATGTGAAGCGCGGTCAGGTCCTGGCGCGCCTCAATGTGTCGGTACTGCAACCTCAGGTCGCCAACCTCGAAGCCGTGCTCGAGCAGGCGCGGGCCGAAGCCGAATTGGCCGATGCCGAATACAAGCGCGCGCAGGCCGTCGGCGCCTCCGGAGCTCTGTCTGCGGAAGAGACGCAGCGCCGTAAATCCGCCGGAGTGACCGCTGCGGCCAAAGTCAAAGTCGCGGCGGCGCTATTGGCCGAGGCACAGGCGCGCTTGGCGCGTGCCGAGGTGCGTGCGCCGTCCGACGGCGTCATATTAACGCGCAATGTCGAGGTGGGACAGACGGCGACGCCTGGAGGCGAAGCTCTGTTCCGCCTGTCGGAAGGCGGGGAAATTGAACTGCGCGGCCAAGTGGCCGAACAGGATTTGCCTCTATTGAAGGTCGGCCAAGTCGTCAATGTACGGTTGACGGGCACTACACAGGTCTACCAGGGGCAGGTGCGCCTCTTGCCCGCGGTGATCGACCCGCAAACCCGCCTCGGCATGGCCCGGGTTTCACTCACACCGGATCCGAATCTGCGTCCGGGCGCCTTTGCGCGCGCCGAGGTGACGGTGAGCAATGCCGAGAGGGCCGTGTTGCCGCAGACCGCCGTGCTGAACGATGACAAGGGCAGCTATGTACTGATCGTCAACGATAAAAATAAGGTCGAGAGGCGCGCCGTGCGTGTCTCCGGGATCGTGCAAAACGGCGTGACCATCGCCGAGGGCATCGACGGCAAGGATCAGGTGGTGACCACCGCCGGCGCCTTCCTGCAGGAGGGCGAACTGGTCAAGCCGGTATTGAAGGAAGCGGGCCAGTCATGAAGGAATCGCGCGGGTCATGAGAAATATTTCGGCTTGGGCGATACGCCATCCCGTCATCCCCATGGTCTTGTTCGTGGTGCTGTTTTTTCTCGGCATAGTCGCGTTCATTCGCCTGCCGATCAACCTAAGCCCGGATATTTCCTTTCCCCTGGTGAGCGTCAACATCTCCCAGCCGGGCGCCGCTCCCACGGAACTCGAGACGCAGATCGCGCAAAAGGTCGAGGGGTCGATTTCCAGCATCGGCAATGTTCGCAACATCACCACCTTCATCGTCGAGGGCCAGGTGAACATGTTCATGCAGTTCGAGATCGGCACGCCCATTGATCGCGCGGTGACCGATGTGCGCGATGCCGTGGCCAAGGTGCGCAATGATCTGCCGCAGGGGATTTTTGAGCCGCTGGTGACCCGCCAGAATGTCGACGGCGGCGCTTTCGCCTACTACGCCGTGACCACCACGGACATGACACCGGTGCAGCTCAGCTGGTTCATCGACAATACGGTAACCAAACGTCTCCTCGGCATCCCCGGCGTCGCGCAGATAGATCGCGGCGGCGGCGTCAGCCGGGAGATTCGTGTCGAACTCGATCCGGCACGCATGCAGGCTCTCGGGGTGACGGCAGTCGAGGTGAATGAGCAATTGCGGGCGCTCAATCTCGATGCAGCCGGCGGCCGGGCGCAGGTGGGCGGCGGCGAACAAGCCATTCGAGTGCTGGGCGGGGCCAAGAGCGCCGCGGCGCTGGGAGACACCCAGCTGATTCTGCCAGGCGGAAAGTCGGTGCGCCTGAGCGAGATAGCGGACGTGCGCGACAGCATTGAAGAAGTGCGCAATATCGCCAGACTCAACGGCCGTCCGGCCACCACCTTCGGTGTGTTCAAGGCAAAAGGCGCCTCGGATGTGAGCGTCGCCCGGGCCGTCGACGCGGAGCTGGAGAAGATCAAGACCGAGAATCCCGCGGTCCACGTGAGTACCATCTTCACCTCGGTGGAGCACACGCTGCGCACCTATCACTCGGCTATCAGCGCGCTCATCGAGGGGTCGCTGCTGGCGGTCGGCGTGGTCTGGCTTTTCCTGCGCAACTGGCGCGCCACCATGATCTCCGCGCTCGCCATTCCGCTGTCGGCCATTCCCACCTTTGCCTTCATGCAATGGATGGGCTTTACCCTCAACCAGATCAGCTTGCTCGGACTGTCGCTGGTGGCGGGCGTGCTGGTGGACGATGCCATTGTGGAAATCGAGAACATCGTGCGCCATATGCGCATGGGTAAGAGCTGCTACCAGGCAGCCATCGATGCGGCGGATGAGATCGGACTGGCGGTGGTGGCGACTTCGTTCACCATCATCGCGGTATTCCTGCCGGTGAGCTTCATGGGTGGTGTGAGCGGCCAGTACTTCAAGCAATTCGGGCTTACCGTCGCCGCCGCCGTGTTCATCTCGCTCATGGTGGCGCGGCTCATCACGCCCGTACTCGCGGCCTATGCGCTCAGCAGCGATTCGCTCGTCGTTCACAATGTCGACGGTCCCATCATGACGCGCTATCTGTCGATGCTGCGCTGGTGCGTCGCGAATCGATGGAAGACAATCGCGGCCGGCACCGTGTTCTTCGCGCTGTCGCTGTTGGTGTGCGCTCTGGGCATCATTCCAACGGCTTTCGTGCCGCCCGAGGATTTTTCGAACGCAACACTGCAGATCGAATTGCCGCCGGGCGGGCGGCTCGAGGACACTGCGCGAGTGTCTGCCGCGGCGGTACAAGTATTGAGGAAATCTCCCGAGGTGACCGACGTCGTCGAATTCGTCGGTGGCGAGGATGGCGAGATTCGCACCGGCACCATTTATGTAAGCCTGGTGCCGCGCACTCAGCGCAGCCTCAGCCAGAAGCAATGGGAGCAGAAGATGATGCCGCTGCTCAGCCAGGTTGCCGACGGTCAGCTGAACTTCTCCGAGGGGGGCGGCGGCCGCGACATACAGCTGTATCTGACCGGCGATGACCCCGCTCTGGTGGAGGCCACCGGCCACAAGGTGCTGGCGGAAATGCGCTCCTTGAGAGAGATTCGTGAGCCGCGCATCCGGGGTGATCTGCCGCGGCCTGAGATCGTGGTGCACCCACGGCTCGATATCGCGGCCCAACTCGGGGTCAGCGTGCAAAACATCAGCGAAACCATCCGTATCGCGACGCTCGGCGACTTGCCGCAGAACGGCGCCAAGTTCTCCTTATCCGACCGTCAGATTCCCATCCGCGTCAGCCTCGTCGAAAGCGCGCGGCGTGATCTGACCACCTTGGAGAATCTGCCCGTGCCGACTGCCTCCGGTAAGAGCGTGCCGCTCAAGTCGGTGGCGGATCTGAGCTTCGGTCAGGGACCGTCGGCGGTGCGCCGCTACAACCAGAGCAGGCGGTTGTTTCTCGAAGCCGACATGGCGCAGGGCGTGGAACTCGGCACTGCCACCAAGAAAATCTATGCGCTGCCGACGCTCAAGCACTTGCCGGAAGGGGTGCACTTGATTGAAACCGGCGATACGGAAATCATGACGGAGCTGTATCAGAATTTCATCCTAGCGGTCGGCGCCGGGATACTCATGGTATTCGCCGTACTGGTGCTGCTGTTCGTGCGCGTGTTCCAGCCCATCACGATCTTGGCGGCCCTGCCGCTGTCCCTGGGTGGCGTGGTGCTGGCGCTGCTGCTCACCGGACTGCCGTTCTCGCTGCCGGTAATCATCGGTCTGCTGATGCTGATGGGCATCGTCGGCAAGAATTCCATTCTGCTGGTGGATTTTGCCATCGAGGAAATGCGCGCCGGCAAGCCGCGCGTGGCAGCCATCCTCGAGGCGGGACACAAGCGGGCAAGACCCATAGTGATGACCACTGTGGCAATGGTGGCGGGCATGCTGCCGGTGGCCATAGGCTGGGGCGGCGACAGCGATTTCCGCGGGCCTATGGCCATTGCCGTGATCGGCGGGTTGATCACCTCGACGGCGCTGACCCTGGTCATCGTGCCGGCAGTGTTCACGGTACTCGATGACGTGGAGCGTTGGATTGCGCCGAAGGCTGGGAAATTGCTGGCAGATTCGGCTGCGACCGCTGCGCCTGAAGCGCCGGCCAGGTCCGAACCGGCCGTTTGAAAGTCCCGCCCTCGCTCGCGAGATTGATGCTGGCGGCGGGCATAGGCTTGGCGCTGGCGCCAGGGGCGGGCGCGGAAGTACTGGACAGCGTCAATTGGGCGCGCCTGCGCGGCTGCAAAGCGGCGGCGCCACGAGTCGCATTGCAAAACAACGTGAAGCTGCAAAATGCAGCCGACCGTCTGGCGGGCGGTTTGGATTTGCACTCCGCCCTGGCCCGTGTGGGTTACAGCGGCTCGCAATTCTCTGCATTGCATATCTCCGGCGCGCTGAGCGATGCCCAGGTCGCGCGCATTCTTGCCGCCAATAACTGCCCCACTTTGACCGACCCGAAGCTGCGGGAGTTCGGCATGGCGCGCCGCGGCGGCGAATTATGGATGGTGCTGGCTGCGCCGGTGGCTGTGCCTGCGGCCGCTGATGCCGATGCCGTGCGCCGTCAGATACTGGAGCTCGTAAACGCGGCGCGTGCCGCCGGGCGCCGCTGCGGCGCCAAGTATTTTGCCCCCGCGGCGCCGTTGACGCTGAACCGCATGTTGACCAGCGCGGCGCTGGCGCATTCCCGCGACATGGCCATACATTCAGAGTTCGAACATCGCGGCCACGACGGCAGTACGCCTGCGGCGCGGGTCACCCGTGCAGGCTACGGTCGGTATGTCATCGTCGGTGAAAATATCGCGGCCGGCGCTATGTCGCCGGCGGAAGCGACTGAAGGGTGGCTGGCGAGTGCGCCACATTGCGAGAACATCATGGACGGACGGTTCACGGAGATCGGCATTGCGTATGCGGCGAATCTCAGTTCGTCGGCCGGCATGTACTGGACCCAGGACTTCGCCGCGCGCCGTTGACTAGTCCATCACCACATTGAGGTCCTCCGCGGCCTTGCTGCGGTCAGGCGGTCGAATCAGCAGCAGCAGTGGTATGACGGCCAAGGTCAGAAATAACATCAGCCAGAAATCATCGATATAGGCGATCATCGCTGCCTGCTGCGTGACTGCGCTGTCGAGAAAGGCGACGCCGTTCGCGGTGCCGAGGTCATAGGCCCGGGCAATGGCGGGATTGTGCCAGGCGGGGTTGGCGCCGGTGATGCGCTCCGTCAATTGCGCGTGCCCAAGCACGGTATTGTGCACCAGCAGGGGACGGGTCATTGCAGGGTGTCGATGGCGCCCTGCAAGCTCTCGAGAAGTTCGGTGGCTACGAGCAGCCGCTGCGGATCCAGATCAGCGAGCAGCTCCTTGCGAAATGCGGCGGCCTCCGCAAGGACCTTGCCGTACAGCGAAGTGCCGGACGCCGTCAATACCACGCGCTTGACGCGGCGGTCGGTGGTCGAGGGCACACGCCGGACCAGCCCCGCCTTCACCAATCGGTCCACCATGGCCACCATGGTGGCGCCCTCGACGCCCAGACGGTCCGCAAGTTCGGACTGCGACAGCGGCGAACGGGCCTTCGCGGCCGTGGCGATGGTCATCCAGCTCGCCTGGCTGACGCCCAAGTATTTAAGCCGGCGATCCAAAGCCTGCCGCCAGGCGCGTGAAGCGTTGTGCAGCGCGCCGCTAAAGCGCTCGGCAAGATCTGGCATTAGGAAGGACTCTAATAGTTAGTCGTCTAATGGAATATACCACTCCTGCGCCGCATCCGAAATTAGCGCTGAAGCTAGGCGTTGAGCCACACGACAGTGGCGATCCCTGCAAACGTCATCAGCAGCGACCCCAGCAAGTGCGCGGCGACCGCGCCCAAGGCCCAAAGAGTGCGGCCGGATTGCAGCAGCAGCACGACTTCCGCGGAAAAAGTCGAGAATGTAGTCAACCCTCCGCAGAACCCCGTGGTCACGAATAGCCGCCACTCTGGCGCGAAGTGCGGGTAAGTCGTAAAGAAGGCAATCGCCATACCGATGATGTAGCAACCGATGAGATTGGCGGCCAACGTGCCCGGCGGAATCGCCGGCAGGTAGCGGTTCAAAAACAGGGCGAGGCACCAGCGCAGCACGCAACCGAGCATTCCACCCACGGCCACCGCAACCAAGGGTCGCCACCACATTGCCACTAGAATTTCGGCCCCGCGCCGGTCACAGGTTCGCTCGACCGCGGTCTTTGGGAGTTCGATACGTTGACAGATTGCATGGCGCAGATCGTAATCGGTTTAACGTTGTGAATCAAAATTGCGGAGACTTACTTGATGTCGGAAAGATCGAGTGTATTGCACAGCTGGTGCGTGCAAGCGGATTGGGATGCACCCACCATCGTCGGCGGAGAGGGCGCGCGGTTCTGGGATGAAGCCGGCCATACCTATCTCGACATGAGCAGTCTGGCGGAATGCATGAACTTGGGTCACCAGCACCCGCGCCTGATACGCGCCATTCAGGAACAGGCGCAGCAATTGTGCTTCGTCAATTCCAGCTGGGGCGCCGCGCCGCGCCGCGCTTTGGCGGAGCGGCTCCTCGAGATTTCGGGATTCGAGGGCGGCCGGGTGTTCTTTACCTTGGGCGGTGCCGATGCGAACGAGAATGCCGTGAAATTCGCGCGCCAGGCGAGCGGCCGTCCACAGGGCAAGGTGGTCGCGCGCGACCGCTCATACCATGGGGCCAGCTATGCGACGAGGGCGTGGTCCGGCGATAGCCGTACGCGCGTCCCCGGCGACGAGACGTTCAGCGTGCTGCGCGTGCCGCCGCCCTATGCCTATCGCTGTCCGCACGGCAGCGCCGGCGATGCCGAGTGTGCTGCGCGCAATGTCGCGCATATCGGCCAGGTGATCCGCGAAGCGGGAGCGGAGGATGTAGCGGCGGTGCTGATGGAGCCGAATGCCGGTACCAACGGCATTATCGCTCCCAAAAATTTCTGGCCGGCCCTGCGCGCGGAAACGCGCCGCTGCGGCGTCTATCTGATTGCCGACGAAGTCATGAGTGGCTTCGGGCGCTGCGGTGAATGGTTCGCATGGCAGGAGTACGGCGAAGCAGGGCGCCCGGATCTCATGACTCTCGCCAAGGGATTGACCGGGGCGCACATTCCCTTAGGGGCGGTGATATTAGCGCCGCACGTAGCCGCAAAACTCGAGCACAGCATGCTCAACACGGGACTGACATATTGCGGCCACCCATTGGCTTGCGCCGCCGGTGTGGCTGCAATCGCGGCCTATCAGGACGAAGACCTGATCAAGCGCTCCCGGCGCTTGGGCGAGGTCATGCTGCAACGCCTGCGCGCCATGCAGCAACAGCATGCGGTGATCGGCGACGTGCGCGCGGCCAAGGGGTTGTTTGCCATCGTCGAATTGGTGAAGAATCGCGACACCCGCGAACCCTTGTCGCCTTGGCCGGCCCTGCATCCCTCCTTGGCGCGATTCGTGACGCTGGCGCGCGAGCGGGGCGTCTCCTTCGCGGTGCGCGGCAATTTGATTATTCTCGCGCCGCCGCTCGTGATCGGGGAGAATGAGCTGCAGCGGGCGCTCGATATAATGAATGCACTACTGGGGGAGCTTGACTTCACTTGAAAAAGCCACACATCAAGACCGATTTGCCGGGGCCGAAGGCCCGCGAGCTGCTGGCGCGTGATGCCTTGGTCGTTTCCCCGTCGTATCCGCGCGATTATCCCTTCGTGATGTCGCATGGCAAGGGCGCGCAGATTTGGGACGTGGACGGCAATCGCTTCCTGGATTTCGCGGCCGGTATTGCGGTGTGCAGCACCGGTCACAGCCATCCGGCAGTGGTGCAAGCCATCAAAGATGCCGCGGATAAGTTTCTGCATATTTCATCTGACTATTGGCATGAAGGGCAGATCAAGCTGGCGGAGCGTCTCAATGAGCTGTCGCCCTTAAAGGAGCCCACCATGAGCTTCTTTGCGCAGTCCGGTACCGAGACTGTGGAGGCGGCGCTGAAACTGGCGCGCTACACCACCGGACGCGGCCGATTCATCGGTTTTTTGGGCGGCTTCCACGGCCGCACCATGGGCTCCCTGTCTTTCACCTCCAGCAAGTACACACAGCAAAAAGGCTTCTTCCCCAGCATGCCGGGCGTCACGCATGTGCCCTATCCGAATAATTACCGGCCGTTATTTGCGGGAGCCGATCAGGGGCGCGCGGTGCTGCGCTACATCGAAGAGGTGTTGTTCGTGAACAATGTGCCGGCCAGTGAAGTGGCCGCAATTCTCATCGAGCCCATTCAAGGCGAGGGCGGCTATCTGGTGCCGCCTGATGGATTCTTGCAGGGCTTGCGTGAGCTATGCGATCGTCACGGGATTCTGCTGATATTCGACGAAGTGCAGTCCGGCATCGGCCGCACCGGCAAGATGTTCGCCGCGCAACACTGGGACGTCGCCCCGGACATCATGACGCTGGCGAAGGGCCTGGGTTCGGGATTGCCCATCGGCATGGTGATCGCCAAGCGCAGTATCATGCAGAAGTGGAGCCGCGGTGCGCACGGCAATACATTCGGTGGCAATCCGCTGTGTTGCGCCGCCGCTCTTGCGACCATTGATCTGGTGGAGCGTGAGTATTGCGCCAATGCCGCCAAGGTGGGCGATTATTTCCTGCGCCGCTTGCGCGCGTTGGCTGATAAGTTCGCGGTGATCGGCGAGGTGCGCGGTAAGGGACTGATGCTAGGAATTGAATTGGTAAAGGACCGAGCCGCCAAGGAGCCCGCCAAGAAACTCTGTGATGCCCTGGTTACCCGGGCGTATCACAACGGCCTGATTCTACTGTCCTGCGGCTTGAGCACGGTGCGCTTCATGCCGCCACTGGTGATCGGAGAAGCCGATGTGGATGAGGCGATAGCGCTACTCGACCAAAGTTTGACCGAGGTGCTGGCCGACGAGCACCTCCACTGAGCCGACGCGTTCGATCTGCCTCAATATGGCATCGGGCGAGACGGGTCTGCCCAAGAACTGCTGCAGTAATTTCGAGGTATCGATGGATGAGCCAAATTGCAGCAGCCGTGCCGACGTCCACGGATACCAGCGCGCATTGCCCCTATCGAATGGGCCGATGGAATCGCGGATGTGTTCGCGAATATCGGCGGTCAGCACCGCACCTAAGCCATAGTTGATCATATAACCGGGCCAGCGTGCCATCTGCACGCGCAACGCCCACCACGACCATTCCGGGTGCGGAACAATGTTCAAGTAGCGCGAGGTGATGTCGGTCCACAACAGGTTTGGGTCCGCCGACGGATCCGCCAGCATTCGCAATTCGAACAAACCCCACGCTGCATCGAGCATAACATTGGAGAACAGCTCGCGCAGCGCCGAACCCTCGTCGCTGTGCAGGCCGAGATAGTGTTGCTGCCAGGCAGGTTCCGAGCTGCTCCACGCAGGGACGTCGGCGAAAGCCTCGAAGAAAACATCGTCGCCGAGGCTGAAGAATGCCGGCCGGGTGCGCACCGCCGCATAGTGCACGGCATGCCCGTCTTCGTGAATGAGTTCATTGAGCACGAACAAGCCGCCTTGTTCGTAGTTCCCGGAGACGCGCGCGAGGGTGGGGCGCCAGGTAGTGCCGATGCGCCGGCCGATTCTGATTTGATCCGTATAGGCGAGCGGCGACTTCCCCGGTCGTACTTCAAGATCATGACGAACTTCGAGCGCGTCCAAGTCGGCGCCCAGATCCCGATAGAAGCGCTTGGACGTGGCGAGAATGGAGTCACGGGGAATGGCCGAGGCTAGTTCGCGGCTGGCACTCGCCGACGCGTACCAGTAGTTCCATGGCTCGAGCGGTGGCCTGACGCAGCGCGCACGCCACGCCTGTAGAACTTGCAGCAACCATTGCTCGACCTCGCGCGGCGTGATGCCCAGCGTGGTCGCGGCTTCGCTGATGGGCGAGCGGCCGCTGCTGCGCACTGCGGCGCCGTTCAACACCATCATGCGCCGGTAGGGGCTGTCTGCGCCGTTCGTGCCGTTGACCGCCATCCACAAGGGCGATAAGGCCATAAACAAGCGCCGGCGTTGCTCGCCGTCAGGCAATTGCTGCAGCATTTGCAGGGCCGTGGTACGGACCACGGGGCGGCCGTCGAAGTCGATGCGATTGCCGATTTCTTCGAAGCAGGCATACAGCGCGGTTTGCAGCTGGGGCGCATCGCCGGCGGTCCGGTTCGCATCGGCACAGGTGGTGCGCGGGCCTTGCGCATCTGCGGCGGGCGTTGGTGGCGAGTAATCGACCATGGCCTTGCGCATGACCTGCAATGCACGCGCGTCTGCGGGACTCGATGCCGCCGAATCCGATGACTTAAGCGCCTGCTCGAGCTTCGGAGTCAGACCCTTGAGGCGCGCGGCCCAAAGGCTGCGATCTTTGCCCGCGACGCGCGTTGTCAGCCCGGAGTCAATGGTTGAAACGGCACCGACCGCGTCCAGCCAGTCCGCGTACAGGACTTCGACGCCAGCTACCGAGTTACCGGCCGCCGCCGCGCAGCGCCACGGCAGCAGCGGCGCCTCTACAAGAAGCAGCGCTGCGGCTAGGAGTACAACGCGATTCACGGCAGCAGCCGGTTGTACTTCTTCAGGGTGTTACGAAGTGCCGCGTGCGGCAGCGCGATGACGCGATGATCGTCGATCCCGATCATGTCCTGTGCGGCCACCATGGCGTTGACAATGGCCTCTTCGGTGGCTTCCACCGTTGCGCGAAATACGGGGTCCATGGAATCGTTGGGCAACATCTTGAGGTCGACCACGTGTTCGCTCGCGGCGGCGCCGGAATTGGCAGTGGAAAACGCAATGAAAATATCGCCCGAGCCATTGCCCGAAATGCTGCCGTTTCGGCCAAGTCCCAAGGTTACCCGATGCGCAAGACGCTTGAGCTGGTGCGCCAGCAGCGGGGCGTCGGTCGCCACCACCACGATGATGGAGCCGCGCTCGGCAAGGTCCGAAGGCATGAAGGCGTACGGTTCAGGCGCGGGGATTTCCCGCCCCACCGGAATGCCGGCGATGCGCAGATTGTCGCGGCTGCCGTAATTGCATTGCACCAGCACGCCGACCATGTAGCCACCGTCCTTGGCATCCAAGTGCCGCGACGCGCTGCCGATACCTCCCTTGTAGCCATTGCAAATCATACCGGTGCCGCCGCCGACACTGCCTTCTTCGACAGGGCCGGAATGCGCGCTGTCGAGGGCGTGCAGCGCATGCTCGGGTTTGACGTGAAATCCATTGATGTCGTTAAGCCAACCATCCCAGGTCTCGGCGACCACGGGCAGCGACCAGTAGTATCCGGTTGCATCCGCGGCGGCGTGCGCCACGCGCCACTGGATCACCGCGTCCCGCACCACCCCCACACTGTGGGTATTGGTGATCATAACGGGACCCTCCAGAAAACCGGACTCCTCGACCCAGGTCGTCCCGGTCATTTCGCCATTGCCGTTCTGCGTGAACCATGCGGCAAACACCGGGTTGGAGAGCGAGTCCATGCCGCGCGGCAGAACGGCCGTTACCCCCGTGCGCACCGGTCCCTTGCCCAACTGTAGCTTGCCGGACCCGGAGATCAGCGTCGTGTGGCCGACGGTGACGCCGGCCACGTCAGTAATGGCATTCAGCGGTCCCGGTATGCCGTCGAAGGGAACTCCCAGGTCGCGAGCGCGGGGTTTCTGCGGCGATGCGCCGGCCGGGGCTGCGGGAGCGATGCGGCTTGCGGCCGCGGACTGAGACTGCGGCGCAAGCGCCGCGCTGATTGCGAACAGCGCGGCAAGTATCGGTAACATCCCGCGAGGGCTGGTTATGAACTCACGCAAATTATGCTCTCCCTACTTGGTAATCCGCATGCCCTTGCAGGCGCACCTCGCCGTCGCGGCGCGTGACCTTTGCCGCGATGGTAAACTATGTTGATGAATTTCAGTCGCTTTAAAGGCATGGGAGCGCTGCTGCTGCTGGCGGTTGCGGCGGGTTTTACCTTCTGCGCCGCGTCCGCTGCCGGCGGCGCGGAGGAAAAGCGTCTTTTTATCTATAACTGGACGGATTTCATCGGCCGCAAAACGGTCGCGGACTTCCAGCAGCAAACCGGAATCAAAGTCACCTACGACGTCTATGATTCCGAGGAAACCATGGATGCACGGCTGCTGGCGGGCAGTTCGGGCTACGATGTGGTATTCGCATCCACTGAATACTTCGGCCGCGAGATCAAGGCAGGGGTGTACATCCCGCTGGATAAATCCAAGCTGCCGAACGGGAAGAATATCGATCCGCGAATCCTCGCCATCCAGGCCGTGCACGATCCAGGGAACGCGTATTCCGTCCCCTATGTACATGCCATCAATGGCTTCGCCTACAATGTGGACATGATCAAGGCACGCATGCCGAATGCGCCGCTCAACAGCCTCGACATGATCTTCAAGCCTGAGATTGTCGCGAAATTCGCCGATTGCGGAGTGACATTTCTGGATTCGGCGGCCGATACCTTGATGCTGGCCTTGCAATACCTCGGCTTGGATCCGAATACCACGCGCCTCGAGGATTACAAGGCGGCCGAGAAACTGCTGTTGAAGGTGCGCCCCTACGTCCGCTCCTTCGATTCTGCGGAGTATTTGAATGGATTGGCGAACAAGGAAATCTGCATTGCCATGTCTTGGTCGAGCGACTATGCGCTGTCACGGGCGCGCGCGCGCGCGGTTGGAGTGGAGGTAGATCTTGCTTTTACGGTGCCGAAGGAGGGGGCTAATCAGAATTTCACGTCTCTATTGATACCCGTGGGCGCCCCCCATCCGGAGGCAGCTTATCAATTCATCAATTTTATTCTGCGTCCGGAGGTGATCGCCGGCATCACCAATGAGATTTATTACGGCAATGACAATATCGTTTCGCGGCCGCTGGTCGATATCAGTATTCTCAACGATGTGACGCTGTATCCCACACCGGAAATCGAGGCCAGGCTATTCCGGTCGGATGAAGCATCCGCCGCCACCGAACGAATTCGCACAAGAACTTGGACACGAGTGAAGACCGCCAAATGACCAACCACACAACCGATCCCATCTCTGAGATGAAGGTGGTGAGCTTTCTGCGCATGGAGGACGGCACCCGTGAGGACTACGAGTTCCTGGACCGTTGCGAGCGCGCCTATGTGCGCGCCTTGCCGGACCGCGTCTTGGCCGCGCTGCAGAAGCTCGATCAGTCCCTGCAGGGATATGCGGTCAGCCGCCTCGAACATTCATTGCAGGCGGCAACGAGGGCGCTGCGCGACGGCGCGGATGACGAACTCATTGTTGCGGCTTTGATTCACGACCTGGGCGATGAACTGTCGCCCTACAATCATGCGGAAGTTGCCGCGGGCATCATACGACCCTATGTGCGTCGCGAGGTTTCCTGGATCGTGGAACAGCATGGGCTGTTTCAGACCTATTACTATGCGCACCACTACGATCGCGATCGAAACGGCCGCGAGCAATTTCGCGATCATCCCTGGTATCAGGCTTGCAAGGATTTTTGCGCGAATTGGGATCAGTGCTCATTCGATCCCAAGTATCCGTCCGAGCCGCTGAGCACTTTCGAACCGCGATTGCGAGATATCTTTAGCAGGCCGGCGCACGATCCGCGCTTTGTCGGAACCTGAGGTTGCGTGGCCGCGCCGGTATTTCAGCGTTCGGCCATCTGCGCGTCCAGGACGCGCAGGCGCTCGGCGCGGCGCATGAGAAAGCCTGCGAGCAGCACACAGGCGCCAACCAGGCAGATCATCAAGCTCGCAAGCGCGTTGACGTCCGGACTCACGCCGAGCTTTACCTTGGAAAAAATCACCATCGGCAGCGTGCTGGCACCGGGCCCAGACACGAAGCTCGATATGACCAAATCGTCGAGCGAGAGCGTGAAACTAAGCAGCCAGCTCGAGGCCAACGCCGGCGCGATGCTGGGCAGGGTGGTATCGATAAAGGCGCGAACCGGGCCGCTGCCCAGATCCATCGCTGCTTCTTCGAGCGATCGGTCGGCACTCGCCAGGCGCGATTGAACCGTGACCGTGACGTAGGCGCTGCAGAACGCGATATGGGCGATCACGATGGTGGTGAAGCCGCGATGCGGCCAGCCCAGCAGTTGCAGCATGGAAACGAATAGCAGCAGCTGAGTGATGCCGGTGATGATTTCCGGCATCACCAGCGGCGCGTTGACCATTCCGGTGAGCAGCAGGCGGCCGCGGAACACCTTGAATCGCACCAGGGATATCGCCGCCAGTGTGCCGAGGATCACTGCCCCTGTCGACACTACGACGCCGATTTTCAAGGACAGCCATGCCGCATCGAGGATCTGCTCATTGTGCAGCAGTTCGGCATACCAGCTGGTCGAGAAGCCGCCCCAGACGCTGACCAACGACGAGGCATTAAAGGAATAGCCGATCAATACCAGGATGGGAATGTACAGAATCGCAATGCCAATGCAGAGAGCCGAAATCAAGAGAGGCGATATGCGATTCTCCACCCTAGGCCTCGAGCTGCTTGGTGCTGTAATGCTGGTATAGGGCGATGGGACCGACCAACAGGACCAGAAACGCGATGGCTACTGCGGAAGCGACAGGCCAATCGCGATTGCCGAAGAACTCGTCCCAGAGCACGCGGCCGATCATCAGATTGTCCGGGCCGCCGAGCAGGGTCGGAATGACGAATTCGCCGATTGCCGGTATGAACACCAACATGGATCCGGCAATGATGCCCGGCATGGAGAGCGGCAGCGTGACGTCGAGGAAGGCGCGCCACGGCGGGCTGCCAAGGTCCCCAGCCGCTTCCAACAAGGAATGATCCAGTTTCTCCAGTGTGGCAAACAGCGGCAAGACCATGAACGGCAGATAGGAATAGATGATTCCAAGGTATACAGCGAAGGTGGTGCGCATGATTTGCAGAGGGTGGTCAATGACTCCCAGCCAAAGGAGCCCGGTATTCAGCAATCCCGTCTCGCGGATGATTCCCTCGAGCGCATAGACGCGCAGCAGAAACGAGGTCCAGAACGGCAAAATGATGACGAGCAGCAGTATGCTTTGCGTGGCCTTCGAAGTCCGAGCGATGCCATAGGCCATCGGATAACCTATGGCCAGACAAATCAGCGTCGAGAAAAAAGCCGTTTTGAGCGAATAGAGGTACGAAAGGCCGTAGACCTCATCGGTTATCAAATACTTGAAATTACCGAGATTCAACGTGAGGTGGATGTGCCAGTCGGGACTGACGGATAGAATATCGGTGAACGGCGGCACCCGTACCGCCGTATCGGCAAAGCTGATACTTAAGGCAAATCCGAAAGGAATGAGAAAAAAGACCAATAGAAAGAGCAGCGGCGGCAGGATGATGAGCCACTTCCCCCGGCGCTTCAGCCATTCCCCGCGCAGCACGCGCGGAGGCGTGCGCATGAAGCTGTCATCGTGTACCACTGATGTCATAAGATCCTGAACGGAAACATGCGTAGTCTCAAGAAAAAATCCCCCAAACCCGTGCGCGTCCCGCGCGCGCGCAACGCCCACAGTCGGCAGCGTCAGCGCCTGATCGAGGCCTGCATTTCCGCCTTGCACATCTACGGGCCGTCGCGTACGACGGTGGAAAAAGTAGTGGCGATCGCGAAAATGTCACCCGGTATAGTCCGATTTTACTTTGACTCCAAAGCCGCCATGCTGGTCGCGTCTCTGCAATTCCTCTCGGCCGAATTCGAGGAGCAACTACTGGTTCCCGTGGCGCGGCTAAAATCCCGGCCGGTCGCTGCACTGGAGTTGATGGTCGACTTGTATCTCGATCCCGAAATCGCCAGTCCTCGCAAGGTCTCTGTTTGGTATGCATTTTGGGGCGAGGCCAGCTCAAGACAGGAATACTACGATATTTGCGGACATCAGGACGAGAGCTTTGCGGCCCTGGTGCGCGAACTGATCGAGCGCTTGATCCTCGACACCTCTCAGCCGCAACTGGACCCCGATGGAGTCGCCCTGGGTCTCATCGGCGTGCTTGAAATGCTCTGGCAGGACTTCGCGTTTCGAACCGAGGCGGAGATCGACCGCGACGGCGCGAAGCGCCGTGCCCTGGCCTATCTGCGCTCGATTTTCCCGGGCCAATTTGCCGGCTCGGCGGCGGATGGCGATGCCATCGGCAGCGATCGTCGGCCGGCCGGCTGGGTATACTCCAACGGGCGGTTATTTGCGGCCGAACGAGAGGCATTGTTCCAAGATTCCTGGCAGCTGGGCGGACACCTCACTCAAGTTGCAAGACCGGGAGATTTCCGCGCCGTCGACCTCGGTGTGGAACGGGCGCTGCTGCTGCGCGACGCTGCGGGAAAGGTGCGCGCGTTTCGCAACAGCTGCAGCGAGGCACCGCATGTGCTGACCTCGGCCCAGTCTGGGCACGTTAACGTTATTCAATGCACGATACATGGCGTGCAATTCGAACTGGACGGCCGGCGCCGAGGCTCACGCGGCAGTGCGGATTTGACGCCGCTGGAACTGCGGATACTGGGTGAGCTGATTCTGGTGCGCTCGGCGCAGCGTCACCGACCCTTATTGGAGATCGCGGACTCCTGGCAGGAATTCTCGCCGCCGCCGGGATCGCGGCCGGTGAGCGTGCCGGTTGAGTCGGTGATGGCCGCAGACTGGAAACTCGTGGTCGAACAATGGCTGGAATCGATGAGCACAGCCATGTTGTACACGGAGCGCCTCAGTTGGAGCGCCCGCGCCTATAGCAAACTGCTGGGAGCCACCGTAGATTTTCGCTGGCAGCGGCGATTTATTGCTCCCAATCACCTGATTGAGGTGCGGCCGGACGGCTTCAGCCTATTTCAGGTGCTGCCGTTGGGGCCGGGGCGCAGCCTGCTGCGGCAATATGATTATTCGTCGTGCGAAGCAGAGCGCCCGGCGCGCGTCGCGCAATACCTCGCCTCGCGCCAAAGCCCCTATGCCCGGCGGGCAGCAATCGCGGTCGCGGAATCCACCCAGGTGGGCATCGTGACCTTTGGTCATGAGGCAGCACAAGGTGCGCGCGCCGCGCCGGCCGTGAGCGCATTTCGACGGCAATTGCTGGCTCTGGTGCCTATGCTGGGCCTCGCCCGGCCGCCGAACGACGCTTGAGAAAATTCACTATACTGAGCAACTTCGCCGCCTAGAAAGCTGACGGCGAAGGCCCCACCATCCTGCGGAGAATGCGATGAATTTGACGTCCCTCACCACTAAAGATTGGCATGCGCGCGCCGCTGCGGTGCGCTATGAGACCCGGCATTTCATCGATGGTCAGTATGTGGATTCGGTGGCGCGCGGCCGTTTTACCGTGGTCAACCCTGCCACGGGCAAGCCGCTGTGCGAAGTCAGCGCAGGCACTGCAGCGGACATCGATGCGGCGGTGGCGTCGGCCAAGCGCAGCTTTGCCGCGCGGGTGTGGAGCCGCATGGCACCGCGGGAGCGCATGGCCATCATGCAGACGTATAGCCGGCTGCTCGAAGACAACAACGAGAAATTTTCCATTCTCGACACCCTTTGCATGGGCAAGCCCATCACGGACATGGTCACCATCGACGTGCCGGCGGCGGCTCGGAACTTCGCCTATTTCGGCGAACTCATCGACAAAATGGATGGCCAGGTAACCGCCACGGCGGCCGATGCCTTTCACTACATTCTGCGCGAGCCGCTGGGCGTTGTCGGATGCATCGTGCCGTGGAATTATCCCTTGCTGATGGCGGCATGGAAGGTGGCGCCGGCGCTCGCCGCGGGCAACTCGGTGGTGCTGAAGCCGGCCGAACAGTCGCCGCTGTCAGGACTGCTGATGGCGCAACTGTTCGTGGAGGCGGGCGGGCCGCCGGGTGTATTCAATGTGGTCAACGGCCTGGGCGAGACCGCGGGCGCCGCATTGGCGCTGCACAATGATGTGGCGAAAATAGCATTCACCGGTTCCACCGAAATCGGCAAGCAGATGTTGATTTACGCCGGTCAGTCGAACATGAAACGCGTTGCCCTGGAATGCGGCGGCAAGACTCCGCAAATATTCCTGGCGGATCTGCCCGATCTCGACACGGCGGTGACCTATGCCATCAACGGCATCTTCGGCAACATGGGCGAGGTCTGCAACGCGGGCTCGCGCCTGCTGCTCGATCGGCCTATTGCCAAGGAGTTTCTGGCGCGATTCATCGAGCGCGGCAAAGACATGTATCGAGCCGGCGATCCGCTCGATCCGACCACCAATTTGGGCCCATTGGTAACGGCCTCGCATCGCACGCGGGTCATGAGCTACATCACGCGCGGCAAGGCTGAAGGTGCGCGCCTGGAGTTTGGCGGCGGCTCGCCGGATATGCCGGGTTCTTTCGTCAATCCGACGTTGTTTTCCGGCGTCAATAATCGCATGAGCATCGCGCAGGAAGAGATTTTCGGGCCGGTTGCCGCGGCGATCGAGGTCGACGGTCTGGCCGAAGCGCTAAGCGTCGCCAACGACTCGATTTATGGACTGGCCGCGTCGGTGTGGACGCGGGACTTGAGCACAGCGCATAAGACCGTGCGCGATCTGGAGGCCGGCGTCATTTGGGTCAACTGCTTCGACCACGGCGATATGACTCAGCCCTTCGGCGGCTATAAGCAGTCGGGCCAGGGACGTGATAAATGCGTGGAGAGCCTGCTCAGTTACACGCAAACCAAGTCGGCCTGGATTCACCTCGGTTAACTCCGCCGAACTTATTTCCCACCCCTCTCCAGGCCTTAGGCCGCAGACGATTAGGCGAATTGTTTCGGCGGACTCGCCAAGGCGAATTCAGGAATTCGTTCGCGCAGCAGGTTGTGAAACTCGAGCATCCAGCCCTCTAGCTGAGATAAAGGCCCCGGCTTATAGCTGCCGGAGGCCAGTCCGCGCTGCACCCGTGCGCACAGCCATTTGTCCTCATTGTTCACCTGAGTGTTGATGCGCGAGCTCAGATAGCGCATGGCGCGCATTTCGCGACGCTCATCGGGTAATCCGAACACACCCCCACGCACCATGCACTTGCCGGGACCCGCCGGCAGCAGTTGGAAGAAATCCATCTGGTCGGGAAATACGTCGATCCCCAGGTTCGGCAGCGCGCTGTAGAACCGCCAGCAACGGCGCTGATCCTCGGGCAAATGGCTGCTGACATTGCGAAGCATCCGCTGATACATTCCCTCGGCCCAGCGCGGCGAATCCTGTTCGCGCAGCCAGCTTACGCCGCGCGCCACTCCCGGCACCGAGGCCTGGTCCTCGTAGTCCGGCGTGAACATGCGATACAGACCGGGGTGTCCCACGGGTACATGGTAGGACTCGAGGTAATTGTCCATGGCAATCTTCCAATCGACGGGCCAGATTTCCTGGCTGATGGGCCCGATCGGCACCATGTCTTCGAATTTATAGGGCAGAAACTCCTCTGCCAATTTGCCCCAGACCTTGGCCACCGGCGGTGGATCGCCGGCCAGGCAAACGAACACGAAGCCGAAGGCAATATCGGTGCGCACCGGGCGTAGGCCATGTTCCGCGCGGTCGAGTCCCGGGAAGCTCTCGCGAACCGGCATGCCGATCAGGCTACCGTCCTGCTTGTAAGTCCAGCCATGGTAGGGGCAGGTGATAGTGCTGGGACAATTTCCCGCACCATCGAGCAAGCGCGCCCCACGATGCCGGCAGACATTGTGAAAGCCGCGAATTAAGCCATCCCGATCGCGCAGCACCATGACACTTTCCGGGCCCAAATCGAAAGTTTCATAGTCGCCGGCCTTCGGAATGGAATTGATATGACAGACGATTTGCCAGCTCGGCAGCAGAATGCGTTCAAGTTCCAGCCGGTTGAGTTCGCTATTGTTATAGACCCAGGCCGGCAGTGCGCGGGGCAGGACGTGTGCAGCGGTGTCGGCGCGCTTGGCGACGGATAGGTTGGTCATGGCGGTTCCCGACGACTTATATGGTCATTTAATGTACGCCGAAGGGCGCGTTATTGGCAAGTCGGAGCGGCGCAGCAAGGCGTAATTCGCGTGAAACGCCTCAGCCAGGCTCGCGGCTGTTCGATAAGATATTATTGCGATTCACGCCGCGGCGGCTGCGAATGGCGCCTCGATTATATGGCCATATAATAATTCTGGACGGCAATGACGGCCAATGTTACGGTCGTACAAAATCCGTGATTCCAATCAATTCAAGGGGGACGTCATGGCCAGAAATCTGACCAAGAGCAACGCGCATTTCAAACGCGCCGTCGAACGCCTGCCGCTCGGCGTGGCGTCGAATTTCCGTTACTGGGGCGACGAGCGCACCATTTATGTGAAAAGCGGTTTCGGCGCGCGCATCACGGATCTCGACGATAATAACTACGTCGACTACCGCATGGGATACGGGCCCGCAATTCTCGGCTATGCGCACCCGGAAGTTGATGCGGCAGCGCGCGAGGGCATGCAGGTGGGCGGCGTGTTCGCGCTGTCCACGGAACGGGAGCTCACCGTTGCGGACCGCATCTCCAAGATGGTGCCGGCCGCCGAACTGGTGCGCTTCTCCAACTCGGGCACCGAGGCAGTCATGGCCGGATTGCGCCTGGCTCGCGCTTACACCGGCAAGGACGATTATGTGATTCTCGAGGGGAGCTATCACGGCTTGTTCGATGCCGCGATGTGGTTCACGCCGATGGATAAGTGGTCGCAGGTCGGTGATCCCGAAGTGAAACCGTACAGCGAAGGCGTGCCCATCAGCACCCGCAGCTTTGCGCACTTCGTGCAAGCCAACGATGCCAATCAGCTCGAAGATGTCTTCAAGCGCAATTCGCATCGCATCGCCTGCCTGCTGATCGAGCCCATCATGGGCAATTGCCTCGGTATTGCCGCGGAACCGGAATACCTGCGGGCGGCGCGCGAATTATGCGACAAGCACGGCGTGGTACTGCTCATCGATGAGGTCAAAACCGGATTTCGCGTGGCTCGCGGCGGGGTGCAGGAACTGTACGGCGTCCACGCCGACCTCTGCACCTTCGCCAAGGCAGTCGCCAACGGTTACCCGATCTCGGTGCTCGCCGGCCGCGAGGAGATCATGCGCAAGATCGGCAAGGGCGTCGCGCACGGCGGCACGTATACGGCGCATTCCGTATCGTTGGCGGCCGCGGAAAAGTGTCTGCAGATACTCGATGAAACCGACGCGCTGGAGCGGATTGCCGACTACGGCACTCACCTGCGTACCGGCATGCGCGCCGTGCTAGGTGCGCGCGGCATTGCGCATAGCTTCGTCGGTCATCCGTCCATGAGCGGTTTGTATTTCGCGCACGAGGCGCCGCGTAACTATCGCGCTTGGAAGAGCAGTGATTATTCCTTCTACGACGCCATGGCACAGGTGCTGCACGACGAAGGCGTGCTGTGCGAGCCCGATTCGCGCGAACCTTGGTTCGTCTCTGCGGCCCACGATGCATCCTGCCTAGCCGATACATTGCGAGCCTTCGAGGTTGCGGTCGATGCCACGTTGAAGTCGAGCGGCGCTTCGCACAAAGTGCCTGCTTGAGCAGCGGCGCTGTGACAACGCCCCGCGAGCTGGACGCCATCATCGTGGGCGCCGGCCACAACGGTCTGGTCGCGGCCTGTTATCTGGCGCGCGCGGGACTGAAGGTTCTGGTACTCGAGCGACAGCCCTTTATCGGCGGTGCGGCTGTCAGCCGCCGCTTATATCAGGACTTCACCTACTCGAATTGCTCCTACGTGTGCAGCCTGCTGCGGCCCGAGATCATCCGCACCCTGGAGCTGCCGAAGTACGGCTTGCAGGTCATCCCCTATGAAGGCGGCTGCACCATGATGCAGGGCGGCGGCCACCTGGCGCTGTACGATAATCACGACGCGCTGCGCCGCGAAATCGCCCGGCATTCGAAGCGCGACGCCGAGGCCTACGATCGCTACTCGCGCGATGTGATGCGCCAGTGCAAATTCATCAAACCGCTGCTGATGCGCGAGCCGCCGGATCCCACTTCGTTCAAGCCGCGCGACCTGCAAGAGCTGCTGTACCTGGGCAAGCGCTTCCACGGACTGGGCGAGCAGCGCATGTACGACACTTTGCGCTTCTGGACCATGAGCGCTGCGGATTTTCTCGATGAATATTTCGAAAGTGAAATCGTCAAGGCGCACTTTGCAGGCAGTTCCATCATCGGCACGGCTTTGGGGCCGCGCTCGCCCGGCACGGCCTACGTTCTGCTGCACCATTATATGGGCGACATCGACGACACGGTAGGCGCCTGGGGCTTTGCACGCGGCGGCATGGGTGCGATTACGCAGGCGCTCGGTGCCTCGTTTGAGGCCAGCGGCGGCAGCATTCGCAGTGCCGCGCCCGTCGCCAAGATTCTGGTACGCAATGGGCGCGCCACCGGCGTTGCGCTGGCGGACGGCGAGGAAATCCGCGCGCCGCTGGTGATATCCAATCTGGATGTGCGCCGAACTTTCCTCGAGAGCATGGATGCGAAGGATTTGCCCGAGGAGTTCCTGCGGCACGTAAAGAATTTCAAGATTCGCGGCTCCTCCGGCAAATTGAACATCGCATTGGATGGTCTGCCGCGATTTCCCGCCATACCGCAAGGTTCGCCGTGCACCCGCGGCGATATGCACGTGACAGATACCATCGAAATGATGGAGCGCGCCTATGATGATTGGAAGGATGGGCGCTGGTCGCGCGCGCCGTACATCGACATGCTCATTCCCTCACAAATCGATCCGACCATGGTTCCCGACGGCAAGCATTACATGTCGGTGTTCGTGCAGTACTGTCCCTACCAGCTGGCCGATGGGCCGTGGGATGCCGCCAAACGCAAGGCCTTCGGCGATACGGTCATCAACACCATTGCGCAGCACAGCCCGAATTTCAAGGACTTGATATTGCACGCCGAAATTCGCACTCCTTGGGACATAGAAAATGAAGTGGGGCTCACCGAGGGAAATATCTTTCAGGGTGAATTGACCATGGATCAGCTGTTGTTCAACCGCCCGGTGCCGGGTTACGCCCAGTATCGAGCGCCGGTGCGCGGCATGTATATGTGCGGTTCGAGCACGCATCCCGGCGGCGGCGTCATGGGCGCTCCCGGCGCAAACGCCGCACGCGCCGTGCTGCGCGATCTTGGAAGAGCACACTGATGGCAATCGCGTCACCCGCAGCGCGCTACGACAGCGTGATTATCGGCGGCGGACACAATGGGCTGGTGTGCGCGGCGACACTGGCGCGGGGCGGCCGATCGGTGCTGGTACTGGAGGCCGCGGCGCAGGTGGGCGGCGCGGCGCTGACCCGCGAATTCACTCCTGGTTTTCGCGTATCGGCCGGCGCGCACTTGCTGCATCTGATGCCGGCGGATTTGCTGCGCGAGCTTAACCTGGAAGCGCATGGACTCGAATGGGCGGCACAAGGCATGGCGACTACGGCCCTGGTGCCCGGCGGCGGGCGCTTGAGTTTAGGCGCGGAAGAAGCGGGACGAAGCCTGACACCCGAGGACGCGGCGGCGTATTCGATATATACGGCGCGCATGCGGCGCCTTGCCGCGGCGCTGGTCCCGATGTTCTCGCGCGTGCCGCCGCGCTTGGGGACGACTGGTTGGGCCGATCGCATAGCGCTGCTCCGTCTCGGCTGGCAGGTACGCAAATTGGGACGGCGCGATATGCGCGAGCTGCTGCGTATCGTCGGCATGAATGTCTATGATCTGCTCGAGGAGAACTTCGATTCCACGGCGCTCAAGGGCGCCTTGGGGTTGGATGCCGTGCTCGGCGCAAACTTCGGCCCACGCTCGCCTGGCACGGTGCTGACCCTGTTGTACCGGCTGTCGGGGGAGTCTGCCGCCGGTGCGTCCGGGCTTTCGCAACCCAAGGGCGGCCTGGGAGCTTTTTGTGATGCGCTGGCCAAGGCGGCCGCGGCGCTAGGCGCTACGATTCGTACCGGCACGCCTGTGGCAAGCATTCGAATCGAGGGCGATCGCGCTGTCGGCGTAGTGCTCGAGTCAGGCGAGAGCATCGATGCGGGGAGCGTCATTTCCAGCGCTGATCCGAAAACTACATTCCTGCGCCTGCTGGGACCACGCCATCTCGACACGGGCTTCGTACGCCGCGTGAACCACATCCGCAGCCAGGGGCTCGCGGCAAAGCTGCATCTGGCACTGAATCGCAGGCCTGAATTCAGCGGTGTCAGTGACTCCAGCCTGCGCGGCCGCTTGCTGATTGCACCCTCCCTGCAGCACATCGAGCACGCCTACAATCATGCGAAGTACGGCGAGTTCTCGGCGGCGCCGGTGATGGAGATCACGGTGCCCACTGCCAACGACCCATCGTTGGCTCCGGCCGGACAACACGTTCTCTCCGCCATCGTGCAATATGCGCCGTACGCGCTCAAGGAAGGTTGGCAGAGCGGCCGGCAACGCTGTATTGATGCGGCGGTGGATGCATTGGAGGGCTACGCGCCCGGCCTTCGCTCCTGCATAGTGGGGGCGGAACTGGTGACGCCGGCCGATATGCAAGCGCAATTCGGCATGAGCGGGGGGCACTGGCATCACGGCGACTTGGCCTTCGATCAGTTCTTTATGGTTCGTCCGGTGCCGGGGGCGGCGCAGTACCGGACTCCGGTGGATGGTCTGTTCCTCTGTGGCGCCGGCTGTCACCCGGGCGGCGGTGTCATGGGGATCGCGGGTCGCAATGCCGCGCAGGAAGTACTCAAAGTGAGCTTAAATTCACCATGAACGAATCCGTCGCGCCGCATTTCCAGCAACCGCTGCTGAAGACGCCGTTTCACGAGCGCGCGCGTGCCTTGAGCCAAGTCGACAGCTTTATTCCGTGGGCGGGCTACACGACAGTGGATGTATTCACCACCATGGAGCAGGAATACTTCGCGATTCGCAATGCGACCACGCTGTACGACCTGACACCCATGGTGAAGTATCGCGTGGTGGGCCCGGATGCGCTGCACTACCTTAATCGACTGGTCACACGCGATGTCGCCAAGCTCAAACCGGATCGCGTTGCCTACTGCGTATGGTGCAACGATGCCGGCCATCTCATCGACGATGGCACCATCTTTCGCTTAGGCGAGGGCGAGTATCGGATTTGTACGGCGGAACGCCAGATCGATTGGCTGCTCGATTCGGCAATCGGATTCGACGTCGAGATCAGCGAAGTCACCGAGCAGATAGCCGCCCTGGCCGTACAAGGGCCGACTTCCTGCGCGGTGCTCAAGGCGCTGGGTCTTCAGGGTATCGAGAAACTCAAGCCCTTTGAAATCGGCTACTTCGGGTTCGGCTCACTGCGGCTCACCGTGTCGCGCACCGGCTTCACCGGCGACTTGGGCTACGAGCTGTGGATGGAGCCGCAGGCAGCCGAAACCGTCTGGGATGGCTTGATGATGGCAGGGCGCTCGCGAGGCATTCGCGCCATCGGTTCGCAGGCGCTGAATGTTGCGCGAATAGAGGCGGGTTTTCTGCTGCCGAACGTGGATTTCGTCTCGGCCGAGCACACCCTTCGTACCGGCCGCGATCGCTCACCCCTGGAGTTGGGTTTAGGTTGGCTGGTGGACTTCAACAAGGGCCATTTCACCGGACGGCGCGCGCTACGCAACGAAATAATCGAAGGTCCGCGGCGCCAACTGGTGGGCCTGGACATCGCCGGCAACAAACCGGCGCACAATTCGTTGCTATACACCGATGACAGCGGCAAGCGTGAAATCGGCAGCGTCACTTCCGCGATTTGGTCGCCGACTTGCAAGCGTAACATCGCCCTTGCTATCGTCGATACGCCGCATTTTCAGATTGGCTCGACGCTGTGGGCTGAAATTTATTTGAACCGTGAACTCGTATGGGAGCGTCGTATGTCGCGAGCGCAGGTCGTCGAGCGTCCATTCTTCGCGCCTGATCGCCGCCGCGCGACGCCACCCGCGGAGTTTTAGGAAGGCGTGGCCGCTACCCCCAAATCGATTGCCGACCGGCCCTGGCTCGACCCGGACGCAACGCCGCAAATTATTATCGAGAGCATCAACAAAACCTTCGGCGCGTTCACCGCCGTAGACAGTGTCAACCTCAGGATCTACAAGGGCGAAATGTTCGCCCTGGTCGGCGCTTCCGGCTGCGGCAAAACCACATTGCTGCGCATGCTCGCCGGCTTTGCGACCCCGAGTACCGGGCGCATCATGATTGACGATGTGGACATGACCAAGGTGCCGCCGCACGAGCGCCCGGTCAATATGATGTTCCAGTCCTACGCTTTGTTTCCGCACATGACGGTGCAGGATAATGTGGGATACGGCTTGCGGCGCATGACTTTGGATGCGTCCGTCAAGCAGAAGCGAATTCAAGATGCATTGGACATGGTGCAGCTGGGTGCGCTGGCGAAGCGCAAACCGCACCAGCTCTCCGGTGGCCAGCGGCAGCGAGTGGCGCTGGCGCGGGCGCTCATTCGCCGTCCCAAAGTGCTGTTGCTCGACGAGCCGTTGAGCGCTCTTGACAAGAAATTGCGCGAGCAGACGCAATTCGAGCTCATGAATATCCAATCTCAGGTCGGCATCACCTTCGTCTTCGTCACGCACGATCAAGACGAGGCCATGGCGTTATCGACGCGCATCGCCGTCATGAACCGGGGCCAGGTCGTGCAAGTGGGCACGCCCTCGGAGATTTACGAGTTTCCGCAGAGCCGCTTCGTCGCCGATTTCATCGGCACCACCAATCTATTCGAAGGCACCGTGAGCGGCAGCGAGCCCGGCCACCTCATCGTGCGAAGCGCCGAGGCGGGGTGCGACCTGATCGTGGATGAACTCGGCCGCTTCGGCAGTGGTCAGCGGGTATGGGTGGCATTGCGCCCGGAGAAGATTCGCTTAAGCAAGGAGCCGATTGCCGGCAATCGCTTCAACCAAGTCAAGGGCACGGTCTGGGAATTGGGTTACCTCGGCAATCGCTCGACCTATCGGATCAAGACGGAAACCGGCAAACTCGTGACCGTCTTTGCACAAAACGACCGCCGCACGTCGGAATGGGCCATCGATTGGAGCGACGAGGTGTATTTAAGTTGGACCGCGAATTGCGCGGTCGTCCTGCATCAGTAAGTGACAGAGCCATAGGTTGAATACGCATGCACATACGAATCGCCATTACCTTCCATGCGCTCGCTGCCGGCGCGCTGCTGCTGTTCGGCGCGGCGCCGGCACTTGCCGGCAAGACGCAAAACGTCGTACTGATCGTCAGCGACGGGCTGCGTTGGCAGGAAGTATTCACCGGGGCTGATCCCACGCTGCTCGATGAGAAGTCGGGCGGCAACTGGCTGGCCGAACCGGAGCTGAAAAAGCGCTACTGGCGCGAGGACGCGCAAGCGCGGCGCGCACTGCTGTTTCCATTCTTGTGGGGAACCGTGGCCAAGCAAGGACAGATCTACGGCAATCAGTTGAAGGGCAGCGTTGCGCATGTCACCAACGGCAAGGCGTTTTCCTATCCGGGCTACAACGAGATGTCGACGGGGTATCCCAACGATGCCATCGACAAGAACGAGTTCGGTCCGAATCCGAATGCCACGGTATTCGAGTGGTTGAATAAATTCGATGAATTCCGCGGCAAGGTCGCGGTTTACGGCACCTGGGATGTGTACCAGGACATTTTCCGCAAGAGCCGCAGCGGCTTGGTGATCCAGACTGGGTGGACCCTGCCGAAGAACGAACATGAGACGCCCCGCGACGCGCTGCTACGTGAGCTGTACGAAACCACGACCCGCTTCGACGAAGAGGATGTCGCGAATTCCTTGCTGCAGATTCCGCTGTTGGACTACGTCAAGTCAGCGCATCCGCGTGTCTTGTTCGTGGGCTACGGCGAGACCGACAATTGGGCCCATCAGGGACGTTACGATCTGGTGCTCGACAGCGCGCACCGCATGGACCATTTCGTACAGCAGTTGTGGGACACCATGCAGGCCATGCCTGAATACCGGGGCACGACGACTTTCATCATCACAGCCGATCATGGGCGGGGCAGTGGGCCCACCGAATGGAAGGAGCACGGCGTTGAGGAAAAGGGTTCGGAGAATATTTGGATCGCCGTCATCGGACCGGATACCGCGCCGCTTGGCGAGCGTACGCATGTCGCCGCGGTGACCCAGGCGCAAATCGCTGCCACGGTGGCCGCGTTTGTCGGCAAGGATTACCACCATGACATTCCCAAGGCGGCGCCGCCCATCACTACAGTGCTGGGCGGCGCGCAAAAGTAACCGTCAAACGCTTTTTAAGGCGTCTTGGCGGGATGTAGCTTGGGCTGTCGCGGCTTCGCGGCGATGACTTCGACTTCCAATAGAGCACCTGGCGCGACCAACGCGGCCACTTGCATGGCGCTGCGCGCGGGTTTGTTCGGCTGCTCCGTCGTGCCGAAAAACTGGCTGTAGCCGGCCATCAAGCCTGGAAAATTCAGTTTATTGTCATTGGCCGGATCGGCCACCATGAAGACCGTCATCTTGACCACATCGCCCATGCCCAGCCCCAGTTTGGCAAGCGTGCCCTTGATCTGGGTCAATACGCTGACTGTCTGGGTTGTCATGTCGCCGTACTCCGCGGGCGTGCCTTTCGGCGCATCTTTGTTGATCGCGGACGGCAGCGCGCCGCTGACATAGACCGTATCCAAGCCCGCGCGCACGGTGACCGCGGCGGAAATCGGAAATGGATTGCCGTCCGGCAGGGGAGTGCGCACCACGTCTTCGGCGCCCGACACCGTAGAGCTTGCCGCGGCTGCCGCGAATCCAATAGCCAGTATCAAGCCGCGCCGAACTGCGATGTTTCTCATGTGCCGTTCCCCCTTGTCAGTAGAGCCGCCAACGAGTCTGACAGTTCCGCGCGGGGTCTGCCACTGCAGCGGTTTTTATATTATACTCAAGATATTACAAAGACCGGCGTTCGCGAGGATGACAAGCATGCGGATAGTGAAGACACTAGGACTTCTGGGCACCGGCGTTATCGGCGGCGGTTGGGCCGCACGGGCCCTGCATTTCGGGATCGATGTCATTGCAGCGGACGTCAAACCGGAAATGGAAGAATGGATACGCGGCGCGGTTGCCAATGCCGAGCCGGCGCTGGCGAGGCTGACCTCCGCGCCGTTGCCGCCCAAGGGCATTTTGTCCTTTACCACCGATTTGAAGGTGATGGCGCAGCGGGCCGACTTTATTCAAGAAAACATCCCGGAACAGCTGCCGTTGAAGCAACGCATGCTGGCCGAGGTCAGCCGCCATGCCGCAGCTGATATCATCATCGCCTCCAGCACCTCGGGTCTCACCCCCACCGATTTGCAGCGCGACATGATCGCGCCGGAGCGTTTCTGCGTTGCTCATCCGTTCAATCCCGTGTACTTGCTCCCCTTGGTGGAGTTGGTCGGTGGCCAACAGACCTTGCAGAGCACCATCGATGCGGCGGCTATATTCTTCACTTACATCGGCATGCATCCGCTGCACGTGCGTCGCGAAATTCCGGGGCACCTCACCGATCGTCTGCAGGAAGCCTTGTGGCGCGAGATTCTGCACATGGTCAATGACGGCATCGCCACCACCGGTGAGCTCGACGAGTCCATCATTTACGGTCCGGGGTTGCGCTGGGCGGCGATGGGCACGAATCTGATCTACCACCTGGCCGGCGGTGAGAGCGGCATGCGGCACATGCTGGCGCAGTTTGGGCCCTGCCTGAAGTGGCCATGGACCAAGCTGGAAGCGCCCGAACTCACGGAGTCCTTGATCGATCGCATGGTCGAGGGTACTCAGGCGCAGGCGGCCGGGCGTTCTATCCGCGAGTTGGAACGACTGCGGGACGATTATTTGGTCGCCATACAGCAGGTGCTGCGGCAATACAATATCGGCGCCGGCGCCACCTTACGCTCGCTCGAGGAACGTCTGTTCAAGGATGCATCTGCCGGTCGGGGACTACCGGCCGGCGAATCGGGCGTGCCGCTGCGCTTGCTGGACGCCGTCGTCAGGCCGGAATGGGTCGACTATAACCGTCACATGTCTGACTTTCGCTACGCCCAGATGTTCGGCGATGCGATGGAGCCGCTGTTTCGCCAGGTCGGAGTCGACCAGGCGTACCGCGGCACAGGGCGCATGTACTACACCGTTGAGAATCATATCCGACACTTAGGGGAGGCCAAGGTGGGCGAGTCGTTGTATGTAACTGCGCAAGTGCTCGAGGCCGACGACAAGCGATTGCACGTCTTTCAGCGGATGTTTCGCGGCCGCGATGACCAGCTGATTGCCACAGCCGACCAAATGTATCTCCACGTCGATACCGCTGCCGCGAAGGCGTCAGCCGCGGATGCCAAGGTGCGCGCCAAATTGGCGGAAATTGTGCGCGCGCAGGCGACCCTGCCACGGCCTGCTGAAGCCGGCCGCGCGGTCGGGTCGGGAAAACGCCAGACCTAGCCATGCCGAAGATCGTCGATCACGCAAAGCGGCGCGACGAAATTGCTCACGTGGCATGCCAGGTAGTCGCGAATTATGGATTCGAGCAGGCCACCGTGGCGCGAATCGCGCGTGCGGCCGGCTACACCACGGGCATGGTGGCTCACTATTACGAGTCGAAGCAGGAGATCATTCTCGCCGCCCTGCGCCTTATGCTGTTGCGAATCGAGCAGAGGCTGACCCGCGAGCGCGAAACGGACGAGGCGAATTTGCTGGAAGTCCTATCCGAAGCACTGGCCATCGATCCGCAGCGATTCACCGAATGCGCATTTTGGATGGCCTTTTGGGGTCAGGTGTCGGCGGATAAAAAGCTCAAGCGGCTAAACGTATGGGTGCATCGAGAATACATGCGCCTGTTCGCACGCTGCTTCGCCGAGTACTGGGCGGAATGGCCCGCCTGGCCGCAGCCGGTGCGCGATCAAGTGCTGCGGTCGGTGGTGACGTTCATGAACGGCTTGACCGCGAGTGCGGTCACCAGCCCGAGAGATTGGCCGGCAGCCATGCAGATTGAACAGCTGCGATTGCAGCTGGATCTGTTGCGCCAATGGGCCGGTGCGAGACGCGCGCGGCGAACCGAGTAACGAGGGAGACTTGACAATGGACTTTTCACTCAACGATGAACAGCAGATGATCATCAAGACCACCCGGGATTTCGTGCTCAACGAACTTTACCCGCACGAGAAGGAGGTCGAGGAGACGGGAGTCCTGCGCGAGGATCTGCATCGGGAGCTCAAAGCCAAGGCGATTGATGCCGGCTTGTATGCGGCGAACATGCCGGTGGATGTGGGTGGGGCAGGGCTGGATACCGTTACCTGGGTTCTTTACGAGAAGGAATTGGGGCGCACCAGTTATGCCTTGCACTACTCCTGCGTCGGCCGCCCGTCGAATATCCTGCTCGCCTGCGAGGGCGAACAAAGAGAGCGCTATCTGCTGCCGACGGTGCGCGGAGATCGGGTTGAATGCCTGGCCATGACCGAACCCGGCGCCGGATCGGATCTTCGCGGCATGAAGACCACAGCGGTGGAGTCGGGCGGGGATTTCGTGATCAACGGCACCAAACATTTTATCAGTCACGCAGATCATTCGGATTACGTCATCCTGTTTGCCGCTACCGGTGAAGAGACCGGTGCGCATGGCGTGCGAAAAAAAATGACCGCGTTTTTGATCGACATGGGACACCCGGGATTCGAAGTGCGGCCGGGGTATAAGAACGTGTCGCATCGCGCCTATACCAACAGCATTCTGGAATTCAACAATTGCCGCGTGCCGAAGTCCGCCATACTGGGTGAATTGCATCGAGGCTTCGATGTGGCCAACACCTGGCTGGGCGCCACCCGCCTTCAAGTGGCCGCCACTTGTTTAGGACGCGCTGAACGTGCGCTGGAACTGTCGACGCAATGGGCGGTGGATCGCGTGCAATTCGGCCAGCCTATCGGCAAATTCCAGGGAGTGAGCTTCAAGCTGGCCGATATGGCCGTCGAACTGCGCGCTGCGGAACTGTTAACCTTGGAAGCCGCATGGAAGCGTGATCGGAAGATCGATACCGACATGGACATGGCCATTGCGAAAGTCAAAGCCAGCGAAATGCTGGCGATGGTGGCCGATGAGGCCCTGCAGATTCACGGCGGCATGGGGCTGATGAGCGACTTGCCGCTGGAGCGCATTTGGCGCGACGCACGCATTGAACGCATTTGGGACGGTACCAGCGAGGTGCAGCGGCACATTATTTCTCGCGGGCTGCTGAGGCCCTTGGGCGGCTAAATTCGCTCCGGCAATCCGGAATGTCGATTTTATTTAACATTATCAAAACTCTGCGAGTAAGGGCCCGCACCGGGTCAAGCGACTGTCCTACAGAGATTTTGCACCTGGCTATTTAAAATAGCACCAACGTCCCTACGTATATGCGTTGCGGACCTGTCAGGCTTCAGGTGACATATGATTGATGTTGAAGTCATGCGTTTACGACGATTGCGCGATACGGCGTTCAGCGCAAGGGCGCTGGCGTTGGCAATGGATTCGGCAGCGCCGCTGCGCAATTCAACACGTTCGCGCGGCGCCCAGAGCTGCTGGCGGATTGCCCGCATAGTCACCGGTGTGCTGCGCGCGCATCCGAATCTGACTTATCAGCAAGACTACAGCCCACTGCGTGCCGCTTACCACAGTATGAGTGCCGGCATACGGGCCACTGTCGCGCGGTATCGAGGCCGTACCGCCGAGCTGTTCTCTCAGCAGCTGTGGCGAGTATCACGCGAATTGGATGATGCGCGTGCATTGACTTGGTCGGCAGAGTTGAGTGACACCTTGGGCCGAGCCCAAGTGCAGATGTGCAAGCTGCTGCGTGAATTGGCCGCGGCCACAGCGCTTGAAACGGACTACCGACGTGACATCGCCGCCGTGCGTCAACCTCGAGCCGGGGACAGGGGCGACATTTCAAATGCTGCCGCCGGCAATTGGCCTTACCTCGCGCTGTAGTCTATTCGCGTTGATTGGGCAATAGCATATGACGGACTACGCGCGAGGTGTGAAGTCCTACAGCAGGCGTAGTGCTGCACCGACCGTAATACACAGGTCCTCGTCACATACTTGGCTCGGTTTTCAATGAAGGAGTCAGATATGCACGCAGAGAACTTGCCCACGCCTTCAAGTCCAGAAACTCCGCCGCTGGCGCCCTACGATCCGCCCGCGCCCGCTCCGCAGGCTGCTGCATGGCGCCGGGCGTTGAAAGTGGTCGGCTATAGTCCGCCGAGCCGAGTTACGCGCTTGGTTAAAACGACGGTTACAAGAATCGTGGTGGTGCCGGCATCCCAATTGATCTGAGGCTAGGTTAGCGGCCACTCCAGCGGGGCGCGCGCTTTTCCGTGAAGGCGCGCGTGCCTTCTTTCAAGTCATCGGAGCGAATAACTCTTTGCACCGCATCCAGCGAATCATGCAGCTCGAAGGCTTCATGCTCGGGGATCATCTCGGTGTGCCGCAGCAGTTGTTTAATGGCCGGAAATAGCAAGGGCGGACCGGCTACCAATTGCCGAGCGATTTCCCGCGCCTTGTTTAACGCCTCGCCTTTGGGCACAACGTGATTGGCCAAGCCCCAGTGTTTGGCTTCTGCGGCGTCCATCCAGCGGCCGGTCAGCAAGAATTCGACGGCCACATGGTAGGGAATTCGGCGCCGCAGCTTAACTGTGCCTGCGTCCGCCAGCACCCCCACGTTGATCTCCGGCAGCGCGAACTTGGCGTGTTCTTCCATCACGATAATGTCGGTGCCTAGTACGATTTCAAAACCGCCGCCGCAGGCGATGCCGTTAACCGCTGCAATGATTGGCTTGTTGAGATTGCGCGGATAATTGAAGCCGGCAAAACCACCCACTCCCCAATCGGAGTCGGATTCCTCGCCCGCTGCCGCCGCCTTGAGGTCCCAACCGGGAGAGAAAAATCGGTCGCCGGCGCCGGTAACGATGGCAATGCGCAACTCCGGGTCGTCGCGGAACGAGGTGACAATTTGGTTCAGACGCCGGCTTGCGGCGAGGTCGATGGCATTCGCTTTCGGCCGATCGAGGGTGATTTCAAGTATTGCGCCGTCTTTGACGGTGCGGACTCCATCTGACATGTCATTACTCCTTACGCAAGCGAATCATGGTGTCCACCGCCACCGTGCCCAACCCTGCGGGGCGTACGATGACAGGATTGACGTCGAGCTCAATTAATGTCGCCAAATGAGCAGTCGCGTACTGCGCCACTGCGAGGACAGTGCTTATCAGCCCCTCTATGTCGGCGGCTGGCTTGCCGCGATAGCCGTCGAGCAATTTGCGAACGGTGAGACGTTGCAGGGCGGATTCTATGGAGGGACGCGTCCATGGAGGCAGCAAACTGACGCTGTCAGCAAGCAATTCGGTCAGCACGCCGCCGGCCCCTAGGACCAGCACCTGGCCAAACTGCGGATCGACGATGATGCCGATCAGAATCTCGGCCACCCCGTCGGTGAGCATCTCTTCCACCAACAAGGTGGCGGATAGTTTCCCCAGCCGCAGTGCGGCAGTACCGGCGTCGGCCTCGGTGCGGATATTCAGCACCACTCCGCCCGCTTCCGTCTTATGTTCGAGGTGCTCACCCGAGGCCTTGATGACCACCGGAAATCCCAGGGCAAGCGCCGCTGCCGCGGCCGTGGCAGCGGGCGCCAACGTACCCCTCGGGACGCGTACTCCGAAGACTGCGAGGGCCGCCTTGCCTGCATGCTCGTTCAAAGCATATATGGCCGCATCGTGCTGGGTCCCTACGGCCGCCGCAGGCAGCTGCAATTGCACCCCTGTATTGTTCATCCAGGCAGTACCCACGCCTGCGGCCAAAGCGAGCGCTTCCAGAGCTTCGCGCTGACCCTGCAACGGAATGACGCCGGCGTCCATACAACGTTGGCGCACCCCCTCGCTGATGGTCTCGGGCAGCGAGGCGATCAAAGCCGCACGCGTCGGCGCACCGCGCGCCGCTTCGATGAACACATCGATGACGGCGTCGTAGGCGGCGGAATCGGCCTTACCCTCCGGCGGACTATCGAGCATGAACCCGGCCGCGTCATACCCCGAGTGCAATACTTCGGTGAACACACGCTTCAAGGCCGGCGGATCAAACCAAAGATAGGTGTGAATGTCGAATGGATTGGCGATCGTCACCCGGTCGGTCAGCACTTCACGCAGAGCGGCGGCGCGTTCCTGCGGAAGCGGCGCGAAGTCG
>JBBRQO010000009.1:0-145585 GCA_038226325.1 Steroidobacterales bacterium | reverse complement strand
GCCTACGCGGCCCGGCCTACGCGGCCCGGCCTACGCGGCCCGGCCTAAATAACGCCGCGCCGCTTCTGGTCGAGCTCGATCGACTCGAATAGTGCTTGAAAATTCCCTTCACCGAAGCCGTCGTTGCCCTTGCGCTGAATAATTTCGAAGAAAATCGGTCCGATGGCATTCTTGGTGAAGATTTGTAGCAGTATTCCGCTGGCAGCATTGCCATCGATCAAAATATTGCGTACTTGCAGTTCGCTCAAGGTTTCGCCATGGCCGGCAACACGGCCATCAACACCTTCGTAGTAAGTGGCGGGCGTGTCTTGAAATTCGACGCCGCGCCGGCGCAGTGCATCGACCGTGTAATAGATGTCGTCGGTCCCCAAAGCGATGTGCTGGATGCCTTCTCCCTTGTATTCGTTCAGGTATTCCTCGATCTGACTCTTGTCGTCCTGACTTTCGTTGATGGGGATACGGATTTTGCCGCAGGGTGAGGTGAGCGCACGCGAAAACAGGCCGGTTTCCTTACCTTCGATGCTGAAATAACGGATTTCCTTAAACGCGAACAACTTTTCGTAGAAGCCCGCCCAGACATTCATGTTGCCGCGCCGGACATTGTGGGTCAGATGATCAATGCGGGTGAGACCCGCCGGCTCATCCGTGGTTGACCCGGCGCGGGACGCAACAACCGGAACGAAGTCTACATCGTAAATCGTGCGGTCGCCGTAGCGGTCGACGAGATAGATCAAGCTGCCGCCGATGCCGACGATGGATGGAATGTTGAGTTCCATCGGTCCGGCGGTGGCGGGTCCCGCCTTGGCTCCCAACTCAAGTGCGCGCGCATAGGCGAAGCGGGCGTCAGCGACGCGGAATGCCATGGCGCACGCGCAGGGACCGTGGGCGCGCGCGAACTTCTGCGCGAAGCTATCGTGCTCGGCGTTGATGATGAAATTGATGTCGCCTTGACGGTGCAGTGTCACGTTCTTCGAACGATGCCGCGCGACTGCCGGCAGCCCCATCCGCTCGAACAATCGGCGCAACAAGTCCGGATCCGGCGCCGCGTACTCGACGAATTCGAAGCCGTCCGTGCGCATGGGATTCGTTGCGCTCAACACTGCATTCATGACGACACGGTTGCTTTGTCGCGCACGCTGATGGCGGTGCGGAAGACATGGTCCCACAGCGACGTGGTGACGCCGAAGTTGCCGCCCTTGGGCGAATAATGATGCCGCATGTGCCAGGCACGCAGGCTGTTGAAATAAGTGGGGGAGGGAGAGCTGGTGTGGTGATGGACGATGTGATGCACCACGCCATACCACCAATAGCCGGTCATGACGCCTACCGTAAGGCCGTTCGCGACATCAAACCCCACCCATAGCCAGACGGGCAGCAGGAAAATCGCAGTAAGCACCGAGACGCTGACCCATGGCGGCGTGCCTATATAGGCCAACGGGGCGGCGTGATGCTGCCCATGCATGGGTGCGAAGAAAGTTTTCTTGTGCAGCACCGAACGATGCAGGATGTACTCCGCCAACGTCCAAATCACGAAGCCCAGCGCCGCGGCAGCCAGCCATTCGCTGCGATCCGTCCAGGTTGCTCGGGCAACGCCGAATGCTGCCAGTCCGACGATAACTACCGGATAGACGACGAAGTCTGCGTAATAGGTCAATTTGCTGGGTCGCATAGGCCTGCCCCTCGCTGAAATTAGTGCGCCATTTGACCACGAATTGGCCAGAATGCTAACGGAAGAACAATTTACCTGCTTGGTAGAATTTTTTAGGATGCGCAACACCATAGCCATTGTGGGCGGCGGGTTCTGCGGAACGGTGCTGGCCGCTGGCGGCGCATCTCGCCGTCTTAGCCTAGGACAGTGTTTTCAACACCGTCAGCAGGCGGTTCAACTCATCGCGCGTGTTGTACATGGAAATACCGGTGCGCAGCAGTCCGCCACCCTCGGCCAATCCCAGCACTTGCACCGGACGCGCGGCGTAAAAGTCTCCGTCCCAAACGCAAATGCCTTGCTCGCCCGCCGCGATCGCGGCCTGCGCCGCGGTGGCTTTGTCGAGAGTGATGGACACCGTCGGCGCACGCGCCCGCCCGGCCGCAAAGTCCGGCCCCCAGACACGCACGCCCGGTATACGCTTCACGGCATCGTGATAGTACTGAGCTAGGTCATGTTCGTACGCGGCGATCTGTCTCATGGCATCGACGATACGTTCCCGTAAGCTGCTACCCGCGCCCCAGCTTGCAATGTACTCAACGGCCGCACGCACCCCGTCGATGGCTGCATGATTCAGGGTGCCGGTTTCGATGCGGTAGGGTGCTGCGGGATCCTGCACGCTCAAGCGATCCGTGGGCAATTGATCGAGCGCACCGGGCCGTGAATACAGCACGCCCACGTGCGGGCCATAGAATTTATAGCCGGAGCAAAGCAAAAAATCCGTGCCCAGCGCCATTACGTCGATCGGGAAGTGCGGTGCATAGTGCACGGCGTCAATCACGAGCAGCGCGCCCACTTCTCGGGTCAGGCGCCGCGCCAGGGCAATATCATTGACGGTTCCCAGCGAATTGGCCGATGCGCCGATGGCAAACAGTTTCGTGCGCGGAGTGATTTTAGCGGCCATGTCGGCGGCATCCAGTTCTCCGCTTTCCAGCAGACGCACTTCGCGCACGATGACACCGCGCTCTCGCAGGCTGAGCCACGGTCCCCGATTGCCTTCGTGATCCAGTTGGGTGATGAGCACTTCGTCGTCTTTGGCCAAGGTGCGGCCGATGGCGACGCTCAGATTGAAGCACAGAGTGGTCATGCTTTGACCGAAGGAGATGCAGGCGCCGCTTTCCGCACCGAGAAAGGCAGCCACCACGCTGCGTGCATTCTCCATGCGCCGATCCACTTCGCGCGAGGGTGCAAAGTTGCCGTGCGTGTTTACATTGCACGAGGCGTAGACATCGGCGATGGCATCGACCACGACGCTCGGCACCTGACTGCCCCCGGGCCCGTCGAGGAAGGCAAGTTCAGGGTTCCTTACGATGGCAGGGAAATCGCGCCGACTGCGCAGGCAGCTTTCGAGCGTGTAGGGCATTACAGCAGATCGTAGGTGAAGTCGTAGCTCGACCCTTTCGCATCGCGCGGATGCAGCGCCATGCTGCCCTTGGCGCCCGCGTACTTGCCGGTGCCGCCGGTGATGCTGAACAGCGAATCGCCCACATCCGAGAAGGGGCCTTCGATGGTGATCTGCCCGGTCTTCAACGTCAAAGTCCAGAAACATTCCCAGCTCTTGCCGACGACGGTGCGCACGCAATAGCCTTGATCGGTGCCCATCTGCGTCTTGTTGGCGGTGTCGAATACGCCGTTCGAGAACACCAGCATGTCGCCGACGGAATCACCCTTCGCACCCAGATCCACAGTGGTCTCGCCTACCGCCCGTTCTACCAATTTGATTTGTTCGGCGGCAAAGGCCGGTAAGGTCGTCAGGGCTGCTGCGAGCGCCGCAACGCGGCTCAGTGTGTTCTTCATGTTATCCCCTTGGTTGGTGGTCGAATGCGTTATCGATGGCGTACCGACCCGCGATCATAGCAAGACGCGTGACTGGTTGGCTGCTAGGCTATTTCTCGAAGCTCGAGGCGATGGCTTCGATCACCGTGGGCCCCTCATGAGTCAGCGCCGTGCGTATAGCGTCGGTGAGTGCGGCGGCATCGCGTACGCGATAACCTTCAGCGCCATAGGCGCGGGCGAGAGCGACGAAGTCCGGATTGCGCCCGATCACTCCGAGCTGCGGAATTCCCGCAGCCACCATGTCGTCGCGAATCTGGCCCAGAGCCGAATTGTTCCACACCACGATGGGCAGACTCAGTCCGACCTCCACTGCAGTCATCAGGTCGTTCACTGTAAATTGCAATCCGAAATCGCCGGCGAGGGCGATGACGACCCGGGCGGGACTGGATATCTTGGCGCCAAGCGCCGCCGGCAGCGCGAACCCCAGCGTGCCGTAGCCCGACGGATGAAACCACTGGCCGGGGTTGTCGACGGGATAGGCGTAGTTGCCGAAATAGGCAATTTGCGTCATGTCGGTGAAGACGACGCCGTCCCAGGGTAGGGCGCTCTTGATGGCACGCAGCGCGCTCCACTGGGCAAGCGTTTTGGCGTCCAAGCTGCCCTCGATCTCGGCGCGGAACTTGGCGGGGCCACCTATGGCGGTACGCCACCCGTAACGCGCCGCTGCATCGTTCGACGCGGGCGGCAATGCTTGATTGATGGAGTGCAGGGCTGCGGCCGCGTCGGACCAAACGCATACTTCCGCTGCGTATTGGTCGGACAGCTTCACCGGATCGACGTCTATGCGAATGAGCTGGCCGCCCAGCGGCAAGCGTGTGGTGAAATACATGTCTGTCTCGCCCAATTCTGTGCCCACCGCCAGCACCACATCCGCGTCGGCGATCAATTGTTGAATGGGGCGGTAGGGCAGCGAGGTGCCGAAGTTGGCCGGATGACTCTCGGCGAGAACGCCCTTGCCGGCGGCCGTCGTCACCAACGGGCAATCCAATGTCTCGACCAGTCTGAGCAGTTCGGCGCCGGCGCGCCGTGCGCCGCCGCCCGCGATGACTAGCGGGCGCGCAGCGGCGGTGAGCAGTCGCACCGCGGCGTCGATTTGGCCGCTATCCGATTGCGGTTGCAGCGCAGTTGGGTCGAATCGTTGCGCCTCCAAGGTGGTAGTCTCGGCGAGGACGTCCAGCGGAATTTCCAAGTAGGCCGGGCGCGGCCGGCCGGTGCGCAGCGAGGCCAGACACAGGCGCAGATGATCGCGCACATCCTCGGCGCTGTGCGCGGAGCGCGCGACGCCGAACACCCCGGCGGCAAGGGCAGCCTGATCGTACAGCTCGTGCAGCACGCCCCATTGCTTGCGGAACGATGCGCGCACGGGCGCGGCTGCGACCACGAGCAGCGGCACGGAATCGGAATAGGCTTGCGCGGCCGCGGTCAGGATGTTGGTGAGTCCTGGGCCCGAGATCACGAAGGCCGCCGCAGCCCGGCCGCTCATTCGCGCGAAGCCGTCCGCGGCGAAGCCCGCGCCCTGCTCGTGGCGCACCAGCACGTGGCGCAGGTTCGAGGCAGTGAGTCCCCGGTACAATTCCAGGTTGTGCACGCCGGGAATGCCGAACACCGTGTCGATATCGTTCTTGGCTAGAAGCTCGACCAGATAACCGCCGATGTTGCGCGACATTTAAACCTTCTTGAAATTGAACGCCCGTTCACTGCTAGGATTGCGCACTGCCAACAGGTAGGCAAGAGGAAGATGCATTATTCCCCACTGGTAAAGCGAATCGCGGGCGATGGCGCGAATGCCTGGCTGATTCACTACACGGCACGGGCGGCGCAGGAGCGCGGCGAGGATGTCATCTTGCTGAGTGTCGGCGATCCCGACCTCGACACGCCGGCGCCGGTTTTGGAGCGGGCCATCGAAAGATTGCGTGCCGGCGACACGCATTACACACCTGCGACCGGGCGGCAGCACCTGCGCGAGGCGATAGCGGCCGCGCATCGCGCGCGCACCGGTCAACCGGTGGATGCGGACAATGTGATCTTTCTCGCCGGTGCGCAGAACGCTTTGTTCGCTGCATCGCTGTGTATTGCGGGACCCGGCGATGAAGTGATTGCGCTTGAACCCCTGTACCCTAGCTATCCCGCCACACTGGAAGTGGGGGGCGCACGCATGGTGCGAGTGGCGGCGCCGGCAGCGCAAGGATTCCGGGTCGATTTGCAGGCAGTGGAGGCCGCCATCACGCCGCGCACCAGGGCGCTGTTTTTCGCCACGCCGAACAATCCCAGCGGCGTGATTTTGTGTGCCGCGGATTTGGCGGTGATCGGCAATCTGGCGCGGCGGCATTCGCTGTGGATCGTGGCGGATGAAGTGTATGCGGGGCTGGCCCCTGGGGGGCGGGTGCCGAGTCTTGGTGCCGAATTACCCGACCAAGTCGTGACCATCAGCAGCCTGTCGAAGTCGCATTCCATGCCGGGCTGGCGCGCGGGCTGGATGGTGGGTCCGAAGCAGTTCATCGTGCATGCTGAAGCCATGGCGCAGTGCATGCTGTTTGGACTTCCAGGCTTCATCCAAGAGGCCGCCGTCACGGCGCTGCAGGTCTCAGATGCCGCGGAATCGCGGGTGCGCGAGTACTGCGCCGTGCGCCGGGATTTTCTGCTCGCGGAACTTGCCGGCATCCCGGGCATCGAGTGCGTGGTTCCGGATGCGGGTATGTTTTTGCTGGTGGATGTGCGCGGCACGGGACTTTCGGGCTACGATTTCGTGCGCCACCTGTATGAGTCCGAGCGCCTGTCGGTGCTCGATGGCGGCGCCTTCGGCCGCGAAACCAGCGGCTTTGTGCGAGTGTGCTTTGCTGCCGACCAAGTGTTACTGCGCGAGGCCGCGCTTAGAATGCGACGCTTCGTCAAAACTTTGGTGAGGTAGGTATGACTGATACGGTAGATATGGGAATGGTGGTGCGCGTCGCGGGCGGTCCCGAGGCGATGCAATGGGGGGCACTCGACACCGGCGCGCCCGCGCGCGGTGAGGTGCGCCTGGAGCAGCGCGCGGTGGGTGTTAATTTCATCGATACTTATTTTCGCAGCGGCCTGTATCCCTGGCCGAGTACCCCGCTGATTCCGGGTGCCGAGGCGGCGGGAGTGGTCGCTGCAGTGGGTGAGGGGGTGACCGAGTTCAGGAGCGGCGACCGCGTGGCCTACACGCTGCCCTTGGGCGCCTATCGCACCCAGCGAGTGGTTGCAGCCGAGCGGCTGGTGCGGCTGCCCGACGCCATTGCGTTCGATGTGGCCGCGTCCGTCATGCTCAAGGGCCTGACGGCACAATTCCTGCTTACCTCCTGCTATCCGGTCAAGGCCGGCGACACGGTGCTGGTGCACGCGGCTGCCGGTGGGGTCGGGTTGCTGCTGGGACAATGGCTGAGAGTTTTGGGGGCGACTGCGATTGGTACTGCGGGATCGCCAGAGAAGGTGGCGATGGCCAGGGCCAACGGCTACAACCATGTCATTGACTATCGCGCTGAGGATTTCGTGGCGCGCGTCAGGGAAATCACCGGATCGCAGGGCTGCGATGTGGTCTACGACTCGGTGGGTAAGGACACTTGGCGCGGCTCACTCAAGTGCTTACGGCCGCTCGGCATGTTCGTGCACTTCGGGCAATCGTCCGGGATGATTGCGGACTTCAAATTCTCAGATCTAGCGTCCGGCGGCTCACTGTACGCAACCCGGCCCATGCTGTTCGACTACATCAAGAGCCGCGCCGACCTGACCGCACGCGCCGCCGACTTGTTCGGCAGGCTGGCGTCGGGCGAGATCAAGGCGCACGTGGGCCAGCGGGTGGCGCTGCAAGATGCCGCCACAGCCCACCGCGACTTGGAGAGCAGACGCACCATGGGCGCCACGGTGCTACTGCCCTAAGTCGCAACTGCCGCGATGACGCTACAAATTCGCGTCGATGAACGCCGTCAGTTGTGCCTTGGATACCGCGCCCACTTTGGTGGCGACTACTTCACCGTTCTTGAACAGCATTAGAGTCGGGATGCCGCGCACGTGATAGCGCGAGGGAACTGATTGGTTCTGGTCGACGTTCACTTTGGCGATAGTCAAGCGGTCACCATAGCTTTCGGCGGACTCATCCAACACCGGCCCAATCATCTTGCAAGGCCCGCACCACTCGGCCCAATAGTCGACGAGAACCGGAGTCGTCGACTCCAGTACCTCGCTGTTAAAGGTACTGTCGGTGACATGTTTAATCTTGTTGCTCATGGATGTTCCAGGTGTGGACGGGATGATGTAGACCGACGACAATGATATTGTTCGGAATTACCATATTAAATGGGATATTTTTGAAATCAATATTCAGAAATACGAACAATCAATATGAATAAGTTTCAGGCAATGCAGGTGTTTGTGCGGGTTGTGGAAACCGGCGCTCTGACGCGCGCGGCCGACAGCCTGCAGATGCCGAAGGCCACGGCCACCACCTTGATTCAGCAATTGGAAGCGCAGCTCGGCGTGAAGCTGTTGAATCGGACCACCCGCAGTGTCAGCGTGACCACCGACGGCGCGGCCTACTATCCGCGTTGCGTCGCCATCCTGGCGGAGATTCGCGAGACCGAGGAGTCGCTGGCGCATCGGCAAGCCTCGCCGCAGGGACGGCTGCGGGTGGAAGTGCCGACGCTGATGGCGCGATTAGTCATCGTGCCGGCATTGCCAAGCTTCTTTGCGCGCTATCCGGCAATTGAGCTGCAGTTAGGATGCAGTGAGCGCCGCGCGGATTTAATCGAGGAAGGCATCGACTGCGCCGTATGGAGCGGTGAACTCGAGGATTCCACCCTCATTGCGCGCCGCGTGGGTCTGCTGTACTTCGGCACCTGTGCTTCTGCCTCCTACTTGGCCGCGCATGGTCAGCCGAGTCATCCCGACGAACTGAAGGCGCACCGCTGCATCAATCATTTCTCACCGCGTACCGGCAAGATTTTCGATTGGGTGTTTGCAAAAAATGGTGCGCGCATCCAGTCGACGCTGCGTGGCCACATTGCGCTTGACGATGAGAACAGCTACGTGGCCGCGGCGGAGGCGGGGTTGGGGATAGCGCAGATTCCGGCTTTCGTGCTCAAGGAGGCGATGGAACGCGGCAGCCTGGAGTTGCTGCTGGGCGACTGGTTCCCCGAGCCCGCACCGCTGCATGTGGTGTATCCCGAAAACCGGCACTTATCGAGTAAGACCCGCGTGTTCGTCGATTGGGTGGCTGAGTTGTTCAGTGAACACGACGGGATTCAGCTGCGCTCCAGCCTGCGCACTCACGGGTGAGAGGCGTGGCGCTACCGTCGGCGGGCTAAATGCCTAGCGGCAGTGCGGTCGACTCCTTGATGACGGTGACCGCCACCGATGAGTTCACCGAACGAACGCAGGGAATGCGCGATAAATAATCCAGGTAGAAGGCTTCATAAGCCTTGATGTTCTTGGTGATGATCTTCAACAGAAAATCCCATTCACCGGTGAGCGTGTAGCATTCGAGCACTTCCGCACGATCGCGAATGGCCGCTTCGAATTCTGCGAGCGCACTGCGTCCGGTGGTGGCGAGTTTGACGTGCGCGAAAATGGTCACATCGAGCCCCAATGCATTGCGGTCCAGCAGCGCCACCCGCGCCTTGATGACCCCGTTCCGCTCCAGTTGCTGAATACGCCGCCAACAGGTGGTGGTGGAAAGCTTGGTTTTTGCAGCCACCTCGGCGACCGAGAGTGCACCCTCGCGCTGTAGGATATCGAGCAGTCGCAAATCCAGCCGATCAATACCTGCGTGGGGTGTTTCGTTCATTGTAGAATGCATTTCGGAACGTTCATACCGAATTATCGGGTGCCTACCGAATGAATGCAACATGCAGAGATTAAGGAGCTAAATTGTGCGGATGAAAAAACACTCGCGTCTGCACTTGCCCAGCGCTCCCGCACGGCCGGGTGAGGCTCCGGATTTCAGTTATGTGGCGTTGTCGCCCGCCGGCGCGGTGGCGCGGCCCGACATTAACGCGCGAGCCCGCGATATCGGCTCCCTGTCAGTGGAATTGGTGCGTGTGCTCGACGACGCCGGCAATGCGGTAGGACCATGGCATCCGCATCTCGATGCATCGGAATTGCAGATCGGATTGCGGCATATGTTGCTGACGCGCCTGTACGACGAGCGCATGCAGCGCAATCAGCGCGCCGGCAAGATTTCATTTTATATTCGATCTCTCGGCGAAGAAGCAGTGTCGGTGGCGCAGTGCATGGCGCTGCGCCCCGGCGACATGTTGTTTCCGTCGTATCGCAATCAGGGGTTGCAGATTGCGCGCGGCATTCCACTCGTCGATCTCATGTGTCAACTCCTGTCCAATACCCGGGACATGTGCAAAGGCCGGCAGCTGCCGGTGATGTACCACTCCAAGGCCGGCAATATTTTCTCCATTTCGGGCAACTTGGCGACGCAATTTCCGCAGGCCGTGGGTTGGGCAATGGCGGCGGCGATCAAGGGCGAGGATCACCTGGCGGCGAGCTGGATCGGCGAGGGCAGCAGTGCCGAAGCCGATTTTCATCACGCGCTGCTGTTCGCCTCCGTGTACCAGGCGCCGGTCATCTTGAATGTGGTAAACAATCAGTGGGCGATCTCTACTTTCCAGGGCTACGCCGGCGGCGAGCAGCGCTCGTTTGCGGCGCGCGGACCGGGTTACGGCATCGCCGGGATTCGGGTCGACGGCAATGATTTTCTTGCAGTGTACGCGGTGACGCAGTGGGCGGCGGAGCGGGCGCGCACCGGTGCCGGGCCGACGCTGATCGAATTGGTGACCTATCGCGGCGCGGCGCATTCCACCAGCGACGATCCGGCGCGCTATCGCGCCAAGGATGATCACGAGCACTGGCCGCTGGGCGATCCCATTCAGAGGCTCAAACAGCATTTGATTGTACTCGGCGAGTGGTCGGAGGCGCGGCATCAGGCGCTGACCGTTGAGCTGGAGGCCCTGGTCGCCTCGAGCTGGAAGGAGGCAACCACCTTCGGGACCATGACTGAAGGCCCCAAGCTCAATGCCGATTTGATGTTCGAAGATGTGTTCAAGGAGATGCCCGAACATCTGCGCAAGCAACGAGAATTGATGCGCGCGGAAACCGGCCGGCCTGGCGCACCCGGTACCAGCAGGACTTGAGCCATGGCCAACATGAACATGATTCAGGCCTTGAATTCCGCCATGGACATCATGCTCAAGAAGCATCCGTCGGTGGTGATCATGGGCGAGGACATAGGCTATTTCGGTGGCGTGTTCCGCGCCACCGAGGGATTGCAACGCAAATACGGCGAGCATCGCGTGCTGGATACGCCGATCGCAGAGGGCGGCATCATTGCGACCGCCATTGGCATGAGCGTGAACGGCCTGCGCCCCGTGGCCGAGATTCAATTCGCGGATTACATCTATCCGGGGTTCGATCAAATATGCAGTGAATTGGCGCGCATCCGCTATCGCACAGCCGGGGACTTCTTCGCGCCCGTGACCATTCGCACGCCCTGCGGCGGCGGCATCCGCGGCGGCCAGACGCATTCACAGAGTCCGGAAGGGATATTCACCCATGTCAGCGGCATCAAGGTGGTGATGCCCTCGAATCCCTACGACGCCAAGGGGCTGTTGATCACCGCCATCGAGGATGACGATCCGGTGGTGTTCTTCGAACCTAAACGGCTGTACAACGGGCCGTTCGATGGGGATCCGACCAAGCCGGCCGTGCCCTGGAGCGCACACCCCAAGGGCCAGGTAGATGAAGGCTATTACACGGTACCTCTGGGCAAGGCCGACATCGTGCGCGCCGGCGCTGACGTTACCATCATCACCTACGGCACCATGGTGTTCGTTGCGGCCGCCGCGGCGGCCGCGATGAACTTGGACGCCGAGATTATCGACCTGCGATCCCTAGTACCGTTGGACGTCGATACGATCTGTACCTCGGTACGCAAGACCGGCCGCTGCGTCGTGGCGCATGAGGCCACGCGTTTCTCGGGGTTCGGCGCAGAACTACTGTCCATCGTGCAAGAGGAATGTTTCTGGGATTTGGAGGCGCCTATTCAGCGAGTTACGGGTTGGGACACGCCCTACCCACATGCCTTCGAGTGGGAATACTTTCCCGGCCAGGCACGCGTGTCGATCGCGCTCAAGACCGTAATGGAGTCCGAATGAGCCAGCATGTATTCAAGATGCCGGACTTAGGAGAAGGCACGGTGGACGCCGAAATCGTCGCCTGGCACACCAAGCCGGGTGACGTGGTTGCAGAGGATCAGATCATTGTCGAAGTGATGACCGACAAAGCGGCAGTCGAAGTGCCTGCGCCCGTGGGCGGCCGGGTGGTATCGATCAGCGGAGCGCCCGGCGACAAGGTGGCGGTCGGTTCGCCACTGATCGTATTCGAGGTGGAGGACGGGCCGACTGTGGCTGCTGCGCCTGAGCCGGCGCTTGCGCCGGCTGCCATCGTCGCGGTGGCTGCGATGTCCTCACCCACTGCTCGTTCGGGCCGGGTGATGGCATCCCCCGCCAATCGGCGCCGGGCGCGTGAGGCCGGTATCGATTTATCCACGGTGGCGGGATCCGGTCCCGGCGGACGTATTGTGCGCGGCGATCTTGAGTTCGCCGAGGGGCACTCACCGCCGCCAAGCGCCTCGCCGATTGCCGGGGCGGCCCTTGCGGCTGCGGAAACCACCGAGATAAAGGTGATCGGCGTGCGGCGTCTGATCGCCGAACGCATGAGCGAGGCCAAGCGCAATATTCCGCACTTTGCCTATGTCGAAGAAGTCGATGTCACCGAGCTCGAATCGTTACGCCAGCACTTGAATGTCTCGAGAGCTGCGGACGCGCCGAGTTTGAGTTACTTGCCGCTGGTGGTTATGGCGCTGACGCGGGTGTTGGAGACGTTTCCGCAGTGCAATGTGTTGTACGACGCGGCACGCGGGGTGCTGGTGCGACATCGTGCCGTGCATATGGGCATCGCTACGCAAACGCCCGACGGGCTGAAAGTTCCGGTGCTGCGCAATGCCCACTCTTTGGGCCTGTGGGAGGTTGCCGCCGAGATTCGCCATCTCGCCGCGCGCGCGCGCGGTAACAAGGCCACTCGGGAGGAACTCGTCGGATCGACCATTACTGTAACCAGTCTCGGCAAACTCGGCGGCATCGCCTCGACCCCCATCATTAACGCGCCGGAAGTGGCCATCATTGGACTTAATAAGGCCATCGAGCGGCCGGTCGTGCACCAGGGTGCGGTGGTTGTGCGGCGAATCATGAATTTGTCATCCTCTTTCGACCATCGCTTCGTGGATGGTTATGATGCTGCTGCGATGATTCAGGCACTGAAGGAGCTGCTCGAACATCCGGCGACGATCTTTATACCCAAGGTGAAATCTAAATGACCGCTCAGCCCCAACGACCCGCATTCGGCACGCTGCTCACCTCGCATATGGCCGTGGCCACTTTTCAAGATGGCCGCTGGAGCCCGAGCGAACTGAAGCCGGTGGCAGCCATTGAATTGAGTCCCGCCGCGCACGTGCTGCACTATGCCAGCACCTGCTTCGAAGGCTTTAAGGCGTTCCGTCGCGCCGATGGTTCGGTGCACATTTTTCGCATGGACCGGCATATCGAGCGCATGCGGCAGAGCGCGCGGCAATTGGTGCTGCCCGAACCGGATGCGGCACAGCTTGCCGACATGGTACGCGCCGTGATCAACCGCTGCCGCGATGCGGTGCCTGAGGCTCCCGGCGCGCTGTACCTGCGGCCTATTCTATTCGGCACGACCGCGAACATTGGCGCGGCCGCAACACCTACTGCGGATGCCTCGTTGATAGTGCTCGCGAGCCCGGTGTGGGATTATTTTGCCGGCGGGGCGAAGCCGCTGCGCATTCTGGTCGACGATGAAAATACTCGTTCGGCGGCGCAGATGGGCATGGTCAAGACCGGCGGAAACTATGCGGCGGCGTTGGGTCCCACGCTGCGCGCGCGGGCGCAGTACCAGATCGATCAGGTTTTGTTCTGCCCGGGTGGCCAGGTGCAGGAGACCGGAGCCTCGAACTTCGTGCTGGTTCGGGACGGTGAGTTGCTGACCCGCAACCTCGACACGACTTTTCTGCATGGCGTTACCCGAGATTCGCTGCTGACACTTGCGCGTGATCTGGGATACAAGGTCTCGGAGCGCCACTTCGATGTGAATGAGATGCTCGAGTGGGTCAAAACCGGGGAAGCGGCGCTGTCGGGCACCGCCGCGGTACTCGCCGGAGTGGGCACACTGATCTATCGCGGCGCCGAACACCGTGTCGCAGGCGGTGACGTCGGACCCCTGACGCGCGCACTACGCGCCCAGCTGGTGGCGATTCAACAGGGCGAAACAGCCGATCGGCATGGGTGGCTGCAGCCCGTCTGAGACGGGCCGCCGATGGCCGCGACGCGAGGAGGCTAGTACTCCTCGCGGTCCTCTTCGTCGTCTAAATCCTCGTCGTCGTCATCTTCGTCATCTTCGTCCTCGTCCCAGTCCTCATCGTCATCCTCATCTTCCTCGGCGTCTTTCTCTGCTTTGGAGCCTGACCAGCCCTCCGGCTCCTCGGTCAGTTCCAGGTCGAGTTCCGCCCAGCCGTCGACATCGAATTCTTCGATATCACCGTCGAGATGTTGAATCTGAACGATTTCCTTATCCTCATCCACTTTGAGCACCTGGAATGTTTCCTCGTTCTCCAAGTCCTCGTACCACTGCCCGGCGGTCGGTTCGTACTCTCTGCCCACGGTTCGTCCTTCTTTAAACTGCTGCTGCTTACGGCCAAGCGAATATTAGGGGAGGCCCCTTGCTCAAGTAAATGGCAATATCGTGATCTCATGACCACCGCAGACCGCAAAGCCACCGCTCGCCGCCTGACCGACGCCAAGCGAATCGTGGTGAAAGTCGGCTCCACGTTGTTGGTGGATGCCGACAAGGGACGCCTAAATCGCGCCTGGCTCGAGAGCTTTACGGCGGATGTGGCTGCTTTTCGCAAACGCGGGCAAGAGGTCATCGTGGTGTCGTCGGGCGCCATTGCCTTGGGCAGGCGTCACCTGGGGCTGAATACCGGCAAGCTCAGGCTGGAAGAGAGCCAAGCAGCAGCGGCGGTAGGGCAAATTCGCCTGGCACACGCCTATAAGGAACTGCTTGACGCGCACGAAATCACCGTGGCGCAGATATTATTGACGCTGGGCGATACTGAGCAGCGCCGCCGTTACTTGAATGCTCGCGGCACGTTGAACACCCTCTTGGCGCTCGGTGCGGTGCCCGTTATCAACGAGAACGATACCGTGGCGACGGCTGAGATCCGCTACGGCGACAACGACCGGCTGGCGGCGCGCGTGGCGCAAATGGTGGGCGCGGATTGTCTGATCCTACTGTCGGATATCGACGGCCTATACACCGCCGATCCGAACGACGACCCGGAAGCGGAGTTCATTGCGCGAGTACTCGAGATCACACCCGCCATCGAGGCTATGGCCGGCGGGCCGGCGAGCGACATGGGTTCGGGCGGCATGCAAACCAAAATCGCCGCGGCGAAAATTGCGGTGGGCGCCGGGTGTCATTTGTGCATCGCCAAGGGGGCCTTACAGCATCCGTTGCAACGTATCGAGGACGGGGCGCGCTGTACCTGGTTCGTTCCCTCGTCGACGCCGCTGGCTACGCGTAAGCAGTGGATAGCCGGCACCTTGAGGCCGGCGGGCGCGATCGTCGTCGACGACGGCGCGGTGCGCGCGCTGATGAGCGGCAAGAGCCTGCTGCCGGCGGGCGTGATTCGTGCGGTGGGGCGGTTCGATAGAGGCGATACCGTGAGCATCCTAGGGCCCGACGGATCGGAAGTGGCGCGCGGTATTTGCGCCTACTCGGATGGCGACGCGGCGCGCATCATCGGCCGAAAATCCGCCGAGATAGAAATGCTGCTGGGCTTTCGCGGCCGCGATGAAATCGTGCACCGCGATGACTTGGTATTGATCAAAGCACATGTGATCGGCGCCCTATGAAAAGCGAGCCGGTAGCGGAACTCATGCGCGGCATGGGACGGGCCGCGCGCGCAGCGGCGTTGCAGTTGGGGATTGTGCCCACCGCAACCAAGAACCACGCCTTGCGCGCCGCCGCCGCGGCACTGCGCGCTCAATGTCCGGCGATATTGGCGGCCAATGACGCGGATATGCAAGAGGCCTCCCGGCGGCAAACTTCGAGCGCTTTGCTGGATCGCCTGCAACTTGATGCTGCGCGCATCGACGCCATGGCGCGCGGCGTCGATGACATTGAGCGTCTCGCCGATCCCATCGGCAAAGCGCTGGCGCAATGGTCGCGGCCCAACGGTCTATGCATCGAGCGCGTCTGCGTGCCCTTGGGAGTAATTGGTATCATTTACGAGAGCCGCCCCAATGTCACGGCGGACGCGGGCGCGCTGTGTCTGAAATCGGGGAACGCCGTGATTCTGCGCGGCGGCTCGGAGAGCGCTAAGTCGAGCGCAGCGATTCATGCCTGTCTGGAACAGGGCCTCGAGGCCGCGGGGTTGCCGCGAACCTGCATTCAATTGGTGCCCACCGCGGATCGAGCCGCCGTCGGCCATATGCTGGCCGACATGGCGGACAGCATAGATGTGCTCGTGCCGCGCGGCGGCAAAAGTCTGATTGCGCGCGTACAGCAAGAGGCACGTGTTCCGGTGATCGGGCACTTGGAAGGGGTTTGTCACGTGTACGTCGATCGCGGCGCCAATCTTGCGATGGCACGGAGCATCGTGCTCAACGCCAAGATGCGTCGCACCGGAGTCTGCGGGTCCGCTGAGACCTTGCTGGTCGATCGCGCTTGCGCCGGCACGCATCTGGCGCCGCTGATCAAATCCCTGCTCGACGCGGGCTGTGAAGTACGCGGTGATGAGCCGAGCACACGCGCCGATTCGCGCGTGAAATCTGCCACGGAAACGGATTGGTACACTGAGTATCTGGATGCCATCATCGCGGTGCGTGTGGTCGAGGACGTCGATGCGGCGATTGCGCACATTCGCAAATACGGCTCGCAGCACACCGATTGCATCGTGACGGATGATGCGGTCGCGGCCGCACGATTTCTGGCGCGCGTGGACAGCGCCATCGTGTTGCACAACGCGTCGACTCAATTTGCCGATGGCGGTGAATTCGGCATGGGTGCAGAGATCGGCATCAGCACGGACAAATTTCACGCCCGCGGTCCCGTCGGCGTCGAACAATTGACCAGCTACAAATACTTGGTGCGCGGCGACGGACAAATTCGGCCGTAACGCTGCGGCTCACAGCATTTCCACCCACGAGCGGCTGAGGCGCGTTGCGCAGGTGATGATGCCCACCATGCTGTAGGTCTGTGGGAAGTTGCCCCACTGCTCGCCGCTCACGGGATCGATATCCTCGGACAACAGCCCCGCACTGTTGCGTCTCAGCAATAGTTTTTGGAAAATGGCGCGCGCTTCATCCAAGCGGCCGACGGCCGCCAGCGCGTTGACATACCAGAAAGAACACATGGTGAAGGTGTTGGCGGGCACGCCGAAGTCATCGGCGTGCAGGTAGCGGTATACCAGATCGCCGCGCACCAGTTCGCGCTCTATGGCATTGACCGTGGCAACGAAGCGCGCATCATTTGCCTCGATGAAGCCGATATCGGCCAGCAATAGCGAGGTGGCATCCAGATCCTGGCCGCCGAAGGCGCCGGTGAATGCCTGCTTGGCTTCGCTCCACGCGCGCGCCAGAATCTGTTCGCGCATGGCATCCGCACTGTCGCGCCAGAATGCGGCGCGATCGGCGATCTGCAACTGTGCGGCAATTCGCGCCAACCGATCACAGGCAGCCCAACACATCACCGATGAAAAGGTGTGCACCTGTTCGATGCCGCGAAATTCCCACGGACCTGCGTCTGGAACCGAGAACATCTTCAATGCGCGTTCGCCCAACACTTCGGCGCGGGCAAATACCGCGGCGTCGCCGGGATTCGTCAAGCGCTGATCGAAAAACAACTGCCGCGCGGCGAGCACCACGGCGCCATAGACATCGTACTGTACCTGCTCGTAGGCCAAGTTGCCGACACGCACCGGTCCCATGCCGCGGTAGCCGTCCAAAGACTCGATGATGCGCTCATCGATCTTCGACTCGCCGGTGATGCTGTAGAGCGGCTGTAGATCGCCACCGGGGTGGCGCGCGACAATGTTGTCGATATAGCGCAGGTAGCCTTCCATGGTGTTGGTGGCGCCCAGATGGTTGAGCGCGAGAATGACGAAGAAGCTGTCCCGCAGCCAGCAAAACCGATAATCCCAATTCCGTACGCTGCCGGCCATTTCCGGTATGGAGGTGGTGAGCGCCGCCAGGACTGCGCCGGTATCCTCGTATGTGCATAACTTCAAGGTGATGGCGGCGCGAATCACCGCTTCCTGCCAGTCGAAGGGCACTGCCAGCCCGCGAATCCATTCGTGCCAGTAATTGCGAGTTTCGTCCAGCCAGGAACGCGCCAATGTCAGCGGCGTCTCATCGATGGTCTCGTCCACCCCGAGGATGAAGGCGAGCGGCCGGTCGAGCACAAAGGCGCTTTCGTCCAGCAGCGGCGACAGCGAACTGTTGGTGGTGACGCGGAAGTTCAGAGAAGGCGACAGAAAGCGGATGTGATGACTGCCGGCGACGCGCTGCGGTTCGTCGGCGCCATATTCGCAACGCGGGCGTAGCCGCACAGTGACGATGGGGCGGCCGTGCACGGGTTCCAACAGGCGCACGATGGCCATGGGCCGGAAATTGCGGCCGCGTGAGCGGAAGCGCGGACAGTAATCGGTGATTTTCACTGCACTGCCATGCACGTCCGTGAGCGTTGTCTCCACGATGGCCGTGTTTCGCACATAGCTGCGCTTGGCGCCCGCCATGTCGCGAAGATCCACGGCGAACACGCCGCTGACCGAATCGCCGCCGTCGCGCCGCAACAGCGCGCAAAACACCGGGTCGGCATCCGGCTTTGGTAGACAAGCCCAGACGATTCGGCCGACGTTGTCGACCAGGGCGGCCACCTGGCAATTACCGATGACGGCGAGATCCAAGCCGGCGGCGGGCGTGTTCATGCGCGGTGCGAATCGTGTAGCGCGGCGATTCCCTGCAGCCAACTACGGACTGCGCCGGCGTTGTCGAGGCGGTACTGGCCGTGCACGCGGTCGCCCACCGCGATCGATATCCCTCCCTGATCTTCGACCATACGAAAGCCATCCTGATCGGTCAGGTCGTCACCCACGAACACCGGCTTTCTACCCGAGAACGGGGATTCCATCATGAACGCCTTGATGGCACTCGCCTTGGTGAATCCACGCGGTTTTATCTCCAGCACCATACTGCCCTCTTGAATGTGGTAGTTGCTGCCGAGCGGCCTGGCAATAGCGGCGAGCGACTGGCGCAACGCCGCTTCCGATTGAGGCGCCATCCTATAGTGCACGGCAATGGTTCGGCCCTTGTCCTCGACAGAGGTTCCCGGATGTTGCTGCAGCAGCGCGTCCACCGCCGCGCGCGCCTGATTCAACTGGGCGTCGATGAAGCTTGCGCCGTGCATCTCTCCGGAGGACTTGCGGCGCTCGACGCCGTGCAATCCTGCCGCCGGCAAGCGCAATGGGTCAAACAGCGCATCGAGATAGTCAATACTGCGACCGCTCACCAGCGCCACGGCGCCTCCCAGGCGCTCGCTGACTTGGCCCAACAATGTCTTGAGAGCGGGCTCCGCAAATGTTTCGAGCGGCGAGTCGGTCAACTCGATCAAAGTACCGTCGACATCCAAAAACAAGCACCATTGAAGTGACGGGAGAGGCAGTGTTTGCATCAACATAGCGTACAGCATCATTGCTGCATGTGGCTCGCACACGGGCATCTGCAATGTAATATTTACATGAGAATCGCCGTGGAAAATCGACACTGAAGCGGCGAAATTCGGTATTTTGTGGGCGATGTTTCGCTCTATGATGTTGCGCTTCGTGCTACCCGTGGCGTTCGCCTCCTGCGTGGTCGCCTACGTTGGCCTGCCCTATATCGAACGGCTGCTCGCCGAGTGGTTCCGATCGGATGTGGAATTGCGTGCGCAGCTCGTCATGCATTCCATGGAAGAGCCGATCACGGATCTGGTCGAGAAAGGCAATGAGTCGCGCCTGCGCGCCTATTTGTCGAAGATCACGGCCGACGAGCGTCTGCTCGCCATACTGGTGTGCCGTGAAGACGGATCTGCGCTATTCAAGACCGAGCGTACCCCGGCCGCCATTTCCTGTGCCGCTGCCGGCAATCCGCAAGCCCCGGCCACCAGCATCATGCAGCTGCCATCCGGGTCAGTGCAGATTTCGCGCTTCGACTTCGACGACGCCACGCCGGTGCCGTTTCGGGTATTGATGCTGCATGACTTGAGTTTCGTCGACCGCCGGCAGAGGACCGCCCGCGATTTCGTGCTGGTATTTGTCGGCATCTCGGTTTTGCTGCTGGCGCTGCTGATCGTCCTGGTGGCATGGCTGCAATTGCGCCGCTGGGTCAAGGTGCTGATCGGCGACATCCGCGGCAAGCGATTTCTCGACGACGCCGAGTCGCCGCGTTCGTCGCTGCCCATTTTGTCGCAGGTGCGTCAGGTGCTCGCCGAAGCGGAGGAGACGCAACGGCTGGAGATAGATTTTCGGGAAAACTGGACGCCGCAAGCGCTGCGGCAAGTGGTGCGCGACCACCTGCACTCCGCGCAGGTGATCATCGTGTCCAACCGCGAACCCTACATCCATAATTTCGACGCGGATCATCGTCCCGTGATGCAGGTGCCGGCCAGCGGCATGGTGACGGCGCTCGAACCGATCATGCGCGCCTGTTCCGGCGTCTGGATCGCTCATGGCGCGGGTTCCGCGGACCGTGAGACGGTCGATCGATACGATCAATTGCAGGTACCGCCGGACGACCCCTCGTACACGCTGCGCCGGGTGTGGCTGACGAGTGAACAGGAGCAGGGCTACTACTACGGGTTCTCCAACGAAGGACTATGGCCGCTGTGTCATCTCGCCTATGTGCGGCCGGCGTTTCGTGCCAGCGACTGGAACTACTATGAGGAAGTGAACGCCAAATTCGCCGACGTAGTGGCGGCTGAGTCCACCACTGACAGTCCGGTCGTCCTGATCCAAGATTTCCACTTCGCCCTGCTGCCGCAACTCATTCGTAAGAAGATTCCGAAGGCAACTATTGCGCTGTTCTGGCACATTCCTTGGCCGAATGCGGAAACATTCGGCGTCTGCCCATGGAAGCGCGAGATGCTGCTGCACATGCTGTCGGCGGACATCCTAGGCTTTCACACCCGCTATCATTGCCAGAATTTCTTGGATGCCGTGGATCGCTTCGTGGAATGTCAAATTGACCGCGAACATATGACGGTGACGCTGCAAGGCCATGTATGCCGCGTCGCTCCATATCCCATTTCGATCGAGTGGCCGCCGCGCTGGCTGCAGTACCTGCCGGACATCCCTACTTGCAGGGCGGCGGTACGCGAGCGCTACCAAATCGGCGCCGACACCACCTTGGGTCTTGGCGTGGAGCGCTGGGACTTCACCAAGGGAATTCTCGAGCGATTCCAGGCGCTCGAGGTCTTGCTCGACACCAATCCGCGGCATCGCGGGCGAATCTGCTTATTGCAGATCGCCGCCCCGTCGCGCAGTCAATTGCCGGCCTATTACGCCCTGCAGCAGCAAACCTACAACGAAGTAGAGCGCATCAACAGTAAATTTGCAGAGGGAAATTGGCACCCCATCGTCCTCATCGATGAACATCAGGAGCCGCTGCGAGTGTTCGAACTGTACCGAGCGGCCGATTTTTGCCTGGTCAACAGCCTGCATGACGGCATGAACCTGGTGGCGAAGGAGTTCGTTGCGGCGCGTGATGACGAGGACGGCGTGTTGATCTTGAGTACCTTCGCGGGTGCTTCTCGGGAATTGGCGGAGGCCGTGCTGATCAATCCCTTCGACGTGACCGAAACTGCCAATGCAATGGAAATCGCAATGCGAATGGGCCGTGAGGAGCGGCGCAGTCGCATGAGTCTGATGCGCCGCACGGTCAAAGAAAACAACGTCTATCGCTGGGCCGGCCGCATGTTGATGGATGCCGCCCGAATACGGCAAAGACAAAGTTTGCCGTCGGCGTCGCGCCGTGCCGGCATATCCGGCGGCTAGGGCTTACTGACGAGGGCGCTAGGGAGAGTTCGATCCGGCGAATGCGCGAAGCCGGGCGGCGGCCGCTTCGAGCGTCGCGTCTTGCTTGGCGATACACAGCCTGAGCAAGGTCATCAGCGGCGGCGTTGCGTAGAACGGCGACAGGGGAATGGTGGCAACTTTCGCTTCGCGAATCAGCCGCTCGGCGAAGTCCATGTCGTTGTCGCGGGAGAGGCCGCCATAGTCCACCAATTGGAAATAGGTGCCGGCCGCAGGGATGGGTTCAAAGCCCGAGCCGCGCAGCAGTCCTGCGAGCAGGTCGCGCTTGGCTTGAAAAAACGCCGATAATCCAGTCCACGCCCCGGGATTGGCGGCAACATAGCGCGCGATGGCGTACTGCAGCGGCGATGCGATGCTGAAGGTGTTGAACTGGTGAACCTTGCGAAGCTCGCGCGTCAGTGGCGGAGGCGCCACGCAGTACCCGACCCGCCAGCCGGTGGCGTGCAGTGTCTTGCCGAAAGAAAAAACGGCGAAGCTACGTTCCTGCAATTCCGCATGAGCCAGCACTGACGCGTGCTGCCGGCCATCGTAGAGGACGTGTTCATACACCTCATCCGCCAGAACGGTGATCGGGCGATCGCGGATCAGCGCCGCAAGAGCATCCAAGTCCTCGCGGCCCGCCACCGTGCAACTGGGGTTCTGTGGGCTGTTGATGATGATCAAGCGTGTGCGATCGCTCAGCGCGCTGCGCACCTGATCCCAATCGAAACGAAAGACGGGGGGCGCCAGCGCGATCCGAATGCAGCGGCCGCCTGCAAGCCGCACGGCAGGTTCGTAGGCGTCGTATGCCGGATCAAAAATAATGACTTCGTCGCCGGCGCGCACCACTGCTTGGATGGCATCGTAGAGTGCCTCCGTAGCACCGCAGGTGATGGTGATTTCGCTGGGGGGATCAAAGCGGCGGCCATAGCTCTTCTCGAGCTTCAACGAAATTTGCTCGCGCAGCTCCACCACACCTTCCATCGGCGCGTACTGATTGCGTCCTTCGGCTATTACTTGAGTGAGAGCTGCGGCCAGTCGTGGGTCCACCGCATAGTCCGGAAATCCCTGTCCGATGTTCAGTGCGCTTTCTTCCAATGCACGGCGCGACATGACCGTGAAAATGGTGGTGCCCACATCGGGCAGTTTGCTGTCGAAATGCAAGTACTACGTCTCCAGACTCTGCAGGCCACCGGCGAGTGAGCGCACTGCGAGTCCACGCTTGCGCAACTCGCGCGCCGCCGCCACGCTGCGCTTACCCGACGCGCACAGTAATAAGTACTCTCGATCTACGGACATCTCGTGCGGACTCGCGAGAAGAACGGCCATGGGAATATGCCGTGCCGCAGTGGGGTGCTGCGCAAATTCCTCCTCGCTGCGGATATCGATGACCTCGAGGCCGTGCTGCGCCGCTTCGGCGAGCGAACGCAGCATGATTTGGATGCCGTCCTCTTCGGGTGCAATTTCTCGAATGTGCGCGCAATCGGGGGCGTGACACTCGGCGCGCCGCGGGGCCTTGAGCTTGAGGCTGGAGAAATTCATGAAATCCAACAGCAGCAACTCGCCGTCGAGTTGTCCGGCCAGGTTCAGCAGAATCTTCAAGGTCAGCACAGCCTGCAGCGTGCCGAAAGCGCCGGGCACCGGGCCCAACACTCCCGCTTCGGCACAGTTGCCGACCACACCGTCAGCGACAGCGTCGGGCCAGATGCAGCGCAGGCAGGCATGCCCCGGCGCCGGCTTGTAGACCTGCAATTGGCCCTCGTACTGGTAGACGCTGGCAAATACCGCCGGCCGATGTGCGAGCACCGCGGCATCGTTGATCAAGTACTTGGTGCGAAAATTATCGCTGCAATCGACCACGATGTCGTAGTCGCGAATCAGTGCGAGGGCATTATCCGCATCGAGCCGCACGGCATGCGTCTCGACCAACATTTCCGGGTGGATGCGCTTCACCGCGGCTTCCGCCAATAAAGCCTTGCGCTCACCGACCTGCGCCAGTGCGTAAATCGGTTGGCGATGCAAATTGCTGGCGTCCAGAGTATCCGCGTCGACTATTCCTAGGCAGCCCACTCCAGCGCCGGCCAGGTATTGCAACACCGGACTACCGAGGCCGCCGGCACCGATGACCAGCACGCGGGCGCGCGCCAGCGCCGCCTGGCCCAGGGTGCCGATCTCCTTCAGCAATACCTGCCTTGAATAGTCGGGCCGCATCGCACCTAAGCTCACGCGTGTTCGTGAGTGTGCGAATGCGCCGGGGCCGCCGCACAGCGCTCGCAGTTCACCCAACCGGAATCACCGCTGCGATAATGTTCTTTCTTCCAAATCGGCAAGCGATGCTTCACTTCATCGATGATGAAGCGGCAGGCGTCAAAGGCTTCGCCGCGGTGTGCGGAACTGACCCCGACCCACACCGCCATATCGCTCAGCGCCAGCGAACCTAGGCGATGGATGCACAGGGCGTGTTTCACCGGAAAGCGCAACAAGGCCTCAACGATGATGCGCTCGCCTTCCTTTTCCCCCAGTTCCTGGAAGGCTTCATATTCAAGCCGCGTCACCTCGAGCCCTTCATTGTGATCGCGCACCCACCCCTCGAAACTCACGTAGCCGCCCGCTCCCAGGTCGAGCAGCTCGCGCCGCGCACTCTGCGTATCAATGGCCGATTCCGTGAAACGAACGCGCATCAGCCGCCCGCCACCGGTGGGATGAAGACAACGGCGTCGCCGGGCGCCAGGGGACGGGACCAGTCGCTGAATTCACCATTGACTGCCACCTTCAGCTGTTCGCGACTAAGTGTGAATCCGTATCGAGCCACCAATTCACCGTACAGGTCGGTGGGGGTGGTTGCCGAGGTATCCAGAGTCTCCTCAGAGCGTCCGGCTTGCTCGCGCATGAGCGCATAGTATTGAATCTTCAGTTGCATGCATGGGCCTAGTTGGAGGCGTCCAGAGTTGCCAATGCCTGCGCATACTCTTCGGGCGTGTTGACGTTATCGAGCGCATGCCCGTCCAGCGGCTCGAGCAGGGACACCGCGTGGCGAATGAGGAATTTGCGGGGGCAGTTGCCGCCGCCGGCCTGATGGGCGGCGAGTGCCGCAGCGGCCGCGGGCTCCCATATGGCGCACAGCGGTTCCGGTAATCCGTCGTAGGTGCTACGAAACGCGGTGGCTAAGCCGATCGCGTCGCGCTCCTGCAGCAGCTGGGACAGCGCGATGTCCGACAGAAACGGCAGATCGCACGCCAGCACCAGCCAGGCCGCATGCGGATGCGCCGCGAGCGCCGAACGGATACCAACGATGGGCCCTTCGCCCGCGAACGAATCGACGATCATAGGACGTTGAGCACGGGCCGGATCGGCGGTTTGGCCGCCGCGAACCGAGACGAACACCTCGGAGAGGTGGCGGCTCATCATCTCGAAGGCTCGGTCCAACTGGTTCTTGCCCGCGTACTCGAGCGTGGCCTTGTCGCGGCGCATACGTGAACTGGAACCGCCGGCGAGAATCAGCCCATACACGGGCGCGGCAGCCGTGGCGGCGGCGAGGGGTGTCGCGTCCGCGCAGTTCACGGCCCCGCCTTCAGGGCATAACTGCTGCGGCCGCCGTCCTTCGCCAGCAGCCGCACATCGCCGATAACGATGTCATGGGACAACGCCTTGCACATGTCATAAATAGTCAGCGCGGCGATGCTGGCGCCCGTTAGGGCTTCCATTTCAACGCCGGTCTTGTGATGCACGCTCACGGTGCAGCGAACCACAGCGGTGTCGCCTTCGAGTTCGATAGTGATACGACAGTTCTCCAGCCCGAGCGGGTGACAGAACGGAATCAGTTCGTGCGTGCGCTTCGCGCCCATGACTCCGGCGACGATGGCCGTGTCGAATACCGGGCCCTTCGGGGAACGCAAGCCGCTGTCGCGCAAGGCCGCAGCAGCGGAGGCAGGGAAGCGCACCCGCGCTTCGGCCGTTGCCGTCCGCTTGGTCGCCGCCTTGTCGCCGACGTCGACCATGGTCGGGTGCAAGTTCGCATCTAAATGAGTAAAAGTCATGGTGCTCAGCCGCCGATGTAATTCATCTCGATTTTCTTCGTCTCGGGTTCGGCGCGCCGCAATTCTTCGCGCAATTCGCTGTAGCGATCGGTGCGCGCGCCCCAGGCACCGCGGATGATATTCAGCACTTCCGTGTCGTCGGCTCCGGCGCGCAGCGGAGCGCGCAAATCCAGCCCATGGGTCGCGAACAGACAGGTATAAAACTTCCCCTCTGAAGAGAGTCGCGCCCGGCTGCAGGCGCCGCAAAAGGGCTGCGATACCGAGGATATGAATCCGACTTCACCGGCACCGTCATCGAAGCGCCAGCGCTGCGCAACCTCGCCCGGGTAGTTCTGGGCAATCGGCTGCATCGGCCAGCGCGCATTGATGCGCGCTGCCAGCTCGCGCGATGGAACCACCAGTTCGGGCCGCCATTTGTTGCGATTGCCGACGTCCATGAACTCGATGAAACGCACAATGACGGGCAAGCCGCGAAAGCGTTCGATGAGATCAAGCGCCGTGTGATCGTTCAAGCCGCGTTCGATGACGGCATTGATCTTGACCGGCGCCAGGCCGGCGGCGATCGCAGCGTCGATACCGTGCAAGACTTGATCGAGTGCGGCAAAGCCGCCACTCATGCGCGCAAAGATCTCGTTATCCAACGTGTCCAAGCTGACGGTCACGCGGCGCAGGCCATTGGCGTGCAGATCGACGGCGTGTTGGCCCAGCAGCACTCCGTTGGTGGTCAGCGCTATGTCATTGATCCCTTCGATGTCGGTGAGATCGCCGACTAAATCCGCGAGATTCGCGCGCAGCAGCGGTTCACCGCCGGTGAGGCGCAATTTCTTCACGCCCAGGCTCGCGAATAGGCGCGCCAGGCGTGTGATCTCTTCGAACGACAGTCTTTCCTGCGATTTTAAGAATCGATAGTGCTCGTGGTACTGCTCTTTGGGCATGCAGTACGGGCAACGAAAATTGCAGCGATCCATCACCGAGATGCGCAAGTCGTGCAGCGGCCGGCCGAGGCGATCGAGTGGGCTTTGCGGTCCGGGAATGCGCTGAACGTTCGACATCATGGCAACTGATCTACCAGCGGTAGACCGTGGTGACGAAGCCTTTCGGGTAGGTGTTCGGACCCGGCGGCAGTTCAACGAAGCCATCCGTACCGGTCAGGCTCAAGAAATCCCCTGAGCCATTGGTACGACGCGGATTGGCCCAAGTGCGGCCCCAATCGTCGTGTTCGATGGAGACAGGTAAAAAATAGGCCAGCGCAGGTTGGAAGGTGACCGGAGTCGCCAATGCCAGGCGCTCGGGTGCTTCGCGCTTCGTGCCCATGGCTTCGGCGATGGCCGGTATGACATAACGGATCAGGCAGACAAGCGTCGAGACGGGATTGCCGGGCAAGCCGAATACCGCCTGCCCCTGAGGCCCGATTCCAAACCACATGGGTTTGCCCGGCCGTTGCGCAATTTTGTGAAATACCTCTTGAACGCCAAGCTCCTGCAGCACCTGGGGCACGAGGTCATACTTTCCCATCGAAACTCCGCCGCTCAAGATAAGTACTTCATGAGTGGTCAGATGTAGTGACACTCTCTCGCGCATCAAGGCTGCATCGTCGGGCACATGGTCATCACCGACGCGCCCGAAGCCCCGAGTGCGCAGGGTGGCGGCAACGGCGTAGGCGTTGGAACGGCGCACCTGGTAATCGGCGATGGGGTCGCCCGGCTCGATCAATTCATCACCGGTCGAGACGACCATGATGGCCGGTTGGCTGCTTACGCGCACTCGTGCCATGCCGGCCGATGCCGCCACCGCGACCTCCGGTGCGCGCAGCAGGGTGCCTGCCTCGAGCAACAATGTCCCTTGACGGCTGTGGTTGCCGCGCCGATCGACGTTCTGGTACGGCGCATCCGCCACCGTGTCGGTGAGCGATGCATAGCCTTCGGCCACGAGCAGTTGCTCGACTGGAATGACGCAGTCGCTGCCCAGCGGCAAAATCGCACCCGTCATCACTTCGATGGCATCGTCGCTGCTGCCAAGCTTGAGCTGCGGCGCCCCAGCGGCCTGAATTCCCTGGATGCGAAACCGCTTGATTCCTTGCCGCAACGCATCGCTGTCGACTGCAATCCCGTCCATTGCGACGCGGTCGAAAGGCGGCTGGTCGCGCTCCGCGTAGATGTTTTCACGCAGAGTCCCTCCGACACACTGCGTCAGCGGCAGCGATTCGATTGGTAAACACGTCAGCCGAGAGTAGATGGCCTCTTCGGCCAGACGCGGTGTAATGAGCGTTCCAGCCTGCATAGTGAAATTGCGGCGGAGTTGCTCCGCCGCAATCGTATTAGTGAGCAGCTTGTGCGGCTTTGTAAATCTTCAACTGTTCGTTGAAGCGGCCGACCACCGCCTGTAGCTCATCGACAGCCGCATTGTTCTTCTGCACCAGAACCTTTTGCTGTTCGTCCGCTTTCTTCTTTTCGTCGGCGGAGAGCTTCTTCGGATCCTTAGGTGTCGCGGCATCCATCTCGAGCTTTAGGCAATCCAAATAGGAGTTCATTTCGCCGTTGTAGCGATCGAAGTCATGCTTCGCCGTGATCATTTGATCCTTGGTGGCGGTGCTTCCATCGGGGAGCGCGGCCGGGGCGGACGGGTAGGTGCAAGTCGCGTGTGCGTTAGCGGCAGCACCAAGTGCGAAAACCAGCGTGAGCGGTATCCAAGCCTTCATCGGGAATCCTCTTTATCTGTACGAATGAGTAATCAATACACCAGAGATCTTACGGCCAAGGGCGAAGGGCCGCCAGCATTCAGCGACGTCAATGTAAGTCGCTGATTGTACAGTAATATTAGAGACGGCCGGAGCAGTTTGGTTCCCATTGACGGTCGCCTGGACAGGGAATTCAGGATATAGAGATAGGTAAGGAGGGGCCTGAGAATCCTTTTAAATAACGCGCTATAGCCGCCGATGTCGAAATGAACCCGTGCCGTTCGACTATTGAACGGCGAATCACGCCGCTACAGGACACTTAAAATGCAATACCTATTACTTATCTACTCGAACGAGGCGGAAGAATCGGCGATGAAGCCGGCGTCTATCGGTTCGATAATGGCGGAGTACACCGAGTTCACCAAGAGCATCGTTCAGAGCGGGCAGTTCAAGGCCGCTGACCGCCTGCGGCCGACATCTGCGGCGACCACGGTGCGAGTTCGAAATGGTCAAGTTGCCACGACTGACGGGCCGTTCGCGGAGACTCGCGAGCAATTGGGCGGCTACTACCTCGTCGATGCAAAGAATCTGGACGAGGCCATAGCGATCGCCGCGCGGATTCCCAGCGCCAGGTACGGCAGCATCGAGGTACGGCCGGTTTGGGCGCTCCCAGGCTAAGCTTGCCAGGCCTCGAGCGCTAGGGTGACCGACACTGTGGATGAAATATTTCGCCGGGAGGCGGGTCGTGTGCTCGCCACATTAATCCGCCTGCTCGGCGATTTCGATTTGGCCGAGGAAGCGCGGCAGGAAGCGTTCACCGCGGCGATTGAGCAATGGGGGACTTCCGGCATACCGGAAAATCCCCGAGCTTGGCTGATCAGTGTCGGGCGTCACAAGGTGATCGACCGCCTGCGCCGCGACAGCGTTTTTCGCACCAAAATTCTCGATCGAGAAATCGCCAGCGCCGCGGCCGACGCGGTGGCACCGGCCGATGATGTGGATGACGATACGTTCGGTGATGACCGATTGCGACTTATATTTACATGTTGCCATCCCGCACTCAGCAGCGAGTCCCACATCGCACTCACCTTGCGCGAGGTTTGCGGCCTCACCACGCAGGCGGTTGCCCGCGCCTTTCTGGTGAGTGAGGAAACCATGGCGCAACGTCTGGTACGCGCCAAGAAGAAAATCCGCGACGCCGGAATTCCCTACGAAACTCCCGAGCCTCCCTTGTTCAATCAACGGATCCATGGCGTGCTGGCGGTAGTCTACGGGGTGTTTACCGAGGGATATGCGGCGACCGCAGGCAGCCACATGATGGATGCCGAACTGTGCGGCGAGGCCATAAGACTCGGCCGCCTGCTTAATGAATTGCTGCCGAGAAATCCGGCCATAATGGGGTTGCTGGCCTTGATGCTGCTGCATGATGCGCGACGGCCCGCCCGCGTGTCACCAGAAGGCGACGTGATTCTGCTCGAGGACCAGAATAGAACCTTATGGGATCAGAGCAAGATTGCAGAAGGGTCGGCACTGGTCGAGCGGGCATTGAGTGTCCAGGGACAGTTAAGTGCCTATGCGGTGCAAGCGGCAGTCGCCGCATTGCACGCGCAGGCGCAAAAGAAAGAAGACACCGACTGGCCGCAGATAGTGGGGCTTTACGAGGTGCTATTGCGGCTGCAGCCGAGTGCCGTCATTGAGCTCAATCATGCCGTTGCTGTTTCAATGGTCGATGGCGCCGCGCGCGCGCTCAATCTGGTGGATTCATTGGCGGCGCGCGGAGCAGTCGGCGAATATCACCTGCTGCACGCCGCACGAGGTCATTTCCTGCAGCAACTTGGCCGTGCTAGCGAAGCCCTGAATGCTTACCAGTCGGCTTTGACCTATGCCACGCTCGAGCCTGAACGGCGCTTGTTGAGGGCACGCATGGCAAGCATTGAGGGATTGCCCGCCGGGACTTAGGCTGCTGCTTTACTCGAAGTTGCTGCGTCGCGGGCATGCAGCGCCATCGCAATCAGCGCCGAGCCGCCGAACACTAGGTTCACGCCGACGAGTAAGCCGATGGCCCAAGCCGCCGTCCCAGGAAGTCCCACGAATATGATGCCCGCCAAGATCAAATCGATGACGCCGCTGAACAGCATGACGCCCCACCGTCCCGAGAGTTCGCGTTTGTGCTCCAGCGCATACAGAATCGAAACGACGCCCTCCAGCACCAGGAACACCGTGAGTATCATCGTGAGCGACACGGCGCCCGACAGTGGCCATCCAAGCAGTACAATGCCCGCGACAATTCCGAGTACCGCGGAAATCAGCGACCACCAAAACCCAGGCGCGTTACGTGTCCTAAATGTCGCAATCAATCCGACCACTCCGCTGATGAGCAATAGCCATCCGATCAAGACTGCGACGGCAATGGTTGCTATGGGTGGAACCACTATGGCCAATACGCCCAAGATTAGCAGCACGATGCCTTCAGTCAGGAACAGGCGCCAATGGGCATGTAAGGAATTCGCCACGGCTGCTTGAAGTTTCTGGATATCAGGTTTGCTGGTCGACATGCTACAGGCCCTCGGGGTGCGGTCCGCTCGCTTATATTACTGGCAATTCGGTGCTGCGTGTGTGCAGGATGCGTGCAGCGCTGCCAAGGACCCGGTAAACTTCGCCACCGTTGCGCCCGTAGCTCAGCTGGATAGAGCACCTGGCTTCGAACCAGGTGGTCGGCGGTTCGAATCCGTCCGGGCGCACCATTTATATTGTGTTTTGAATACCGCAAAAAGCAACCGATTGTTCGCCGGCGGTAATTCGAACCGCCGACAGACAACAAGACGGTTCGACAATTTCGCCGCAGGCGAAGTTGATCGCCCGAAGGGCGACCCCGCAGGTTCCCCAAAAATCTGAGATATTCAACCAAGTGGTGATGGTGCCAATTTGTGCCGCCATTTTGATTTCACAGGCTTTGTATCAGTCGTTAGCCAATAGCAGCGCGCTTCACAGAACCACGAAACGCTAGCGTAATTTCCACGTACCAGGCAAATAATTAAAGTTCGATGGGGAGTCCTTCCACGGCATTTTGTTGCAGGGAAACCGCACGGCTAGTAAATGTCGAGGTCGTGAGCCGCAACAACTTTCCCGGGGTAGTTCTCGCGGATCTCTCGAAGCATTTCCTGCTCGCTGCCCGACTCGCCACATGCGCCGTTTGCTTGATCACATCCAGGATTTCCGCGGTGGTAGAGCACGAGCAGCCTGGGCTTGGCTTTGGTGGCGATCTCGGCGAGTTGCGTCGTCGAGGTGTGGTAGCCCCGTCGGTACTTCTGCCAATCAGCCGATACTTTCGCGGTTGAACCTTCCGTATACACCTCATGGATCAGAAGATCGCATCCCTGGCAGTTCTCGATCAATGCGGGACTAGCGCTTGTGTCGCCTGAAATGACGATTACGCGATCGGAGGTCTGAAGCCGATATCCGAATGCTTGCAAGGCGCCGTGCGGTACGGAAAATGCCGTTACGGTGATATTGCTGTCCTTGTATACAAGGCCGGGCTGAACCTCATGCGCATTGACTTTGTAGCCAGTCTTGTTGCTGTGCTCCAAGCCCTCCGTGCGAGTGCGGATGTCCTCGACGTAAGCTGCAAGAATATGCTCCGACATCGCACCGATGCCTTTCGGCCCATACAATTCCAGCGGCTCCTTCCTCCCCATGATCCATGGTGTGAATATGAGGTCCGGAAGGCCGGCAGTGTGGTCAACGTGGAGGTGCGTCACAAAAGCGATTTTCAAGTTTGTCGAATTCAATTCGGTAACGCCCTTGCGCGCCGCCGCGGTTGCTTGGCGTACCAGGCCCGGTCCTGCGTCGATGAGATAGGGAATGCCATTGACCACGATTGCAGTGCATGGCCCGGACCGGTCCGGGTCTGGGAGTGGAGTGCCAGTCCCCAAAAATACGACCTTAGTTTCTGCAGTTGCTTGCCCTGCGGGACAGGACAGCAATATCAGGATTACTAATCTACTAAGAAAGAATGTAAACGATTCAACGTGCAATGCGTTTTCGCCCGCGATGAAAGTCATGTCATCGACTCCTTCGTAGTCAAGGCAGGGGAAATAGCTTAACACTCAATAGAGTCTAGATTCGGCAAGCCTGGCCGGACTTTCGCAGATGCCTCGTCGATCGAGTCGTGAAAGTTTGGCTCGGGGTCAGCACTCAATTCAACGGGATAACTCTTGTGCCCGCTGAAGCGCCAGAGGTTGGTACCGTGGACAGCGGTGCGATCTCGCTACTCAATATCGGATCGTCGTCGTCGCGTCTGAGCGTCGCGTCAAGTTTTACGGCTTCAAGTATCGTGGAGATCGTCGCGAGGCGCGAACAGGAGATGAAGAGCAATGCATCGACGTCGCCATCTCTGAGTGGATGCTGCCGTCATCTCCGCCCTCCTGGATTGAATTTCCTAGAGCTCTCTTTTGGGCAGAAGGAAGAGTAGTTTCACCTGCAATCGACGCCGCCACGAGTCCGAGGGCTCGTGCGTGAATTCAACCGGCATATCATGCTCGAACGTGCGCCACACAATACGCTTGCCCGCGCCCTCCGGTTGCAACGAAACAACGTACGCACTTTCCGGACGAGTCATCGAGTCGAAGCGGGCGGCTGTCTGTGCCGCCAACTCAGGACTCTCGATGATGACTCCGACTTCCGTATTCAAGAATCTTGACCTTTGGTCGAAGTTCATCGAACCCGCGTAAATTGACTTGCGGTCAAAGACCATCAGTTTCGCATGCAAACCGTAGTTACCGTAGCGAGATATTGCGCGACTTTGGCCGCTGCCGCGGCTTGTCGGGCCCAACAAAGCGCGTACTTCGTACAGCTCCACTCCATCGTCCAACAGTTGGCGTCGATAGTGCGTGTAGCCGGAGTGTGCCGACAATTCATTGGTAGAGTTCAGAGAATTGGTTAGGATCCGCACGCGGACGTTACGAGTGCGCAATTCGTGCAACAACTGCATCTCCTCGCTTGTAGGCACCAGGTATGGGGTGATCATTAGAAATTCCGACTGCACTTGCGCTAAGGCCTGTGCGATCGGTCCATACATCAACCGCCCGGGCTTTTCACCTTTGACGACTCGCTTCTTCTCGGGGCTATCGCACACCACGCTGGCGTGCGACCAAGACAACGGTAGCTTGCCAGTGAGCATACCGGCCAGCGGCTCGCCCTGTTCTGCGTGCTTGAGGTAATCCACTCCCGCGGTTTCAGCCGCGCGCCAATGCGCAGTTAAGTGCTCGCGCTGCCGCTGCAGGTGCGCGGGCGACGATTTGCGCAGTGCCTGGGCAGGAATGGCGAACGCGCTGTTCCAGAATTCGTCAAAGGTTGCGGACAGCTGTCCGACTATGAGCCCGCCGGCGAATACGTCGTCGTCGGCATATTGCGCCTCCGGGCTCACTTGGAAATATTCGTCACCAATGTTGCGGCCGCCCACTAACGCCATCGAGTTGTCGACTACAAAGAGCTTGTTGTGCATACGATAATCGACGCGGCGCGATTCGATGGCAAAATCGAGCGCCCGCAGCAGTTTAAGATGACCGCGATAAACAAACGGATTGAAAATTCGAACTTCAATTTGTGGATGCGCTGACAGCACCTGGATCTGTTCGTCACCCGCAGCGGTCGATCCGTCGTCGACCAGTATGCGTACTCGCACGCCTCGGTCCGCTGCGGCCAGAACGGCTTTGGTCAGCAAAAGGCCAGTTGAATCGGCAGTAAAAATGAAATACTGGAGATCCAGGGTGTGTTTGGCGGCGTTGGCCATCTGCATGCGCGTAGCGAATCCATCCGCGCCCACAGAAAGCATCCGAAAGGCCGACAGCTTGGCGTCGGAAGCGTCGGAGCGGCCCGTGAAGACTGCTTCTGCTTGGCTCTCGCGCGGGTTCACATACGCCACTGACCGGGTTTTCGGATAGGTCGATCCCGGCGGTAGGCTCGAGCACCCCGCGACACATGCCGCAATTAGCAGAGTGAATGCCCGTAGCAAAGCCGTCGTTTCCATAGAAATGACTTAAGCGTAGTGAGGGTTAACTAAAGGTTATGGGCTAAGTGAGCCTAGCTGCGACATGGCGAAGCACCGTCGCATACGGTGTAGTGAAAGCAGCCGGTCGACGACCGGCTGCTTCATACCGCGGGCTAAATTAATCGTCCTTTTTGACAGTCACGTTGTTCTTCACTGATACCACATGTTCGGTCTCACGGGCGATCTGACCGGCGCGGTCCACTTCGGCTTGGGTATGAGCCGTGCCAGTAAGCCAGACGACGCCGTCGGCGTCGGTATCGACGTGAATCTTCGCCGCGCTGGCGATATGGTCCACTGCTAGCTTTGTTTTGATCTTGGTGGTGATGGCCGAATCCTTAACAAAGGTTCCCGGGTGACTGCGATCCGTATCGGTTTTATCCGCATAACTGATGATTGGGGCTGTGGAGCCCAGGACCAGCAAGCCAGCCAAAATAGTCGTCAATTTCATTGAAGATTCCCCTCTGGATTAGGTGTAAGTGGTGATTGTCCTACAAATACATAGGAGGGGGCTGTCCTACAGCAGACTCGAAAGCAAGTGAGACAGTTCCTACACGCTCTACAAGTGCCGCTTTTCGGAGATTTGCCTTCGGCGACTCGGGATTTGTCTCCCTGCAGTGAATTCTGGGTCGCCAAAGGAGCGGGCATTCGAATCTTGGTTGGCGACCTTCGCGCGGAGCGAGTTCGCGATACCCTCGCTGCTGTTATCAGGCATCATGGAAACTAATGCCGCAGTCTAAAAGAGCCACCCCAGCCCTCATCGTGGGCGACGCGGCGGCTTACGGTCTGCGCTTTCTGAGCAAGCACCTGTGGTGGATCGCGCTGTGGTTTTCCTGCCTGTTGCTGCCGCTATGGGGATTCGCCGCCTTGGTCGGTGAAATGCACGAAAAAGCAGTGTTTCCCTTCGATGCGCCGATTCTGAACTGGCTGCATGGGCTGGCAACGCCGGCGCTCGATCACGTCTTCGTTCTGATCAGCCGTGCGGGCTATCGTTGGGGCGTGTTGCCGCTCGATGCCATTATTTTGGTATTACTGGGAGTGCTCAGGCGATTTCGCGATGGCCTGTTCTTCGGCATTGCCGTCGTCGGGTCGGCCATCCTAAATATCGTGGCAAAGAATCATTATGCGCGCCTGCGCCCAGACCTGTGGCTGTCCATCACACCGGAGACTACCTACAGTTTTCCCAGCGGCCATGCGATGGGTTCCATGACGCTTGCCATGGCAGTGATCATTCTGTGCTGGCCGACACGCGCGCGCTTGCCGGTGTTAGTTGTCTGCGTGATTTTTGTATTACTGGTCGCAATATCACGCCTCTATTTGGGGGTTCACTATCCGTCCGACATACTGGCAGGCTGGGCGGCTGCCATCGCATGGACCTTTGGAATGTACAACTTAGTAGATCGAAAGGCGCCGCCGCCTACGGCAGCGCCCAACAAGGATGCAGTCGGTACGGATTGATGCCCGGCCAGAGCTCCGCTACGACTACCCTGACACAGGCGCTCTGAATAAAGTGTTACCTTTAATTAGACGGGGATCAAGCGTCGTCGCTTCGAACACAGCGCCCCATATTTTTCTGAGCACACCTTCATGAGTCGGCTAGATTTCAAGTTGGATGCCGTGGCCTCAGGTTCGCGGGCGCGCGCCGCGCGCTTTAAGACGCGGCATAACGAGGTTCTGACACCTACCTTTATGCCGGTAGGCACGCATGGCGCCGTCCGCTCGCAGCGCCGCGAAGATCTGCTCGAAAGCGGCGCCCAAGTTCTGCTCGCCAACACCTATCACCTGCTATTGAGGCCCGGCCTCGACATCTTCCGGAAGTTCGGCGGCATCCACGGCTTCATGAATTGGCCGCGATCGGTGTTGACGGATTCCGGCGGCTTTCAAATATTCTCGCTGCCCGGCAGCCGCACCCTGTGCGAGGAACACGCCGAATTTCGCAGCTACGTCGACAACACCGTTCTGCGCTTGAGCCCGGAGCGCAGCATCGAGGCACAGAAAATTATCGGCTCCGATATCATGATGGTGCTCGATCAGTGTGTGCCGTCGACCGTAGAGCGAACGGTCGCCCGCAGCGCGATGGAATTGACTCATCGGTGGGCGCATCGCAGCCTTGTGGCACGCGGTGATTCGGCACAAGCCTTGTTCGGCATAGTGCAAGGTGCCAGCTACACCGATTTGCGCATCGAGAGCGCTCGCGCCGTTACTGACATGCCTTTCGACGGCTATGCCATCGGCGGACTTGCGGTCGGTGAAAGCAGCGCGCAGCGTGAAGAATGTACGGCTACTGTGACGGAGATACTGCCGCCGGATCGGCCGCGATATCTGATGGGTGTCGGCACCACGCGCGATTTACTCGAGGCCGTACACAGCGGCGTCGATATGTTCGATTGTATTCTGCCAACCTCACTCGCGCGGCAGGGCGTGGCATTCACCAGCTTGGGGAGGCGCGATTTGAGGCGCGCCGCTTATTCAGGAATGGAGGGGCCGATCGACCCTACCTGTGGATGCTACACGTGCAGGACATATTCCATTGCGTATCTGTTTCATCTGCAACGCGTACATGAGAGCTTGGGTTGGCAGTTGCTGGGTCTTCATAATGTTCACTTTTACATGCAATTGATGCGTACGATGCGCGAGCACATTTTGGCCGACACGTGGTTGCCGTTCTATAACTCGCAGCGCAATTTGCTCGATGCGCGAGATAGCTACGGCAAGGCGGCTACGCATGTCACGAAGGCCATGCGGCGCAGACTCGAGTTAAAGCGCGGGCGCTACGAAGTGATCGTGCGCAATGAGGTAGGCTTCATAAGAGATATGACTTCCGGCGAGGTCATGCACTCTATCAATGATCCAGCGGAAGAAGCTCGTTCGCTTTACGTGGAGCAATCTCGACTTCTCGAGCGCTTACAAACCCCCGCCGCTGAGGCGCTCGTCGTTTGGGATGTTGGTTTGGGCGCGGCCGCCAACGCGATGGCAGCCATCCTGGCGGTCGAAGCTTCGGCAGTGCTGCCAATGAAGCGAAATCTAACTCTGGTGAGCTTCGAAAACGACTTGGATTCCCTCAAGCTGGCACTCGATCACGTCAGATGGTTCAAGCATCTGCGCCACGCAGCTCCGCGAAAATTATTATCCAGTGGCCGCTGGACCAATAGTACGTCGACCATCGACTGGTCGCTATTGTGCGGCGACTTCGCGGCCCGTAAATTTGACGCACCGCCGCCTGACATCATTTTCTTCGACCCGTTTTCGTTCAAAACGGACAGTTCATTGTGGACGCTGACGGCGTTTCGCGAACTCGCGATTTTGTGCGGGCAAAGACCTGTCGAACTATTTACATATACTTTCTCGACCAGCGTCCGCGCTGCCATGTTGGCGGCCGGGTTTTACGTTGCCAAGGGTCGTGGCACCGGTCCAAAAGCGGAAACGACCATCGGTCTATCGCCGGGCGCGGCCACCGCTCCCCACGCACGCGAATTGCTCGGCGCAGAGTGGCTGGCCAAATGGCGGCGCAGCGACGCCCAGGCGCCTCATGGCAGTCTCGCTGACGATACTTCCTGGCGTGACGCGGTGAGTCAGCACTCACAGTTCAAGCTTGCCGTAGATGCTGAGTGGCGTGAAAAGCGGCCGCCCGTATGACCCACGCCGAAAACCCCTACTCTCGCAAAGCGGCCGCCAAGGACTCGACTGGGATGGTGCATGTGCGCGGGGCACGCGAACACAATCTCAAAAACGTAGATCTGGATATTCCGCGGGACTGCTTGGTGGTTTTTACCGGCGTGTCCGGCTCCGGCAAGTCCTCTCTGGCATTCGGCACGCTGTACGCGGAGGCGCAACGGCGCTATCTCGAGTCCGTCTCCCCTTATGCCAGGCGGCTGTTTCATCAAATGGCCGTGCCGGAAGTCGACGAGATTGAGGGGCTGCCCCCTGCGGTGGCGCTTCAGCAGCAGCGCGGTTCGCCCACCACTCGTTCCTCCGTGGGCAGCGTCACGACCCTCTCCAACTTGCTTCGAATGCTCTTTTCGCGCGCCGGCGACTATCCTCCCGGGCAGTCCCTTCTCTATGCCGAGTCGTTCTCGCCGAATACTCCCGACGGCGCTTGTCCGAAGTGTCACGGTTTGGGCAGGATCTACGAGGTCACGGAAAAATCGATGGTTCCCGATGACTCGCTCACAATCCGGCAGCGCGCCATTGCGGCGTGGCCGACAGCATGGGGAGGGCAGAACCAGCGCGACATACTCGTTACGCTAGGCATAGATGTCGATCGTCCGTGGCGCGAGCTGCCGAAGAAGGATCGCAATTGGATTCTTTTTACTGACGAGCAGCCTGTGGTGCCGGTATACGCGGGTCTTGAGCCACGCGAGGCTCGGCGGGCGCTGCGACGCAAGGAAGATCCCAGTTATATGGGAACCTTTAGCAGCGCGCGACGCCACGTGCTGCACACTTTCGCCAATACGCAAAGTCCATTGATGAAGCGCCGGGTGCAGCAGTACATGCTGAGCGCTGAGTGCCCGCTGTGCCATGGCAAGCGGCTGCGACCTGAATCCCTGACAGTGAAGTTTGCCGGTCTCGATATCGCCGAGATGTCCAGACTGTCATTGATGCGGCTGGCCGCCACGTTGCGTCCGTACGCCGAGGCCACGGCCTCGCGCCTGCTGAAGATGACGAAACAGCATCCGGAGAAGGTACTCGTCGCGCAGCGTATTACCCAGGATACGTTGGCACGCCTCGACGTGCTGCTCAATCTGGGACTTGGCTATTTGTCGCTGGAACGCAGTACCCCGACACTGTCCCCTGGAGAGTTGCAGCGTCTGCGGCTCGCCACACAGGTGCGCTCCAACCTGTTCGGCGTGGTGTACGTGCTCGATGAGCCGTCCGCGGGCCTGCATCCGGCGGACACAGAGTCCCTGTTGGCGGCACTCGAACAATTGAAGGCCTCGGGCAATTCGTTGTTTGTGGTGGAGCACGATCTCGATGTAATCCGTCGTGCCGACTGGATCGTCGATGTCGGTCCGGCGGCCGGGGACAAAGGTGGCTTTGTGCTTTACAGCGGTCCCCCGGTAGGGCTCCGGAAAGTGGAAGCCTCCCAGACTCGACGTTACCTGTTCGGCGGGGACGCGCCACCCGCGCGAACGCCGCGCCCCCCCAGGGGCTGGCTGCGGCTGGCGGATGTCACCCGCAACAATCTACGGCGCCTCGACGTGGCACTACCATTGGGCGTATTTGCGACCGTGACGGGCGTGTCCGGCTCCGGCAAGTCGAGCTTGATAAGTCAGGTGCTGGTGGACCTGGTTGCGGAGCAACTCGGCCACGAGATTGCGACGGATGAGGACGAAAGCGATAGCCTGGAGCGAACCACGACCGAGCCGGTGAGCGGACGGATCGTCGGCGGCATGCAGGGCGTCGATCGCCTGGTGCGGGTAGACCAGAAGCCGATCGGGCGCACGCCGCGTTCCAATCTGGCGACTTACACGGGTCTGTTCGATCATATCCGCAGGCTGTTTGCGCAGACTCCAGCGGCCCGAGCGCGTCGCTACGATGCGGGGCGTTTCTCTTTCAACGTTACCAAAGGTCGCTGCCCAACCTGTGAAGGCGAAGGCTTCGTCATGGTGGAGCTGTTATTCCTGCCGAGCGTCTATGCACCTTGTCCTACCTGCCACGGGACCCGGTATAACGCCAAAACTCTGGAGATTAAGTATCGTGGAAAATCGATTGCCGAGGTACTCGGCATGACGGTGGATGCCGCAGCGGAGTTCTTTACCGATGACTTTGCTGTGCACCGAGCCCTGGGCGTGGTGCGTGAGGTGGGCTTGGGCTACTTGCGACTCGGCCAGCCGGCGACCGAGCTTTCCGGCGGGGAGGCACAGCGTATCAAGCTCGCGACCGAGCTACAGCGTGCGCAGCGCGGCGACACGCTTTATATTTTGGATGAACCTACGACGGGATTGCATCCTGCGGACGTTGAGAAGCTCACCGCGCAACTTGATGGGCTGGTTCAGTCCGGCAATACCGTGATTGTGGTGGAGCACGATATGCGCGTGGTCGCGGGCAGCGACTGGGTCATCGATATCGGTCCCGGCGCGGGCGACGAGGGCGGTCGCATCGTTGCCGCCGGACCCCCCGCCGAAGTTGCCCAGCGGATGGCGAGCCGAACGGCACCTTACTTGGCGCGGTTTCTGGGCCAGAACGATCAGATGCACCCGTCACTTCCCTAGATCGAAAAATAACGCCGGCCGTGCGATTCGGCTAAGGGGCAGCGGGGCTCGGTGGCAACCTTGTTTGCCCGTGGTTTCATCCGACGAAGCAGTGTATCAATAAGGGTGCCCACCTTTAAGTTTCTCCGGAGGAAACATGGCTCCTTCTTCGCACTGCACAAAAGCTACCCTGCTAATCGCTATTTGCCTGCTTGGCGGTTGCGCCACCAGTGTCTCCGTATCGGATTTGTCCGGACCTCACTTTGGTTATCGGGTATTTCCGCACTTCGACGCAGCCGTCGATCCAGACCCTATGGCGATTGCCAACGGATTATACGCGCCACGGCCTCTGCAAAACTCCTGCTACCGCTGTGCCTCGCAATCCCAACTGGATTGGACGGGTTGGTCGCCTTAGTAGCGACTAGCTGGACCACCCCTGGCGGCAAATACAGTGGGGCTATGCGGGCACGTAGACGTATTGAATGAAGCCGTGGTTTTTCCCCATCCGATCGTACAGCTGGCGTGCGACGGCATTGGTGTCGTGCGTTAGCCAGTAAGGATGATTTGCTCCCGCCACCTTGGCTGATGCGGCGACTGCTTCGATCAGCAGGCGACCGCACCCGCTGCCGCGGATTTTCGGGTCCACATAAAGGTCTTGTAAGTAGCACGCGGGGACAGTCGACCACGTATCCTGGTGAAACAAGAAATGCACTATGCCGACGAGCGTGTCGGTGGAATCACGGGCGCCGAGGCCATGCACTTGTCCGTTATGCAGCCGCTGCCAGGTGGCGTCCGTGACGTCAGCTGGTAAAGCGACTGCGTAAAACTGCTGGTATTCGCGCCATAGCTGCTCCCAGCCGGCCCGCTCCGAGGTACGCAGGGGCGCAACGTTCAGCATCCGCAACCCAAGTCGAGCCGGCTACTGCTCATGTGGCCGCCTGCGCCTCGGGACCGCCACGTTGCAGCACGTCAGGCAGCGTGTGGCCTTTTTCGGTAAAGGCGAGGGACACCGAATTCAGGCAGTGCCGCTCCCCGGTGGGCGGCGGCCCATCGGGGAAGATGTGGCCGAGATGGCTGCCGCAGCGCGCGCAGATCTCCTCCACGCGTGTCATACCGTAACTGGTGTCGCGCACACGCTGTATGTGCGTCTCCGCGTAGGGTTGGAAAAAACTGGGCCAACCGGTGCCCGAATCGAACTTTGCGCTGGAGCGAAACAGCGGCAAGCCACAGAAACTGCAGGTGTAGACGCCGTCTTTCTTGTTGTCGAGGAACACGCCGCAAAACGCTGCTTCAGTGCCATGTTGCAGCAAAACGCGGCGCTCGTCCGCGGACAGACCGGCGGTGATGTCGCGGCGCTGAGCGTCGGTGGGTGGGGTCAAGTCGAATGCGGTCATGGTGGGATCCTGGCGGCGAGCGAACTATGCGTCACTGATCATAGGATGACGGGCGCATGTCGCACAAGATTGAAGAATTGTTGGCTGCAGTTCGTCAAGTACTGAGTAAGGTGTTGAGCGCGCCATGCACTGCTGCTTCGCGCCGGCGCGAGAGGTTCGCCCGGAACACGCGTTGGAAATTGCCGCCCATGATCTTTGCGACTTCTGCCTCGTGCATGCCCCGCGCCAGCAAGGCGGCCGGAATGAGGCTCCAATCGAGGTAACTGCGCAATACCGGACGGTAGTTGGCGTCCATGTCCGTGCCGATCGCGGTGTGATCAACGCCCACCGCGTCCACCAGGCGCCGTATAGAGTCGATATAGTCCGAAAAGGTCGACTGGCCGATTCCCGACGGCCAGGAGCCGATGATGCCGCCTGCGGCGGCGACGAGCTTGGCATGCTCGCTGCTGATCAGTCTTGGATGGTTTGCCGCGGGTGTCGACAAGTTGCTGTGAGAGATCATGACCGGATTGGTCGAAACCTCAAGCACGTGCTTGGTCACCGCAAAGGTTGCATGGGCGAGATCGACGATGATTCCCGACTGATTCATTTCCTTGATAATGGACTTGCCGAGAGGCGTGAGGCCGGCGTAAACCGGCGGCTCCGTTTGAATGTCGCCGATTTGATTGACGTGGTAGTGGACCACCGTGATGGCGCGTACTCCGTCACGAAACGCTTCGTGTACGCGATCGAGATCATCCTCGATGAAGTCGCCACCCTCTACCGCGAAAACCGCCGAGGTGATGTGGTGGCGGTGTGCCCTATCAATGTCGGACGGGTCCGATCCCTCTGCCAGCGCATGGTGCGTGACCAGCGCCTTAAGCTCGGCGAGTTGTCGCCGATAGTCCGCATACGCTTCACCCGGCTGAAATTCTCCGGCCGCATGCAATCCGCCAGTTGCCGTCATTTCGAGCAGCCGCATGTCCGCCACCGCCGCAATCAATGCGCCGCTCACGCGGCCGGCGCCGAGGTCGGCGACCGCCCGATCTTCGAATGCATCGCCAAACGCGCGCGTAGCGGGGGTCTGGTACGGCAGATTCTTGAGAAAGAACCGGCCGGCATGACAGTGCGTGTCGACGGTCGCGTGGCGGTCCAAGAATGCCGCCCCTGCCGCGCGCTGCGTAGGATCGAGTTGCATGCCTAGATCCACCAGCCGTGACGCGTCTCTTACGGGAGCGGCTGCACTCTGAGCTCGGCCAACGCGCCCGCCAAACGTTGCCACGCCGGCCGCGGCGACAAGATGCCGCAGGGCAGTGCGCCGTGAAAACGGCAATGCGCCTGGGCCGCGAACAACCGGCATAGAAACCCCTTGCAATATGGCGTCGCCAGGATGCTAGCACCTGATTTGGGTCGGCGCCTGTCGCGCGACGACTTCTCGGTGGGCCGCTTAGAAAACCTTTAACAAAGCCTTAGGCCGTCTTTAGGACAAATAGCCGCGTCGCGCCGTACACCATTCGCCAAGCCACGGCGATCGACGCAGGTGGCGAGGCTGAACACCAAGTCACTTTCTCTGGATCAAGGAGTTTTTCATGAATACCACCAATCAATCGAAACTGAGGGCGGCGATCTATGGCCTATATGGCGCTGCCAGTCTGTGCGCTGTGCAGACCGCAGGCGCGGCCATCGACTCTATGCCCACACGCATAGTCAGCTACGCCGATCTCGATATCTCGAAACCGGCGGGCGCCAAGGCCCTATATCGCCGCATTGCCGCGGCAGCGCAGCAAGTTTGCGTACTGGACATCAAGGATCTGGGGGCTGCACAACGAGATCGGGCCTGCATACAACAGGCCGTTGATACGGCAGTCAAAGGCGTCAATTCGGCTGCCCTGACCGATGTGCGCTCCACCACACCTATCCATTTGGCCGGCAAATAGCCGGCACCTTTGACTATCAAACCAGGAGATTGAAATGAACACTAAAACAACTCTGCATAACCTCAGCCTGCGGCCTGCACTAGGGGTCGCTGCCATGCTGACAATACCCGTCATCGCCTTTGCCGCGGCGAATGTCGAGCAACCTTCCGCGAGCCCCAGCGTGACCCGCTCGGCCACGGTGTCCCTTGGCGATCTGGATCTCCAGTCGCCTGCGGGCTTAAACGTGGCGCATGATCGGGTACGCAAGGTCGCGCGCCATCTCTGTTCGAGTCTGTCTGACGCTCAGGACCTGTCGCGCGGGGCGAACTACGTGATATGCGTGGATGAGGCTGTTACCGATGCGATGCTGAAGATAGCAGGGTCGAGGTCCAGCCGAATCGCGCAGTCGCCCGCCGGACAGCGCAACGCGCGGTAATGACCTTCGCTAGCGGAAACGAGGTGCCTTGCGGCCGGCGCTCTGCCCGCCGCAAGGTTCCCGGGCGCCATTGCGGAGGGCTTCCGATTCGCAATTACGCGCGAAGCGGTAAGTCAGTCGGCGTCCCCAGTGCGGCATATACTCATTGCCGGAGGATATTGAGAGATGTCGGTAGAGCAGTCCGGCGCCTCGATTCAGGTCGGCGAGTGGATCGTCGAACCTGCGCTCGACTCGATTTCGCGTGCCGGCGAAACCCAGAAACTGGAGCCGCGCACCATGCGGCTGCTCCTGTGTCTCATCGCCTCGGCCGGGACCGTGGTAAGCATCGATCGGCTACTGAGTGAAGTCTGGAGCGGCGTGATCGTCGGGTCGGCTTCGGTATATCAAGCTGTATCGCAACTGCGAAAAATTCTGGGCGACACCGATCCGGAGCCCACCTACATAGCCACCGTGCCCCGCAAGGGATATCGGCTGGTTGCCCCCGTTCGCGCGGTCGCGTGCTCCGGGCCATCAACATTAGCTGCGTCATCCGAAACTACGGAGCCAACTGCCGTGACGGAGACGGAGACGGTGGACTCGACTCTGCCTGTCAATCGCGATGCGCACAATGTTACGCCGGCATCGTCGCGGCGGCTGTCGCTGATAACGGTGTGTGCCATCGTGAGCCTTGTGGTGGCGAGTCTTGTTTGGCTGCGAGTGGTAAAGCCTCCGGTCGCTGAAGCGGCAGCATCAATTGTGGTGCTGCCTTTCATCGACATGACCGCTGAGAAGAGCGATCAGCCGTTTTGCGACGGCCTCACCGAGGAACTCTCCAATTGGTTGGCGCAGATCCCGGCGCTGCGCGTCGTGGCTCGCACCTCGGCATTTGCATTCCGCGGTCAGGGCGAAGACGTGCGCAAGATCGGCAAGGCGCTTGACACAAACCACATTCTCGAGGGATCGATGCGCCGTTCCGGCGATCACATGCGTGTGACCGTGCAGCTCATCGATGCTCGCAGCGGCTATCACCTGTGGTCGGCGAACTACGACCGGCCGATAGCTGACACGATCAAGATGCAGGAGGATATTTCTCGCTCGGTGGCCGAAAGCCTGGAGATACGGCTTACCGCCGACACGTCGCAGCGATTTGCCGCAAGGCGCAGCAACAACCCGCAGGCCTATCAGCTGTATCTGTTGGCGCGTCACTATCAGCAGGAGCGCACCGCGCAGTCCAATACCCACGCCATTCAACTCTACCGGCAGGCGTTGGATGCGGACCCTAAGTTTGCGTTGGCCTACGTGGGCCTGGCTTACGCGCTGCTGAACGAAAACTGGCTCGGCGAACGCCCAATCAATGAAATTTCCGCCGAGGCGGAACCGCTGTTAGACGCCGCGCTGAAGCTTGATCCAGCGCTCTCCGATATCTATGCAGTTAGGGGTGCCCTGCGAGGCGACCAATTCCGCAACGATGAAGCGCTGAGCGATTTGGGCCGCGCGGCCATGTTAAACCCGAATGATGGCCTGGCCTTCGCCGAGATGGGACGCCTTTATCTGATGAATAAGGGCCAACCTAAGGACTCGCTGATCAATTACACGCGCGCGGCAACAATTGATCCCTTGAACTATCAGCCGCAGGCGCAGCGTTGCGTTGCCCTGCAGGATTTAGGGCGATTCGATGAGGCGGCAGCGGCTTGTGCGCGGGCGCGCGAATTGCAGCCGCAGGGACCGTGGCCACTTGCCATTACGAGTTGGCTGGCCGCAGCGCAGGGCCGGCTGGATGAAGCGCTGAAGTGGAATGCAATGGCACTGAAAGCGGCCCCGGATGTCCTCGAGTTCTACCAGCAGCGCGTCATGTGGCTCATCACCTTGGGGCTTCCGGCACTGGCACGCGCAACATTGGAGGTTGCGCGAGTCGAATGTAAAGAACACGAAGCCATAGACGAAGCGCTCGCGGACGTCGTCTACTATGAAGGCGGGGCGCCGGCTCTACGCGAGCACCTGGCGCGTACCCGAATGGAAGACTCCTCACGCTCATCGAGACTCCTGATGGCGGCATACTTTCGGCTCTTAACCGGCGATTCCGCTGCGGCCAAGTCGAACATGGAGCGTGCCTTTGAGGCGCCTGACTTTACTCGGCGCAGTCTTGCAAGTCCGTGGGCCGCGGCACATTGGGGGCTTTCGTACGACTTGACCCTGGCATTGATCGACTTGGATAACGGGAATAGGCCCTCCGCCATGCGCCATCTCGATGCCGTTGCGGCGATCCTGGATCAGCTGGTGCGCAACGGCGAAAAACTCTACGGAGTGGATGAGCTGCGCGCCTCCGTGCTGGCGCTGCGTGGCGATGCCGATGGCGCCATGCGTTCTTTGGCGCGTGCGGCGGAACTCGGATGGCGGCGCTCTTGGTGGGCGGAGCGCGAACCGGACCTTCTCACGCTACGGGAACGTGGTGACTTCCGCGCGTTGATCGCGCGGGTCAACGAATCGAACACCGCTCTGCGAAAAAAGGTAATTCAGTAGCGCCTCAGGTGCGCACGAGTGGAAGAAGACCGTCGCTGAGATCACTCGAATACTTCATCGCGTCGCTGCTAACGCCGAGCAAGTAGTGAACAATGTGGCCCAGGTCGTGATGAGGTGGACCCCCACCGGGTCTGCCTTGCGATGCAAGGTCAGCGACAGTCAAACCAGTTCCGAGCTGCGACAGCAATCGGGTGACCATCGCATAATTCACGGCGTGCGCGTGTTGCAGCATGTCCTGCGGCGATAATCCGGATGGAAACTTTGTTTCGTTGAGAAGCCGAATGAATTCCTGGGCAAACACGTTGCTGTCGGGCATGTCCCTTCCTCCCGGTTATGGTTATTAGCGGTACTTAAAATTGCCTGAGACGCTTCGCGAATTGACTGTGCGACGACGGGGCGCGATCGTCAATGTGATTTTGCTCGAATCGGATGCGTGGCGCGTTGCGGCAAACGTCTTGCGATCGCATCGTGTATTGCGATCGCATCGTGTATTTACCTGAATTCAGAATGCTATTTGCGCCGTGCCTTATAAATCAAAGACATGTGGCGGCGGACACTCGCGGTTGCTAGTTTGGAACTGCTCCCGCGGCATGCAAGATCTCAGGGATTTTCATTTCCCATCCGATTGCCATGACGTGTGCTCCGGCGCAGATGTCGCGCAGCCGGCGGACGGTGCGGGCGGCGATTTCAATCCCTTTGGCCGCTTCGCCTTGCGCCCCGGCGCTTTGCAACTCCTCGAGGATATCGTCGGGGACACGAATTCCGGGCACGTTTGCGTTGAGCCATGCAGCCATCTTCGCCGACTTCAGCGGGATGACTCCGGCGAGCACCGGAATGTTCCCAAGCTTTGCCGCGTCGAGAAATTGCGCCAGCAAATCGGTGTTATAGATGGCCTGTGTCTGAAAGAACTGTGCGCCGGCGTCAATTTTCCGGTGCGTGTTTTCAATCTCGCGAACGAGATCGGCTGCCCCCGGGTTCACGGTGGCACCGAGGAACAGCGGTGGCGCGCCATGCAGGTCGTTGCCCGATAAGTCTCGGCCGCTGCGCAGCGTACGCGCCGCTTGCAGCATCTCCAGAGTCGTCAAGTCGAATACACCCTTGGCCTCGGGGTGGTCGCCTTGCTTCGGGTCATCACCCGTCATGAACAAAAAGTTGCCGATGCCGAGCAGCGACGCGCCGAGCAGGTCGGCCTGGATGGCGATACGGTTGCGGTCCCGCGCGGTGATTTGGACAATGGCCTCGACGCCGCGATCTTGCAGCAGGTGTGCGACCGATTTGGGCTCGACCGCCATTCGAGCGCGGGGCGATTCGGTAATGTTGATGGCATCGACAAAGCCCTTGAGTGCGTCGGCCTTGGCAAAGAAGTCGGACAGGTCCACACCCTTCGGTGGGGTCAATTCACTGGTGACAACAAAGTCGGTTGAACGGATTTTCTCCACGAATCGGCTCATTGCTGGCATTCCTACAGGCCGCAGCCAGCGAAGGGCTCCCTTCGGGCGCGGCGTGTGTGGTTAGGCGACATATTTGTCTAATAGAATTAATTACTTATCGATTCTGGTCGCGGCGGATCGTGAAGTAGCCAGTTGACTGCGGTAGCTGATTTTTGTTGGCCTACCCGAAAAGTAGCAGAGAATCGTCGCTCGTGCAGCGCCGGCCAGCCTGATGGTTCGTGCGCAGAGATCATGGTAAGAAATTCGAGGAGAAGCGAGATGGATTTTCTGATTGTCTTGATCGTACTGCTATTACTGTTTGGCGGCGGCGGTGGGCTTTACTGGGGCTTTGGCTCAGGCTGGGGAATGGGACCGATCGGCTTGATAATCGCTGTTATCGTGATTGCCTATCTACTTCACGGGTACCGCGGCAGGAGCAGATAAAAAAAACCACCAAGCACCGGCATCTGCAATGCTTCTGCTTGGTGGCGAGCGATCGACAAGTATTTGGGGGAAGTTCCCAGGCTCATCTGTCGATCGAGTTAACCTTTGAACCTGCAAGCGACAAATCGGCAATTCCCGTGTCTGCGCCGATCGAGGCGGACGAGACGCTGTAATAACCCACACTTCGGTCTCTATTGTTAATTCGACCTTGACCACGCCAATAGAACGCGGGTAAAGCATCAATTCATACAATGGATAATTGCGCTGATATTTGTCTGTGCGCTAACGAACAATGAAACCATTGGGGGGAGGGCGGAACATGGGTTACTCTCGCCCACGTTCGACGCCAAGGAGCGCCGCTCGGCAATTGTCGAATTTCCGGTGGGATATATCGCGGAGAATCACGCGCGCGTTGGACATTGAGGGAGTGGCGTGTCATTAGACACGCATTGATATTGCGCGAGGCCAGTTATCCGCCGGTTCTTTACATTCCCCGCAAGGACGCAGACATGTCGCTGCTGCGCAGGGCAGATGCGCTGACGTACTGTCCCTACAAGGGTGAATGCTCGTATTACAGCATTCCGGCCGGCGGCGCGAAGTCAGAGAACGCCGTGTGGACCTACGAGGAACCGTATCCGGCGGTTGCGGAGATCAAGGGCAATTTGGCCTTTTATCCCAACCGGGTCGACTCCCTGTCTGTAACCGCCCAAGCGCGTTGATTGCCGTTAGCCGGCTATTTTAGGGCTCGCCGATACTGCACGAAGCCGGAGCGTTCCGCGATTCGATCGTATAGCAGCATGGCGTCGGTATTGGTTTCATGAGTCAGCCAATGCACGCGCGAGCATCCTTGGGCGCGGCCGAGTTCGTACACGTATTCGATCAGCTGGCGGCCGATACCCGCGCCGCGCGCTTGCGGGTTCACGAATAGGTCCTGTAAGTACAGATAGTCGCCGATGGTCCAACAGGATCGATGCCGGATGTGATGCACCAGGCCCACTGCCGTGGCACCGTCCCAGGCGAGCGCCGCTCCCATGGGTTCGTCGGGGTCGAGCAGTCTGGACCAGGTGACCTGCGATACTTCGGCGGGGATATCCGTCTTGTAGAAGGACTGGTAACCGCGCCATAGCGGCAACCACGCGGCGTGATGTTGATCGGACAAGGGCTGTATTCGTACCGCGTTCATGGTGCTTCCGGGGCGATTTTGCATGCGTCCATAATAAACTATCAAGCGTCGATGAGGCCGTGGCGAATCGCGATCAGTGTTAATTCGGACTGATTGACCACGCTGAGTTTCTGCTTGATGTTGTACAGGTGAGTGCCGATGGTTGATGCGGACAGACTCAGGTCCATGGCGATGCGCTGCACCGTTGCGCCGCCGGCCAGACGCACGAAGACTTCGAATTCGCGCTCCGACAGCCGTTCGACCGGCGATTTGGCGCCACCGTCGAATTCCGACAATGCCAGCTTCTGGGCGAGCACGGGATCAAGATAGCGGCGGCCGTCGGCTACGGTGGTCACCGCCTCGAGCAGCGCTTCGGGTGCGCTGCGCTTCGACAGGAAACCCAACGCACCTTCCTGCAGAGCGCGGCGGGCATGCATGGGATCATCGTGCGCCGACAAGGTGAGTACTTGCGCTTCGGGCCGGCGGGCGCGAATCCGGCGCAGTGCCTCAAGGCCCCCCATGCCAGGCATGGCGAGATCCATGACCACCACGTCAGGATTCAACTCTGCATACATTTGGCACGCCGCCTCCCCCGAGTCGGCTTCGGCTACGACTGTGATATCCGGCACCGATTGCAGCAACAGCCGAAAGCCCACCCGTACGACGGCGTGGTCATCCACCAACAGGACGCGAATCACGCCTGCCCGCCCAGGGGAATTTCGGCGGTAAGGCGCACGCCGCCTCCCTCAAGATTGGCGACGGCGAATACGCCGTGCAATTGACGCACTCGATCGGACATACCCCGCAGGCCAAAATGTCCGGGCCGCGACCAGTCGGTGGGCAGGCCGACACCGTCATCGGTCACCGTGACCAGGATTCGCTGGGCGTCGCATTGCACGACCATGTCCACGCGCGAGGCCTGCGCATGCCGCAGGGCGTTAATCAATCCTTCCTGGACTACGCGGTAGATTGCCAGCCCAATGCTCGGCCCCAATTCAATGGGTAGTTCATGGCGCAGCGAAAGAGCAATCGAAGGATGGCGCCGCTGCCAATCCCGGACCAGGCTCTCGAGCGTCGCAGCCAGCCCCAAAGTATCGAGCGACAGGGGCGACAGGCGCGGAATCAGGCCGTGCATGGCGTCGTACAGGCGACCGGCTTCATCCGAAATCATGCGCGCCACATTGCCGGTCGCAGGATCGCGCACGCCCCCTTGGGTCGCAATCGCCTGTGCGAGGCTACGGATTGCCGTGACCGACTGGCCGAATTCATCGTGCAGCTCATGGGCGATCAGGCGCCGCTCCTCTTCCACGCGCTGGTCTGCCAGGGAGGCCATTTCACGCCTTTCTTCCAGCCGTGCCTCCGCATCGTGCGCCTTGCGCTCGGCGAGGACCTTATCCTGCACGGCTTGCGCCATGCGGTTGAACGCGGCGCCGATGGCATGCGCCTCGTTGCCTGGGAGAGGCGGGAGACGGAATGTCAGATCACCTTGCTGGATACGCTCGAGGCCCTGCGCAATGACGGGAAATGGTTCCAGAACTCGCTTCACCGACCAGAACGCCAATCCGTTCACGATGACAAACATGGCGGCCGCGATGGCGGAAAGCCGCGTGACGTCGTCCCAGGCATCGAGCACGGCACGAGAGGACTGGGCCTGTACCACCAGCAATACCCCGCCGCGCAGCGGGAAGGAATAGGTTGTGGATAGCGGCGCCAGAAGATTCGAAAACCATGCTGGGGCTTCGCGTCCTGCCTTGTACACCGCCGGCGGTGAGCGATACACGACCTCGCCGGTGGCGGACAGCAGCGACACCTCGTTGGCGCGGACCCTGCCCAGTTGCTGGAGGAACTGTAGTACCAGATCCGGGCCGCCTACTTGGGAATAGACCCCCGCCAGACGGCCGAGCAATTGCGAAGCTACGCGGTTCGCTGCCTCGATTTCTTCGCGCACGGAGGTGCGTGTGCTTTGAACCTCGGCCACGATCAGTACGATCACAAATGCGGCACTGAGGGCCGCAACCACGAGATTTAGGCGGGTCCGCAGTCTCATGGGTGCATGGTAACAGGGGGGTGCGGGGGTAGGGATCCCGGCGTAACCGGGGCCGGCGGCGCGCCGGGTGGCTCTCATGAAAATCATTAGGCCAGTTTCATGATGCCGCCGATTCGAGCGCGTGAGGATCGGGAGGAGTATGGAGGTGTAGCTACCAGGAGCATCTTTATGAAATGGGAAACCCCAGAAGCGGTTGAGTTGCGGTTCGGTATGGAAATCACGATGTATGTGTCGAATCGCTAGCTAGCGAGGGTGTTCGCCCGCGCCTGCGGGCGGCGCCTAATTTTGTGAAAATCCGGGTACTGGGGTCCGCGGCAGGGGGCGGTTTTCCTCAATGGAATTGTAACTGCCCGAATTGCAAGGGTTATCGCACGGGCACCCTGCAGACCCGCGCACGCACCCAGTCTTCGATAGCGGTCGGCGGCGATAGCCGTTGGGCATTGGTGAACGCTTCGCCTGATGTCCTCGCGCAATTACAAGCGAATCCCGATTTGCAGCCGGCGCGCACTATCCGAGACAGTGCCATTACCGCCATCATTCTGGTTGACGGCCAGGTCGACCACACCACCGGACTTTATATGTTGCGCGAGGCGGTGCGGCCGTGGCCATTGTGGTGCACCGACAGCACCTTTGCCGATCTCACCCGCGGCAATCCTGTGCTTGGGGTGCTTGGCTATTTTTGCGGCGTGGAACGGCGCCGCATCGCTCCGGATGGGAGCTCCTTCGCCATCGATGAGGTGCCAGGGGCGCGCTGGCGCGCGTTGCCGGTAGCCAGCAAGCCCGCGCCTTATTCACCGAATCGCGATACCCCGATGATCGGCGACAACCTGGCGCTGGTGATCGAGGATTTGCACAGCGGCCGAAGTGTGGTGTACGCGCCGGGCTTGAGCGCCATCGATGCGCAGCTGTGGCAAGCCATGCAGTCGGCGGCCTGCGTGCTGGTGGACGGCACGTTTTGGACCGACGATGAAATGATCCGGCTCGGAATTTCGGCGAAACGCGCACGCGATATCGGACATCTGCCGCAATCCGGTGCCGGGGGCATGCTCGAGTGGCTGGATCGCCTGCCGGCTGCCACGCGCAAGATTCTGATTCACATCAACAACACCAATCCCATTCTCAACGAGGCGTCGGTCGAGGCGGCCGAGCTGACACGCCGCGGCATCGAAGTGGCCCGGGATGGAATGGAGATCGAGGTATGAGCGCCGCCGCCTGGAGCCGCGAAGAATTCGAAGCGCAGCTGCGCACGCAGGGGCGCGCCTACCACATCCATCATCCTTTCAACGTGTTGCTGAATTCCGGCGCCGCCACCGCGGCCCAAATTCGCGGCTGGGTTGCCAATCGCTTCTATTACCAGATCAACATCCCGATCAAGGATGCCGCCATTCTTGCCAATTGCACGGACCGCGCCGTGCGGCGTGCCTGGGTGCAGCGCATTCTCGATCACGACGGCTACGGCGCGGACCCGGGCGGAATCGAATCCTGGCTGCGGCTGGCGCAGGCCGTGGGATTGACCGCGGAATCAGTCGAAGATTTGCACGAAGTGCTGCCCGGCGTGCGTTTCGCAGTGGACGCCTATGTCAACTTTGCGCGCCGCGCGCCGTGGCCGGAGGCAGTGTGCTCCTCGTTGACTGAGCTTTTCGCGCCCGAGATCCACAAGCAGCGTCTGGCGAATTGGCCGCAACACTATTCGTGGATCGACCTTGCGGGCCTGCACTATTTTCAGAGTCGGGTGAGTCTGGCGCGGCGCGATGTGGAAATCGGTCTCGCGCTGACCTTGGAACACTTCAATACACGTGCCTTGCAGGAGCGCGCCTTGGATATTCTTAAGTTCAAGCTGGATGTGCTGTGGCAAATGAGCGATGCCATGGCACTGCGCTATATGAGTCCGGCATGAGCGATCCCGGACTGAGTGAGGTGTCCATAACTTCCGACTCGCGGCCCGCCCTCGGCCGCGGTTTCCGGCTGCAATGGGAGAGCGCTCAAAATGCTCACGTGCTGCTGTATCCCGAAGGAATGATTAAGCTCAATGGCAGCGCGGGCGAAATCCTCAAGCGCTGTGACGGCACGGCATCGCTCGCCGACATCACGGCGGACCTCGAGCGCGCCTTTGCGGCCACCAATCTGTGTGGGGACGTGCAGCGCTTCGTCAACATGGCGGTAGAGAAGAAATGGCTGCAAATCCGCCCGTGAATTCACCTCAGGCCGCTGGCACTCCCTCGGCTGGGCGGCTCTTGCCCGGCCCGCCCCGGCCGGGTCCGCCCCTGTGGCTGCTGCTGGAGTTGACCTACCGTTGTCCCCTGCACTGCGCCTTCTGCTACAACCCCTTAGACTTCGCGCGCAGCAGCACGGAATTGGGCACGGCGGATTGGATTCGGGTGTTGCGCGAAGCGCGCGCCGTGGGCGCCGTGCAATTGGGTCTGTCGGGCGGCGAACCCTTGGTGCGAGACGACCTGGAGCTGATCGTGGCAGAGGCACACCAGCTCGGCTTCTACACGAACCTGATCACCTCGGGCGTGGGATTGAATGAGACGCGCCTGCGGGCCCTGAAGGAATCCGGGCTGGATCATATTCAGCTGTCCTTTCAGGACAGCACCCGCCAGATGAACGATTTCTTGAGCAGCACCCGCACCTTTGAATTGAAATCGGCGGTGGCCGCGCTGATCAAGCAATACGACTATCCGATGGTCCTGAACGTGGTGCTGCATCGCCTCAACATCGAGCATGTGGAGGAGATCCTCGAGATGGCGCTGCGCCTGGGTGCGGACTACGTGGAATTGGCGAATACCCAGTACTACGGGTGGGCCTGGCACAATCGCGAGCAGCTGCTTCCCAGCCGGGCGCAGGTGGAGCGGGCGGAGCAGGCCATGCAGCGCTTTCGCGAGCGCGTCGGCAGACGGATGCAGATTTTCTTCGTCGTTCCCGATTACTTCGAGACCCGACCCAAGCCCTGCATGAAGGGCTTGGGCTCGATTTTTCTCACTATTGCGCCGGATGGAACGGCGCTTCCCTGTCATGCCGCCCGCATGCTGCCTGGCCTCGAATTCCCGAACGTTTGCCGAACCGGCATCGAGCAGATTTGGTACGAGTCGGAGAGCTTTAATCATTTTCGCGGCGACGCCTGGATGAAGGAGCCTTGCCGCAGTTGTCCGGAAAAGGCTCGCGACTTCGGCGGCTGCCGCTGTCAGGCTTACCTCATGACGGGCGATGCGGCGAATGCAGACCCGGTCTGCGATCTGTCGCCGCATCATCACTTGGTGACCGAGGCGGTGGCTCGCGCTGAACGTCCGGCCGGCGTTGCCGCGGCTCTGCCGCAGGCGGCGGCATCGGATTCCGCTGCGCAGGAGAAGCCGCTGGTATTTCGCAGCCCGCGAAATTCCTCTACGCTCATCGCCGGTCGCGAAGGTACCTGACATTATGCAATGGCTGACTTGGGCGTTTCTCATCGCCGTTGCGGCGGAGACGCTGACACGACTATGGCTGGGATCGCGGCAGATCGCCGCCGTGCGGGCACACCGCAATGAGGTACCGGAAGCCTTTCGCGGGCAGGTTGCGCTCGCGGACCAGCAGAAAGCCGCAGACTACACGGTGGCCCGCGTACGCATGGGGCGATGGGCGACTGTGGTGGAGGCCCTGGTCAAAATTGGCCTCACCTTGGGCGGCGGCCTCGCCGCCGTCGCTACAGCCTGGAACCATTCGAGCCTGATGGAGCCCTGGCGCGGCGCTGCCATCGTCGCCAGCCTACTGCTCCTGCTGCAATTGGTGGGACTGCCGTTCGCGCTGTGGAGAACCTTCGGGATAGAGGCGCGCTTCGGCTTCAATCGGATATCGCCGCGCTTGTATGCCGTGGATTTCGCGAAGCAGCTGTTACTAGCCGCGGTAATTGGGGGGCCGTTGTTGCTGGCCACCCTCAGTCTCATGGATCGTGCCGGATCTTGGTGGTGGCTGTGGGTGTGGCTGATCTGGCTGGTCTGGACCTTGAGCCTGACCTGGGCCTTTCCGCAGTATATCGCGCCCTTCTTCAATCGATTTTCGCCGCTCGCCGATGACGCGCTCAAGACGCGGCTGGAGGCGCTGCTGCGGCGCTGCGGGTTCACGGCGCGCGGCGGCGTATTCGTCATGGACGGATCCTTGCGTTCTGCTCACGGCAATGCGTACTTCACCGGCATCGGGCGCAACAAGCGCATCGTGTTCTTCGACACCTTGCTGTCGCGAATCGAGGCGCCGGAAATCGAAGCGGTGCTGGCGCATGAGCTCGGGCATTTTCGACTGCATCATGTGCGTCAGCGGCTGGTCGCCAGCGTATTATTGACGTTTTGCGGGTTAGCGCTCCTCGCCTGGTTGGCGCGGCAGCCCGAGTTCTACTCTGCGCTAGGCGTGCCGCTGCCTTCGGCGGCGATGGCGTTGCTGTTATTTTTGCTAACCGTACCCGTTTTGACGTTTTTCACGACCCCCGCCCTGTCCTGGTGGTCGCGCCGGCACGAGAAGCAGGCCGACGACTTTGCGGCGGAGTATGCGGATGCCGGTCACTTGGCGGCGGCCTTGGTAAAACTGTTTCGCGACAATGCGTCCACGCTCACGCCCGATCGCATCCATTCGAAGTTTTTCGATTCCCATCCGCCGGCGCTCGAGCGCATCGGCCGATTGATGGCTATGACCGCCCGATCGCGAGATAAAGGCGCTGTCGCGGCGGGTGGTTAGGCCGCGCGTTGTACGGGAAGGATTTCCAGCGCACGCCCCAGCACGTCGTCGATTTTCTCCGCCCACACGAACTCGAGCTTGGCGCGCACGCTCTCCGGAATGTCCTCCAGATCGCGGCGATTGCGCGCCGGCAGAATCACGGTGCGAATACCGGCGCGAGCGGCAGCCACGCATTTCTCCTTGATGCCGCCCACCGGCATTACCACGCCGCGCAGGCTGATCTCGCCGGTCATGGCTACTTCGGCGCTGACGGTGCGCCGAGTCAGCAGCGAGGCCAAGGAGGTGGCGATCGCCACCCCGGCACTGGGACCGTCTTTCGGGATGGCTCCGGCCGGCACATGAATGTGCAAGTCGCTGTTATCCAAGAGTGCAGGATCAATCCCTAGGCGATCGGCTTGCGACTTCACCCAGGTGACAGCGGCCTGCGCGCTTTCCTTCATCACATCGCCGAGTTGACCGGTCAGAATCAGCTTGCCGCTGCCGCGCACGCGGCTCGATTCGATGAACAGGATGTCGCCGCCCGCCGGGGTCCAGGCAAGTCCGGTGGCCACACCGGGGATGCTGGTGCGCAGGGCTACGTCGCTTTCGAAGCGCGCCGCGCCCAGTATGCCTGCCACATCGTGCGTGCCGATGGAGATGCGTTGGGTACCACCGGAAGCGATGGTGACCGCGGCATTGCGCAGCAGCGCACCGATCTGGCGTTCCAAGCTCCTGACTCCGGCTTCGCGGGTGTAGTCGACGATCAGTCTGCGCAGCGCCTCCTCGGAGACTTGCACCTGTTCCGAGCTGAGGCCGTTGGCCTTGAGCTGGCGCGCAAGCAGGTAGCGCTGTGCGATTTGCAGTTTCTCTTCTTCCGTGTAGCCGGTGAGTTCGATTATTTCCATGCGGTCGCGCAGCGGCGCCGGTATGGCATCCAGAACATTGGCGGTGCCGATGAACAGCACCTTCGACAAATCGAAGGGAACGGCCAGGTAATTGTCGCGGAATGAGTTGTTCTGCTCGGGATCCAGCACCTCGAGCAGCGCCGAAAACGGATCGCCCTGATGGCTGGCCGAGAGCTTATCGACCTCATCGAGCATGAGCACGGGATTGCGGCGGCCGGCTTTGCGCATGGCCTGTGCGATATTTCCGGGGAGCGACCCGATATACGTGCGCCGATGACCGCGAATCTCGGCTTCATCGTGCACGCCGCCCAAGCTCACGCGGCCGAACTTGAGTCCGATCGCTTTGGCGATGCTCTGTCCCAGCGAAGTCTTGCCCACGCCCGGCGGACCGACGAAACACAGAATGGGACTGCGCCCTTCGGGATTGAGTTTGCGAACTGCGAGAAACTCCAGGACGCGGCGCTTGACCTTCTCCAGGCCATAGTGATCTTGATCGAGTATGGCGCGGGCGCTCTCGATGTCGACGGCTTCCGGATCGACCTTGGACCAGGGCATGGCGATCAGCCAATCCAGATAGTTACGGGTCATGGAGTATTCCGCAGCACCATCGGGCATGCGTTCCAAGCGCTTGAGTTCGCGCTCGGCCTGCTCGGCGACTTCCGATGGCATGCCGGCATCCTTGATGGATTGCTTCAGCTCCTCGAGTTCGGCCGACGATGAGTCGCCGTCGCCCAGTTCTTTCTGGATCTGGCGCAACCGCTCGCGCAGCACGGCCTCTTTTTGCCGCTCGTCGAACGCCTCGCGTGTCTTCTCGTCGATCTGGCGCGAAACCTTCAACACCTCGATGCGGCGGCCGAGCAATGTGAGCACTCGATCGAGCCGCGTCCTCAAGTCGAAGGTGGCGAGGATTTCCTGTTTCTCCGCGATCTTCAAATCCATGAAGCTCGCGATCATGTCGGCGAGCGCCGGAATCGATTCGATGCTGCGGATGGCATTGACGAGTTCCCCCGGAGCCTGCGGCAGCAGTTGCACCGCCTCGAGCGCCTTGTCGCGCAAATTCAGGCCGCGAGCCTCGATCTCACGGTCGAGTGTGGCCGGATCGCGGTGGGTTTCGATTCGCGCCACCAGGAAGGGATCGCTGCTAACGTAATCCAATACGGTGAAGCGTTCCTCACCCTGGGCGATCAAGTGGTGGGTTCCATCCGCCGCGGTGATGAAGCGCACGATGGTGGCGGCAGTGCCGACACGATGCAGATGGCTGCCAATCGGCGCCGCGGCATCGTCCGCGGCGCTGCTCGCTTCCTTCTGCAGCAATAGTCCGACGCGGCGTTGCGTACGCACCGCTTCCTGCGCGGCCGCAAGCGCCGAGTCGCCGGAGATCGCAATAGGCAGCACCACCCCGGGAAACAGTACCGCATTGCCCACCGGCAATATGATCAGCACGTCTTCTATGGGACCGTTCTGCGGCCCAGTCTCGTTAGCGGTCATGGCGTCTCCCTGGTGAGTCGCAGAAACAGGCAGCCGCGATCGAGCCGGCGCTCGAGCAGCGCGTAGCGGCCGGGCGGCAGATCAATGCGCCGGCGCATCCGGCCATAAGGAATCTCCAAACGCACCACATTCATGCGGGCGTGGAGCACCGGCGGCGGGACATCGGTCTCGATTTGCAGGCCGGTAGCCGTTATTTGCACGGCAACCCCGTCGGCGCGGGCTCCAGGCAGGGCGATCACTACTTGCAGGTCGGTGCCATCTGCAAAGATATCGGCCGGAGGCTCCCAGGCCGGCGAGGCTGAGGGCACTGCCAGAAGTTCGAAGAAACGCCGATGCTTGCGCTCTGCTTCATCGAGAAGCGCGCACGCTTCCGCCCACATCCAGGATTTTCTGCGGCTGATATTCATGGACTGAATAAGTGCGGCCGCAGCCGCCGAAGTTCAAGGGGTAAGCCGCGACGCGGCGCAATGCGGCTAATCAGGCCGCGATCGTTCAGGCAAGGCGAGGCGGTCGATTCGCCACCCGCACCGTGTAGCCACCTGACTTCTCATCCGCCTGCAGCATAAGCAGGCCGCGTTTTTCGCCGTCGGACAGCAAGTCATTGAATGACCTGAATCCGTAGGCGCGTTCATTGAATCCCGGATGACGGCGTTTGATGGCTTGTTTGATCATCGAGCCCCAAATCGGTTCACTCTCGCCGCGCTCCTCGCCCAAGGCTTCCAAGGTGTCGACGATCAGTTCGAGCGCGTCGTGCAGGTCCGGCCCCTTATTCTCGGCGTTACCGGTTTCGGCTGCGGGTGTGTCGGCGAGTGGAACATCGGTGGGTTGAATCTGGGTGGAAGCAACGGGCGGGCGGGCCGCAGCCGGGGATCGGCGGCGCGACTTGGCAGGTTCCCTGCGCACCAGATCGTCGTAGTAAATGAACTCATCACAATTGTTGATGAACAAGTCCGAGGTGGAGTTTTTGACGCCGACGCCGATGACGGTTTTGGCGTTCTCGCGCAATTTGCTGACCAGTGGCGAGAAGTCCGAATCGCCGCTCAAGATCACGAAGGTGTCGACGTGTCCTTTTGTGTAGCACAGATCCAGTGCATCGACGACCATGCGAATGTCCGCCGAATTCTTGCCGGACTGGCGCACGTGCGGAATTTCGATGAGCTCGAACGCTGCCTCGTGCAAGCCGCGCTTGAAGTCCTTGTAGCGGTCGAAATCGCAGTAGGCCTTTTTGACGACGATATGGCCTTTCAGCAATAGGCGCGCAAGCACTTTCTGCACATCGAAACTTGGGAACTTGGCATCGCGCGCGCCAAGGGCGATGTTTTCCAGGTCAAGGAAAACCGCCATGGTGGCGTCGGACGTTGAGACTGTCATTGCCCGCAAGTTTACCCCATTCCGCTAGAACCAGTTGTAATTGAAGCTGACGCTGACCCGTTCGGCGGCGACGCGGTTCGGCACTACTTCATGCCGCAGCCAACTCTCAAACAGCAGCAATTGGCCCGGCACCGCCGGGACTGTTCCCCAGGGCATAGAGTCGCGCTTGGCGGCCGACTTGCGCGGTGGTGCAGCCATGAAGCGATCCAGCCGCGGATCCTCGAATTTGAGGCCGGGTGATCCCCCCGGAACGTGCACATAGTAAGTACCGCTCAGCGTCGACAGGGGATGCAGGTGCAGCCCGTGCACCACATGCTTGGGCATGATGTTGATCCAGCAATCCGTCATTTTGAGTGCGCGTCCTTCCAGATCCCACTCGACTGCATCGGCGAAGGTTTGCACGTGTTTCTCGAGTTTGCGCTCCAGTGCCTTGAAGGTGGGTGAGATTCGCTGCAGCCAATGTACCGAACCGTAGGAGGTGTAACCGCCCGGATAGTTCTTTGCCGACCAGCGCCGTCCGGCCGCATCGTCGTGCCGCAATTGCCGGCATTCCTTGAGTAATTGGCGGTTGAAGGCGGCCGCGCCGTTCCGCTGCAGGGCGGCGGCGTAAACGATAGTGGGGAATAGCTTGTGTAGCGTCATGCGACAAGACTAACGGGCATCGCGGTGCAAGGGAATCCGCGATAAAATCTTCCATGAACTCCATGCAGAGCGCAGCGCCCTTGGGCCCCGACGCCGCCATTCCCTGGCGGGTTGCGCCGCCGCTCATCAGTACGGCGCTGCTCATGCTCGGTTCGGGCTTTTTAGGCTCGCTGCTGCCGCTTCGATTCGCGGCGATGGGCATGTCGGATGGTGTGATCGGACTGATCGCCACCGCCGAAGCGCTCGGATTCCTGGTGGGGTGCCTGTACGCTCATAAGTTGATTGCGCCGGTGGGGTTGGAGCGCGCATACGCGACCTTTGCCGGCCTCAAGTCGGTGGCGATCCTCGGAATGTACTTCGCGGACGGGATTCCGGCACTGGCGCTGCTGCGATTTCTGATCGGCGTAAATGCGGCGGGATTGGCCATCATCGTTGAGAGCTGGCTGAATGCCTTGGTGCCGAACGCGCAACGCGGCCGCGTTCTCACGATCTATGTGCTGGTGTATGGATTGTTCTTCGGCGTGGGCCAATTATTCAGTCAGACCCTCGATGTCAGAGGTCCGGGATTGTTGTTCATCGCCGGCATGGCAACCACGCTGGCGCTCGTACCCATGGTCGCGATTGATGTGCGCGCGCCGGTATTGCCGCGCCGGGTCACGTTGGAAATTATCAAGGCACTGCGCACGTCGCCGGTGAGCGTCACGGCCTGTCTGCTGAACGGCCTGATCCTGACCGCGTTCACGACCGTGGGGCCGCTGTTCGGGGTGCGCGTCGGCTTCGATCAGCAGCACATCGTCCTTTTAATGGCCTGTGTCTCGCTGGGCGGCCTTTTTCTGCAATGGCCGATCGGCTATTTCTCCGACAAGATCGATCGATTGCACGCCCTCATCGGCTTAGGGGTAGGAATCGTTGCCGTGGCGGCGCCGCTGGTGTGGGCCGACCACCGCATGCCGTTCGCACTGCTTGCTCTGTTATTCGGCGTCTTCGGCGGTCTTGCGGAGAGCCTGTATGCGGTCGGCGTGGCGCACGCGAATGACCGCGCCGTCGCCACCGACTACGTGGCGCTGTCCTCGACGCTGCTGTTCGTCTGGGCCTTAGGTTCCACCATTGGTCCCACCGCCGGCACCTTTGCCATCCAGCTCATTTCGCCCAACGCATTTTTCGGCTACGTGATCGCGTTGACGCTGGGGTTTACGCTGTTTGCGCTGTGGCGGTTGTCGCGCCGCAAGGCCGATCGCATCGTCGAGTCGCGCGAGGAATTTCTCGCATACCCGCAGACATCGCCGGAAATATATGCCTGGCTGCCGTATCACCGGGACGCAGCCGCGCAATCCCCGCCCACGACCACGCCGGCCGCGAACGGCGCGCCGCCGAAAGATTCGAATCTCTCCTAATTGGCAGTGAAATTTACGAGGCTCACCATGTTCGGTCGAAATGCTCATGCTTTCCGAGTTCCATTCCGCGCGCTGCTGGGCGCCGCGGCGCTGTGTGCGGCCGGTCCCAGCTGGGCTGCGGCCAACTACATCCCCATCACGCCGACCATGAGCGATAAGACGGTGACCCTCAACGGCCACGATTTAACCATCGATCAAATTGTCATGGTGGCGCGCCATGGCGCCAAGGTCGAATTGAGCGCCGAGGCGCGACAACGCCAGGCCGACAATTACGGCCTGTTGCTGGAAGCCTCCGCCGAGGGCATCCCGGTGTATTGGTTCAATCGCGGCACCGGAGATCAACGTGAGACGGTGCTGTTCGAAGGTGACCCGCTGGCACCGAAAAATCACGCCTTGGTCGAGAAGACACAGTTCGAAAGATTTCATTCCGGGGCGCAGTGGGGCACGGGTCCTGAGATCACGAACGAAGAAATCGTACGCGCGATGATGGTGGTACGGGCCAATGGCTTGGTCTACAACGCGCCGAGTCCACAATTGTCGCAAATGCTGCTGGACCTGCTCAACCAGCGGATAACCCCGGTGGTGCAGTCCCGGGGCACGCTGGGGGAAGGGGATTTGGCGCAGCTCGGCAATGTCGGAGCCGCCATGGTGGGTGCCGGCGAGGCGTACTTTCAGGGCGTGCGCATGCCCGCCGCGCAGGCGCTGAAGAATGCGAACTTGACTGCGCTGCGGCCGTTCGGCGCCGATGACAATGCGCTCACCAGCAGCAACGCGTACGCCACGGGCCAGGCCGCCCTGTTGGTACACGATGCCGAGCAAGCACTCGAATGGACCGACTTGATTTATGCCGTCGATCTTAACGGCATGAACAGCAGCATCACGCCATTGAGCTTGGTCGTGCAGCGCGACCGGCCGGAAAAATGGTTGAACTGGCACGCCGCGCGGACCCTCGACATGATCAAGGGCAGCTATCTGTTCGACGCCGATCCTAAGCGCATCATTCAAGATCCAGAGAGCCTGCGGGCATCCTCGATTCGCCAGGCGTCGGCGTGGCAGGAGTGGGCGGCGCTGCGCGACGCGGTGCGGTTTCAAGCCAATTCATCCGATCACAATCCGGCGGTGAGTGTGGGCTTGAGCCCCGAAGATTCATGGGAGTTGGCAACTCCCCAGCTGCTGCGTTTCTTCGTCAAGGGCGGATCGCACAGCCACGGCCAGCATGGCTACATCGTGTCGAACGCCAACTGGGATCCCTACCCGATGGCAAATCGCATCGAAAGCTTCGTCATTGCGCTCGCCAACATGGACATAGCCGTAATGCTGCGCATCGAGCGATTCCGCAATCCATTCTTTACCGGTGTTACGGCCGCGGAGGTGCTGCACGGTGCGGACGGCGGTTTCTTCGGCTACGCCCCCGTGGATCTACAGCAGGAAATCCAAAGCTTGATGAATCCGATCGCACCCTTCGGCAGCGCCATCGTGGGCACTGTGGAAGATCTGCAGGCACAAACACGTCTCAAGGTGCAGCGTGCGCGGCAAGCGGTGGACACCACGTTCGACTTGCTGAGTTTCGATTTGCTGCAGGGCAGCCTGTGGATGGACGTGCGCAAGACGCAGGCGCCTAAGCGAAGTTTCGGCGCTGCGCCGACCGCGGTATGGACTGAGTTTCGCCGGCATGTGCCGCTGCCTCGGAGCGGCGAGCCCAGTGCGCCGGAGCCGGGCGCGCCCAGTACCTCGCAACTCGCCGTGCAGTTTTTGAGAACGACACCGGCCGCGACTTTTTATCAGGGGGCCGCCGCGCCGGCAACTATGCAGTAACAGCAATCCAGACGGGGCCTGGGCACTGTGTTGGTCGAATCAGCACAACAGTTCGGCGTTGCGCGCTGCGCGCAGTGTATGGCGCGGCACTGCGGATTCCCTTAGCGTTGGCTCGCCACAGAAACCAGAGATCCCAAATGTCCGAGTGGATTGCCTTTGCCGGTTACGCGTTGGTCATGGCGATAACGCCCGGACCCAACAATGTCATGGTGCTGTCGTCCGGCGCGAATTTCGGCCTGAAGCGCACCATGCCGCATATTCTCGGTATTACCTATGGGTTCACCCTGCAGACCCTTGCGGTATGCGCGGTCTTCGGGCTGGCATGGAATCACATGGCGGGGCCGCCGGCGTGGTTGTCGTGGGTGGGCGCTGGGTATTTAGTGTATCTGGCTTGCAAGTTGCTGCGCTCGGGACCTGTCGGTTCGGCGCTGGTGGCGAAACCACTGACTCTGTGGGAAGGAATGATTTTCCAGGCCGTGAATCCCAAGGCATGGGTGATGGCCCTCACCACCGCCAGTGTTTTCGTGCCCAAGCTCGGCGATCTGCGCGTGGCGTTGCTGCTGATGGGCGGGGTGCTCATTCTCATCAATTTGCCGTGCGTGACCACTTGGGCCGCCTTCGGCGATGCATTGCGCAGCTGGCTCGAGTCACCCAGGCGTCGTGCCGTCTTCAATGGCATCATGGGGGTCCTGCTGCTGCTCACGGCCTGGCACATGGTGGCCGCTTAGGGAGACCGCGTGATAGAGCTCGACCGCAACGGTCCACCGCTGACGACTCAGATCGCCGACCGCCTGGGGGCGCTCATTCAGAGCGGCCAACTTGGCGCGGGCGCACGCTTGCCCTCGGTGCGTCAGATGGCGGCCAGATTGAATGTCAGCACTTTTACAGTGATCGCCGGCTATGATCGGCTGATCGCCCGCAATCTGATCGAAGCGCGCGCCGGTACGGGCTATTTCGTGATCGGCGCTGGTAAACCGTATGCCGCCGACTTCGGCGCTGCGCTGGCCGATCCCGTCGACGCCGTGGGTTTCGCGTTACAGGCGCTGGATTCAAGCGGCGCCCACGTGCGCAGTGGATCGGGATTTCTGCCGGAGAGCTGGCTGAGCGAAGTGGTGCCGGGTGCGTTGATCGCACGTGTCGCCAAGGCCAGAAATGCATTGCAGGCGGCGGCGCCCGCGCAGGGACACATGGGCCTGCGGCGCCAATTATCGGGCTATCTTGCCGGGGTGGGCATTGTGGCGAACCCAATTCAGATCATCACCACCATCGGCGCCACGCAGGCGCTCGATTTGCTGCTACGTACTCTGCTGCAGGCCGGCGATTCGCTGATCGTGGAGGACCCAGGCTATTTGTTTTATTCGGCACAGGCCCGAGCCATGGATCTTAATCTGGTGCCGGTGCCGCGCCTGGCTGACGGTCCGGATCTGGGCACCTTCGAAGAGGCTGTCAAATCCTTCAAGCCCAAGGCCTTCGTCACTCAAACGCTGCTGCACAATCCTACCGGCGGCACTACCTCTGCCGCGAATTGTCATCGATTGCTGTCTTTGGCCGAGAGACACGGACTTGCCGTCATCGAAGATGACGTTTACGGCGCGATTGCGCCCAGGGGTGCGACGCGACTCGCCCAGTTGGACGGCCTGCGCCACACCTATTATGTGGGCAGCTTCTCCAAGTTATTGAGCCCGGCCTTGCGCGTGGGCTTCATGGCCGTGCCGCGCGAAGCCGTCGATCGCATCGTCGGCCAGAAAATCTTGGGAGTGCTCGCCACCCCTTCCTTGAGCGAGGTTATCGTCGAGGCGGTCTTGGATTCAGGCCGCTATGTGCGGCACACCCTTAAGATCAGCGGCAAGCTCGCGCAGCACCGGCAACGCGCGCAAGCTCTTCTCACCGAAGCGGGCGTCACGCTCGGCCCCGCTGACGGCATGTTCCTTTGGGGCCGGTTTGAGCCCATGCAGGACTCGGACAGCTTGGTGCGAAGGGCATTGGAGGCAGGCATCCTGCTCGCCAAAGGATCGCTGTTCTCACCGACCGGGCGTTACAGGGACTATTTGCGTTTCAACGTCGCACACAGTTGCGATGTACGCCTCGGCCAATTTTTGCGAAGTGCGGCGTCGTCTCAGCCCAAGGCCGGAGTTCACTACCTGCGGCCGCGAGGGTAGGGGCGCTACTCGATTATGGGTGAGCGGCGGAGCCCGCCGGCGCTCGCGAGTCGCTTGCGCCGTAGAGCACTCCCGGCCGCGGAAAGCCCAGTGCCTTGGCTTGTCCCATATCGGCGGGCGCAATGCCGATAGCTTCAGCTGCATTGCCGGTTCCCCAGGGCTCCAAGGCAACCACGTGATAGCCCATCCGGGTCAGAGCGCTCACAGTATCCGCGGACAGTGCAAATGGCTCGCCCGCGAGAGTGTCGGGCAGCCACTGATGATGAATTCGCGGTGCATCCACGGCCTCTTGCAGGGTCATCGCATGGTCGAGGACATTGACGATGATTTCCAGAACCGTGCTGATGATGCGAGCGCCGCCCGGCGAACCGACCACCAGCACCGGCTTGCCGTCCTTCAGCACGATGGTGGGAGTCATGGAACTCAACGGCCGCTTGCCCGGCGCAATCGCATTCGCCTTGCCCTGTACCAAGCCGAACATGTTGGCCGCACCGGGTTTCACCGTGAAGTCATCCATTTCGTCGTTGAGAAAAAATCCGCTATTGCCGGCAATTACCTTGGCGCCGAAGTCGTCGTTGATTGTGTAAGTCACCGCTACTGCATTGCCTTGCGCATCGACGATTGAGTAATGCGTGGTGGTGGCATTTTCTTCGGCTGCCGGGCCTGCCGCCAGCGCTGAGGACGGCGTCGCACGCTGCGGCTGAATGAGGCTCCTGATCGATGCTGTGTGTTCCTTCGACAGCAGGCGCTCGATGGGATTGTCGACGAACGCCGGGTCGCCGAGGTAGGTATTGCGATCGTGGTAGGCGTGGCGCATTGCTTCAGTCATGAGATGCACCGAATCGCTGGAGTGAAAGCCGAGCGTCCCAAGAGGATAGCCCGCCAGCACCTGCAGCATTTCGCACAAGGCCACACCTCCCGAACTTGGCGGGGGTGAAGAGAGGACCGTGTAACCGCGGTAACCGCAGGAAATCGGCGCGGATTCCGTCACCGAGTAGGCAGCGAAATCTGCCTTGGTCAACAGTCCGCCGTTGGCACGGGAGGCGGCAACTACGGCGTCGGCGATCGGGCCCTGATAAAAGGCCGGGGTGCCGCCCTCGCTGATTGCACGCAACGTCGCGGCCAGGTCTGTCTGCACCAGCCGTTCTCCGGGCTTGAAAGGCTCTCCCTGCTGCAGGAATATCGCCGCGACATTCGGCTGCCTGCGAAACGCGGCGGTGCCGGCCTCGAGCGCGTCAACGTCGCCGCGTGTCAAGACGAATCCGTCCTGCGCCAGCTGAATCGCCGCCTTCATCAGGGTGGATCGGGGCAGAGTTCCATATTCCCGGCGCGCGGTCTCGAGACCCATCACCGTGCCGGGAACTCCCGACGCGAGATAGCCGTTCACGCTCTGGTCGCCGATGGGATTGCCGCCTGCGTCCAAAAACATATCGGCGCGCGCCGCCAGCGGCGCCTTCTCGCGGAAGTTGATGAACGTGCTCTTGCCGCCCGCGAGATGAATGACCATGAAGCCGCCACCGCCGAGATTGCCGCAACAGGGATGCGTGACGGCAAGGGCGTAGCCGACCGCAACCGCGGCGTCCACGGCATTGCCGCCCTGGCGCAGAATCGCAGCGCCCGCAGCGGAGGCCAAGTGCTGCGCCGTCACCACCATGCCGTCGCCCGATTCCAGAGGCGCCGGGGCGGCGGCGCGGGCCGCAGTGACACCCAACAGTGCCATTGCCACCCCGAGCGCGATGGCGGCAAGTCGGCGAATGCTGGTCTGTGAGTACTTTACGATTCGGCTTGGCATAAAATTGCTCTCTGCAGGAGTAAACTAGGGCCCAAGAGGCGCTAAGCATGACGGGAACCGTAACGGCACTCAATCTCGCGCGGGCGCAATTTGCGTTCACGGTTTCCTTCCATTTCATTTTCCCCGCTTTTTCCATCGGCCTCGCCAGCTACTTGGCGGTGTTGGAGGCGCTGTGGCTGAAGACCGGCAAGGCGGTCTACGACAATTTGTATCGCTACTGGATCAAGATCTTCGCGATCGCCTTTGCCATGGGCGTCGTCTCCGGGATCGTCTTGTCCTATCAGTTTGGGACGAACTGGGCGGTGTTTTCCGACAAGGCGGGCCCGATCATCGGACCGCTCATGGCCTACGAAGTACTGTCCGCTTTTTTTCTCGAAGCCGGCTTTCTCGGCGTGATGCTGTTCGGCATCAAGAAAGTGGGACCAAGGCTGCATTTTCTCGCGACCTGCATGGTAGCGGTCGGGACCCTTATCTCAGCCACGTGGATCTTGGCCGCGAACAGCTGGATGCAAACGCCGACCGGCTGGATCATGAACGAAGCTGGTCAGTTCGCGCCGAAGGGTTCGTGGCTGGAGATCATTTTCAACCCGAGTTTTCCGTACCGTTTCGTGCACACCGTCATCGGCGCGTTCCTCACCACCTCGTTGGCGGTGGGCGGCGTCGGCGCCTGGCACCTGCTGAAGGACCGCACCAATGCCGGCGCGCGCACCATGTTTTCCATGGCCATGTGGATGGCAGCCCTGGTTGCTCCGCTGCAAATCTTCGCCGGCGATGCTCAGGGGTTGAACACCCAGGAGCACCAGCCGGCCAAAGTCATGGCAATGGAAGGGCATTTCGATTCCTACACAGGGGGCGCTCCACTGGTACTTCTCGGCATTCCCAATGAGGAGAAGCGCCGCATGGACTACAGTCTGGAGATTCCTAAACTCTCTTCCCTGATTCTTGCGCACGACCTGAATGCGCCGCTTGCCGGATTGGACACCATCCCACGGCGCGACTGGCCGCCGGTAGCCATCATTTTTTGGTCGTTTCGAGTGATGGTGGGACTGGGTTGCGCGATGCTGGGTCTGGGCCTTGTCAGCTTGCTGGCGCGGCTGCGAGGCAAGTTGTTCGAGTGGATCTTGTTACATCGCTTCGCGGTGTTGATGGGACCGGCGGGTTTCATCGCCGTCATCGCCGGGTGGGTAACCACGGAAGTGGGGCGGCAGCCGTTTACCGTGTACAACGCGCTGCGCACCGCAGAATCTGTCTCGCCCATAGCCAGTGCCGGAGTGACGGGCTCGTTGCTTGCGTTCGTCGTGGTGTATTTCACGGCGTTCGCGTCGGGCGCAATCTACATCTTGAAGTTGATGGCAAAGCCGCCGAGCACGCACGAGCCCTTGCCCGACGCGACGCCGATGCGCAGCGCCGGAATGACGCCGGCATCCCGGCTGCAAGCCGGCGGAGGCGATTGATGTTCGATGTTCTGACCATGGTCTGGGCCGGCATCATTGCGTTCGCCATCGCGATGTATGTAGTCATGGACGGCTTCGATTTGGGAATAGCCATTCTGTTCACGAGATTCAAGGTAGGAAGCGAGCGGGACATGGCGATGAACGCCATCGCTCCGGTTTGGGACGGCAACGAAACCTGGTTGGTGCTGGGCGGTGGCGGGCTGATGGCCGCCTTTCCCCTGGCCTATGCCATCATTCTGCCGGCCTTGTACGCACCCATCATCGCCATGTTGCTGGGACTGGTTTTTCGCGGTGTTGCGTTTGAATTCCGCTGGCGCGATCCGGCGCACCGCGCGCGTTGGGACGCGGGATTTTGCATCGGTTCCATCGTTGCGACGTTTGCGCAGGGCGTGACCTTGGGCGCGCTGCTGCAGGGGATTCGAATCAGCGGCCGCGCCTACGCGGGTGGCTATTGGGACTGGATCACTCCGTTCAGCATTCTGACGGGTCTGTGTCTGGTGGTCGGCTATGCGTTGCTGGGTGCATGCTGGCTGATATGGAAGACTTCCGGAGCAGTTCACGACGACGCTCGCCGTTTGGCTAAGCCGTTGACTCTGGGGCTTCTAGCGGCGATCGGCGCGGTTAGCATTTACACGCCATTCTTAAGCGATAAGTACTATGAGACCTGGTTTACCTGGCCAGGCATGCTTGCCTTGGGCCTGATGCCGCTGGTGGTGGCGGCCATCGGAGTCGCGCTGTACCGGTCAATCGGCAAGGGCCACGATTTCCTGCCGTTCACTCTCACCTTGAGCTTGTTTGGCTTGTCCATGCTGGGTCTGGCGATTTCCCTGTGGCCTGATGTCATCCCGAGTAGCCTGTCGATCTGGGATGCCGCGGCTCCGCGCAGCAGTCAGGTATTCATGCTGGTCGGAGTGTGCGTGCTCATGCCGTTGATACTGGGCTATACGGCCTGGGCCTACTGGGTGTTTCGCGGCAAAGTCGGAGCGGACGGATACCATTGAGTCAAGCGACGCACGCTTCCTTGTGCAAAAGGCTGCTGTGGATGCTGGCCATCTGGTCGGCTAGCGTCGCGGTACTCGCGGCGGTTGCCATGATGATCAAATTTGCGATCAAGCAATAGTGCTTGCCGAGATGTGCGGCGCTGGCAATGCCCCGAGCGCCTGTTGCGCGCTTAAGCCGAGCGCCAACAGCACGCGATCGTGTCCGGCCGGCGCATCGAATTCGATCGACACGGGAAGCCCGTCTTTGTTGAGTCCCACAGGCAGCACCAGGCCCGGCAGGCCCGCGGTGCTGCCGGGCGCGATATTGCGTGCCACGGCGACGTCGAAGGGCAGGGAACGATCGCCGACTGCCACTTGGGTGTCCTCACCGATCTTGGGCGCAGCGACCAATGTGGTCGGGAATACCATCGCGGCCACGCCAGTCCGCGCGAAGTAATCCTGGTACAGGCGCCGTAGCGCCGGCAGGTGCTGGTCGCGCGCCGCGGCGTAGACCGCCTCGGTGACGAAATTGGCGCCGCCTGGCATGACATCGCTGCGAAACAGCCGCTGAATGTCGGGACTGGCGCGGTCGACCAAGGTCTCGAAGTTCACGTCGGCGCCGTACTCCTTTAAGTACTGCGCCAGCGCCACGCGCACGTCGTGATTTTGAACGACATCGGTGGTCAACTCGATAAGCGCCTCGAGGCCCGGCAATGAGGTATCGATGATTTGTGCGCCTGCCTCCCGAAGGCGTGCGAGACCCAGTTCCGTCAGCCGCAGCACCTCCGGATCAAGATCCGTGAACCAGAAATCGCGGACCACGCCGAAGCGCACGCCTTGCAGCGGAGCGGCGTCGAGCTTATGCCAATCGTTGGCCACCACCGAGTCAAACAACACGAGATCCGCGACGTTGCGGGCGTGCGGTCCCACCTGATCGAAGAGCGGCGAAATGGGCACGCAGCCCTTAGTCGAGTAGCGGCCGGTGCTCGGACGAAAGCCGGCAATGCCGCAGAACGCCGCCGGCACACGAATCGAGCCTTCGGTGTCTTCGGCGATGCCGAGAGGCGCGAGACGCGCGGCTATTGCAGCGGCGGTACCGCCGCTGCTGCCGCCGGGAATGCGCGATACATCGTAGGGGTTATGCACCGCACCAAATGCGAGATTATTGCTGGTCCAGCCGTAGGAGAGCTCGTGCAAATTGGTCTTGCCGAGCACCAATGCGCCCGCGGCACGCAGGCCCGCGATCACCGGCGCGTCTTGTTTGGGGCGAAAATGGCGCAGCGCCGGCGTACCGGCAGTGGTCGGGTAGTCACCCGTATTGACGCTGTCCTTGACGGGGATGGGAAGGCCGAACAGCGGTCCGGGCTTGACGCTGGCGCGACGTTCGCGATCGCGAGCCCGGGCATCTTCGAGCACGTGTGCCGGCTCCAAAGTAATGAAGGCGTTGAGGCTGTGCGCCTCGCGACAGCGTGCCAGCAGGGCCTCTGTATAGCGCTCGGAAGTGAGAGACCCTTGCGACATATGCGCGATGGCTTCCACTGCACTGAGATTGCAAAGATCGGAGCCGCCGGGCGCGTTTACTGTGGGCGCCACTGCGCCGGTCGCTGCTGCGCCGGTCGCCGACATTGCCACCGTGGCCGTCGTACCCAGCAGGAAGCTGCGGCGCGAGAAATCAGAGGGTTCGGACACGATCACGCCTCAGTGCCTGACACATGCAATGCACGGCGCCGCCACCGTTGCCGATCATCGACACATCGGGGTCGTAAACCGTGAGCCCCTCCGCGCGACAGGCGGCGACAAGATTTTTACTGGAGGCGGGCACCAGCACACGCTCGTTGCCCAGAGCCACCACATTAGTGCCCATTTGCATGGCGTCGCTGTAAGGAACCGGTATGGCACGTATCCCTTTCGCACGCAGCCACTCGACCAGTTCGGGCTCAACTGCTTCCACGCACACCACCGCGAGGCCCTCTGCCAGCATTCCCATCTGTACATCCAAATGGAGAAAATGCGAATCGAAGGCGTAGGTATGAAACTCCCAGCCTTCGGTCTCGAACCAACTTTGCAATTGACGTACGGCGGGCTCGATGGAACGTTCGCCCGAGTAACCACAGGCGGCGATCCCGGGTTTGAGCACCATGAAGTCCCCGCCCTCGACATTGCCCGCAGTGATCATGTCGTAAATTGGGATGCCGGCGTCGAGATAGAATTGCAGACAGGCCGCGTATTCGCCGCGGCGGTAAGATTTTTGCAATTGCATGATCACGGCACCCCAGGGAGTCATGACGCTGCTATCGCGCGCGAAGATCTGGTAGGGCAGTGTGGATTCCGCGGCAAGAAAGTGCACGTTCACGTCCGCCTGCCGGTAGGCATCCACCATTTCCTCGTATTGTCGGCGTGCTACCGCATGATCGAACTTCAATCCGACGCGTTCGGCCCGCTGACATACGGCGTTACCCGGCTGCCATCTAAAATAATCGATGGGCCCGACGAGGACATCGCGCAAGGTGCCGTATTCGCTGTCGACGCCCCATTTATCGAGCGGACGGGTGCCGCCACCCTGAATTCTTGTTCGCAATTGCATCGTAAGGCCTCTTCGCGTGAATCGCCCTGGGGTTTAACGCGCATCCTACGACGAAAGGCTGTCCGCGCGCCTCACTACCGTCGGACCCCAGAATCGATGTTCGGCCTTCGCCAAGGTGACGCCGATAGCCCGGCCGCGGTATTTCATGCCGATTCTAATCGGCCCGGATTCTTCAGGTACTTGTTCTTGATCGCATCAAGCGCCCAGTAAGTCAACGCGCCCAGAGTGCCGGTCGGATTCCAGCTGGCATTCTGCGGATACGCCGAGGCCCCGATGACGAACACATTCGGCACGTCCCAGGACTGCAGATAGCGGTTGACCACGCTGGTTTTGGGGTTGTCGCCCATCACGGCGCCCCCGGTATTGTGAGTGCTCTGATATTCGGTAACCGTGTAGGGGCCCTTGCGCGGATTGGCCGCCACTTGCTGCGCGCCCATGGCTTTGGCAATGCCTTCGGCCTTCGCCGTCACATGCGCCGCCATTTTAAGATCGTTCTGTGGAAAGTCGAAGGTCATGCGCAGCAGCGGCTGGCCCCATGCGTCGCGATAGGTGGGATCGAGGTCCAAATGATTTTGCCGCTGGGTGACCGAGCTGCCGTGTACCGACAGCATCACAGTGTGGTTGTAGTGATTGACGACTGCTTGCTTCCAGCCTCTGCCCCAGGCGGGAGTGCCTGGCGGCACCGGGTGGTATTGAATCGGACGGCCGTTGGAATTGACGGCGCCAATGTAGGATCCGCCGATAAAGCCCAAGCCGCCGTGATCAAAATTATCGCCGGCGAAGTCGTTGATCACCGTGCCCGATGAGCCAGAGGCCATGAAGGGATTGACGACGACGTCAGGGTCGAAGAAAGCGGCCACCGAACCGGTGGTTTGATACGAATAGTTGCGGCCGACGACGCCCTGCCCGTTGGCCGGATCGTAGGGCACGCCGATTCCAGACAACAGCAGCATGCGCACATTGTTGAGCGCGAAGGCGGAACTGATCACCAGAGATGCAGGCTGTTCATATTCGCGGCCCAATGCATCTACGTAGGTCACGCCCGTTGCGCGCTGCTTGGCCGAATCGAGATTGATGCGCTGTACCTGGCAGCCGGTGCGCAGCTCGAAATTCGGATTGGCGAGCAACACCGGCAGGATGATGGTCTGCGGCGTGGACTTGGCATAGTGCTCGCACGCGTGGCGTTCGCAAAAACCGCAGAAGACACAGGCATTGAGCTTCATGCCTTCCGGATTGACGTAGGGCTGACTCAAGTTGGAGGAGGGCTGGGGAAAGGGATGGTAGCCCAAGCTACTCGCCGCCTCGCGAAACAGCGCCCCCTGGAATAGCTCCTTCTGTGGCGGAGTAGGATACTCGCGTGAGCGAGGCGACTCGTGCGGATCGCCGCCCTGTCGGATATGGCCCTTGATGTTGCCGGACCTGCCGCTGGTTCCGAGCAGATACTCGAATCGATCGTAGTGGGGTTCGAGATCATCGTAAGTCACGCCCCAATCCTGAATGGTCACGTCCGGATCCAGAAAGTTTTTGCCATAGCGTTCTCGGGTACGCGTGGCGAGCTGAAAATCATTGCTCTGAAAGCGCCAGGTCTGTCCGTTCCAATGCACCATTGACCCGCCCACCCCGGTTCCTGGGAGAAACGATTCCAAGCGGCGAACGGGCAGGGCCACTTGCGAATGTTGGTTGCGGAAAGTTACGGTTTCGCGGGCGGCGTCCTGCATCAACGCCTTGCGCACAGAAAACCGCAACTCGTCGTGAATGGCCGGGCTTTGAAACTCAGGTACCGTGAAGCGCGACTGGCCGCGCTCCAATCCGACTACTGTGTAGCCGGCGGCGGCCAATTCCTTAGCGACGATGCTGCCGACCATGCCGATCCCGATGACGACTACATCCACCTCTTTGAGGCGTTCGGTCATCGAAGATCTCCCTCTTGTTAGCGATGCCTCGTGCGAGATATCTTACCGACACGGCACCGGCGTGGCGAGCGGTTGTTCCTTATTAATTATCCAGCTCGATACCGGCTTCGTCTCCGGGGTTGATGGACAATCTCTAATGGGCGGCAGCGTCGAGGCCGGCAAAATATCCGCTCACAGCGGCGATATCGGGGTCGTCCAAGCGCTGTGCTACCGAGCGCATCAATTGACCTGCGTCATTCTTGCGCGTGCCCTGTTGAAATGCTTTAAGTGCGCCGGCCAAGTACTCCGCAGACTGTCCCGCCAAGTAGGGCGCGGCGCGGGGGACCCCCATGCCGTCCGGGCCGTGGCAGCCGTTACACGCCTGAACTCGTTTGGTTTCATCGCCCTGGTACGCTAGCTGGTGGCCGCGCGTCAGCGCTTGGGCGTTGATCGGAGTGGCTTGGGGTATATAGGGAGCCGACATCGCTGCATAACTCGCAGCGAGCTTGGTGCGTTGTGGTTCGCTCAGCGCTTTCGCGAAGTTGGTCATGACGGGGCTGTCACGACTGCCGTCCGCATAATTGTCCAATTGTTTTTGCAGGTAGTCGGCGGCCTGACCGGCAAGGCGCGGCACATGCGCCGCCGCCATGCCCTCGCCATGCTCACCGTGGCAGGCGGCGCAGGGCGCGGCTGCCGTCGCTTCGGATGCGGCAGAGGGTGCTGCCGCGCTCATCGCAAATTCGCAACACATGACCCCCAGCAGCGCGAAAGCCATGGCTAGGCCCGAGCGGGCGCGCGAATGGGCGTTCATGCCGACACCAAGCGGCCAGGGTTCTTGAGGTAGTTCTGCTTCAGCGCATCGATCGCCCAATAAGTAAGTGCGCTCATCCCGACGCCGATGACGACGACATCCACTTCTTTTAGGCGCTGTGCCATGAGCTTTCCCTATAGATTCGCAGGAATGTCTTGACGCACGTGGATGTGTCCGTGGCCATCTTCGGCCAGACTCATGGGTTCGCGCTCGAACTTCACGCCATGCTTGTCGACGGCTTCGAAGTAATCGGCGTAGGCGCCGGGAAAGCCGATCATTCGCCAGGCCACCTTATCGCGATTGCCGCCGTAGACCGGATCGGCGAAGAATCCCTCTACGGTCATTCTCAACAGCATGTCGAAGAATACGGCGCAGGGCACGCCATCGAGCTCGTGCGTACCCGCCTCCAAGGATTTAAGATACGAATCCTGGGCTTCGCTTGCCATGGTGTGAAAGGGCGTGCTTTGCGCCGCTAGGTCGCGGTTGATGGCGCGCATTGATGCGTGAAAGAGTTCCGCGGGCGTGAACGGCAGTTGGTAACCCTGGGTCGGCGACCCCGCTTGCCAGGGGCCGCTGCGATATAACCGCTCGCCCGCGCCCCAAGCGCCGCCCAGCTGCTTATCTAAATAATTCGGCACACCGGCGCCGAGCGCGCCTGGGCCTGACTCATCTGCGGGAATGAGTCTTGCGCAAGCCGCCTCAATAAAGAGGATTTCCTCGGCATTGAAAAACAAATAGGTGATCTTGAGCGGCTCGGCCGTGTGTGGCGCCGCCGCGGGTGCGGCGGCAGCCGGCGCGGTGGCCGACAAGAGCGCGGTAGCCGGAACTACGGCTGCCGCTCCTACCGTCGTGACGAACGATCGGCGGGTGAGTTTGTCCATAAGCGCCCTCCGGCGTTGTTATTTGCGAATCATCCTAATGAGTCATTGTTAAATTCTCATGGACAATATTGCTCCGGTAGAACATACCGATCAAGAGTACGAAACGGTTGGTCCTGGTGTACGATCGAGCGAACGGGCCGCAGGGCTACCTGGGCGAAGGATACGAGCCGTCGATCTTATTCATCTGGGGAGCTGTCGATGCGCAGACTCGTGATTGCAGGATTTTTTGTGCTGCTCGGCGGTTCGGGCTGCAGCTCAATGAGGGCGCCGGGCGCAGGCTCGGAGGCGGCTCCCCACCCTGACACGGTTGCCGGTCCGCCGGCCGCGCCGCAAACCTCGCCAATTCCGTCGCCACCTGCAGTTCCACGGCCGCCCCCGCCAACGCAGCGGGAGACGATTCCTGCGCCCACGACACTGGCCCCAATTACTCCACCGGTGAGCGCGGCGCCCAACTCCACGCCGGCCAAGACAAAGCCTCCCGCTATTTCCCGCCCGGCCGCGCCAGCGAGTGCCGTATCACCTGTTCGGCCGGCAGTTGCTCAGTCCAAGCCGCAGTCGCCCTCGGCAGCATCGCAACCCACGGCGCAGCCATCGCAGACGGCTTTGACGAACACTAGCCCGGCGACCTCGCCGCCGACGCAGTCGCTGCCATCGCTCAACCTCCACGATCTGGAGCAGCGACTGCGGGACACCCGCGCCATCGGGGTGTTCGCCAAGCTTTCACTCAAGAATCAAGTGGACGACTTGTTGAGCGCATTCCGAGAAATATATCGAGTTCCAAACAGGCGTCCGCCCGCAGAATTACGGCAGCGTTACGATTTGCTGATGCTCAAGGTGCTGAGTCTGCTGCAGGACGGCGATCCGCCGCTCGCCTCGGCCATCGCATCCTCGAGAGAGGCGATCTGGAGCATTCTCGCAGACCCCGACAAGTTCTCTAAAATCTAACGCTCATACCTCAAGGAGAAATCATGGCACTGCCAATTTCCGCTGCATCGTTGACCTTAGCTGCCTTGCTGTTCGGCACTCCCGTCCTAGCGGGCGACGCCGGAGTCGGCAAGGATCTCAAAGCGACGATTGCACTGCAGGGTATGCCCTGCGATCAGATAACGGCGACTAAACAGAATGGCGACAGCGATTACACCGCCTCCTGCAAGGACGGCAATCGTTACCATATCTTCGTCAACGCCCAGGGGCGCGTGATCGTGCAGAAACTCTAGCATGCTGCCTCGCGGCCGGCGCAGATCCGAGTGGCGCCGCGAGACTACCTAAGGGCTGCTTTGGCGCGCGACGTGCGCGAAGCTTCTTTCTTGTACGCCTTGAGGATCGAGGGCAACAGGCCGGGGAAACGCGCTTCCAGTTCCACGGCGCGAACCCGGCTCGAAAGATCCACACCTTTGCGTTCACTCACCAGCAATCCTGCCTCACGTAGCACGCGATAGTGCTGCGAGCAGGTCGATTTCGCCATGGCCAGTTTGAGCTTCTGCGTGGTCTGCGTGCAATTCATGCCCGCCGGCGAGAGCAGCAGCTTGCTGACGATGCCGACACGGACTGGGTCGGACATTGCATGCAATATGCCGGCAACCGTCACTTCGTCGATATGCGGATGCGGAAGGGGGCGTGCCATGGGGCATAGCATAGCGCAAGAGTTGCATTGTTGGTAGTTCTATAGTTCAATAGTTCAAGATTTATGAACTAAGCATCGGCGTGAAACCGCTGCAACAACCGAAGGCAAGATGACCACATTATTCGACACTCTGACGGCGGGCGACCTTACGCTGCCGAACCGCATCATTATGGCGCCACTGACCCGCAGCCGCGCCGGCAGTGCCCGTATCCCCAATGCTCTGATGGCACAGTACTACGCGCAACGCGCCTCGGCAGGTCTGATTTTGACCGAAGCAACGGTAGTGTCACCCATGGGCATCGGTTATGCCGACACGCCGGGCATATGGTCCGCTGAGCAGGTGCAGGGCTGGAAGCTCACCACGCGCGCCGTGCATGAGGCCGGAGGGCGGATTTTCCTGCAGCTATGGCATGTGGGTCGGGTGTCCGACCCGAGCTTCTTGAGCGGCGCACTGCCGGTGGCGCCTAGCGCCATAGCGGCCAAGGGCAACGTCAGCTTGATGCGCCCGCCGACCCCATTCGCCACGCCCCGTGCTCTTGAACGCGCGGAGATTCCGGGAATCATCGAAGCTTTCCGCCAGGGTGCCCTGAACGCGCAACTGGCAGGTTTCGACGGTGTGGAGTTGCATGGCGCCAATGGCTATTTGTTGGACCAGTTTCTTCAGGACAGCAGCAATCTGCGCACAGATGATTACGGCGGGTCGCTTGAGAACCGCGCCCGCCTGATGTTGGAAGCAGCCGATGCCGCTATTTCCGTCTGGGGTGCGGGCAGAGTCGCCGTGCATCTGGCGCCGCGCGGCGATGCGCATTCCATGGGTGATTCTGATTTGTCGCGGACCTTCGAGTACGTCGCGCGTCGCCTAGGAGAGCGCAAGATAGCGTTCCTGTGCGCGCGCGAGTATGTGGGGCCGGATCGTCTCGGTCCGAAACTTAAAGCAGCTTTTGGCGGTGTTTACATCGCCAATGAGAAGTTTACGTACGAATCCGCCGAGCGGGCGCTCGCAGTCGGGGACGCCGACGCGGTGGCCTTCGGCAAGCTGTTCATCGCCAATCCTGACCTTCCGCAGCGATTCGCCTTACAGGCGTCACTGAATGAGGCGCGGCCTGAGCTTTTCTACTCAGGTGGTGCAGCCGGTTACACCGATTATCCGAGCCTGCCGGCTGAGCGTCAGAGTCCCGACTTGAACAACAGCCACGCCCGGGTGAACGCGCGCGTATCCTCGGGGGTGTAGAGCGGCTGCAACTCGAGTCGGCGGCGGATCTCGGCTGGCGGATAGATTATGGTATTGCTGCGTATGGCGGGTTCGAGTAACGGTAACGCGGCAGCATTGGCCGTGGCGAAGCCGATAAATCGGGTGACCGAGGCGGAGATTTCCGGCCGCATCGCGAAATTAATGAACGCATGCGCCGCCGCGGCGTTGGGCGAGTCCGCCGGGATGACCATGTTGTCGATATAGAACGGCGCCATTTCGCGGGCGAAAGAGTATTCGATATTGATGCTGCCATGCGACTCGCGCACCATGCGGCGCGCAACTATGGCATCCCCGGAATAGCCGATCGCCAGGCATAGTTCGCCTTCGGCCAGCTGCTGGTAGTAGCCGGCGGTGGAGATTCTTCGCAAGTAGGGCTGAATCTCCTGCAGCTTAGCCATCACCGCATCGAGACTCGCCTTGTCGGCCGCCAGCTTCGGCTGGCCGAGATAGCGCGACACCATGGGCAGAACATCGCCCCAGGAATCCAGAATGCTGATTCCGCAAGCGGCGAAATGGGCGGCGACGCTTTTCTTCAGCACCATGTCGAGGCTGCCTAATGGTGCGTTCGGCATGATGGCTTTGATCTTGTCGCTGTTGTAGAGAATCCCGGTGGTCCCCCACATCCACGGCATGGCGTACTGATTGCCCGGGTCGACCGTGGCCAACAGCTTCATGATTTGCGGGTCGGCATTGCCGGCGTTGGGCAGGCTCGCCGGATCGAGCTTCTTCCAGAAGCCCCTGGGTATTTCGCGCGCCAGCTCCGGCGAGGCATTCATCGTGACCAGGTCGTAGTTGGAATGGCCCACCGACAATATGGTCTCGGCGGTCTCCGGTGAGTCGAGCGGGGCGTAGTTGACGTGGATTCCCGTCTCTGCCTGGAACTTCGCGATCATGGATGCCGGAAAGTACTCGGACCAGGCATAGATGTTCAGGACTTTCGCCCGATCCGCGGCGCTACAGGTCATGCCCAGGCAGAGTCCGATTGCGAGCGCCGTAATTCGAGCGACCTTACTGCGTGCCATCATAGGCGCACCTTGGTGAGTACTAGTCGCCCGATGATACAGCGACGAATTCGCAACATAAGAAATATGGATCGATTGGATCGCAAGTAAATGCTGCTGCGTGCACGTCTCGTGGCGCAGCCATAACGACGGATAGGGAGTGCTTCGTGAAAACAACTTTCCAGACAATCGGGCTGATTCGCCTCGGCGTCGAAGCGGCGATTGCGGTGAAACGCAAATCCGATGCAGTCATCGAGGTCGTATCTGCAGAGCGCGCGATACCGTCGATTGCGAGACCCCGGCGAGATACGCAATATCGATGGAAGTTGCCTTCCGCTCATGCTCAATTATGTCCCGAGACGCAATTCACTGCCAGTTTGAGCCGCGGCTACCGGGCGCGGTTTTTTCGATTGCGGCCGCGTGTTAGTCTACGGGCGTGAAACGCACCGTTATAGGGACAATCCTGACGCGCGCCCGCAGCACCCGGGCCACCGCCGCTGCCTTGGCAGTTCTTCTGGCATTCGTGGGTGCGCAACCCGCCAATGCCACCCTATACACGCTGAAGAGCCCCACCGATGTCGTCGTCGGCGAGGACAAGTCCGTCGTCACGGTTTACGAGGACACACTCTACGATCTGGCTCGAAAGTTCAGCTTAGGTTCCGAGGAACTGATTCGCGTAAATCCGGGCGTCGACCCCTGGATACCGGGCGCCGGGAAGACGCTGGTGGTTCCGGACCGTCATATTCTGCCGCCGGGACCGCATGAAGGGATCGTCGTGAATCTACCCGAGCATCGGCTGTACTACTATCCAAAGCCCAAACGCCGCGGGCCGATCGAGGTCATCACGTATCCCGTGAGCATCGGGAAGATGGATTGGCGCACGCCCCTTGGGCTTACGCACGTGATCGGCAAACAGAAGAATCCTGTTTGGTTCCCGCCGGAATCGGTGCGCAAGGAGCATCTAGAGGCCGGGGATCCACTGCCGCCGAGCGTGCCGTCGGGTCCGGACAATCCCTTGGGGTTATTCGCGATGCGTTTGGCCGCCGGCAACGGCACCTACTTGATTCACGGCACCAATAACCCGATTGCGGTGGGGCTTGCGGTAACCCACGGCTGTATTCGCATGTATCCGGATGATGTGGCCGCGCTGTTTCCGCTGATTCCGGTAGGCACGTCGGTGCGCCTCATCAATGAGCCGATCAAGGTGGCCTGGGTGGATGGTGAGCTTCTGCTGGAAGCCCATCCGCCAGTCGATGCTCAGGGGCAGAGTTTCGAGCCCAACATCGATCAGTTTGCCGAAATGCTGCGTGCGGCCGTGGGAGAATCCACGGTCGCCATCCATTGGGATTACGCGCGCGAAGTTTTGCAGAAGGCGGATGGTGTTCTCGCTACGGTGGCTCTGGAAGCTGACGATCCGAACGCGCCTCTACCCGCGACCGGCCCCGCTGCCGCTCCGGCAACCCCCGGCGAGGTGCCGACTTCGCCCACTGCCACCCCGGGACGCTAGGCGCTGCAAGCTGAGTCTGCAAGACATCCGGGCCGCTGGGCGACGTTGAGCGCGTTGGGCGTGGTCTTCGGCGACCTTGGCACCAGTCCCCTTTACTGCCTGCAAACCGTGGTGCAGGCCACCGGCGGTCAGTTCAATTCGCACAGCGCGCTGGGTATTCTCTCGCTGATCGTGTGGACATTGATCGTCACGATCTCGATCAAGTATTGCGGCCTCGTCATGCGTGCCGACAATCACGGCGAAGGCGGAATTCTCGCCTTGATGTCGCTGGTCGGCGCTAACGGATTCAAGCCCGGATTCAAGCTGCTGACCGCGATGGGATTGCTGGGTGCGGCGCTGCTCTATGGCGACGGCGCCATCACGCCGGCTATTTCAGTATTGAGCGCGCTTGAAGGGGTCAATGTGGTGACTGCGTCGTTCAAGCCCTTCGTCATGCCGATGGCGGTGGTGATTTTGCTGTGTTTGTTTGCGGCGCAGCGTTTCGGCACCGAGAAAATCGGTCGCGCCTTCGGTCCCGTGATGCTGCTTTGGTTCATGGTCATCGCGATCCTCGGCGCGCTGTCGATCGCCCACCACCCCGGCGTTATCGCGGCCATCGACCCGCGCTATGCAGTGCATTTCATCACGCATTCGGGAGGCGCCGGTTTTTTGGTACTCGGTGGCGTGTTTCTGTGCATCACGGGCGGAGAAGCTCTGTATGCCGATATGGGACATTTCGGCAAAGGACCAATACGCTGCTCCTGGTACGCGGTGGTGTTGCCGTCATTGCTGCTCAGCTATGCGGGACAGACAGCATTTCTCATCGACGAAGGCACTGTCGCTGGCAATCCGTTCTTTCAAATTGCGCCGTCCTGGTCAATCTATCCCTTGGTAGTGCTTGCGACCATGGCCACCATCATCGCGAGCGAAGCCATCATAACCGGCTCATTTTCCATGACGCGACAAGCGATGCAGCTAGGCTGGTTGCCGGCGGTAGCGATTCGCCAGACGTCGGATCGAATCTATGGGCAGATCTATGTTCCCGTGGTGAACTGGCTGTTGATGGCGGCGACAATTGCAACGACGATCGCCTTTGGCAGCTCGGCCCGGCTCGCGGGCGCGTATGGCACCGCAGTGTCGACTACCATGCTGTTGACCACAGTGCTGCTGTACCGAGCCATGCGCCAGGTATGGCGCTGGCCCGTCGCTATTTCGATTGCCGTTGCCGGTTCTTTTCTCATCGTCGATGGCGGTTTTTTTCTGGCCAATCTCTTGAAGATTGCCGATGGCGGCTGGCTGCCCTTGAGTTTCGCGTTGCTGCTGTTCGTCACCATGATCACGTGGCGTACCGGCAGCGAGGGTATTCGAGCGACACTGCGGGACACGCCGCAATCCATGGACCGATTCTTAGCCGATCTCAAGAATGGGGCAATTCCGCGGGTCGCCGGTACAACGGTATTCTTGACGCGAAGCACGCAGAAGGTGTCGCGGATAATTATGGATTATGTGCATTTCGCGGGGGTTCTGCCGCAGCATGCCATCGCATTGAGCGTGACATTTGAGAACACACCCCGCATCGGTGGCCCGCACTGCACAGTGGTCGAGAATGTCGGTGAAGGACTATGGCAGGTGGAGGCGCGCTTCGGTTTTTTTGAAATTCCGGATTTACGCCGCGCGCTACTCAACGCCCGCGGTCTTGATGCCGCGGTCGATTTCGACAGGGCGCTGTTCGTAGGGACTAGAGATCTCGTCGTGAACAAGCTCGAAGGGGCAACTTTACGGGGTTGGCGCCTGGCTCTGTTCGCTTTTCTGTATCGCAATTCCGTGAAAGTAGTCGATCGCTTCAATTTGGCGCCCCAAAATGTGATCGAGATTGCCAGGCAAATAGAGATCTAGTTATTGCCAGACTGGCTTGGATCCGATGTCAATCAGCCATTCAAGCAGCAGCAATAATACAGCCTTGTGCACTGCCGAAACCGATTCGCGCGGCTCCGGATTTCTCGCACCAGGCGCGCAAAATGACGGTATCTCCGTCCTCTAGAAAGGTACGGAATTCATTTGCGGAAATTTGAATCGGCCGACTCCCGCCGGCGCTGAGTTCCAGCAATGATCCCGCTTCTGCAGCAGTCGGCCCTGACTGGGTCCCCGTTCCGAGAAGATCCCCGGCGCGCAAATTGCAGCCGTTCACGGTGTGGTGCGTGACCAGCTGACCTATGCTCCAGAAGGCGTGACGATAGGAGGTCGAGGAGAGGCGGTGCGGCGACTCGCCTCGCTCCCTCATGGCTGCGCTTTGAATCAGCGCTTCGAGCCTAATGTCGATGGCCCCGGCATCCCTGTTACCGGCAGAGTCCAGATATGGCAACGGCGCGCGAGCGCCTTCCGGCCGCAGCAAAGGCACGCGAAACGGCGCCAGCGCCTCCAGCGTGATGATCCAGGGCGAAATAGTGGTTGCAAAGTTTTTTGCGAGGAAAGGACCCAGAGGCTGGTATTCCCAAGCTTGCAGATCTCGGGCCGACCAATCATTAAGCAGACACATGCCGAATATATGGGTCTCGGCGTCCGCGATGGGAATGGCGGTTCCGGCCGCGTTGCCGGTCCCGACGAAAGCGGCCAGCTCGAGCTCGTAGTCCAGACGTCGGCTGGGGCCGACGACGGGTTGCTCACTGCCCGCCGGCAGCCGCTGACCGCTGGGTCTGTGGAAATACTGCTCCGACACCCCGATGGACGAACTGCGGCCGTGGTACCCGATCGGAACCCATTCGTAGTTCGGCAGCAAGGGATGGTCCGGCCGCATCATTCGCCCGACGGCCGTGGCGTGATAGATCGACGTATAAAAGTCCGTGTAATCGCCGATCCGCGCCGGCAGCGAATATTCCGCATCGTGCTGCGTTACCAAGCAGCTTTGCAGCAGGGATTGCTGTGCCGATCCGGCTAGCAAGCTCTCGAACAGCGCGCGGCGCACGGCGCTGAGCACGTGCGGTCCGAGTTGCATCAACGCATTAAGTGAGGGCAGGGCGCCTGCCCGGACTCCCACGGCGGCCGAAGCTGTCGCGGCATCGGCCGCCGCGGCATCGGCCGTCGCGGCATCGAACAAGCGCGCTTGGGCGACAGCGGCAAGATCGATGATGTTGTCTCCGATCGCGACGCCACCGCGAAACTCCTCAGCAGAGCCGCGCCTGCGAAAGATCGCGAAGGGGAGGTTCTGGATGGGAAAATCGCAGCCGTTCTGGTTGGCGGATTCCAGCCAACTGCGCGCCAGCGGATTATGGGTCGAATTGAGCGGGGTCAAGTGGCTCACGGCCGGGTTGGGTCGAAGCGCTTCTGGAGCTGTAGCCAACAGGACATATAGTCATCCTGCAACGGCGGTACACCCTGCAATGCGCCGCGCGTGGGTTTGATCACCAGCCTGGTTTCGAACATGAAGGCCATGGTGTCGGCAATATGCACCGGCACTGAGGTATCGGCTGCACTGGCCTTATCGAAGGTCGGTGCATCGGGGCCGTGCGCGCTCATGCAGTTGTGTAAGGAGGCACCGCCCGGCACAAAGCCCGTGCTTTTGGCATCGTAGACGCCGCAGATCAAGCCCATGAACTCGTTGGCCAGATTGCGATGAAACCACGGCGGCCGGAACGTGTTCTGCATTGCGAGCCAGCGCGGCGGGAAAATCACGAAGTCGATGTTGCTGGTTCCGGGTGTCTCGCTCGGCGAGTGCAGAACTAGAAAAATCGACGGGTCGGGATGATCGAAGGAAATAGAGCCCATGGCGTTGAAGCGACGCAGATCATACTTGTAGGGTGCATAGTTGCCGTGCCAAGCGACAACATCCAGCGGCGAATGATCCATTCGGGCAAGCCAAAGCTTGTTCAGAAACTTGCCGATCAGCTGGCATTCACCGTCCAGGTCTTCGTAGCGCGCATGCGGCGTTTGGAAATCCCGCGAATTGGCCAGGCCATTGGACCCGATGGGTCCGAGGTCCGGCAACTTGAATGGCGCTCCGAAGTTCTCGCAGATATAGCCGCGTGCGCCGCCCACCGGCAGGTCGACGCGGAAGCGCAGGCCGCGTGGGATGACCGCAATTTCCTGCGGCTCGACCCGGATCCGTCCGAGTTCGGTGTCGAGCGTCAACGTGCCAAGTTGCGGGACGATAAGCATCTCGCCATCGGCGCTGTAAAAGTATCGATTCCGCATCGGCTGATTGGCCGCATACAGATAAATTGCGCATCCTACATGGGTCTCCGGTGAACCATTGCCAGCCACCGGCACTAGGCCATCGACGAAATCCGTAGGTACGACAGGCAGCGGCAAGGGATCCCAACGCAGCTGGTTCGGCGACAACGGCGCATCGTTCACCGCCATGTCAAACCGCGAATGTTCAAGGCGTTGAAACGGGTGGTGTATTACCGCAGGACGTATGCGGTATAGCCAAGAGCGGCGATTGGCGTGGCGCGGCGCAGTAAATGCCGTTCCCGAGAATTGCTCGGCATACAGGCCGTAGGCGCAGCGTTGCGGCGAATTACGGCCCAACGGCAATGCGCCCGGCAGCGCTTCGCTGGCAAATTCGTTGCCGAAGCCGGTTTGGTACCCGGTCTTATCCAATAGGGGCACAGTTGAGCTCACAGTCGCAGTCTATAATATCGGTGCCATCAAAGTCGCGAACTGGACAACATGCTCAAGGTCACTCAAGCGGCGCAAGCGGCGCCTGCGGCGAGCGCAGTAAAAGATCGAATTATGGCGTTGATGCGGGACGCTTCCACGGAAATTACGCCGGCGGAGGATAATCGTCTGCAGGAGCTGGCCACCATACTTGCGCCCGGCACGCCGGTGTACGTGGCGCATACGCCGAATGCCAGCTTCGCCGAAGTGATCCGGGCGGCGCTTGCGCTGCGGCGTGTGGGTTTGCTCGCGACCCCGCACATCGCCGTGCGACGCGTTCCGACAGCGCCGCTATTGCGCGCCGGGCTCGCGGAATTGCGCGCCGGCGGGGTTGAACACATATTACTTATCGCCGGGGACGCGACGCAGCCAATGGGTGATTTTTCCAGCACTTTGGATGTTCTGCGCTGCGGGATTGTGCAGGAATCCGGCATCACGCGAATCGGTGTCGCCGGCCATCCGGGCGGTCACAGTGCGGTAGCATCAGAGGCGCTGTGGGAGGCGCTGGAGAACAAGCAGGCGTATGCTGAACGCGCACCGATGGCCATGCACATCGTCACCCAGTTCGGCCTCAACGGCGATGCGTTTCGGTCTTGGCAAGGAGAACTCGTACGCCGCGGGATCCATCTGCCGGTGCGCGTGGGTATCGCCGGTCCCGCGCCGCTATCCCGCTTGGTGCACTTCGCGATTCAGTGCGGTATTGGTACATCGACGCGTGTGCTGATGCGCAATCTCAACGCCGTCACCCCGTCTGCCGGTTGGGCCGTCACTCCGGACCAGCACTTGCTGGGAATTGCCGATGCGCCGCTGCCGGCGCAAATACTCGGCCCACATTTCTTTGCCTTTGGCGGCGCATTGGAAACGGCACGGTGGATGCGGAAAATTGCCACCGGTGCTTTTTGCATCGACGCGCAAAGCCGGAAGTTGCGGGTCGACGCCTGAGTTTCAGTGGCGATTGTAGGAGTCTGCCGACACCAAGCGCTCAAGCGCAGGAGCCGGGTGCGCGCCCATAATGGCAAATGACCCGCAAGTTGCTATCGGTGAAAGCGGCCGGCTTCGGTAAGATCATTCGTGAATCGCTCATCGGCTGGATCAAGGACGATGCGTCGAGCATGGGTGCGGCAATTGCCTTTTATACACTGTTTGCTATCGCACCCATTCTGCTGTTCGTCATTTGGATCGCGGGCCGATTCATCGCGGCGGATGCCGTTCAGGCACATGTGCTGACCCAAGTGCAAATGGTGCTCGGAGACACGGGCGAGGCCGCAGTGCGCACGATTCTGGTCAGCACGAAAAGCGCGGTCGCACAGGGATATTCCCGGGCGCTGAGCGCCGTCGCTCTGCTTTTCGGCGCCACCAGTGTATTCGCCGCGTTGCAGAATTCCTTGGATCGTATCTGGCGCACCGTTCATCCGGAGGGCCGGCATGGGCTATGGCAGGTGGTTCGTAACCGGTTGCTGTCGTTCGGGCTGGTGCTATGCGTCGGATTTCTGTTGTTGGTCTCGCTGCTGATCAGCGCCAGCCTCGAGGCGCTCAGTAGTTGGCTGGGCAGGGTCATGTCGGACTGGAACACCCTCATTTTTACATTGGATGTCATTTTGGGGTTCTTGATCACCAGTGTCTTGTTCGCGCTGATTTACAAATTCGTTCCGCGCGAACGGGTCGCTTGGGGTGATGTATGGGTGGGCGCATTGGTGACGGCAACCCTGTTCACCGTCGGCAAATTCGTCATTCTGGTGTATTTCGGGCGGGTCGCCGTTGCTTCGGCTTACGGTGCGGCGGGATCTTTCTTGGTGCTGCTGCTGTGGGTCTACTATTCCGCTCAAATATTTTTGCTGGGCGCGGAATTCACCCGCAGTTATGCCTACGCGAATGGCTCCAGGACCGTACGCCCTGAAGCCACGCGAATTCCCCAATGAGGGGCGTCAGCGTGCGCTGCGTTTGGGTTATTGGGCGCGGCTGAAGGCTTTTAACAGCCGGTAGGTGAATTCGACGCTCTCGTCAAAGGCTTGAATGCCAATGCGTTCATCCCTGCCGTGGGCGCGATTCTCATCGACGTCCTGCCACACCCCACTGACGTCGTAGCTGACCATCCCCGCGTTGCGGGTCTGGCGGTCATCACTGAAGCCGGTTGCCATGGTGGGAATAATGGGTACATTGGGCCACATCGAGTGCGCGAGCCGCGCCACTTTTTTCATTAGTTGCGGTGTGGGCGGTGACTCAGGGCTCACGATCGGCGGTGCGTCCATTGTCACGTGGATGGCGGTATCGGCGAGAGTCCCCACCAGCAAGTTCTGCACATTGTCTGCCGAATCTCCGGGCAGCATGCGGCATTGCACGGTTGACCTGGCGCGCTGCGGCAGGGCATTTTCCGCGTGACCACCGGAGATCAGCGTGGCCACGCAGGTGGTGCGCAGCTGCGCGTTGAGGCGCACGTTTTGACTAAGCCGCTCGGCTGCGACGAGGTTGGGCGGTAGTTGCGCAACCGCACGCATATCCGCCGCGGTCGAGCCGCTTTCCAGGGCGGCAAACTGCGCAAAGCTCTCGCGGGTGGTGGCCGTCAGCATCACGGGGAACTTAAAGGCTTCGAGGCGTCCCAGCCCGGCGGCCATCCTGTAAATGGCGTTATCGGGGCCGGGCAGGGATCCGTGTCCGCCGGGGCTGGTGGTTTCCAGTGTAAAAGTCAGATACGTCTTCTCGCTGGTGCCCACTTCGAAGAACTGCCTCGCCTCGGCCTTGGTGGCGCCACCACCGCCGTCTAGGTTGACCACCAGGGCCGCGTCGATCAGATCGCGATGTTCCTTGAGCAAGAAAGCCGGACCATTGGCGTCACCGCCGGCCTCTTCGTCCGCGGTGAACGCCACAATGATGTCGCGCTCCGCAACGAATTTCTCACGCTTCAGACGGATCAGCGATTCGACCAGTGCGGCATCGCCATCCTTCATGTCGATGGTGCCGCGCCCGAAGAACCAGCCCTCCTTCTCGGTCAATTTGAAGGGATCGACCGACCAATCTTCAGGTCTGGCTTCCACCACATCCAAGTGTCCCAGGAACAACACCGGATCACTCGAGCGCTTGCCCCGGTAGCGGACCACCAAGTTGCCCTTGGTGGGATGGTCGGCGGGTGCCACGAACGTTACATCAGCCGCCGCGAAGCCCGCGCTCAATAGCCACCCCTGGATGACCTTTGCGGCCTCTGTGGAGCCGTGCGCGTGGGTGGTATTGATCTCGATTAGACCCTTGAACATATCGCGGGCCAGCTGCTGATCGGCGGCGGGAGGCGTGGGCGGCCCGCCGGCTGCCCATACGGACGTCGTTACGGCCACACTCAAGATGCATACCCATCGGCGCATTGAATTCTCCTTGCGATTGCAGTTCACTGCCAGAATAGCGGCAAGCGGGGGATGAACCAATGCGGGCAACGGTTATTTTCGCATGAACAGCACCAGACTCGAGGCATTCAGCGACGGCGTGATTGCCATCATCATTACCATCATGGTGTTGGAACTCAAGGTGCCGCACGGCGATACCCAGGATGCGCTGCTGCCGTTGATCCCCAACTTCTTAGGCTACATCCTGAGCTTCATCTACGTTGGGATCTATTGGAACAATCATCACCACATGCTGCATGCCTGCAAGGCGGTCACAGGCCGGGTGATGTGGGCCAATCTTCATCTGCTGTTCTGGCTTTCGCTGTTTCCGGTCACCACGGCATGGATCGGCGAGAATCATTCCGCCGTGGCACCCTCGGTGCTCTACGGCTTGGTGCTGCTGATGGCCGCCATCGCGTATTGGCTGCTGCAGCAAGTCATCATAGCTGCGCAAGGACCGGGCTCGTTGCTCAAGGAAGCGGTCGGCGCGGATTGGAAGGGGAAGTCGTCTCCCCTGCTGTATTTGGCCGGCATTGCCGCCGCATTCTATGCACCCTGGCTGGCCCAGGGCGTGTATGTGGTGGTGGCTCTGCTGTGGCTGGTGCCGGACCGTCGCATTGAACGAGTGCTGGTGCGCGAGTAGCGATTTCGCTGCGCCCGACTCTGATTCCCTCCGACTACACTATGCCCTTGGCGCGCAATGTCTCGATATCTGCCGCCGATAGGCCGAGGCGTTCAGCGAGTACTTCGCCTGTTTGCGCTCCCAGGGGTGGGGGAGCCGAACGATAGCTCACCGGTGTCTCCGAGAGGCGCAAGGGATTCGCGACCAGCGACACCGTGCCCGCCACGGGGTGCGGAAGTTCGATGCGCATGGCGCGGGCCCGCACTTGCGGGTCATTGAAGACCGCGTCCAGGTTGTTTATAGGCCCCGCCGGCACACCAACGGCCTCAAGAGCAGCGACCCAATGGGCGGTGGGATGGGTGACGGTGACGCCGCTCAACTTCTCAATCAATTCACGGCGATTGAGCACCCGCTGCTTGTTGCTGGCGAAACTCGGATCGGCAGCGAGATCCGCAAGCGACAGCGCTGCGCAAAGCCGGGCGAACTGGGCGTCGTTGCCGACGGCAATGACCAGATAGCCATCGCTGGTCGGAAAATCCTGATAGGGAACGAGATTGGGATGTGCATTGCCTGAGCGGCGCGGCGCACTGCCGCTGACCAGATAATTCATTGCTTGATTGCCGAGACACGCCACCTGCACATCGAGCAGCCCCAAATCGATGTGCTGGCCGATGCCGGTGCGTTCACGATGCGCGAGCGCCGCTAGAATTCCGATGGCCGCATACAGCCCCGTTAGAATGTCGGTCACGGCGACGCCGGCTTTTTGCGGGCCGGCGCCGGGTTCCTCATCCGGACGGCCCGTAATGCTCATCAGGCCACCCATGGCCTGCACCAGCAAATCGTAGCCTGCTCGCGGCGCGTACGGGCCGGTCTGACCGAACCCGGTTATGGAGCAATAGATCAGCCGCGGATTGACGGCGCGCAGCGACTCGTAATCCAAGCCGTAGTGGGAAAGGCTGCCGACTTTGAAGTTTTCCAACACCACGTCAGAACTGCGTGCAAGTTTCTTCACAATGTCCTGACCCTCGGGGGTCGTGAAATCAACAGTGACGGATTTCTTGTTGCGATTGGCGCACAGGTAGTACGCGGCGTCGGCGCTGTCATTCCCCTGAGAGTCGCGCAGGAAGGGAGGGCCCCAGGTGCGCGTGTCGTCGCCCGTACCCGGCCGCTCTATTTTGATGACTTCGGCGCCCAAATCCGCCAGAACTTGGCCGGCCCAGGGACCAGCCAGGACCCGCGACAGGTCAAGCACGTTGATGTGCGATAGTGCGCCATTCATCCCCCCAAGTTAGCACGATCGCAACACGCACCGGTCCCCAGATTGTGCGATGCTTATGCATTACCGAGGCAAAAAGGCTGGAATATGGCGAGTGCAAGCTTTCATTGGGACGACCCGCTGTTGCTCGAAGAGCAATTGACGGACGAAGAAAGAATGGTGCGGGACGCTGCCCGCGACTATGCGCAAGAGCGGCTTGCGCCGCGGATCGTCGACGCCTTCCGCCGCGAGCACACGGATCCCGCCATTTTCAAGGAGATGGGCGATTTGGGATTGTTGGGCGCCACCATCTCCGAAGAATTCGGCGGCGGCAGCCTCAACTACGTCAGCTACGGTCTCATCGCGCGTGAAGTCGAGCGTGTGGATTCGGGATATCGATCCATGATGAGCGTGCAATCATCGCTCGTAATGCTGCCCATCGAGCGCTTCGGTACGGAGGCGCAGAAGCGTAAATATCTGCCGGCCTTGGCACGCGGCGAGACTATCGGCTGCTTCGGCCTGACGGAGCCGAACCACGGCTCGGATCCCGGCAGCATGATTACGCGGGCGCGTGCGGCCGTGGGGGGCTACCGCCTGTCGGGTGCCAAGACCTGGATTTCCAACAGCCCAATCGCGGATGTATTTGTCGTCTGGGCGAAGACCGACGATGGCATCATCCGCGGCTTCATTCTTGAAAAAGGCTGGAAGGGCCTGGAGGCACCGGTCATTCACGGCAAGGTGGGACTGCGCGCTTCGACCACCGGACAAATCCTCATGGATGATGTATTCGTGCCGGAGGAAAACCTGCTGCCGGGAGTCACGGGCTTGAAGGGCCCGTTCACCTGCCTCGATTCGGCGCGATACGGCATATCCTGGGGAGCGCTCGGCGCGGCGGAGAGCTGCTGGCACACCGCGCGGCAGTATGTGCTGGAGCGCAAGCAGTTCGGTCGCCCGCTCGCTGCGAACCAGCTGGTGCAGAAGAAATTGGCCGACATGCAAACTGAAATTACGCTGGCGCTACAGAGCTGCCTGCGCTTGGGGCGCATGAAGGATGCAGGAATTGCCTCGGTGGAAATCACTTCCATGCTGAAACGTAATTCCTGCGGCAAGGCGCTCGATGTCGCGCGCAGCGCGCGCGACATGCTGGGCGGCAATGGAATATCGGATGAATTCGGCGTGATCCGCCATCTCGTCAATCTCGAGGTGGTGAATACCTACGAGGGCACGCAAGACATTCATGCGCTCATTTTGGGACGCGCGCAAACCGGTATTCAGGCATTTTCCTGAACCGGGCTGGCAGAAGCATGGGCCGGGTTGCTTACGGATAACCCGGCGATGCCCCGCCCGATACCCGAGGCACTCGAAGGCTCTGTTTCAAGTTGAGTTCCCATTCGAGCGTTGTGACGCCCTCGGCACGCACCGTTACCCGCCGTGCGGTGGTCTCTTCCGTCTGTTCCATGCTCGGATGCCAGAGACGCACGCTGTATTCCCCGGCGGGTAAATCCTCGATGGATGCGCTGCCGGCGATCTCAGTCTTTGCGAAGAAAGGAGTCTCGGACACATAGATGTAGCCCACCATCCAGTCATGAATGTTGCAGCCTAAGACCACGACGCCCGGCTTGTCGAACAGCACGGGCGGCGCATTAGTGCCCCCATACAAGGGCAGCTCGAATCTCTTCGCCGAGGAAAAGGAATACACCTGGTGGCGAATGTTGTCGCTGTTGGGAAAGCGGACTTTCGCGCCCACGAACACCGGTTTCACGTACGGTACGAATTGCTTGTCCACTTGATCGATTGCATCGAGAGGTGTCATGGTGTGCAGTGCGTTCTTGGGATCCAACGGCGTGGCCAGCACCACGGCATCTGCGACGCGCTTGCCGTGGTGATCCTTGACGACAACGCGCAGCTCGGCCGCGGACGCGCTCGCCGTGCTGCCGGCGAGCAATAGAATGGCCGCACATGCGGACAATTTATTCATTTAGAAAACGTAGTTCCAGGTAATTTCGGGTATCGATTTAATGTAACGATTGCCGCCGTCCGCACGAGTGTCCAAGCGCTCGAAGCCGCACCCAAGCAAGGTGTGCGTGGTCAGGGAGTAACCAAGGCCCAGCCGCAAACCGTAGGTCGTGCCGACCAGCCGGTAGGCATAGTATTCGGCGCCGAAAGCCGCATCTTCGGCCAGGGCTCGAGAAGCGTAATAAATATTCGCGTTGGGTTCCGTGGTCGATACCACGTCGCCGTGGCGGCCCAGCAGTCGCAATGTAAGTGAAACACCTTCGCCCAACACGTATTCCAGATTGGCTCCCAGAGTGCGGCTGTGTTGACTGAATGCGTCGCCCGACAAGCCGGGCACGAGTTCTTCTTGGGCATTTGCCGCACGCCGTTCGTAAGTGTAGTCGGCCCAAAGATTCCAACGCTCATCAATGCGCCGGCCCGCGGCGAGGCTGGCGCGGTAAACCCAGGCGTCGCGGTAGCCGGCGCGATAATCCACGCGCCCAGCCGATGCGCCGATCCGCACCCAAGGCGCGAAGGCGCCCAAACCCCATTTCTTCTTCAGCGCAAATACGCCTTGCAGCGAAGCATTATTCAGGCGGTTTAGCCGCTGGAATGACTCGCCACCGAGGTCGCCGCCGACGGTCATGCTATAGCCGTCGCCGAGCGGAAATAGCTGAAATATTGAGGCACGCGCGCTGATCACCGTATCAGAGACGATGTCGGACGTGAGCTGCGCGTTGCCTACGTTGCTGTCGTGGCGCACGCCGGCTTCGAGGGCCGGCGTCCAATCGCCGCGCGCGCAGTACGAGGTGGCGCCCAGAGCGAGAAATGCTGCAAACGCGCTGAAGGCCGGCGCAGATGCAAGGGCATGCCGTTGCACATGAGGTCGCACGACGCAGATTATGCAATGAGCAGCACCGGCGAGTACCTCTACCGGGTCACACTGCGCCGACAGGCGGGCCGGCGGCCGGCTGCTCAACTCGGCTTCGGACGCTGCTCCCCTTGCGTGATCAGACAGGCATTGCGGCTGCCGGTGACATAAATCCACAGCCAGCTCAATGCTACGGCCAGCCGATTGCGCACACCGATCAAGAAATAAATGTGCGCGAGTCCCCAAATCCACCACGCCAGCCGGCCGCGCAGCTTGATCCCGCCGAAGTCGATGACAGCCGCGCGTTTGCCGATGGTGGCCAGATTTCCCGAATGCGTGTAACGAAAGGGACGCGGGCGGGTGTCGCCGCTCAGACGCTTGCGGATGCTGCGGGCAACATGCGCGCCTTGCTGTTTGGCGGCCGGCGCGATTCCCGGCACAGGCTTGCCGTGCCAGGCGCTGATGGTCGCAGTGTCGCCGATGACAAAAATTTCCGGATGGCCCGGTGCGGTGAGATCCGACTCTACGCGCGCGCGCCCGGCGTTATCGGCGGGCAGTCCGACCCAGGCCGCGGCGGAGGATGCGCGAACGCCCGCCGCCCACAGAATGACCTTCGCGGCGAGCGGCCGGTCGCCGTAGATCACGCCTGCGGCGCTGCAATCGCGAACCGGCTGACCTAATTGAATTTCGACGCCGAGGCGCTCGAGCGAGGCGTGCGCATAGTTCGAAAGATCATCGGTAAAGCTCGGCAGAATCCGCGGACCCGCTTCGATCAGTACCACACGAGCCTTGCGCGTATCGATGTGCCGATATTCTCCGGGTAGATTTTCGTGCGCCAGCTCAACGATGGCGCCGGCCAATTCCACCCCGGTGGGCCCGCCGCCGACGATGACGAAGGTCAGCAGTGCAGCGCGCCGCTCGGGATCGGTCTCGCGCTCCGCATGTTCGAGCGACAAGAGAATTCGCCGGCGGATCGAAGTGGCATCCTCCAGGGTCTTCAGGCCCGGTGCAAAGGGCTCCCACTCATCGTGGCCGAAATACGCATGGCGCGCGCCGGTTGACAGCACCAGTGTGTCGTACTCCACCGTGCCGCCGTCCTCGAGCAGAACACGTCGGTTCTGCGTGTCGACTCCCGTGACGACTCCGAGCAGGGTCGTGACTTCCTTGCGATTGCGGACCAAGTGGCGGATGGGCCAGGCAATTTCCGAGGTCGCGAGCGAGGCGGTGCCGACCTGGTACAGCAGCGGCTGGAATAAGTGGTGATTACGCTGATCGATAATGGTGATGGCAACGTCGGCGCCGGACAAGCCTAGCGTGGTGGCCAATCCGCCGAAGCCGGCGCCGACGATGACTACTTGGTGCGTCACGCCGTGACCACCGCATAGCCCGCGGCAACCCAGGCGTCGAGCCCGCCATATAGGGGCCGTACGCGCTTGAAGCCATGATTCATCAGGATCTTCGCGACACGCGCCGCCGACGCCTCGCTTGGGCAGCTGCAATAGAGAATGGTGTCTCTATCGCGCGGCAATTCTTTCAGATGATGCGCCACGTCCTGCAGTGGAACATGCAACGCTCCTGGAATCCAGCGCGGCTCCAGCTCACGCGCTGTGATTGAACGAACATCGATGATCAGGGGCGAAGCGCCCGCCTGTATCAGCGCATACAGTTCCTCAACGCTGATCCGCGCCATGCGCAGCAAGCGGTAGAAGCGGCGCCGTTCCCACCACTTGTAGCCGATGTAGGCCGCCAGCAACAGGATCGCCCCCATGCCGGTGATGCTGCCGAATTCCTGCAGATGCATGAGTAACACGGCGATCTGCGACTTGAAAAGTACTCCGGCGCCCAAAGCGGTCCCGGCCCACAGAATACCCGAACAGGTGCTCAAGAAGATAAATCGCGGCCAACCGATACGCATGGCGCCTGCCATAGGCGGCGCAATGATGGCCAATCCCGGTATGAATTTTGCGATGACCAGGGAGTTGACGCCCCAGCGTTCGAAACGAGTCTGGGTTTGACTGACGCAGGAATCAGGTTCCAAGGAAATCCTGCATAGGATCTTCAGCACCCGGATGCCGTATTTCTGTCCGACCAGGTACCAGCCGCAGTCAGGAAGCAGGCAGGCAACCACGGAGCCTGCAAGCAGCGCCGGCAGCGACAGGTGCCCGTCCGCGGCAAGCGCGCCCGCAACGATGAGCGTGGGTACCGCAGGCACGGGCAGTCCGATTTGGTCGAGCAGGACGTTGACGATGACGATGATCAGTCCGTACTCACTCAAGCTCAGAACGAGTTGGTGCGTCACTTAGGATGGGGCCGCGTGAGTGGGCGGCGCTCCATGTTGGGCAGAAACGCGGCCACCATGCCCAGCAGGGGTAGGTAGGCGCAGATGCGATACACGAATTCGATACCGTGCCGGTCAGCCACGCCGCCCAGCACCGCCGCACCGATGCCGCCGATGCCGAACGCGAATCCGAAAAATAAACCGGACACGGCGCCCACCTTGCCCGGCATGAGTTCTTGTGCAAACACCACAATGGCCGAGAATGCCGAAGACAAGATCAGCCCGATACCGAAAGTCAAAATGCCGGTCCACAACAAATCGACGTAGGGCAGCAGCATCGAGAAGGGTGCGACGCCGAGGATGGAGGCCCAAATGACGCGCTTGCGCCCAATGCGGTCGCCGATAGGTCCGCCCAGAAGAGTGCCGAGCGCCATCGCCAACAAAAATATGAACAGGTGGATCTGCGCCGATTGCACCGAGACGTGGAATTTCTCGATAAGGTAGAAACTGTAATAGCTGCTGATGCCGGCGATGTAGAAATATTTAGAGAAGATCAACAACAGCAAGATGGCGATGGACCACGCCACCGTGCGAGCCGGCAGCGGACTCGCGACCGCGGCGCGGCTGTTTGACGCGCCGGAACCATCTATATGCCGCCGCTTGTACCACGCACCCACATTGGCCAGCACACCGATGGCGAGCAGGGCGGCGAGCGCAAACCATGCCAGGCTCGCTTGGCCGTGCGGAATGATGATCCAAGCGGCTAACAGCGGACCCATGGCGCTGCCCGTATTGCCGCCGACCTGAAAAATCGATTGCGCCAATCCATGGCGGCCGCCGGATGCCAGTCGGGCAATGCGCGAGGATTCGGGATGAAAGATCGACGAGCCCGCACCGACCAACGCGGCGGCGCCCAGCACGCTCGCATAGTTCGGCGCGAACGCCAGGGTCACGATGCCGATCAGGGTGAATCCCATGCCGATGCTGAGGGAGTACGGCTTGGGGTGCTTGTCGGTGTAGACGCCGATGAGAGGCTGCAAGATGGACGCGCACACCTGATAGGTCAGGGTGATCATGCCAATTTGCACGAAATTCAAATGAAACTCGCCTTTCAACAGCGGGTAAATCGAGATGATGAGCGATTGCATCATATCGTTTAGAAAATGCGAGAAGCTGATTGCGCCCAAAACCTTGAAGCGCGTTCCCGATTGCGCCACTGTCGGCACGGCGCTGGCCGGCGCGGCATCGGCCGCCGCGGCAACGGCCGCCGCGGCAACGGCCGCCGATTCTGCGGTGAAACTCTTCTGCATATCCTCGTACCCTACTAGTAAGTCCCTTGTCTGTCCTGCGAGAATGAGCGATGAATCGCTTCGCGCCCTATGTCGTTCTCCGCGATCTGGCATCTCGCTGGGACGTACTGGCGTTCATCGTCGTGATCGGGCTGATCGCCTTCCTGGGAGAGACTTCGCGAGGATTGTTCGCGCCGCTGTCGCAGCTCGACACGGTGCCGCTGTCGCTCGATCCGATTCATTTGCCCGAGTATGCGGCGCGCACCACCTTTCGGATGCTGGCGGCGCTGTTTCTCTCGCTGGTATTCACTTTGACATACGCAACTTGGGCGGCCAAGAGCGAGCGCGCCGGCAAACTGCTGGTGCCCATTCTGGATATTTTGCAGTCGGTGCCGATCCTGGGTTTCATATCCATAACCGTGGTCTTTTTCATGTCGCTGGCGCCGGGCCGCGTGCTTGGTGCGGAATTCGCCGCCATTTTCGCCATATTTACCAGCCAAGCGTGGAATATGGCGTTCAGCTTCTATCAGTCGCTGCGCACCATCCCCTTGGAACTCACCGAGGCGGCCGAATCGTTTCGCTTATCGCCATGGATGCGCTTCTGGCAGCTGGAGGTTCCATTCGGCATGCCGGCGCTCATCTGGAACATGATGATGTCCATGTCGGGCGGCTGGTTCTTCGTGGTGGCCTCCGAATCGATCAGTGTCGGCCATACCACGGTGGCTCTGCCGGGGGTCGGTTCTTACATCGCGCTCGCCATAGAACAAAAGAATCTCAAGGCCATCGGCTGGGCGATTGCCACGATGATGATCGTGATATTGCTGTACGACCAATTACTGTTTCGGCCGCTGGTCGCGTGGGTGGACAGATTCCGGGTCGAGCAGGAGCCAGGCGTGCGGGTTCCGGACTCCTGGGCCCTGACCATGATGCGGCGCTCCCGACTGATTCAAGCGGCGACTATGGCATTTCATGCCGCGGTGATGCTGACCAGCCGCGCGGTGAAACGCACCGAAAAGCCGGCCGTTCTGGCGCCCTCACGGCCGCGGCGAAGCTCCGATCTTTTGTGGGTGTTGCTGGTGATAGCGGCGGTGGTGGCCGGCCTTTGGCACATCATCTGGGTATTGATCAAGAATACCTCGCTGCACGAGGCCTTGCAGGTAGGCGGTCTGGCGGCGCTGACCATGCTGCGGGTATTCATCTTGATCACGCTTGCCAGTCTCATCTGGGTGCCGGTCGGCGTGTGGGTGGGCCTGAGACCGCGCGCTGCGCAATTCGTGCAGCCCATTGCACAGTTCATGGCCGCGTTCCCAGCGAACTTGTTGTTTCCCATCGCGGTGTACGGCATCGTCACATGGAAGCTCAATCCGGATATTTACTTGAGTCCCCTCATGATTTTGGGCACTCAGTGGTACATTCTGTTCAATGTCATCGCGGGTGCTTCCGCCATACCGGCAGAAATGCGCTACGTTGCGGCAAATTTTCGAGTGACTGGTTGGCTGTGGTGGCGCAAGGTGGCGTTGCCCGCCGTATTGCCGTTCTATGTCACGGGCGCCATTACCGCATCGGGCGGATCTTGGAACGCCGCCATCGTGGCCGAACTGGCGACCTGGGGAGATACCCAGATACAGGCGCGAGGACTGGGATCGTATATTGCGGAGGCAACCACGGCGGGGGACTTCCACCGCATAGTGCTGGGCATAGGCACCATGAGTCTGTTCGTGGTAGTGATCAATAGGCTGTTCTGGCGCCCCTTGTATTACTACGCCGAGCGCAAATATCGACTTACTTAGCTAGAAGGTTAGCTATGAACGATTCTCCGCTACTGCAATGCAACGACGTGCGCAAAGCATTTCCGAAGCCGGACGGTGCGGAATTGCTAGTACTCGAAGGCATGAATCTCGAGTTGCACGAGGGCCAGATCGTCGGGCTGCTCGGGCGGTCGGGTTCCGGAAAATCGACGCTGCTGCGCCTCATCGCCGGACTTGCGGAGCCAAGCGCTGGACATTTGCGCTACCTCGGCCAGCCGATTTCAGGGCCTGCGCCAGGCATTGCCATGGTGTTCCAAAGCTTTGCGCTGTTTCCATGGCTGACGGTATTCGAAAACGTTGCGCTTGGCCTCGAGGCGCAACGCATGCCGCGGGCGGATATACGCAAACGTTCGCTGGCGGCAATCGACCTCATCGGCTTGGACGGATTCGAGTCGGCCTATCCTCGCGAGCTTTCCGGCGGCATGCGCCAGAGAGTGGGTTTCGCCCGTGCCCTGGTGGTTCACCCGAATATTCTGCTGATGGACGAACCGTTTTCCGCGCTCGATGTGCTGACCGCGGAGACGCTGCGAACCGATTTCCTGGACTTGTGGGCGGAGGGCCGGATGCCCATCAAGGGCGTCATTCTGGTGACGCATAACATCGAAGAGGCGGTGTTGATGTGCGATCGGATCCTGGTGTTCGGCAGCAATCCGGGGCGGATTTTGAGCGAAATCAAAGTCTCCTTACCGCAGCCGCGCAATCGCCTCGATCCGAGCTTCCGCGAGCTGGTGGAGCGTATTTACGTGGAAATGACAGCCCGCCCGCAGGCGGGCGCCAGCGCCCGCAAGGAATCCTTCCCCGGACTGGGCATCGGCAGCCAATTACCCCAGGTTTCCTCGAACTTGTTGGCAGGTCTCATGGAAGCCGTGGCTGCCGCGCCTTTCAACGGTACGGCGGATTTGCCGAAGATCGCCTCGGATTTGCAGATGGAGATCGACGAACTGTTCCCGGTGGCGGAAACCTTGCAGATGCTGCGCTTCGCGGAACTTGAGGGCGGCGACTTGAAGCTGACCGACGACGGCCTGGCATTCGCCCATGCCGCGCTCGATGAGCGCAAGCGGATCTTTCTGCGTCATTTACTGACCTACGTGCCGTTGGCGGCCCATATTCGCCGGGTTTTGGACGAACGCGCCTCCCATTCCGCCCGCAAGAGCCGTTTCATCGACGAATTGGAGGATTTCATGAGCGAGGAGGCCGCCGATCAGACTCTGCGCGCGGTGCTGCGCTGGGCCCGATATGCGGAAGCCTTTGCTTACGACGACGAGAATGCCATGTTCAGTCTGGAGAATCCGACTTAAAATGGCGGACATGACCGAGACGGCGCCGTATTTGACCCTGCATGTCCCACCCGACGAGATGGTGAAGTACATCCAGGATTTGATGACCCTCCCGCACGGTGATATCGCAGCGAGTTCTGCGATGACATTGGCGCAGCGGCATTGGGGCGGCGACACGCCACTGGCGCGTGCGGCGCTGCTCCGTTGGGGAGCACTGAACTTGGCATTTCAGGACAAGCGCCTGGAGACATGGACGGTGACTCGCGAACGCGATCGCATTCAGGTGCCGGCGGCACTGGTGGCGGCTGCGGGTGTTGCGCCGCTGCTGCTCGACAACGAACGGGCGGTATTCGACATTCCGGCGCTGCTCGATGCCACGTTGGAGTTTCAACCCCCAGCGGGTCAAGCCTAGCCCCATGGGCACCGCTGCTCGACCGGCGCCTACGAAGCGCTTCAACGTCCTGCGCACCATCGCGCTCTACAAGCTATTGAAGGTTTTGCTGTTGCTGGGGATTGCCTATGGCGAAGTGCGGCTGCATGACTCCTCACTGCTCGCGAAGCTGCTGGTCTGGGCTTCAGAACGGCCCTCGGGTGCCGAACATGACATGTTCATGCGGCTGCTGCAGTGGTTCAGCGGCTTGAGCACGAAGACGATCCACACGCTGCGTATCGTTTCCTTGTCGTACGCGGCCATTTTTGCCGTCGAAGGCATCGGTCTGTGGATGCAGAAGCGCTGGGCCGAGTGGCTGACGACGATAATCACCGCATCGCTGATTCCGTTGGAGGTCTGGGAGTTGTACCAGCGGCCCGGCATCGGCAAGGCGGTGGTCCTGGTCGCCAATATCATCATCGTCGCTTACCTCGTCTGGCATGTCCGGACAAAGGGCAAGCGCTAGGAGATCAGACTGGCGCCTGGCCGCTGCAGCGGCCACCGGCTGCGTTTGTGAAATGATCTTCATCTCGGCAGAAACCGGTGAATCGAAGGGTATTCTTCAGGCTGGATGTACGTACCACCGCTTGGAGATCTCATGAATAAGTCCGGAACACTGATTAGCACTGCCTTGTTAACCTTTGGCCTCGCCGCCGCGGCGATGTCTGCCGACATGCCGAAGGCCGCCGCGCCGATGGCTGCCGATGCTCCTGCCGCCGCTGCCCCTGCCGCGGATGCCGCGAAGCCTGCCAAGAAGCACAGGAAGCACAAGAAGCCTGCTGCTCCTGCGACAACCAAGTAAGATTATTGGTATAACGCCCCGACCGCTTTACGGCGGCCGGGGCGTTTTTTTTTAGCGCTCCAATTCGACGCACAATGACATAAGGCGGATACATGGACCTGGTAGTTGCGGTCAAGGCATTGATACTGGGAGTGGTCGAGGGACTGACGGAGTTCTTACCGGTCTCGAGCACCGGTCATCTGATCGTCGTCGGCAGCTTGCTCGATTGGAACGATGAGCGGGGCAAGCTGTTCGAGATTGTAATTCAGCTGGCCGCCATTCTTGCAGTGTGCTGGGAGTATCGGCAGCGCTTATGGACGGTGGTTGCGACGCTGCCCAGCGATGCGAAATCGCGACGCTTCGCTATCAATATCGTGCTGGCGTTTCTGCCCGCCGCGCTGATCGGCGTGGTGTTCGCCGCAACAATCAAGCGCTACCTGTTCGCAGCCGTTCCGGTTGCTCTGGCATTCATCATCGGCGGCGTCGTCATTCTGTGGATTGAAAGCATCAAGCGCACGCAGCAGGTGGCCACGGTCGACGGCATCAAGCCGGCGGACGCAATATGGGTGGGCTTTGCGCAAGCCTTGGCGATGATCCCCGGCACCTCACGCTCGGGCGCAACCATCATGGGTGGTTTGCTGCGTGGCCTGTCGCGCAAGGCGGCGACGGAGTTTTCGTTCTTCCTCGCCATTCCCACCATGTTTGCGGCGACTGCATACGAATTGTTCAAGGCGCGCAACTCGCTTAATTTGGATGACCTGGCCGTCATCGGAGTGGGCTCGATCGCGTCCTTCGTGAGTGCGGCTTTTGCCGTACGCGCATTGATCCGCTATGTCAGCGGCCACAATTTCAAGGTGTTCGCCTGGTACCGAATCGCATTCGGATTCCTGATTCTTGCCACCTGGTACTTCGGCTGGGTGAAATGGTGAGATAATCGCCGCATGCGCGTGGATAAGCAGCGAAGGTGCATTGCGGCGTTGCTGGCTCTGGGGCTGATGTTGCCGCTGCCGCCGGCAGGTGCGTCAGATTACGCCACCGGCAATCTGATCGTCGCGCCGCCATGGTCGAGTCCGACGCCGCCGGTCGCGACCGTAGGGGCCGTGTATTTTTCGCTGACCAATACCGGAGCCAAGGCAGACCGCTTGACCGCGATCAGTTCACCTATCGCACGACACGTGGAAATCCATGAAAGCCGCGTGGTGCAAGGAACAATGCAAATGCGTGCCGTGACCTTCGTGGATGTCCCGGCCGGCGCCACGGTCAAGATCGAACCGGGCGGTTTGCACATCATGCTGGTCGGCCTGGCGCGCCCGTTGACGCCCGGCATGGAGTTTCCCATGGCGCTGACATTTCGCGACCGCGGTGTCCTCAATGTCATGGTCACGGTGAGCGCACGGCAATGACCGGCATTGCCGGGTTGGCGATTTCTACGGTGCAATCGGTCGACATCGCGCACCTGATTCAAGTGGCGCTCACTCCCATATTCCTGATCTCGGCGATTGGGGTGACGCTCAATGTGCTGACGAGCCGTCTGGCGCGGATCGTTGATCGTGCGCGCGCCATGGAAGAGGTGTTGCGTGAGCCCAAACTGACGCGTGAGCCTGCGGCACAGGACGAAGGCCGGGATCTGCATGCCGCTCTGCGCGTGCTCGCGCGCCGTGCCCGCTACATCAACTCGGCCATAACACTGATTACGCTATCCGCGCTGTTCATTTCGCTTTTGGTGGTGATGCTGTTCGTGAATGCATTTTTGCGCTGGGACCTGTCGGTGTTCATCGCCTGCCTGTTCATCGCGTCCATGCTGTCGCTGTGCGCCGCATTGCTCGCGTTCCTGATCGAGGTGCGCATAGCGACCAACGCATTGCAGATCGGCATCGAGGCGGCGGCGCGCGACGAGCGCGGCTGAGGTGGTCTAGCGCCGGCTCAGGGCGAATGCGTGCCGACAGGCTGCCGCTCGCGTACCGGAATGGGCACATTGCAAAGGTCGATATGCCCGGCCGGTACTTTGAAGAACTCCTCAGGCCGGTTGCGCCGTGATTCGATCAGCGCCGCGAAGCTCGCCGACTCGGTGCGCATCACTTCGAGATTCGAGCGCTGCGCTTGCGGCACGTCCGCTGCAACACGGATGGACTTGATGGGCGTGGGTGCTTCGGTCTTGGAATAAAAGCCCATGGCGTCGCTGCCGCGCGGCAGGGAGGAGAGCAATTCGATGCCCTGCAACACGCGCCCCACCAATGCCACGTTGCGATCCAGATGCCGTGGGGCATGGCCTATGACCACATACAATTCAGCGCCGCTGCCGCTTTGCACGTCCATGTCGCGACCCACTCCCACCATGCCGTAGCAGTGTGCGAGCCAGGCGCGATGCAGAGACGGCGAGCGGGCGGTCGGAAGGCCATCCGAAAAACCCACCTCTGGGGCGTAGATGTCGCCGTCGGGCAAGCGGGTGAAGGCCATGCCTGCCGGGATGGCGGAATCGAATTCAGGCGCCACCTTGGCCAGCCCCTCGGGCAACGGGTGGCGATGGTCGGGATCCCCCCACTGCGCCACATAATTGTCCTGCACGCGAATGATCCCCAAGGCGTCGAAGAATTTCGCCCGGCTCAGTGTCTTGATGTTGGCCACGTGCAGCGGCGCAAAGCGCGGCGCCAATTCAATCACCACGCGGCCGCGGGGCAATTCGACGTACAGTGTGTTCTCGGGATCGAGTGGCCGCCAATCCGTCGGCGTGGAGGCGGTCAGGACTTCCGGCATACTTAGTGGCTGGGTGGCAAGCGCCGGCAGGGAAAAAAATGCCAACATGCACGAGATTAGGAACTTAGAATTGCGTGGCATGTATGGATTATTGCATAAATCGAGAATCGGGCTCGCGGAGGACGCTATGCGTCGGATGATTATTTGTTGTCTTGCCCTGCTGGCTTGGTGTGGCGCTGCTATGCAAACGGCACACGCCCAGGGGTATCCGGGTGGTGGTGGCCAGAGGCAGGGTGGGCGCGGCATCGAGCAGCCCCAACCCGGCAGTGATTTGCCACCGCAGACCGCGAGCGACAAGCCGGATGCGGCTGCCAGGAAGGCATTCAAGGCCGGCGTCAAATCATTGAATCGCGCCCGTGAATTTCAAGAGGTGGCGGACAAGGCGGCCAACCCGGATAAGAAGGCCGATGCCTTGGACAAGGTGAACGACGCCTATGGCAGGGCGCTCGATCAATTCACCGAGGCATTGAGCAATAAAGGCGACATGGTCGAGGCCTGGAATAATGCGGCCTATGTGCATTTGCGCCTGGGCGCCTTTAACGAAGCCATCGACGATTACAACCACACGCTCTCCATCAAGCCGGATCTTCTCGACGCGATCGAGGGCCGCGCCGAGGCCTTCGTGGGGACGGACCGGTTGGATCAGGCCAAGCCCGCGTATATGGATTTGTTCAATCACGACCCGCCGCTGGCGGACAAGCTCATGGCTGTGATGCAAAAGTGGCTGGACAGCCATCGCCAGGCGGCGAACGGCATGCGCGCCGCAGATATCGATTCTTTCGGAAAATGGCTGGAGGAGCGCGCGGGCATTGCCAAGCAGGCGGCGGCTGCCAATGCCGCCAGCAGTGCGCCCACGCCCGCGCCGACATCGGCGACACGCTAGGATCTGCGCCAAGCGCGGCGCGAGGTACTAGGCGCCGGGAGGGCGGCCTTCGAGCTCTGCCGACAGTGCGTCGACCTTGGATTGCAGCTGTTGCAATGCCTCTTCGAGCTGGTTGACTCGTTGGCTTAGTGTGGGGGTGCCCGCCGGCGATTCATCGGCCGGAATCGCTGCTGGTTCTTCCACGGAATCCACATGCCCTGAAAACAAATGGCTGTAGCGGGATTCCCGTGCGCCGGCCGCTCGCGGCAGGCGGGCAATGAAGGGCCCATCCTCGCGAGTCATCAGAGTCCTGAGAGTCGCTTCGACTTGCTCGGCGTCGGCGAACTCGCACAATCGATTGGTGCGAGCGCGCAACTCGCCCGGCGTCTGCGGTCCGCGCAGCAATAGCACGCAGATGATGCCAAGTTCCTGCTTCGAGAATTTCAGCGAGCCGAATTCCGTGTTGCAGAAGCGGTGCTTGTACTTGGTGACCCGGCCGCCGTAGCCCGCCGACTTGTCGCTCACCATGTATTTCTTCATCAGCGAGTCCACTGCCTGCTGCACTTCCCCTTCGCTCAACTCCAGCACCGGATCGCGGTTGGTTTTCTGATTGCAGGCATTGGTGAGTGCATTCAGCGACAGTGGATATTGATCAGGAGTGGTGATTTCCTTCTCAAGCAGGCAGCCGATCACCCGCGCTTCATTCGGAGAGAATTCAATATTCATTGCAGAAGCCTGTACCCGCTTCCAAGTCGGCGCGGGTTGTTTTAGGGTAGGGGACTGATCGTCCCACCGTTGTTAGGATAACCTTTAATGAAAACACAAGCCGCTGTCGCCACCGCCGCCAACAAACCTTTGGAAATCATGACGGTGGATTTGGACGGCCCCAAGGCGGGTGAAGTCCTGGTGGAGATCAAGGCCAGCGGCGTATGCCACACGGATGAGTTTACCCGCTCGGGAGCCGACCCGGAGGGCTTGTTTCCTGCCATCTTAGGTCACGAAGGCGCGGGCATCGTGGTTGACGTCGGACCCGGGGTGACTACCTTGCGCAAGGGCGACCATGTAATCCCGCTGTATACACCCGAGTGCCGTCAGTGCAAGTCGTGCACTTCCCACAAGACCAATCTGTGCACGGCGATCCGGGCAACGCAGGGCAAGGGACTGATGCCCGACGGCACCAGCCGCTTTTCCATCGGCAAGGACAAGATTTACCATTACATGGGCTGCTCCACCTTCTCGAACTATACGGTGCTGCCGGAGATCGCATTGGCGAAGATCCGCGAGGATGCCCCCTTCGACAAGGTGTGCTACATCGGTTGCGGGGTGACCACGGGAATCGGTGCGGTGACGCACACGGCCAAGGTGGAGGCCGGCGCTAACGTGGTGGTGTTCGGTTTGGGCGGTATCGGCCTCAATGTGGTGCAGGGCGCGCGAATGGTGGGCGCCAACAAAATCATCGGCGTGGATTTGAACAATGGCCGCAAGGCGCTGGCCGAAAAATTTGGCTTGACCCATTTCGTGAATCCGAAAGAGATTGAAGGCGATCTGGTCGCGCACCTGGTGGCGCTCACTGACGGCGGCGCGGACTACAGTTTCGAGTGCGTAGGCAACGTGAATCTCATGCGCCAGGCACTCGAATGCTGCCACCGCGGCTGGGGAGTATCCGTAGTGGTCGGCGTTGCCGGCGCAGGCAAAGAAATCAGCACCCGGCCGTTCCAACTGGTGACGGGACGCGTTTGGAAGGGAACGGCGTTCGGCGGTGTGCGCGGCCGCACCGAGCTGCCGCAGATCGTGGATTGGTACATGGATCGTAAGATCAACATCGACGATCTTATTACCCACAAGATGCCGCTCAAGGACATCAACAAGGCATTCGATTTGATGCATTCCGGTGCATCGATCCGCAGCGTCGTGGTGTACTGATGAGCGAGCCGACCTTGGTTTCCGAGCATGCCTGTTTCGGCGGCGTGCAGCGATTCTACAAACACGACTCACGCGAAGTGCGCGGACCCATGAAGTTCTCGGCCTTTATTCCGCCGCAGGCGCGCACCGGCAAGGTGCCGGTGCTGTACTACCTGTCCGGGCTCACCTGCACCGAGGAGACCTTTCCCATCAAGGCGCATGCGCAGCAGGCGGCGGCAGAGCTGGGGCTGATGTTGATTGCACCGGATACCAGCCCGCGCGAGCCGCGTCTGCCGGGCGATGCCGACAGCTGGGACTTTGGGTTTTCTGCCGGCTTTTATGTGGACGCCATCGTGGCTCCCTGGGCGCAGTACTATCGGATGTACAGCTATGTCACGCAGGAGCTGCCGCAGATCGTGGCGGCGAGCCTGCCCGCGCGCGCCGATGCCACCGGCATATTCGGCCATTCCATGGGCGGTCACGGTGCGTTGGTGTGCGCCTTACGCAATCCCGAACGCTATAAATCGGTTTCGGCATTCGCGCCGATCGCTGCGCCCATGCAATGTCCCTGGGGCAAGAAGGCGTTCACCAATTATCTCGGCAGCGATATCGGCAGCTGGCGCGAATACGATGCCAGCGAATTGGTGGCGCGCCGGGCGTTCGCCGGCCCCATCCTCATCGATCAGGGTAGCGGCGATCAATTTCTGGTAGAGCAACTTCTGCCGGAGAAATTCTCCGCGGCCGCGGAGAAATCCGGCCAACGCTTAAATTTGCGCATGCAGCCTGGGTATGACCATGGTTACTACTTCATCCAAACCTTCATGACGGATCACCTGCGCCATCACGCGCAGCAGCTGGCCTGAGGGGACGGGGGACCGGAAGGCAACACAAGGCAGCAGTTGCCTTCCGGTCCCCCGTCCCCCCAGGCGGTATGCCCGGGCCGCTTGACGTCACAACGTGGGGTCAGAAGCTCGCGCGAATTCCGACGAATCCGACCCGGCCGTAGGTTCCATACTTATAGGCCGTCTCGTAATGCTTGTCGGTGGCGTTGTCGACCCGCCCGTACACCTCGAGGCGATCCCAGATCGCGTATGAAACCTTGAGATCGAGCAGCACATAGCCACCGAGCGCGATCTGATTCGCCGCGTCGTCGAAGCTGCGCCCGCCATAGCGTGCGCCGAGGCTGGTGCTCAAGCGCGACGGCCAGCGATAGGTCGCCAGGAAATTCGCCGCATTCTTCGGGCGGCGCGGCAACTCATTGCCGTATGTGATCGAGCCGGGGGAGCGGTCCTCGGTATCGGTCAGCGTGTAATTTACCGAGAGAATGAGCACATCGCTGGGATTCACGGCGGCCTGCAGCTCCACGCCATGCGCCGAGGCGCGCGCAATATTGGCGTAGTAGCCGAAGGGTTCGGTGGCGCACAGCGGACCCGGAGCAGAGAAGCAATCAAAGAACCCGATCAGATTGCGGCTATCGCGATTGAAGTATGTGGCCGACAGCATCACTTGGTTATCCCACGCGTGGTGCTCGATCCCCGCATCCCAGCTATTGGCCTGTTCGGGCTGCAAGTCCCTGTTGCCGTAATTGCTATAGAGCTGATAGAGCGAGGGGGCCTTGAAGCCCTGTCCGAAACTCGCGCGCAACAGGGTATGGCCATCGTTGACCGCCCACGCCCCCGCAAACTGTCCAGTGGAATGGCCGCCGTAAACGTCATGTTTGTCGTAGCGGCCGCCGGCAGTCAGGGTCAGTCCCGAGATGACCTGCGCCTGCAGCTGCGCGTAGCCGCTGTTGATGGTTGCTGAATTCGTTAGTGGGTTCGGTCCTGAGAAGTCAAAGGCAGGCGTGTCGGTGGAAATTGTCGAGCGCTCGTGCTGTGCGCCGAATACGGCCTGCATTTCGGGCGTAATTTCCCAGGTACCCTGGTACTCCTCGCGCATGTTGCGGCCGGTGCCGTAGAAGGTTTCGGTGCCGACGCTGCCCTGATTGGCCGGCGCATCCGGGTCGTATTTTCGTGTCTCGGTGTTGGTGTACTGGAAGGCGACGCGATTGGTGAGCCTGTGGTCCGGTGATTTCACGGTAACGCCGGCATAACCCAGAACTTGGCTGTTGTCGCCGTATTCATGGTCGTCGCCTAGTGCATAGGTGGGCGGTTGATAGCCGTCTAGGCTTGCCCGCGCTTGGGTGTAGTAACCGCGTAAGTCGACCTGCAGTTCCGGTGTGAAGTCGTAGCGCAGCTGGCCCGAGCCGCCACCGATCTGACTGGTGTTCGGCTGCTTGCCGCCCAGCCTCTCGTCGAAGGCGGAAATGCCGCGCGTGCCGTACCAATTGCCGGATAGCCGCCACAACAACGCATCACCCTTGCCGCCCACATAGGCATTGCCATAGCCGGTGTCGTGCGATCCGCCCTCGGCGCTTAAACCGGCACCGAGCGCACTGGTGGGCTCCGCCGTCACGATGTTGATGACGCCGCCGATGGCCTGGCTGCCGTACAGCGTGGATTGTGAGCCGCGCAGAATTTCGATCCTCGAAATATCGCCCGTCAGTAGATTCTGGAAGTCGAAACCGCCGCCGGTGGTTGACGGGTCGTTCAATTGCACACCGTCGATCACCACCACCGTCTGGCCGCTTTCGGCGCCGCGAATAAACACCGAGGCGGGTTGACCCACGCCGCCGGCGCGCGCGTAGGTGAGTCCGGGGGTTTGCGCCAGCAGATCGGCCACGGCCGGTTCCTGGCTCAACTTGATCGCCTCGGCATCGAGCACCGTGACGGAACTTCCGATCTTGGACAGGGGCTGCGGTGCACGGTTGGCCACCACCACGACCTCATCGAAGGAACCCTCATTGGTTTCGGCGAGTGCAGAGTGCACCGCTAGACAAGCAAACACGCCGCACACAGCGGCACGGCAGATCGCATACGGCGCGACCACGACAAAACGCAGCAGATGGTAATTCAAGACATAGCTCCCCTAACGACGACTACATCGGCTGCGTGTGGATTAACTGCACGCAGCCGCACTCCGTCGCCACTCGGGAAACTCCGCTCGATCAGCACACCCCGGCTCATCGAAGGGCGACCACGACAAGCAGGTCTCCTGGCTTGCGGCTTGAAGTCCCTGCGTCACCTTCCCGGACCCTTTAGGTCCAGTGGTCTTCGATGCAGGGCACACCGCGTACAGTTGCGAGGGCAGCCCGGGTCTTGAACCCGAGTTCCCTTTGAATCCCCTTGCGGAGAACTTGTTGTGTGTTCTTACGGTGCCGCAAAACGCGCGGTCGGTCAACTGCAAGCGAGCCGCCGGCCTTGGCCGGTGAGCTTGCCGTTGCTCGATGAGTCGGCTGTTGGAGCTATTGCGATTGCCGGCAGCGGGTACGCCGCTGCCGCGGGTTAGGAGGCTAGCGGACTTGGACCAGCGGTTCCGAAGTGACGCGTCCGTCAAAATCCAACCATGCATGCTGTGCGAAATCGTACAGCTTGCAGCGGCGTACCGTGTTCCAGTAGTAGCGCCAGGTAAAGACCTCGGAATTCAGCCGCTCATCGAGAGTGGCGCTGAGCCGTGCTTGGGCCTCTTTGAGGCGGTACAGAGGGATGCCCATATTCACATGGTGAGCGCCATGCTCGAGGATGTAGTGGATCAAGCCGTCGAGCGGGCGCATGAGCTTCACATGCACCGTGGTTGTCGCGTAGCCCGCGTTCGCAGACCACTCGTCACGCCGCTCGTACCAGGCGACCCGCGGATGGGTGTGCTGTACGTAGATGACGAATCCCATCAGGCAATTCCATAGGAAGAACGGCACCGCAAACCCGAAGATGAGAAGCGACCAGACCGATCTGCCGCTGTAGATGCCCCAAACTACCAAGCCGCCTACCCACAGGATGCCGAAGGCTGCCACCAGCAGGCTATCCAAGGTATAGCTGGTACGCCGCGTGGTCACGTGCTTACTTCCAGGGAAGAAGAGTTTTTTCCACCACATCTCGATCATGTAGTACACGCCCTGGCCGACGCCGCTGCGGTATACGCGCTCGAGCTGGCGCCGAACCCATGACAACTTCGCGAATTCGGACGGAGAGTAGGGCGTCCAAACGTAGTCGCGGCCTTTGAGGTTGGTAAACCCATGATGGGCAAGGTTGTGCCCGATCTCCCACAGGCTATAGGGCGTCAGCGATGGCAGGAAGGCGATTCTGCCTATCCACTTGTTGAGAATCTTGTTCGGTGTGTACGAGCCATGACAAGCGTCATGACCTATGACGAACAGGCGGGCAATCCACAACGCCGCGACCAGCGAGGCGAATATTTTCACCCACCAGGCTTCCACCACCAGCAGGCTGCCAATCGCGACGCCCAGCACCAGCCAATCCAGCAAGAACCAAATGATGGGCGTGGCAATGCCGCGCTCAACGGTGAACGGCTGCAGCAACTTTTGAAACTTGAAGCGCGACTTATCGGGTGCGGGGGCCGCCGCTTCTTTAGTTTCAATTGTAGGAGGTGTTTGCATTCAAAAGCTCCGGCCTTCTAGGTAAACGCCAGGGCCCGTAAATCCACAGGCCGACCCAGTATTATACGCTTGTTCAGGCCTTTGAAACGGAAATGAGTACCGCATAGGGCGTGCTTAGCGTACCGCGCCGCGTTCGCTAAGCGACCGGGTTCGCCTGTTTAGGCAGTTTCGGCGTCCGGCCAGAGGAGAACCCCTAGGTGCTCGCACGCCTCTATCAGGGCCGTAGCGGCTTCGCGAGTGCTGGCGTCCAGGCGCCGGTCATGAGTCAGGAGCCAAGTTAACCGCGCCCGGCGCGATCGGGCCGACGGCTCGCTATCGAAAAGCGCCGGGAACAATCCTAAGGCATCGACGAATTCACGCATCGGCGCGGTGGACGGGGCGTTCGGCGCCGGGGTCAGCAGTAATTTCAGCCAGGTCACGCAACGCTTTGCGAGCCCGGCGCGCGTGATTCCGAGGCTGGTGCGGCGGCGCGATTCGCCATCCGCGAGCGAGTCGGCGAGATTGCGGTAGCGCTCGACCGCGCCCTCGTCTGCGGGCAATGCGGGGCTGGCATCCGAAAGAACCGAGCGCAGCAAATCAGCCAGCAACAGCGACAGCGACTCGGCCAAGAAGCGTTGACACTGTTCCGTATCGGGGCGTGCCAATTGTTCCCAAGACAGAGGACCACCAATTCGTCTGGCGTTCGGCGACTTTGACATGGCTCCCAGTGTAGCGGCTCCGCTGCCCATCGCAACTATGGCAAAATGCGACCGACGTCACTGACAGTGCGAAACTTCGCAAAAACGCTCGCACCAGCCGTTAGCATGCGTTCAACCGCCAATTCACCAAAAAATTAATTTTCATGGAAGCCAGAAGTCAGCTCGTCCCGGGTAAGTGCGTGCCCTTGAGCAGGACCGTGCGCCGTATCGTGGCTCCCAACGCGGGCCTGATGACCGGACCGGGCACCAATACCTACCTGATCGGTCGCAGCGAAGTGGCGGTGCTCGACCCTGGCCCCGACGACACGCGGCACTTGGATGCCATCTTGACGGCATGCGGTTCCCTCATTCGCTGGATCGTGGTTACTCATACACATCCCGATCATTCGCCGCTCGCGAAGCGGCTCGCTGAACGCACCGGTGCGCAGGTCATCGGCTTACCGCCGCCGGACGACGGTCGGCAAGACACGAGCTTCACCTCGCAGCATTTGCCCGGCGATGGCGAGCAGCTGACCTTGGGCGAATGCCGGTTGCTTGCAATCCACACGCCCGGGCATGCGTCGAATTGCGTGTGCTATCTGCTCGAAGGTGAACGGCTTCTGTTCACCGGCGACCATATACTCGAAGGCGTCACACCGGTGATTTTGCCGCCCGACGGCGATATGTCGGCCTACCTGCAATCCCTGGATAAGCTGGAATCGCGCGACTTCGAACGCATTGCGCCCGGGCACGGCGAGGTGATCGGGCACGGTAAGGACGTGCTGCAGGCGTTACGCCGCCACCGGCTGGCGCGTGAGGCGAAAGTGCTGCGCTGCTTGCACGGCCTCACCGCTGCCACCCTGGATGAGCTGACACCCGTGGTGTACGACGATGTGCCCGCCGAGCGGCACCGCTGGGCGCGGCTGACACTCGAGGCACACTTGATCAAGCTCGCGCGCGAGAGCCGCATCAGCCAATCCGGTGGTCGCTGGCGCTCCGATTGTCCATGAAGGCTCGACTAGAGATGCAGCTGCATGCGGTGAGCGTGCGGCGCGGCGACACCTGGGCGCTGCGCGGGGTCACGTGGCGGCTGCGTCCCGGTGAACGATGGGCCCTGATCGGCGACAACGGAGCCGGCAAAACACAGCTGCTGAAATTGCTGGCCGGCGATGTCTGGCCCACACCGGACAACTCACACGCGGCAGGGTCCGAAAGTCGGGACGCCCTCGGGCGGAACGCGGCTGGACGACATTATCGCGTCGGGCGCCGGCCGCTCGATCTGATCGACGCGAAGCGCCGCCTGGCCTACGTCGGCGCCGAGCAGCAAGACAAATATGCGCGCTACGGTTGGAATCTGCAGGTTCGCGATCTGGTCGCAACCGGATTGCATCGCACGGATTTATTGCTGCTGCCTGTCACGCCGCGGCAGGCCCAGCGGGTGAGCGCCACATTGCGGGCCTGCGGCTTGTCGCGTCACGCATCCCGTGAATTCCTGTCGCTGTCGTATGGGCAGAAGCGGCTGGCGTTGTTGGCGCGCGCGCTGGTGCAGAAGCCGGATTGGCTGTTGTTGGATGAATTGTATAACGGGCTGGACACGCAATATCGGCGGCGCATCGATGTGGTGTTGGGCGCGGCACTGCGCCGCGGGCAGTCGTGGGTGGCGACCGCGCATCGGGCGGGGGACGTGCCGCGTGGCACTCGCTGCGTGCTCGAGCTGGTGCAAGGCAAGGTGGCCTCGATCAAGTGCATTCGCCCCGCAGACCTCGTCCGCCTTGCGGAGCAAGCCGGGGAAACCCCAGCACGGCACAGCCACGCCCGCGGCGCCGCAGCGCGCGGCGCCATGGCAGGCGCAGCGGCAGGGCGCCGCGTCACGAGCGCGCCGCTGCTGCTAGAGCTGTCGCAGGTCGATCTGTACGTCGAATATCGATGCGTACTGCAGGACCTCGATTGGCAACTGCGGCGGGGCGAGCATTGGGCGGTGTACGGCGCAAACGGTGCTGGAAAATCCAGCTTCCTGAAGCTTCTGTACGGGGATTTATTGCCCGCCTTGGGCGGAGTGATCGAGCGCCGCGGATTTCCCACGGGCACGCCGCTAGCAGAATGGAAGCGGCAGATCGGCTTTGTGTCCCCGGAGCTGCAAAGCGATTATGCCGTCGATGTCAGCGTCAGGGATCTGGTCGCGAGCGGCCGCTATGCCAGCATCGGCCTGGTGGATGAACCTACTGCTTCGGACCGCAAGGCTGCCATGCGCTGGCTGGAGTTCTTCGGCCTCAAGTCTGTGGCCAAGCGACGTCCGCGCGAGCTGTCCTATGGTCAGCTGCGCCGCGCGCTCATCGCCCGGGCAATGGCGGCCGATGCACGCATCCTGTTGCTGGATGAGCCGCTGACCGGCCTTGATCCGAAGCAGCGGGGCATTATGAAGCGGCTGCTGGAACGACTGATGAAGCGGGTTACTGTGATTGTTGCGGTTCACCACCCCGAAGATCTGCCGCGCGGCATGACGCATGGATTGCGTTTACATAATCGGCGAGCCTTCCCCATAGATTCCTATTTTGCGACTTGAGTCTGCGGCAGCAGCCGGTGTGTGCGGCAAGACTGCGATCCTCGGAAGGCAAACTTAGGATCGCATTATGTTGCGTATCACGGCGGCGACGATGACCTTGGGAATCTTGGCGTCGGCATTGATGCAGGCGGGTTGCGGCCACTCCGGGTACGCGGTTCGCTCGGTGCCGAGCATCGCTGCGGACACCGTGGGCAAGCCGGTAAGCCGATTGCAAGAGGCGTTCGGTGAGCCGCGAAAAATCGATCAGACATCGACGAAATGGGTATATGTCTGGTTTTTGCCGCAGAAACCCGACGGCGCTCCGACCGGTTTCCATGGCTGCGAGATGGAGGTTACCGTCGATGCGCGCTCGCAGCGAGTGCTGGGTTATTCTCTGTCGAACATCGGTTGGTCGCGCTGCCGTGAAGTGGAACGCAAGATTCGCGTCGCCGAACGCTAAGCGAACTTAGCTACAATGCGGTCGGACGCGTGAAGTATTGCGCGCACACGGAGGCTGACCGCCTTGTACCTTGTTCCTATCCTATCCATCCTCGTGCAAGCGGGCTTGATCGTGCACGTGATCAAGACCGGCAGAAACATGCTGTGGATCTGGGCCATCGCACTGTTGCCGCTGGTGGGTTCCCTGGCCTATGCGGCGGTGGAGGTCCTGCCGCAGCTGGTGGGAGGGCGGACCGGGCGCCGCGCCCAATCCGGCGTTCGGCGCATGCTGGATCCGGATCGCGAACTGCGCCGTGCCAGCGCGGAAGTGGAAATATCCGGCAACGTGGATGCGCGCCGCCGACTGGGTGAGGAATTGCTTGGCCGCAATCAATTCGATGAGGCTATCGACGTCTACCAGGGTGGACTGCGGGGAATATTCGAGCACGATCCGGCCTTGTTGTTGGGCTTGGCGCGTGCGCAGTTCGGCAAGCAGGATTTCGCGGCGGCGCGGAGCACACTGGAACGACTAACTCTGCACAATCCGGACTTCAAATCACCCTACGCGCAGCTCCTATACGCACGCAGTCTCGAAGCGCTGGACGCTCTCGAGCAGGCGGAACGCGCCTATGCAGTGTTGGCACCGGGATATCCCGGTGCAGAAGCGCGATTGCGCTACGGTTTATTACTCAAGCGGCTCGGCAATTTGCCGGCGGCTCGTCGAGTTCTGCAGGATCTGTTGGACGGTGCCAGGCTGGGTCCCGCGCACTATCGCAAGGCCCAGGCCGAGTGGCTGGAACGCGCGCGCCGCGAATTAAGCTAGACTCCGCGCGTTGTATCCCGCAACCAGGACGAGGAATTCCCCCATGCAAGTAATCCAACGAATCAGTCGCTATGCATTGATCTCCATGGCGGTCATCATCCTGGCGGCGTGCGCCGGCCAGAAGGAACCCGCGCAAAAACTGATCGGCGACATCGAGGCGACGGTAACTGCCGCGTCGGCTGAAGCGGCGAAGTATGTGCCCGATCAGTTGGCCGATGTGCAGTCCAAACTCGCTGCGCTGAAGGCGTCCTTCGACAAGCAGGATTATGCCGCGGTCGTCACCGGAGCACCCGCGGTGCTGAGCGCGGCCCAGGAACTGGCAGCTGCCGCAGCCGCCAAAAAGGACCAAGTCCTGAAGCTGCTCAATGAGGAATGGACTCGGCTCGCCGCGGGACTACCTGCAGCGGTAACTGCCATTCAGAGCCGCATCGACCTGCTGAGCAAGAAAGCCAGTAAGAAAATGGCCGCGGGGATCGATCTGGATGCCGCGAAGAGTGGCTTGGGCGATGCAACCACGCTTTGGTCCAAGGCGCAGGCGGCGTTTGCGGCCGGCAATCTCGACGAAGCGGTCGGCACCGCGAAAGACGTCAAGGCGAAGATTCAAGCCCTGGCAACGTCTTTGAAACTGGAAATGCCGGTGGCGGGCACGGGTTAAGTATGCTCAAGCGGCGGGGCCGGCAGCCGGCTCCGCCCGATTGCGCTACAGAGCGAGCCTGCCCTCGCTGACGATTATCGCCGCGCCGCCGATGTGTGCCGCAGTGAGACTTCCTTGGTCGACCTCCAGTCGCACGCTCACCTGTCCCGGCCGCTTCATTTGTCGGCCTTGATGGCCGATGAAGGTCACTGAATTCTTGCCGAATTGACCGAGATCCCACAAATAGGCTGCCAGCATGGCGTGGGCGTTGCCGCTGACCGGATCTTCCGGAATTCCTAGCGCTGGACAGAACATGCGCGATTCGGTCGACCATCCGTCCGGCTGCCGATTCAGCGCAAAAACAAAGAAGCCTTCCGCACCGAGCTCATTGCCGAGCTCCAACAGGGTGTCGAGGTTAGGCGCCAGATTGTCGAGCTGCCGGGGATCCGCAATGGGCACGAGCAGCCGCGTGCTGCCTTTGCGGGCAATGCGTGCCGGCATGATTTCGTGCAACTGCGTCGCGGGGAGACGCAGGGCTTCGGCAACGCGCAACGTGGTCTTGAAAGGCAGCGGCGCATCGAGTTCCGGCACGGTCTGGCGAAACTCGATCAGGGTTGCTGCGGCAGCCGATGCTGCGGCAGCCGATGCTGCGGCAGCCGTTGCTGCGGCAGCCGGCGCTGGCGCGGTTGCCGTGACCTCGATGACACCGGTCCCTGAATGCTGGCGCCAAACACCGCTGCTGCGTCTTCCCAAGGCAAGCAACACCGCATGTGCGGCAATGGTGGCGTGCCCCACGAAAGGGGCCTCTTTGCGCGCGTTGAAGAAACGCAGGCGAACATCATGGTCGGGGCCGGTCGCGGCGAACACGAATGCCACTTCTGCATGCGAGAACTCGCGCGCGACGGCGAGCAAGGTGGCGTCGCTTTGACCATCCGCGTCCAGCACCACGGTCGCCGGATTGCCGGTGAAGCGTGTGGCCGTAAATGCGTCTACCTGGAATATGCGCAAGAGTCTCTCCGCGGCTAGTTTCATCAGTTTTGCACGCATCTGGGCAGCAGGCTACACTTCCGTACACCCTGGGGTGGTCTTTGAGAGGCCTGAGACGCGGAGAGTCGAATACTCGATTGCTCTGCGAACCCGTTGAACCTGACCCGGTTAATGCCGGCGTAGGGAGTAGGCAGCAGCAATGCGCGCGGCCATTGAAATCAGCATGTATCCGTTGACCGGCGATTACCGGCCACCCATTCAGTCCTTCATCGACCGCTTGAACACCCATGGCGGTTTGCGCGTCGAGACCAATGCACTGGCGACGCAGATTTGGGGGCCGCTCGATCAACTGATGGCGATTCTCGCGGAGGAGATGGCGCGCGCCGCCGCCGCCGCCCCGCAGCTGGTATTCGTCATGAAGGTATTGCCGGGATTGGACCCGCCGGCATCTGCGCGGCCGGACTCGGCGCCCCGGTGAGACACGATCTGTCGGTGCAACTCGTAAGCGCCTGGCGCGACACGAGTTGGATCGAAGTCGTCGCGGCTGTTCTGGCGGTGGCGTATCTGCTGTTGGCAATTCGGCAGCGCCTCGAGTGCTGGGTCGCTGCGTTCGTCAGTTCCTGTCTGTATGTGTGGGTGCTGTTCGGCGCCCGCCTATATATGGAGTCGCTGCTGAATGGTTTTTATGCCGCGATGGCGGTATATGGTTTTATTCAATGGCAGCAGGGCAGGGACGGCACGGCGCTCGCGGTGCGCCGCTGGCCCTTGTCGCGTCACCTGGCTGGATGCTTGGGCGTGATAGGTCTATCACTCGTCAGCTGGTATTTCTTGCGGCGGTTTACGCCGGCGGCATGGCCGTTGGTGGATTCCATGGTGACTTGGTCGAGCGTCTTTGCCACTTTCTTGGTGGCGCGCAAGGTGTACGAGAACTGGCACTGGTGGCTGATAATCGATTCCGTGAGCCTATGCCTGTATTTCAACCGGCGTCTTTACCTGACCATGGTGCTGTTCTCCGTTTATATAGTGTTGATCGTGATCGGCATGCGGCATTGGCGCCGCAGTCTACCGGCGGCAGCCCTTGCTGCAGGATGAATTGCTGCACCTCGCCGCCCGGCATGTGCCGGGCACGGGGCCGCCTGACATCCAACGCCTGGGAAGCGGTCTGGTCAATGAGACCTATCGAGTGCTGCGTGACGGTAAGGCCTACGCCTTACGGGTGGTGGCCGCGAATCCCTACGATTTGGGAGTGGATCGGGAATGGGAAGTGCGAGTGCTGCGGCAGGCGGCTGCCGCGCAGCTTGCGCCCGTGGTCGAGTACTTCGACCCCAGGGGCGGAATTCTGATTACCCGCTGGGAAGATGGGCGGTCATGGAGCCCGGCACAGGTGCGGCTGCCGACGAATATCTCGAGGATGGCCGAACTGGCGCGGCGCATCCATGCGTTGCCGCTGCCGACGCCGGCCCGCCGCATGTCGCCGGCGACATGGATCGACTATTACGGCGTTGGGGCCGGGGAAGGCGCAGCGGCGGCCTTTCGGCAGGCGGCTGCGCTGCAACTCAGCGCTTTGGGACAGGTGCCGACGGCAATTCCGGTGTTATGCCACAGCGATTTGCACTCGCTGAATGTCATCGATCGAGGCGCCTCAATGATATTGCTGGACTGGGAGTATGCGCATGCGTCCGATCCCCTGTGGGATTTGGCAAGCTGGAGTGCCAGTAACGATCTGGAGGAGTCGTTGCAACACACTCTCCTGAAGGCCTATCTGGGCCGCATGCCGAACGGCAGCGAATACTTGCGACTACGACTGTTGGGCTGGCTGTATGACTATGTATGCCTGCTCTGGAGCGAACTTTACTTAAACTTGGCTCGCGATCGCCGCCCCGGCCACGCGCCGCAAGCGATCGATACCGAGCAAAGCATTGACGAACTGGGGGCAGTCCGGGGACGGGTACAGCTGCTGAGCGAGCGCCTGACGCATCAAAGTGGTCGGGCTTGCTAAGTTCCGGCAAACTACCCGGCCTTAGTGTCGAACCCCATGCGGGGTACTTAACGGAGACGTCAATGGCGCGGATGATCGTAGTAGACCGGGATGGTAAAGAGCATGACATCGAGGCGAAGCCCGGGTTGAAGATTATGGAGATTCTGCGCGAGCTCGATTACGGCGTGGCAGCGATTTGCGGTGGACTTTGTTCCTGTGCCACCTGCCACGTGTATGTCGATGAGAGCTGGGCCGGCCGCCTGCCGAAACCGCAAAGCGACGAGCTGGAGCTGCTGAAAGAATTGCCGGATTTCCGTGAGGCTGCCTCGCGGTTGTCCTGCCAAGTGGATTTCACCGACGAGCTTTCCGGTCTGAAAGTGGCCATCGCGCCGGATTCGTGACCCGGCGCGCCTCACGGCATTATTTTTTCTCGGTTTGCCGGCGCACAGCCTCTTGAGCCGCCGCAACGGCGGTTTGATCGCCTAAGAAGCGGCGGCCGAGCGACTGCAGCTGATCGTCCAATTCGTAAAGTATCGGGACGCCGGTCGGAATGTTAAATTCCACGATGTCGCTTTCAGACATCATGTCGAGCATTTTGACCAGCGCGCGCAGCGAGTTTCCATGCGCGACAATGAGTACGTTCTTATCGGCGCGCAGTTCGGGGACGATGTGCGATTCCCAATACGGCAGGACGCGCGCCAGTGTGTCCTTGAGCGATTCCGACGCCGGCAGCAACGCGGGGCCGACATCTGCGTAGCGCATATCGAATCGCGGATGCCGTGGATCGTCCAAGCTCAGCGGCGGCGGCGGAATATCATAGCTGCGGCGCCATATCTTGACCTGCTGCTCGCCGTGTTTAGCGACGGTTTGTGCCTTGTCGAGCCCTTCGAGTGCACCGTAGTGGCGCTCATTGAGGCGCCAGCTGCGCTCCACCGGCATCCACATACGGTCGGTAGTATCCATGATCAGCCACAGCGTGCGGATAGCGCGTTTGAGCACGGAGGTGAAGGCGATATGCGGCTCGATTTTTTCGCGCTGCAATTCGCGCCCGGCCTGCGCGGCTTCCACACGGCCGAGATCGCTCAGGTCAACATCGTGCCAGCCGGTAAAGAGATTCTGAACGTTCCAAATACTTTGTCCGTGGCGAACCAAGATCAATTTTCCGGGCACGATTCCTCCGTTTTACGTATGGCTGCGGCAAACACGCCCTCGAACAGCGTGGCCAGGGTCTGGTCATAGTGAATGGCGACACGCAGGCGAATTCGCCCGCGACCCGCACGCTGCAGCATTTTGCGAAATTTGTCGATTTGGGCATCGGTAGGCGCCGCGACGCTGGCACGAATTTCGCCTTGAACGGGCGCCAGAAAACGCGTGCTGGACTCCTGGATGACGGCATCGGCAGCCACGCCGCGCGCCGCAAGATAGCGGGTAACCCAGGCCCAGCCGCTGAGCACCGCCACCGAATACAGGCTGCCGCCGAACGCTGTGCCCTTGTAATTGGCATTGGGCGCGAGCGGCGCGCGCAGGACGACTGCGGCATCATCCGCGGACTCGACCACGATGCCGATATGCCTCGCCAGCGCAAATTCGCTCACGATGCGACCTTGCAGGTAGTCCCTGCCGAAATCAATAGCTTGGCGTGTCACTCGTTCAATCCTGGGCGAGACGCCTGACCGCTTGCAAAGCCACGGACAGAGTCGCGAAATCCGGCGCCGAGCCGGTGCGCAGATCCACAACGACCCGCTTCAACGCGTCAACCGGGCCTGAGTGCCGTGCAATCCACTGGCTGACGCGGGCGCCGGCTTCCCGTCCCTTGCATGCCAGGACGGCTCCGGTGAGCTTGCGCTGCAGCTCGTATAAGTTGTCGCGTAAAGTACCCCGCGCCACTGCCTGCCAGTGGCCATCTGCAGCCAGACTCTCTATTTGTTCCTTGATCCAAGTCAGGCCGATGTGCTCGCCGAGGTCGAAATAGGCCTTGGCAGCGTAACCGATATCCAAACGCGCGGACCTGGCGACCTCGACCAAATCCAGGGCACAGTGCAGTACGTCCAAAGAGGCGATCCGAGAGGCCAGATGCTCCGGCACATGCTGCTCGATCAGCTGCGAGCGCTGCACGTTCAAGCGAGCTTGCTCGGTGACGCTCAACACCTGCCCCAGCTCGCGAAACAGCTCGGTCACTTTGGCGGCGTAGCGCAGCACGGCGCGCTCGATATCCAGATCGTCGCGCCGGTTTTCGAGCAGCCAGTAGGTCATGTGGCGCAGCAGGCGCGTGGTCTGGAACATCGCCGTGTACTGCACCGCGGTCGCAATATGGTTGTCGAGCGCTTCGATTTGCGCCCAAATATCGCGTACCGCGAATACTTCGCGCGCAATGCTGTAGGCACGCGCAATGGCCGCGGGATCAGCGCCCGTATCGTCCTGGGCGCGCACCGGGAAAACCGGACCCATGCGATTGATCAAACTGTTGGTGATGGCGGTTGCGATGATCTCGCGCCGCAGGCGGTGACGCTTCACGCGCAGTGCGAAGCGCTTCTGCACCGGCGTCGGAAAGTATCGCGCCAGTTCGGTCGAGAGGTATGGATCTTCAGGCACATTGGATTGAATGAGGGCCCGGTACAGCCAGATCTTACCGTAGCTCAAGGTGATGGCGAGTTCCGGTCGGGTCAGACCCTCACCGGCCTTGCGACGTTCCGCGATTTCCTCCTCGGTGGGCAGGTACTCGAGTGCGCGGTTCAAATCGCCGGAGCGCTCCAGCGCACGGATTACGTAGGCGATCTCGCTCAAGCGTTCCTTCGACTGGAACTGGCTGGTGCTGATGGCCTGTCCTTGCAGGTAATTATTGCGCAGCACCAAGCCTGCGACTTCGTCCGTCATTTTCACCAGGAGCCGGTCGCGGCCGGCGCGGGTGATGTCGCCGGCGCGCAAGGCGCCGTTCAACAAGATCTTCAAATTCACCTCGACGTCCGAGCAGTTCACACCGGCGGAGTTATCGATGAAATCCGTGTTGAGGCGGCCGCCGCGGCGCGCGAATTCCACGCGTCCGAGCTGCGAGAGTCCGAGGTTGCCGCCCTCGCCGATGACCTTGCAGTTCAATTCGCGGGCATCGATCCGCACCGCGTCGTTGCTGCGGTCGCCCACGTCGCTGTGGCTTTCGAAGGTTGCCTTCACATAGGTGCCGATGCCGCCGTTCCAAAACAAATCGACATGCGCTTTCAATATGGCCTTGATCACTTCATTGGGAGTCACTTGCGCCGGAAGCTCGAGCAGAACTTGCGCTTCGCGCGACAGGGTCAGGCTCTTGGCGCTGCGCGAATACACTGCGCCGCCTTTCGATATCGCGTCGCGCGAATAGTCCTCCCAGCTGGAGCGCGGCATTTTGAACAGCCGCTCGCGCTCGCGCAAAGAGCGCGCCGGATCCGGCTGCGGGTCGATGAAGATGTGCAGGTGATTGAAGGCGGCCACCAGCCGGATGTGGGGCGATTGCAGCATGCCGTTGCCGAAAACGTCGCCCGCCATGTCGCCGATGCCGGTAACCGTGAAGTCTTTGCTCTGAATGTCGATGCCCATTTCGCGGAAGTGGCGCTTCACGCACTCCCAAGCACCGCGCGCCGTGATGGCCATTTTCTTATGGTCGTAGCCGGCGGATCCGCCGGAGGCGAAGGCATCGCCGAGCCAGAACGCATATTCCGCGGAAATGGCGTTGGCGATATCGGAGAAAGTCGCTGTGCCCTTGTCGGCGGCGACCACTAGGTAGGCGTCGTCGCGATCGTGGCGAACCATGTTGGCGGGGGCGATGATATTGTCATCGACGATATTGTCGGTGATGTCCAACATTCCCCTGATCAGGGTTTGGTAGCAGGCAATCACCTCGGCTGCTTGCGCTTCGCGCTCGGTCGGCAAGCGCTTGACGACGAATCCGCCCTTCGCTCCTACCGGCACGATCACGGTGTTCTTCACGTTCTGCGCCTTCATGAGACCCAAAACTTCGGTGCGGAAATCTTCGCGCCGATCCGACCAGCGAATGCCGCCACGGGCGACGTAACCCATGCGCAAGTGCACCCCTTCCATGCGCGGCGAGAAGACGAAGATCTCGAACAGCGGCTTTGGCAGCGGCAACTCGCGCAGCTGCTGGCTTTCGATCTTGAAGGACAGATATTCCTTGAACTGACCGTCGCGGCCGGTTTGATAGGCATTGGTGCGTAGGGTCGCCGACAAGGCGTTCCACAACGCGCGTAGTATCCGATCCTCATCTGAACGGGTCACTGCCTCAAGCTGCTCCTGGATGCGCCGATCGAGCCGCGCCAATGCGCTTTGCCTTGCAGGCGCCGCAGTTTCCGGATTGAAGCGCGCCACGAATAAATCAGCCAGGAGGCGCGCGATGGGCGCGTTGTTCACCAGCACCTGCGCGATGTAGCCTTGGCTGAACGGCAGTCCGGTCTGAAGCAGGTAGCGGCAGTAGGCGCGCATCACGATGACGATGCGCCACGGGATTCCGGCGGACAGCGTCAGCTGATTGAAGCTGTCGTTGTCCATGCGTCCGGTCCAAACGGCGGTGAAGGCGCTTTTGATCTCGCGATCCAGAGATTCGAATTGAGTGACCGTGGAGCCCTGTATCACCAGCTCCAAGTCCTGAATCCAGGCGCGCCGGCCGGCCGGGAACTCGAGCTCATAGGGCCGTTCGGCGATCACCTTGAGTCCCATGTTCTCCAGCATGGGTAGCAGGTCGGAAATTGGAATCGCATCCTGGTGGCGAAATATCTTGAGAAAGAGCTTGTCCTTGCGCCGCGGATCGGGCCGGTAGATATCCAGGTGCAGACGCTTGGGCTCCTTCTCCATGGCCTCGAGAAACGATACGTCGAGCGCAGCGGCGTCGCCCAAGAAATCTTCCGTATAGGCTGCCGGAAACGCCTGTGAATATTTCTCGAACAGCTGCAGGGCATAAGCCTCATCGAGCCGCGACAATAACGCCGCCTTGAATCCGTCCAGCCAGGAACGAACCGCGGCCGCGACGCGCCGCTCCAAGGCATCCGCATCGACGCGGGTCTCGTTGGTCGGGCTGGTGCGCGCCACGATATGAATGCGCGCGAGGTTCGATTCGGCAATCTGCACCTGCGACTCCATGCCGAAGGCCGAGAAAGCCTCGCGAATCACTTTCTCAATGCGTTGGCGGACCTGCGTGTTGTATTTCTCGCGCGGCACGTATACCAGACAGGAATAGAACCGCCGGAACGGGTCGCGCCGCAGCAGTACACGAACCCGCGGGCGCTCCTGCAGGCCGAAGATTCCGGTGACGATGCGATTAATCTCGGCAACGCTGGCTTGGAACAGCTCGTCGCGAGGAAAGGACTCGAGGATGTGCTGCAGCGCCTTACCGTCATGGCTGTCCGGCGCCAAGGCGAAATGTTCGACCACTTGCCCGACCTTGTGGCGCAGCACCGGAATTTCACGCGGGTTGCTGCTATACGCCGCCGACGTCCACAAGCCCAAGAAGCGCTTCTCGCCGATCAAACGGCCCTTCGGGTCGAAATGCTTGACCCCGATATAGTCCAAGTATCCGGGCCGGTGAACGGTCGATTCCAGATTCGCCTTGGTGACTAGAACGATGTCGCGGGAGCGGCTTTGGCGGCGAATGTCGCTCGATAGAGTGCGGGTTCTAGGCTCCGGCTGCCGGTGCCCGCGGCGCAGCAGCCCTAAGCCGGTGGCTTCGATGGGCAACAGCACCTCGCGGCCCTTGCGACCTTGCAGCCGATATTCGCGGTAGCCCAGAAAAGTGAAGTGCCGGTTCTCCATCCAGCTGAGCAGCGCCACTGCTTCGCTCACGTCACCGGGATTAAAGCGCGCACTCGTCGTGCTCAACGCCTGCGCCGTCGTGCGCGCCGCCTCTTGCATCGCTGCCCAGTCGACGCATGCGACCCGTACGTCGCGCATGCTGCGTTCGATTTGCGCGGCGAGCGACTTGAGCGCCTCAGGATCAACGATGCGATCCACCTCGACGTGTTGAAACGACTCCAGCCGCGGCTTCTTACCGCGCGCGGCCTGGCTTCGCGGGCGGGCCGACTTAGCGGGCACCTTGGCGGGTACTTCGCCGCGCTCGCGCAAATCCAGCAAGCTGCCGGACGCGTTGCGCGACACGGCAAAGATCGGATGCGTCAGAAAATGCAGCGTGAGGGCGCGTTGAGTCAAGGCGAGGTTGATCGAGTCGACGAGGAAGGGCATGTCGTCGTTTACCATCTCGATGACCGTGTGCGGCGAGGTGAATCCATGTTCGCGCATCGTCGGGTTGAATACTCGCACCAGCGCGGAGCGTCCGCGGCGGTGCGCGAACATCAAGTGCGACAGCGCGGCCCCGGCCAGCTCCTTGGAGTCGCGAGCGGCGAGATCTTCCGCATCGACGTTGGCGTAGTAGGCGCGCAGAAACCGCGGCCAGTCCACGTTGCGCATGGATTTGGGCGGCCGAATGCCCGATCGCACCACTGCAGTGACGATCTTGCGATGTTGTTCCGAGGATGCCTGGTACATAGTTGATCTCATGCGTTAATCCGGCCTTTCGAGGTCGGCGATGGCGGCTGCTAAAAAGCGGCACGCCTCGCCACCCGTGATGCAGCGATGATCGAAGCTCAATGACAGCGGCATGCGCCGATGTGCGTGGACCGCGCCCGCGACGACGACGGCATCGTCGCGCACCTTGCCCGCGCCTAAGATGGCGACCGCCGGCGGTACCACCAACGGAATGCCATAGCGGCCGGCGAGAGTGCCGAAATTCGACAGCATCAGCGTGAAATCGCGCAGGTCCGCAGGCGAAGTGCTGCGCCGTTGGGCGGCGTCCTTTTGCAGCGCGATGGCCGCACGCAACTCATCCGGTGATTTCTGTTCGACATTGCGCAGCACCGGAATGGTGAGTCCGCCAGGCGTATCGACGGCAATGGCGAGGTCGATGTGCGCCACCAGGATTCGCGACTGCGCCACCGAATCGTACCAGGCGTTGAGCGCAGGTTCCGCCTGCCAGGCGCTGATCATGGCGCGTATCAGTCGCAGCATATAGTCGCCGCGTTGCGTCCAGGCGTGGATATCGGCGTCGTCGCACACCGTGCTGCCGGCCACCTGATCCCGCGACAGCGACATACTCTGCGCCATCGCGCGGCGCACCCCGCGCAACGGCTCGACGCTGCCGTCGGCGGGGCTCGCGCTGGCGATGGCACGGGCGCCCGGCGTCAGCGATGCGCCGTTCGCAGCGGGCGCAAAGTTCGTGGTGGCCGATATGTTGGCGTGTTGCAGAACATCGTCCAAGGTGATCAATCCGGCACGGCCGCCGCCTTGGACTGCCGCCAGGTCGACCCCGAGTCGCTTGGCCAAGGCGCGCGCCGCCGGTACTGCGCGACCGCGCGTATTGCCGTGAGTGCGGCCGTTGCCGACGCTGACCGACTCGACGAACTCCTCCGCGGCAGTCGCCGGCATGCTGCCGACCACCGTGCCCGAATCGAATTCGATGAGCGGCGCGCCGGTGGGCAGGATATCGCCGGGCGCGCCGCACAGGGCGGTTACCACGCCGCTGAACGGCGCGGGCACCTCGACCACGGCTTTGGCGGTTTCCACCGAGACCATGGCCTGATCGACGCGCACGTGATCGCCGACCTTGACGTGCCACTCGACGATCTCGGCTTCGGCCAAGCCTTCGCCCAAATCAGGAAGCCTGAATGTACTCATTGGACAGCCTCGCGATCCTTCAGTCGGCGAAAGTGAGTTCTGCGGCGTCGATGATTCGCTGCACGCTCGGAATGTAATCGTGCTCTAGCTTGAACAGCGGCATTATGGTATCGAAGCCGGCCACACGTTGAATGGGCGCTTGTAAATCGTAGAGACCGTGCTCCGCGACCAGCGCGGCGATTTCCGCACCCACGCCGACATTGCGCGCCGCCTCGTGCACGATCAGCAGCCGGCCGGTTTTTGCCACCGACTCTAAGATGGTCTCGATGTCGATCGGGCTCAAGGTGGCGAGGTCGATGATCTCGGCGCTGATCCCGCGCTTGTCGAGTTCGGCGGCGGCGCGCAGCGTTTCCACGGTCATGCCTCCCCAGGTGACCACGGTAAGCTCGCTGCCCTCGCGCAGTATGAAGCACCGATCCAGCGGCAGCGCCTCACCGTTGTCGGTCACCTCCTGGCGCACGGCGCGATACAGGCGCACCGGTTCCAAGAACATCACGGGATCCGGATCGCGGATCGCCGCCAGCAGCAGGCCATAGGCGCGCGCGGGCGAGGACGGGCACACGACGCGTATTCCCGGAATGTGACACAACATGGTTTCCGTGCTTTCCGAGTGATGTTCGGGCGCATGAATGCCGCCGCCGTGCGGCATGCGCATCACCACCGGACAGCTCAAGCGGCCGCGGGTGCGGTTACGCATGCGTGACATGTGGTTGACGATTTGATCCAAGGCCGGATACAGAAATCCCATGAACTGAATTTCAGCGACGGGCTTCAGGCCATGTGTGGCCATGCCCACCGACATGCCGGCGATAGTCGCTTCGGCCAGCGGCGTGTCCTGCACGCGATCCTTGCCGAAGCGTTCCTGCAGCCCCGCGGTCGCGCGGAACACGCCGCCGTTGGCACCCACATCCTGGCCGATCACGACCACTTGTGAGTCGTGCTGCATCTCCCAGCCATGCGCCATCGCAATGGCCTCAACCATGGTTATTTTCGGCAATTCAAGGACCGCTATGCTTGGAGCCGTATTTGCGCGCGATGCGGCGTTGCTCGTGCAGATGCGCCGGCAGGGTGGCAAATAAATGATCGAACATGGCGTCGGTGGAAGGCTTCGCCTTAGCCAGATATTCGCTCACGGCCGCATCGACTTTACGAGTGCATTCTTCCAACAAGGCCTGTTCCTTAGCCGCATCCCACACTGCGCCTTTGACCAGAAATTCTCGAATCCGTAGCAGGGGCTCGATGGCCCATGCGCGTTTCACTTCTTCGCTCGGCCGGTAGCGGCTGGCGTCGTCGGCGGTGGTGTGATCGCTCAATCGGTAGGTAAGCGCCTCGATCAATGTCGGGCCCGCGCCGCGCCGTGCTGCTTCGAGCGCCTCGGCGACCACCTGGCGCACAGCGAACACGTCGTTGCCGTCCACCTGCACACCGGGGATACCTGCGGCGACTGCTTTTTGCGCCAGGGTCTGGGCGGCTGTTTGCGCCGCGACCGGCACTGAAATGGCCCAGCCGTTGTTGACGATGACAAATACCACGGGCAGCGCGCGAGCCCCCGCCAGGTTGATCGCCTCGTAGAAGGCGCCCTCCGAAGTACCGCCGTCGCCGATGTAGGCGAGCGCGCAGCGCGGTTGCCGCAGAATCTTGAAGGCCATGGCCGCGCCGGCGGCGTGCAGGGTTTGGGTGGCGATGGGCACGCACCAGGCGAAGTCCTGGCGCGGCACGGCAAAGTCATTGCCCGTTTCGTCGCCGCCCCAGTAGGTAAGGATTTCGGTCATGGTGACGCCGCGCCACAGCTGCGTGCCGAATTCGCGGTATACCGGCGCGAGCACATCCTCGGGACGCATCGCCGCGCCGATGCCCACATGCGCCGCTTCATGCCCCAGCGATGAAGGATAGGTGCCGAGCTGCCCGGTGCGTTGCAGGTTGACCGACTTTGCGTCGAAAACGCGGACCAGCGTCATGGCGCGGTACATGCGCAGCACCTCGTCGGTGTCCTGCGCAAACTGCGGCAGCGCGGCGACGGCCACGCCGCTCGGGTCCAGAATCTGCCTATAGTGAATTTTGAACTCGGCGACCGTCCTCATGTGCGAATTATGCCAGGTGTTTTCATGCGCTTCGCGCAGAATCTACGGGGTCGTGCTAAGCACCGCGACCTCGGTCCTCTATGCACGATGTTCGGCGGCGAGATATTGCTGCGTCTGCATCTCGACCAGCCGGCTCGCCGCACGTTGAAACTCGAACTGAAGGCGCTCTCCGTGATACAGCTCCGCCGGCGGCGCTGCGGCCGAGACCACCAGCTTGACGCCGCGATCGTAGAACTCGTCTATGGCGGCGATGAAGCGGCGGGCGGCGTCCTCATCGCGCACTGTGAATTCGGGGATGTCGGAAATGAAAATCGTGTGATACATGCGCGCCAGCTCGATGTAATCGTTCGGACTGCGCGGTCCAGTGCACAACTCGCTGAATTCGAACCACGCCAGCTCAAGGCCGGTGGCCACGGCGGTGATGCTGCGATCTTCGATGCCGAGGCTCGTGGGCCCCGCGGCGGATCCTCCGGCGAGCGCCGCGAACCGGCGCCGCAGCTGCGTGGTCGTGCCCGCCAGGCGCGAATCCAAGTAGGTCGGCGCCTGCTCCAGCTGCCGCAATCGATAGTCGACGCCGCCATCCAGGTGCACCACATCCATCCGGCTCTGGATCAGCGCAACGGCCGGAAGGAAACGTTGGCGTTGCAGGCCGTCCTTGTACAGCTCGTCCGGCGGCGCATTGGATGTGGTGACTAGAATCACGCTGCGGCGGAACAGGCCCTCGAACAGACCCGCCAGAATCATTGCGTCAGCGATGTCGGAGACGAAGAACTCGTCCAGACAGATCACCCGCGCCGACTGCGACAGCCGCTGCGCGACGAGATCGAGGGGCGACTCGCGCTGCGTCACCGCGCGCAGCTCCGTATGTACTTGGCGCATGAAGCGGTAAAAATGCGTGCGTTCGCGGCGCGAAAAAGGCAGCGACTCGTAGAACCAATCCATCAACAAAGTCTTGCCGCGGCCAACGCCACCCCAGAGATACAGGCCTCGCGGCGCAGCGCGCGATGCGCCGCGCGACGACGCCGGCAGCCAGGGCAGGCGCGCGCGCAAAGTCTGGCCCAACGACTTGGAGGACTGCGTCAGCGCTGCGCTCAAGGCGTCGAGCCGCTGTGCGGCTTCGAGCTGCGCCGGATCGAATTCCAGCCGCTGCGAGGCCACCTGCTCGCGCAGGCGCGATTCCACCGGCTTGAGATGCAGCTCCATTGCGGCGTAGCTACAGGCTCTGGTAGTTGGGGCCGGAACCGCCCTCCGGAGTCACCCAGGTGATCTGATCAGCGTAGGGCTCTTTGATATCGCAGGCCTTGCAATGCACACAGTTGGAAGCATTGATCTGCAATTTTTTGCCACCCTTGCCGTCGTCGATCATTTCATAGACGTTCGCCGGACAGAAGTTCGTGCACGGATTGCCGAAGTCCTGCACACAACGCGTTGCGCACAGGTTGGTGTCGGCGACGTGTAAATGTACGGGTTGGTTCTCCTCGTGGGTGGTCGAGGCGAAAAATACGAACGCGACCCGATCGCGCGGCGGCAGTTCGCGCTCACCCCAGCCGCGGTCAGGCGAGGCGTATTCATCGAGGCGCTGCAAGGCGGTGTCGTCGGCGTGATTGGCAAGAGTCCACGGCGATTTCCCGAAGGTGACGGTTTCGAGCACGGCGTTGGCGAGCCCAAGCCACAGGCCGCGGCGGAATCCGGGCCTGATGTTGCGCACCTTGTAGAGCTCGCGGCCGCCGCTCGATTCGCGCCAGCGCTTATCGAAGCCCGAGCTGCTGCCGTGCTCGACAAAATGCGCCGCGGCCGTCATGCCGGACCGTATGGCCTGATGAATGCCCTTGATCTTCGGCGTGTTGAGCGTGCCGCCCGCGTCGCCGACCAGGATGGCACCCGGCATTTCGAGCGTCGGCATGGATTGATAGCCGCCCTCGATCACCGTGCGCGCGCCGCCTGAGAGGATTTCGCCGCCCTTGAGCAGGCTTTTTATATGCGGATGATTCTTGAACTGCTGAAAGGCTTCGAAGGGCTTGAAACGCGGGTCCGCATAATCCAAGCCTATGACAAAACCGACGTACACACGATCATCGTTAAGGTGGTAGAGAAAACTGCCGCCATAGGTATCCGCATCGAGCGGCCAGCCTAAGGTGTGCTGAATCAATCCGGGTTGTACGCGTCCGGGCGGCAGCTGCCACAACTCTTTGAATCCCAGGCCATAGGTTTGCGGCGACTTGCCGGCATCGAGCTTGAAGCGTTTGATCAATTGCTTCGACACGCTGCCGCGGCAGCCTTCGCAAAATAGGGTGAGCCTGGCGTGAATTTCAGGTCCGAGCGCGAAGTTCGGCCCAGGGCGGCCATCCTTTTCAACGCCCATGTCGCCGATGCGCACCCCTTTGACCGCGCCGGAGTCATCGAACAAGGCCTCGGCTGCCGCAAATCCGGCGAACACGTCGACCCCGAGCTTTTCCGCTTCCTGACCCAGAATGGGCACCAATTGTCCCAGGGAGATGATGAAGTTGCCGTGGTTGGCCATCTGCGGCGGGGTGGGCAGCCGAAACCGCCTGCGGCGGGTCATGAACAGGAACTCGTCGCGCGTCGCGGGGACACAGACTGCCGGCGCGTGCTTGCGCCAATCGGGGAGCAATTCATCGAGGGGGCCGGGTTCGAGAACAGCACCCGACAAAGAGTGGGCACCGAGGCTTGCCGCCTTTTCCAGCACACAGACGCTCAAGTCCGGCCGCAGCTGTTTCAGGCGAATGGCGGCGGCGAGACCGGCAGGGCCTGCGCCTACAATAACCACCTCGTATTGCATGACATCGCGTTGGATTTCGTTCATCAATTGAGCCCTAAAATCGACGTTGGGGCGCAATCACGCCCGGAAAAGGTGCCTAAGTAAAGCGGCGCATAGTAGATCACAAACCCGCGAAACGGCCAGCATCCACCAGGCGGACAAGCGATGAGGGGATTTTCTCAGCGACGTCGCTTTACCTAGTGGGGACACCCATGTTGATAGGCCACGGATGCCGGCTTCCAGGATGGCCAAGGGATTTGGGCATGGTTTGGGCAAGGACGCCCGCCCCACTAAATTCATTCCGCGCGCCAGTTCGGCTTGCGCTTGGCGAAGAACGCGGCAAAACCCTCTTGGGCTTCGGCCTGGACGCGCAGGCGCGCCAACCGGGCGGCCGCCTCGGTGGCTGCGGCAGCCCGCTGCCGTGGGCTGCCGTGGGCAACATCCCGAATCAAAGCCTTGACCTCACCCTGGGCGCCCGGCGCGCCTTTGAGCAGCGTTTCGGTAAAGCGCATGCAGCTCGAGTCGAGCAGGCCGGCGGGTACTACTTCGTGCACCAAACCCAAACCTCTCAGCTCGGCTGCAGTCAGGACCTCCGCGGTCAGGAAATAGCGCCGCGCCGCGCTTTCACCCATCTTGCCGATCACAAACGGCGAAATGACCGCGGGCATGATACCGAGGCGCACTTCGGTGAAGGCGAACTTGGCCTCCTCCACGGCCACCACGATGTCGCAGGCACCCAGTAGCCCGAGCGCCCCGCCGTAGCCGTCGCCGTTGACCCGTGCCAGAGTCGGCTTCGGCAGGGAATCCAGCACGGTGAACAGTGCCGCCAACCGCTCGGCGTCCGCGAGATTGGCCGCTGCACCGGCATCAGCTTGTGCGCGCATCTCGTCAAGGTCGGCGCCCGCGCAAAAGGCATTGCCGGCACCAGTAATTTGCACCACGCGCACCGCTGCATTGCCGGCGCAATCACGCAACTCCGCCGTGAGCGCGGCGATGGTCGCGCGATCCAGGGCATTGCGCTTCTCAGGGCGATTCAGCGTGATGCGCGCAATTCCCTCGGCAATCGTAGTCAGGACCGTGGCGCTCATGCCGGGAAGTCGCTCTTTACAACAGTTCGATGGCGATTGCCGTGGCCTCGCCGCCGCCAATGCAGAGACTGGCAATACCACGCTTCTTGCCGCGCGCCTGCAGCGCGTACAGCAGGGTGGTCATGATGCGCGCGCCGGTGGCGCCAATCGGATGGCCGAGCGCACAGGCACCGCCGTTAACGTTCACCTTCGCGTGCTCCAAGCCCAAATCCTTCATTGCGGCCATGGGCACAGCGGCGAAGGCTTCGTTGATTTCGTACAGATCCACATCCTTGGCCTGCCAATTAAGCTGCGCCAGCAATTTAGCAATGGCGCCGACCGGTGCCAGTGTGAACCATTCGGGCTCGCGCGCGAAACTGCAGTAGCCCAAGATGCGCGCCAGCGGCTTCTTGCCCAGGGAGGCCGCGAATGACTCACGGGTCAGCACCAGCGCCGCTGCGCCGTCGGAAATTCCGGATGAACTGGCCGCGGTCACGGTGCCATCCTTTTTGAACGCGGGTTTGAGCGTGGGTATCTTGGCGATGTCCAGAGTAAAGGGAGTTTCATCTTTCTCAACCAGCACCTCCCCCTTACGGGTCTTGGCGGTGACAGGGGCGATCTCGGCCGCGAATGCACCGCTGCTGGTAGCAGCCAGCGCGCGGCGCAGCGATTCGGCCGCGAAATCGTCCTGAGCCTTGCGGGTGAAGTTGTACTTCTCCGCAGTGGCCTCCGCGAAACAGCCCATGAGCTGGCCGTCCCAGGGACTTTGCAGGCCGTCGAAGAACATGTGGTCGAGCACCTCTTGATTCCCCATGCGGTAACCGGCGCGTGCCTTCGGCAGGAGGTAGGGCGCGTTGGTCATGGACTCGAGGCCGCCGGCGACGGTGACTTTGGCCGAGCCGGCGAGAATCTGGTCGCAGGCCAGCATCACGGCGCGCATGGCCGAGCCACACATCTTGTTGACTGTGGTGGAGGGAACGCTGGAAGGAATGCCGCCGCCGATGGCAGCCTGACGCGCCGGCGCCTGCCCAATTCCGGCCGCAAGCACGCAGCCCATGATGACTTCGTCGACCTGGGAAGCTGCCAGCCCTGAATCTGCGAGCGCGGCCTTGATGGCTACCGATCCTAATTGCGGGGCAGTGATCGTGGCGAAGGCGCCTTGGAAAGCGCCGACCGGGGTGCGGCGGGCGCTCAAAATAACGACTGGATCAGAGGTCATGACGCATTTCCATGGTGTTGAGGTAGCCGCTTAGTATAGCTGGTCCGCTGCAGGGGCATTTAGGGCGCGAGCGGCTCGCCCACAGCCTCGGCAATCAGTTGGCGACTGCGCTCTCGGGCATCGGCTGCAGTCAGGACTTCGAGGATTTGAACGCGAATCGGCAGACAGTGAGCGATCAGTCCGCCGGGTGGGAAGACATCGCGCGTGCCGTGAATGGCCATGGCCACCACCGGCATATTGGAGCGGGCCGCTGTGGCAAATGCGCCGCCGAGAAATTTGCTGATCTGGCGGGTCTCATCAAAAGTGCCTTCGGGGAAGAACACCAGAGACTGGCCGGTGGCGGCGAGCTTCAGCACCCGGCGCGCGTCGACTCCGCCCTTGTGGCGGTTGAAGCGCTCGACGAATTGCGATCCCAAGCGCCGCAGCAACAGGCCGGCCAGCGGCACACGCACCATTTCCTTCTTGATCACGAAGGCGAAGTCGGGCGGCAGCGCCGCGGCGGCGACCAAGCCGTCGATGTAGCTGGCGTGATTGGCCACCACCACGCAGGGCGTGGTCGGCAGGCGCTCCAGGCCCTCGACGGTGAAACGCATGCCCGCGGCGCGCAAGAATTCGCGCGAGGCCGTGCCGGCCACCAGGCGGCGGCTGCGAAGACTCGGCAGGAACAGATTGATACCCAACACGGTCAACCCTAAGGCCGTGAACAGCACCGCGCAGTACGCCGTATACAGCCACTGCAGGCCCCTGCTCGGGCCGGTCTGCTTGTCTTCTGTGATCTGGTTCTCCTTATGTTAATACTTAACTGTACTGTGATTCTGGTCACGCCGACCTGCCTGCACCCCTCGCATACTGGATCCCGTTAGGCGTGTAAAAGCACCATTTCGTGCGCACAACCCACGCAAAAGACTTATGGCGACGGCTTTGAAACGCACGGTTTATACACGCACCTCGGGCGCAGCGGTACCGGCTACCCGCGAACCGGCGGATCCTGCCCTGCAACGCTTTCTCGATGCGGTCTGGCTGGAGCGCGGCCTGTCGGCCAATACTTTGGCGGCATATCGCGCCGATTTGACCGCATTGGCTCGCTGGCTGGAAGAGCGCGACAGCGCATTGCTCAAAGCCACGCGCATCGAATTACTGGGATTTATCGCCGCGCGCGTCGAGGGCGGATCCAGGCCCCGGTCTACCGCCCGGCAGCTGTCGAGTTTTCGGCGCTTTTTTCGCTTCATGGTGCGTGAGGGCCTGATAGAAATCGATCCGACCGCGCAAATCGCCATGCCGAAAATTGGCCGATCGCTGCCCAAATCGCTGACCGAAGCCGAGGTCGATTCGCTGCTCGAGGCGCCCACAGTCTCGGATCCGCTGGGGCATCGCGACCGCACCATGCTCGAGGTGTTGTATGCGACGGGTCTGCGCGTCTCTGAACTGGTGAGCCTGAAGCACAATCAAGTGAACTTGAATCAGGGCGTGATGCGCGTGGTCGGCAAGGGCAACCGCGAGCGCCTGATTCCTCTGGGCGACGAGGCGGTGAAATGGCTGCAGCAATTCATGCAGGGACCGCGCGTCGAAATATTGCTTGAACGCCAGACGGATTACCTGTTTCCGACACGGCGCGGCGACCGTATGACGCGCCAGGCATTTTGGCACATCATCAAACGCTACTCTAAGAAAGCTGGGGTCGAGAAGGAACTCTCGCCGCACACCTTACGGCATGCTTTCGCGACTCACTTGCTGAATCACGGGGCGGATTTGCGCGTGGTGCAGATGCTGCTGGGCCACAGCGACCTGTCGACGACGCAAATTTATACCCACGTCGCACGGGAGCGCCTGAAAGAGATGCATACGCAGCACCACCCCCGCGGGTAGAAGCCTGCCTGCTAGAATCGCGTGAACCTAAGGGCCCGCAACGGGTCGAACGCTTAAGTCCCGCTGGAGCCATTTAAAAATGTTGAGATTCCTCGCCGCCTTTATATTGGCATGGTGCACCGCGGGCGCCGCCGTGCATGCCGCTACGCCTGAACCCCCACCACCGGCTGTGGAGACCCCAGCCGCGGATCCGCGCGTCGCGTTGCTCAAATTGTTGCCTGCCGGAGCGAAGCTCGAGGATTTGCGGCCGTCGCCGATCCCCGGGATTTACCAATTCATGCAGGGCACCGACATCAGCTATATGACCGTCGACGGCAAGTACTTTCTCGATGGCAATTTGTACGATATGGATACGCGCGAGAATCTTACCGAAGGTTTGCGCACGCATGCGCGCTTGGCGTTGATCAACGCCGTGCCCGAGTCGCAGATGATGATCTTCGGGCCGAAGAATCCGCAGTACACCATCACCGTGTTCACCGACGTCGACTGTGGTTACTGCCGCCAGTTGCACAGCGAAATGGCTGAGCTCAATCGCTTGGGCGTGCGCGTGCGGTACATGTTCTTCCCGCGCACCGGGCCGAATACGGAAAGCTGGAAAAAGGCCGAGGTGGTGTGGTGCTCGGCGGATCGCAACGAGGCGTTGACCCGCGCCAAGGCCGGCGCCACGCTGGACCTGACCAAGGTCTGCGATTCGAACCCGGTTGCCCGTGAGTACGCGCTCGGTCAAAGCATCGGAGTGCATGGCACACCCGCCATCCTCACGGAACGCGGCGACTACATCTCCGGCTATATGCCGCCGCGCGAGCTGGTGCAGCAGATCAAGGATTTGCAGCTGGCGAAGCGCTGAGGCGGCAGTACCGCGGCGGCGATTCGCGGCGGCGCTAGCGCTCGAGCAGCTTGAGCTTATCCGCGACGCCTTCCCATTGCTTGGCGTCGGCCGGTGCATCCTTCTTCTCGCTGATTACAGGCCATTTCTTGGCCAGCTCGGCGTTCAGCTTCAGGAAACTTTCTTGCCCGTCCGGTATTTCTTCTTCAGAAAAAATGGCTTCCACCGGGCATTCAGGTTCACACAGCGTGCAGTCGATGCATTCATCCGGATCGATCACCAGAAAATTCGGCCCTTCGTGAAAGCAGTCCACCGGGCAGACCTCCACGCAATCCATGTACTTGCACTTGATGCAGCTTTCGGTGACCACGAATGCCATGACTTACCCTTGTAGACCTGTTGAACGTGAAGGCTATTCTGCCACAGCCGCGCCGCGGCGGACCGCGGCGCGGTTTAGGATTTAAGGCGGCGGCTCAATTCGACGAAATGATGATTTTCGCGACCCGCGCTGCGATCCTCGAAGTATTTGCGCAGCGTGAACTCACCGCTGGGAAATGCCAAGGTTTCCCAAGGAATTTCGGCCTCCTCGTATAGGCCGACTTCCAGGCTCTCGGGGCCCGGCGCAAATTCGGGCTGCAGCAATTTGGCGCGAAACATCACGTGCACCTGGCTCGCGCCGGTGACGCTGACCACGGCCAACAAGGAACCGATCTCGACCTTTGCCAGGGCCTCTTCATAGCATTCGCGCGCCGCCGCGGCTTGCAAGGTCTCACCATTCTCCATGAACCCGGCCGGCACGGTCCAAAAGCCCAAGCGTGGCTCGATAGCGCGGCGGCAGAGCAGGATCTTGCCTTGCCACTCAGGCACGCAGCCCAAGACCAACAGCGGGTTCTTGTAGTGAACCATGCCGCAGCTGGTGCACACAAAGCGCGGCAAATGATCCCCGGCAGGGACCTTGAATTCGACGGGTGAGCCGCAGTTGCTGCAGAAATTCACAAGTTACACTCTAAAAAATTCTGGTGCCCGGAGAGGGAATCGAACCCACACGGTGTCACCACCACCGGATTTTGAGTCCGGCGCGTCTACCAGTTCCGCCATCCGGGCATGCCAGACCGGGCAGTATATGCGATTGGCGCCCTTGGTAGAATCATCTTCAATGTTGCGCACTGACTTTCACTTCGATTTGCCCCCGGAACTCATTGCCCAAAGGCCCAGCGCGATACGCTCCGCCAGCCGGATGCTGCTGCTGGAGGGTGCGTCGGGCATACGGCGGGACCTGGAATTTCGTGATTTCCCCGGTCTGCTGCACGCCGGCGATTTGCTTGTCTTCAACGATACGCGGGTGATTCCGGCGCGGGTGTTCGGCGTTAAAGAGAGCGGCGGACGGGTCGAGATCCTGCTCGAGCGCGCATTGAGCGCGGATAGCGCGCTGGTCCACCTTAGGGCCAGCAAAGGCCTGCGGCAGGACGCGGTGGTACAACTGCCCGGCGGCCATACGGCAAGCATGTTGGGGCGACAGGGCGAATTGTTTCACCTGCGTTTCTCATGTGAGGTGGAGTATTTTTTTAAGAGCCACGGCGAAATGCCATTGCCGCCCTACATTGAACGCTTGCCGGAGACCGCCGATCGTGAGCGCTACCAGACCGTGTATGCGAGGGCACTGGGGGCGGTGGCCGCGCCCACTGCGGGCCTGCATTTCGATGCCGACACCTTTGCCGCGCTGGATCAGCGACAGGTGCGCCACGCCTTCATTACCCTGCATGTGGGCGCCGGCACCTTTCAACCCATGCGGGCGGAGGACGTTGCTGCCCACGAAATGCACGAGGAATTTATGGAAGTGCCCGAGGCCGCCTGTAATGTCATCAATGCCACACGTGCTGCCGGCGGCCGCGTGATTGCGGTGGGCACCACAGTGGTGAGAAGTCTCGAAACGGCGGCGGCGATGCACGCCGGGCAGGGCACTGCCGCGACGCGCGGCGCGCGCTGCATTGCGCCGTTCCGCGGGTTCACGCGCATCTTTATCAAACCGGGCCACCGCTTTCGCGCGGTGGATGCCATGGTCACCAATTTTCACCTGCCGGAGTCGACGCTGCTCATGCTGTGCTCGGCCTTCGTCGGACGCGAAGCGCTGCTGGCGGCTTACGCGCACGCGGTGCAGGCGCGCTATCGGTTTTTCAGCTACGGTGACGCGATGTTTCTGACCCCTTTGATAGCGGCTGCACCGCCCGCATGAACTCCGCTGCCTTGGGACAGATGCGTTTCGAGTTGTTGGCGCAAGATGGCGGCGCGCGGCGCGGCCGCCTGGAATTTCCACGCGGCAATGTCGAGACCCCGGCGTTCATGCCGGTGGGCACCTACGGCACGGTCAAGGCAATGACGCCGGAGGATCTGGAAAGCATCGGCGCCGAGATCGTGCTCGGCAATACCTTTCATCTGTATCTGCGCCCCGGCCTGGAGGTGATCGAGGCGCATCAGGGATTGCATCGTTTCATGCACTGGCAGCGGCCGATCCTGACGGATTCGGGCGGCTTCCAGGTGTGGAGTTTGGCGGAAATGCGCAAGATCACCGAAGCAGGCGCGCATTTTCGTTCGCCGGTCGACGGCGCGCCGGTGTTCCTGTCGCCCGAGGAATCCATGCGCATTCAACGCACCTTGGGCGCCGATGTGGCCATGAGCTTCGATGAATGTACGCCGTATCCGGCCACCGAGGAACAGGCGCGCGCTTCGATGGAATTGTCCATGCGATGGGCCGCACGCGGCCACGCGGAGTATTACCGCACTCCACCCCCCGGCACTTTGTTCGGCATTGTGCAGGGCGGTATTTTTCCGCAGTTGCGTGCTGCTGCGCTCGCCGCCCTGGAGGAAATCGGCTTCGCAGGGTATGCCGTGGGCGGCCTGGCCGTGGGTGAAAGCGAAGCCGAGCGCACCCTGGTGCTAGAGGGGTTGATGCCGCACATGCCCTTGCACAAGCCGCGCTATCTGATGGGTGTGGGACGGCCTGAGGACATCGTCGAGGCGGTACGCCGCGGCATTGACATGTTCGACTGTGTCATGCCGACCCGGCACGCGCGCAATGCGCATCTCTTCACGCGCACGGGAGTGGTTAATATTCGCAACGCCGTGCATCAAAAGGACTTGAGCCCCATCGAAGAGGGATGCGAGTGCTACACCTGCCGCAACTACAGCCGCAGCTATCTACGGCACCTGGACAAGTGCGGCGAAATATTGGGCGCGCACCTGAACACCGTACATAATCTGTATTTCTACCAGCGATTGATGCGGGAGATTCGGGCGGCGATCGAGGTGGGACAGTTCGAAGCATATGCCGCTGAGTTCCATGCCTTAAAGGGGATGGCGCGCAGCCCTTAAGTTTGCGCCGGGCTGCTGTATACTGCCCGGCTTTGTGTCGTGGCGTCTGACGCAGGAATTGGGTGTAACAATGGATTTCTTCATAAATACGGCGAATGCGCAGGCTGCCGGTGCTGGTGGGCAGAGCGGTCTTTTCAGCATGCTGATGTTCGTGCCGCTGTTGGCCATATTTTACTTCCTGATCATCAGGCCGCAGAACAAGCGCGCCAAAGAGCAGCGAGAAATGCTCTCTAAAATCGCCACCGGCGATGAGGTGGCGACTGCCGGCGGCATTCTCGGCAAGGTGACCGATGTGGGCGAGCAGTTCCTGACCGTGGAAATCGCCAGCGGTGTCGAGGTCAAGCTTCAGAAATTCCAAGTCGCGCAGGTGCTGCCCAAGGGCACGGTCAAGAGCGCATGATTTCGTATCCGCGCTGGAAGATCGCGCTGGTCGCGATCGTCTTGGCCATAGGGATTTTCCTTGCGCTACCCAACCTGTTCGGCGAGGAAGATGCCTTGCAGCTGGCGCGTGACCGGGCCGCCGTCATCGACGCCGATCGCACGGCGGTGGAGCAAATCCTCAAGGACAAGGGGGTCACGCCCAGCGGCGTGTTTCTCGAGCAGGGCCGCCTGACGCTGCGCTTCAAGAGCAAGCAGGATCAGTTGAAGGCGCGCGATCTGATTTCAGAAGCGCGCCCGGGTCAATTCACAATCGCCCTGTCGAAGTCGTCGCGCGTTCCGGATTGGATGCGCAGCGTGGGCTTGAGTCCTTTGAAATTAGGATTGGACCTGCGTGGCGGCGTGTACCTCGTGTATCAAGTCGACGTCCAGGGCGCCGTAAAGCAGTTGCTCGATCGTCACGAGCAGGATTTTCGCGCGTCGTTGCGCAATGCCCGCGTGACTTATCAAGACGTGCTGGTGGACTACCCCAGCTCCCGTGTGCGAGTGCTGTTTCGCGACAGCGATTCCTTCACGAAGGGTAAAGCGGCCATTATCGCGGATAATCGCAACATGAATTTGGCCGACGTGACCGTGGACGGCGGCCCCGCTTTACAGTTGATACTGACGCCGCAGGAAATCAAGGAACGGCAGGACTATGCGGTTCAGCAGAACATCGTGATTCTGCGTAACCGCCTCAACAGTCCGGAACTCGCGGTATCCGAGCCGCAGGTCGCGCGCCAGGGCGTGGACCGGATCGCCATTCAATTGCCCGGACTGCAGAATTCGGCCGAGGTGAAGAAAATCCTCGGCAAGACCGCAACCTTGGAATTTCGCATGGTCGACGAGACCAATAATCCGCTCGAGGCCGTAGGCACGGGCCGGGTGCCCTTGGGCTCCAAGCTGTACTACAGCCGCGACAAGCAGCCGGTGCTGCTGAAGCGGGAAGTGGTGGTCACCGGCGATCAGCTGACCGATGCCTCTTTCCAACCCAACACTCAGGACGGCGCCGCAGTCTCGGTGAGCCTGGACAGCCGCGGTGCCGCGAAGATGCTGAAGAACACCCAGGAGAATATCGGCCATATGATGGCGGTGGTGTTCATCGACCGTTCGCGCGATAAGAACGCTGAGGGCGTGATGGTCGACCGCACCACGGAAGAGGTCATCAACCGCGCCACCATTCGCGGCGTGTTCAGCAATAATTTTCAGATCACCGGCGTCAATCCGATCGAAGGCCGGGAGCTCGCGCTGCTGCTGCGCGCCGGAGGATTGGCGGCACCGCTGTCGCCCGTCGAAGAGCGCGCCATAGGGCCCACTCTGGGGGAGAAGAACATCAAACAGGGCGTGAACGCCATGGTGTTCGGCATGCTGGCGGCGTTCATTTTCATGGCCATCTACTACAAGGTTTTCGGCCTGATCGCGGATGTGACTCTGGCGGCCAATGTGATTCTGCTGACGGCTTTGTTGTCGATGCTCGGCGCGGCGCTGACGCTGCCGGGGATCGCGGCCGTGGTGCTGACGGTCGGCATGGCCGTTGACGCCAATATCTTAATTTACGAGCGCATTCGCGAGGAATTGCGCATCGGCGTGTCGCCGCGCGCGGCGATTACTGCCGGCTTCGAGCGCGCCTTCTCCGCCATCTTCGACTCCAATGTCACCGCCTTCATCGCGGGCTTGGTGCTGTGGCTGTTCGGCGCCGGTGCGGTGCGCGGATTTGCCGTAGTGCTGATGCTCGGCATCGTGACGTCGATGTTTACCGCCGTCATGGGCAGCCGCGCCTTGGTGCAGATCATTTACGGCGGAAAACGCAAGGTCGACCATTTGTCGATTTAAGGTCCAGCCCTTGCCGCAAGGCAAGGCGGCGATCCGAGGTTAGTACATGGAATTTTTTCACAAGGTAACGCGCTTCCCATTCATGAACACCCGCAAGGTGTGGTATGGGCTGTCCGCAGTCCTGATCATCACGTCGTTCGGGCTGGTGGCGCTGCGTGGCTTGAATCTGGGCATCGATTTCACCGGCGGTGTGGTGGTGGAAAGCGATTTTCCCCAGGCTCCGAATTTGGAGACTCTGCGCACCGAGCTTGCGAAAGCAGGGGTGGTGCACGCTCAGGTGCAGGCCTTCGGCAGTTCGCGCGACATCCTGGTTCGCTTGCCGCCGGATCCGAACGCCAAGGGCGACCAGATCGGTGCGCATATTTTGGAAGTGTTCGGCGCGGTCGATCCCGGCGTCAAATTACTGAGCACCGAAGTGGTCGGACCGCAGGTGGGACAGGAACTGTTCGTAAAAGGCAGTTGGGCCTTGTTTGCCACCTTGGTGTTGATTCTGATTTACGTGTTATTCCGCTTCACCCCGAAGCTGGCGATGGGCGCGATTCTCGCCGTGCTGCACGATCCCATCTGTGTGGTGGGATTCTTCGCGCTTACCCAGATGACTTTCGATTTAACGGCAATTGCGGCGATTCTCGCGGTGATCGGCTATTCGCTGAACGATACGGTGATTGTATTCGACCGCATCCGCGAGCGTGCTCGCACCGCCCGCAAGATCAGCATTTCGCAGGTCATTGACGAGTCCATCAATCAGACGCTGTCGCGTACCTTGATGACCAAGCTGGTGACCCTGCTGGTGGTCCTGGCGTTGCTATTCTTCGGCGGCGAAACTCTGCATCCATTTTCCGCAGCCCTGGTCATCGGCATTCTCGCCGGTACATATTCCTCAATATATATATCAGCGGCGCTGGCGCTGGACTTGGGCTTGAGGACAGATGATTTGCTGGAGCGCAAGCTGACCAAGCCCGAAGAAGTGGACGGGCTGCCCTAGGGCCCTCTACAGTGGCCACCATGGTGGCATTGCTCTCCGATCCGCAGACTTGGTTATCGTTCCTGACGCTGGCGGCGTTGGAAATAGTCCTCGGCATCGACAACATCATTTTCCTGTCGATTCTGGTGGACCGGCTGCCGAGCCAACAGCGGCGCAGCGCGAGATTCCTGGGCCTGGCATTTGCAATGGTGACGCGCATCGCTCTGCTGTTCTCCATCACCTGGATTGCCAGTCTGCGAGCCACGCTTTTCACCGTGTTTGGCAATGAGATTTCCGGCCGCGATCTGATCTTGTTCGGCGGCGGGCTGTTCCTGCTGATCAAAAGCCCGATGGAAATTCGCGATATGCTCAGCGGCAAGCAGGCGAGCCGCAAGTCCAGTCCGATGAATGGATTCTGGCTGATCATCCTGCAGATCGGGATCATCGACATCGTGTTTTCTCTGGATTCGGTATTCACGGCGATCGGGCTGTCGAAGCACATCGAGGTCATGATTGCGGCCATCGT
>JBBRQO010000008.1:0-150299 GCA_038226325.1 Steroidobacterales bacterium | reverse complement strand
CGACGCGGTCCGGCGTCATGCACGTCAACTGGCTGCGCTCATAGGCGAGTCGCACCAGGTTGAGCCGTTCTATGATCTCAAAGGCGAGGCGCGCGTCGGTGCGCGCGTACAATGCGAATGCGGAGAGGTTCTGCCGATAATTATCGAGTATCTCCTCGATCCGATCGTTGACATCGCCCGCGACGGCCTTGCCCTCGCCCAGCACTTCGCGCGCCACGACGTCGAGCGAGTATTCATCCATGCGCACGAAAGCCCCGCGCAATAGATCGATGCCGTCCAGCACCAGACGCCCAGGAATGGAGGCCTGGCCGCTGCCGAAGTAGCCTTCTGCTTTACGCAGACGCATCGAGCCCGGCTCTCGCCCCAATAGCAACGGATAGTTCAAGCGCACTGCAATTCGCTGCATCACGCTCAGGTCGAAGTCGATGACATTCCAGCCAGTAAGCACATCCGGATCGAACTCCCGCACCCGCGCGCAGAACATGTCGAGCGCGGCGCGCTCATCCGCACATCGAATAGCCCGTTCCGGCATGAGGCGAGTACCGCTATCGACGATCAGAACCTCATCGACACCCGCGCCGTAAAAGGAAATGGCGAGCAGGCGTTCTTCTTTACCATATGTTTCGATATCGAAAGACAACACGCGCGGTTGCACCTGAACTCGAATCGGCCGCAGTGTCGGATTGCTATACACCCGGGAAACACCATTGCCCGGCAGCCATTCGCCGTCGATCTCGCAGCCGCCCTTGATGCCGCGGTCAATTAAATAGCGCAGAGCGAAGCGCACGTCGGCCTCGAAAGTCTCGACACCGGCTGCCTGTAAACGGTCACGCAGAGCCGGGACATCCTGCGGAGTGTCGGCCTCGATGCGGCACACCGGCGCACCCGCGAAATTGCGCTGGTCAGTCGGCTGCGGCGGCGGAGCGCGCAGCGCACGCGCACGCTCCATGTCCTCGGCGCGAATATAGAAATGCGGGCGTTGCCGGTCATCGCGCAGCAGAAAAGTGCCGCCCTCCTCCAGCCGCCCGAAAATGTGGACCACAGGCCTACGCTGCCCATTGCCACCGGAGGTGATTCGATAGCTTGCTTGAAGAATCAGTCCACGTGCGGTCATATGCCCTGGGCCTCGCGGCGCTCGAGTTGCAAGAAGCGCAACCCATGATGAAGTCTACTTCCGGTGGAAGTTGGAGCATATTGGGGGTCAGGCCCCCATACTAGCCACATGTCACAAGCCTCACTTAAGTACGCCAGCGACTTTCGTCGCCGATCACAGGCCGGCACGGTAAAGACCGCCTATATCGCCCCGTGACCGCGACGCGATGCAAGGGGTGGGTCATATATGAAAATTTCGCCGCCGGCCGTATTGCTCGACGCTAATTTTAGGATTTACGCGCTCGGCAATCTCATTTCCTACATCGGCACCTGGGCACAGCGCGTCGCGGTGGGCTGGCTGTCGTGGGAACTGACTCACCAAACCCTTTGGGTGGGTTTGATTTCCCTGGCGCAGATTTTGCCACTGATCTTGTTCGGTCCGCTGGCCGGAGCGCTGCTCGACCGGCACGACCATCGCTACTTCGCCATGACAGTCAACAGCGCGCTGGCGGCGCTGGCGGTGCTGCTGTACGTATTGACCGCCGCCCATCTCATGCATATCGAGGTGCTGCTGGTGATCGCCTTTCTGCTCGGCCTCGCCAACAGCGGCTACCAGGCGGTGCGACTCGCCATGATCCATGAGGTGGTGGGGCCATCAATGATGGCTCAGGCCATCGCCGCGAACTCTGTGATATTCAATCTGAGCCGTGCCGTAGGGCCAGCAATTGCGGGCATCGTCATCGCCCATTACGGCCTGGCGGCGGCGTTCGCCGTCAATGCGATTTCCTTTCTCGGTATCTTGGGCGCATTGGCGGCCGTGCGATTGCGTACGCGTGTAGTCAAACGCTCCGAACAAGGCCTGATGGCGGAGAGTCGGGAGGGTTGGCGCTACGTAGTCGAACACCCCGGTATTCGGCAGATGATGCTGCTGGCAGGTGTGACAGCCACTCTGGCGCGCGGCGTCATCGAACTGCTGCCGGCGTTTGCGGACTCCGTGTTTCACCGCGGCAGCCTGGGATTGGCACAATTGACAACGGCCGCCGGCGCCGGTGCCATCGTCGGCGCGTTGGTACTGGCTCAGGTGGGCTGGACGCAGCTGTTGCCGCGGGTGTCCAACGTAGCCGCCCTTTGCCTCGGTACTCTGGTAGTCGCTTTCGGATTGTGTAAGGCATTCTCTCTTGGGCTTTTGATCAGCGCAACCCTGGGGTTTGCGATCGTCTTGTGCAGTGTGGGCTTGCAGGTGCAGTTGCAAAGCCTAATCCGCGACAACTTCAGGGGCCGAGTACTCGGGCTGTGGACGGCGGTAAACATTGCAGGTCCCGGCATCGGGGGCGCGGCACTTGGCGCCCTCGCGCAATGGGCCACCCTAAGTGAGGTCACGGTGGCGGCCGGGCTGCTATGTACACTTTTCGTAACATCGCTGATGATGCGGTCGCGTCGCTTGCCGCCTGCAGCGTAGTGCCATGCCGCCGCGATTCTACTGCGGCAGTCTATCGATCAAGCCAAGTATTGACGATTGCCGTAACGGCGAAATGGCTCCTCTCTGAAGGGAGTCGCGTTGGCGAATCGTCGGGTAGCATTATTTTTGCGACCCTCGCTGTAACAAATCCGCAAAATATCGCTGACACACTTTCCCGCACAAAGCACCGGTCCGCCCCCCTGAGACAACCTCAGGGTCGTTCGGCGAGAATTTCCTTTGCTAGCGGGACATAACACAGTGAACATGAATCGGCGATCATCCTGGAAACTGCTACTAATCACCATCTCAATGGCCTGCTGGTCAACGCTGGCACTGGGCATCGATCTAGAGGAGCCTGCTGACAGCAGTGAATCGGTCGGCCATCGGGAAAAATTGCCCAAGTCCGACCCGCTGGAAGAAATCGTGGTAAACGCACAACGCTCCACGCCGGAAATGGCACGTGCTGCGCAGCGTGAGGCACCTAATCTCATCAATCTCACCACCGCCGACGAAATGAAGCGGCTGCCGGATGTCAATACCGGTGAAGCGATCCGACGCGTGCCGGGAATTTCGCTTGAGACCGATACCGGCGAAGGCCGCTATATCAACATCCGCGGTCTGGACGCGGATCTCAACAGCACCACTTTCGGCGGCCTGCGGCTGCCGCCGACCAACAACAGCTCGCCCTCGACGGCTGGCCGGGCGGTGGCCTTTGACTCCATTCCAATCGGCTTCGTCGGTGCCATCAAGGTGACGAAGTCTAATTTACCGGAGCAGGATGCCGAGGCGCTCGGCGGCACCATCGACATCACGCCAAAAACCGCACCGAGCGACGGGAAGGCCTTCGCCGATGTCAAGCTAGGTAGCGGCGAGGAGCTGCTTCGCCACACCTGGATTACCGATCTGGCAGGTACCGCCGGCACGCGCTTCGGTGGCCCAGCGGATGCCTACCAACCCTTCAGCATACTGGTGACGGCCTCCCTCTATACCGATCGGCGCGGAATCGACGATGCGGAAGCCGCTTTCGTTGACAATCAACCCGGTGGTGTCGCCGACAAGGCGTTCGCAGCGTTCGAGCAGCGCTACTATACCTACCACCGCGAACGCCATGGTTATGGCGCCGACCTGGGCTTTGCGCCAAGTGCAGAAAATAGCTACTTTTTGCGCTATTACGATGCCGGGTACTCCGAATCGGTCATTCGCAATCGGCTCATCTGGAATTTCACGGGCGCGCCGACTGTCGATCCCGCTGATCCCAATGGTTTCAACGACACGGCCACCTTTACCAAAGCGCTCAGAGACGAGAAGGAGTATTTGGACTCGCGCGTGGCCGAATTCGGCGGCAAGAATGAATTCGGCGAAAACACGCTCGACTATCACGTGGGGTACACCAAGGGTACTTACTATAAGCCCCACGACTACAACTCGAGTTTCGGTAACCCAAGCCTTGCGAACGTAGCCTACGACAATACGACCCTGCCGAATTGGCCTGCGGTGAGGACGCTACCCGGGACCGCGGCCAATGGAACGACAACCGTAAGCCCCGCAAATCCCGCCGGCTATGCGTTGAGCGGCCTTTACACGCAAGTGCAGCACTCGAACGATCATGAGTGGGGAATCGGCGCAAATTTCGCCATGCCCACGCACTTCACCGACCGATCCGACGAGGAGTTCAAATTTGGCGTCAATGCGCGCCTGCGCAATCGCTCGGCCAACCAGTTCACCTCCACCGTCGACGTTGCTGCGCTGCCGGCTTTGCCCCTGTCCTCCGCGGCGTATGGCAATAGCATCAACTTCTACAAGGACCACTACGCCAACGGGCCGCAGATCGATGCGGCCACAATGAGGGCGATATACGCAGCCGAGTTGGCCTCCAGCGACGTTTCGGGAGGCGAAGACATCCTCAACAACGTGCGCGACAAGGAAAATGTCTACGCGCAATACGGTCAGTATCAATTTGGTTTCGGACCGCTCGGCATAATTGCCGGCGTTCGGGTCGAGGAAACCCAAGTGACGTACGCCGGCTACAAGGACGACCCGGCCAACCCAGCTTGTGGAATATGCGCCGTCTCAAACTCCAAGTCGTATACCAATTGGTTCCCATCAGCGCAGGCTCGGTATGAAATCAATTCAGATTTGATCGCACGAGCGGCCGTCTCCTCGACGATTGCTCGCCCCGGCTTCCAGCAAGTAACCTCCGCCACCACCGTTGATGCGGCCAGCGGCAACATTACGACCGGCAATCCGGACCTCAAGCCGATCACGGCAACCGGTTTGGACCTCGCGCTGGAACAGTACCTGCCGCACGCGGGCATTGCTTCAATCGGATTTTTCGGCAAGGACATCAAGAACTACATCGTCCAAAATGTCCAGCAGACCGCCGGAGGCCCGCAAAATACCGGCGGCAATCTCGGCATCATCAAGGTCATTAGTTTTGGCAACGCCGCGACTTCACACCTGTTCGGCTTCGAAACGAACTATGTGCAGCACTTCAGCGACATTCTTCCCGGACCGCTTTCCGGCCTCGGCGTGTCTGCGAATTGGACCTGGGTGCAATCGAAATACAAACTGCCCGTGGTGGATCCGACCACTGGCCTGACGAACGCGACGCGCGATTCCACATTGCCTTCTACATCCAAGAATACTTTCAACGCCGAACTGATGTACGACGCGTATGGCTTGAACCTCTCGCTTGGCGCCTACTACACCAGCAAAAACATCTTTGGACTCGGCAATACCGCCGCGCTTGATGTGTGGACGCAGGAGCGCGTCTCGGTGGATTTCGGCAGCCAATACCAGATCATCGAGCCCTTGACTGTCTATGTGAACGTCAAGAACCTCACTAATACTGCACTTAAATTCACGGAAGGCCCCGGCCCGGATCGGGTGATCCAACGCGAGTTTTACGGGGCCACGGTGCAGTTTGGCGGCACGTACAAATTCTAGTCGCAAAACGAATTCTCACATGCCAGTAGGTCAGTGCATACGGTATCCGGCGCAGATTCCAAAAGTCGCACACGCTGTCTTTTAGGGAGGCTGTTCGTATTCAAAGCCCTGTGAATGTTCCTTGTTGGTTCGACCGGAGGAATAGACAACTCCGACATACAGGATCCTTCCGGCGACGGACCGCCGGTAATCTAGGGTGAGCAACGGCGATGAGGAATAGCGATGCACCAATTGACCATTTAGGAGGTCCGTAACTGTCGCCACTGCGCTCAGGCCCGAGTCCCAATGATACTTATAGCCAAGATTCACCAAATTTATGGCGCTGACATAGCCTTGAGGCGTTAGCCGTTTGTCGGTTCTCGCCAACGTGATCTGTGCCGACTGCGACTCGGTCGGCCGGTAGTCCAATTTCACCTTGGCGTTGATGCCTGCGGTCGACTGCAATCCAGTGATGCCGAGAGCGGTTGCGTCAATCTGGCTGTAAAATAAATTACTGCTCACGCTGAGAGTAACTTCGTCGAGGAGCCGGCCGTCCGCCGTGAATTCCAGTCCGGCTGTTTTGTCCCTCGGCAAATTAGTCTTAGTACTGAGCGAGAGGCCGCCGCCCAGATATTCAGTGAGTTCAGTGACGGTGTCCGTGTTGAGGCGATAGTAGCCCGTAACATCGAATTTTCGGCCTGCATGCTCATACCCATAGACCACTTCGAAGGAGCGACTGAACTGAGGTCTCAAGTCCGGATTGCCGGCGCTCAAGTTGGGAGTGTACTCATGATCGACGTAGGGATTCATGGACGCGGGATCGGGCCGATTGACGCGGCGACTAGCGCCGAAGGAAAGTGTTTCATGCTCGGACAGCTTACGCTCCAGGTGTAAGCTCGGGTAAATCTCAAAATAGTTGGCTTTCGTAGTTACATTGCTGGTGAGTTGGTGGGCATCCGTGCGTGTCGCCTCAGCTCTGATGCCCGCTAGCCAGGTCCACAGCTCAAGGCTTTGCTGATAACTGCCGTACAGTGCTTGGATGGATTGAGCGAATTGGAATTGATTGGTAAGCGAGTCATCGATGGTACTAATTCCGCTCGCCGGATCGAGAGTCGCGGCAACATTGCCGTAGTTCGAGATGTCGCTTTCGAAAGCGTAGCCGAACTTGAGCGAAAGCTTCTCCGACGCGGGTAACGCATAGTCGACACCGATCTCAGTGCTGCGGTGATCTTCCAGCAGGCTCAGACTGTTGTAGAACGTCGCGGCGACAGGAATTAAGTCCTGGTTCGCGTAATCGTAGTGTTCCCGCTGGTGTGATGTCGATCGATGCAAAGAGACATCCAGCGATTCGTCCGAGGATCCCAGCTTTTGCATAAATGACAGTTTTTCATCCAAATCGGTTTCTGGATCGTGTCCGGAGCTCAATCGCCGCGCCCCGCTCGTGACCACATCCTGCGGCGAGCGGTTGATCGTCGATTGAGAATAGGTTCGCAATCCACCGCGATCAGCCCAACTGCCGGACGCGCTCAGGGATTGCCTATCATTCCAGGCATATTCTCCGGAGAATTTTATTGTGGGGACCTCGCGGCGGATTCGTTCGGCGATTTCGTTCCGACTGGTGGGTTCGCGGGAGACTGGGTCGGGGGCAAAGACCATTGATTGCACACGACGATCGCGGTAATCCTGTCGAAATCCCGCGCTCAACGCTGCCGACAATGGACCTGATCGGTAGCTGCCATCGGCGCCTAAGACGTAACGACCCCCGTTGCCGGCGCTCGCTTGCAAGGACGCCGAGCTGCCGCCCGGCCCTCCTTTGCGGGTAATAACGTTGATGACACCCGCCACGCCGTCCGCCTTGAACTGGGCGGGAGGTGTGGTGAGCACTTCGATCCGCACAATATCCTTGGCAGGAATGGATTGAAGATTGTCTCCCGCCGATGCACCGGCCAACTGACTCGAGGCTTTGCCATCGATCAGGATGAGAACTTTGGAATCACCCCGCAGCGAGACGATACCACTGGGATCCACGTCTACCGACGGGATGGTGGCCAATAGATCGCCCAAGCTGCCGAAGCTACTCTGCGCATCCGAGCCCACACTATAGACTTTGCGGTCGATCAGACTTTCGACGGACAGCTTCTTCGATTTGACGACAATTGCTTCGATCGAATTATCAGCCTGGGCCCGCGGTTCCTCGGCTCCGTGAACCACCGGACACAGAAAAAACCCGATAAACCATACGCAATGGCCCTGGCTTCCATAGAACCGCGTATACATCGATGCCGCCAACTAAACCTCCTAAACACAGGGACCTCCAGCAATCCTTGGTACTTTGCCATACAAAGCCGGGATCATGAATCTTGCATCAAACCGGCCGCGTCGGTGGACCTTATGAGAACTCAGTTCAAGCGTCGGCACGCAGGGTGAATATGACCCGCAACCCCGTCGAATCCGGCGTAGCGTCCGCCCATATTTTTCCGCCGTGGAGCGAAATGATGCTTCGGCAGATCGCCAATCCAAGGCCGCTGCCATTGTCTTCGACATTGCTCGGGCCGGTGAGGCGAAAAAAGCGCTCGAAAATTCGCTCGCGCAATTCCGCCGCCACCCCGGGACCCTCATCGTCCAATGATACACGCCAGACTCCGCCCTCCACGACCGAGCGCAGCGTCACGGTCCCCCGCGGCGGAGATGCGTTCAGTGCATTGGCGAGAAGGTTCAACAACACTCGCCGCAACCAGCGCGGCTCGACCAGCACCCTGCCCGTGCCTTGATGAGAATGAGCAAATTGCAGACCGCGATGTTCCGACAGCACCTTGGCGTCTTGGCTGAAGCTTGCAATCAGGCCCTCGGGATCATGCGCCACCAGATGCAGCTCAATATCACGCGCCTCGGCACGCGATAGGAACAATAGCTCCTCGATGATTTGACTGAGTCGGGCAATTTCCTCCAACTGCATATGCACCGACTCTTCGTTTGCCGCATCGAGATTGCCGTGCACCAGGAGCTTTTCCGCCTGCAAGCGGATCAACGACAGCGGCGTCTTCAATTCATGCGAAGCTTCGGCAGTGAAGCGTCGAATTTGATCGAACGCCGACTCCAAGCGATCGAACATTTGATTCAGCAGCTGCGCGAGCTCGGATATCTCGTCTCGCACGGCGGCCACGGGGATGCGTTCGCTCAAGTTATCCGAGCTAATATGCTTGGCCGTGTCGCGGATCAGGCGCACGGGGCGAAGAGCCAGCCGGCTCAATCCGAAGCCGACCCCGACACTGACCGCGACCATCACCGAGAGCATCCAAATGCAGATCTCGCTGTAGTCACGCATGGTTTGGCGCACGCTATTGAGCGGTGTGGCTATGGTCACATCGAACGGGCCTAGAATAAATTCGCCTACCCGCAGTTCGCCGATATCCGGAAGTTTTGCATTGAACACACGCTTTCCGCGTACGTCGGGAATGGGTAAGCCGCGCAAGTTCGTGGAGTAGAAGACCGGGCGTACCGGGCCGCTGGGGTTGTCGATGGTGATAAAAAAGAGCACCGAGGAGAAATCGCTGGTTTCCCGGATACGGGCGTCGATGAGATGCGCATCGAGGCCGGCGAAGTCTTCGCCCAGGTGCGCGCGAATCTCGGCAAACTGCGCCTTGTTCAAAAGATCGAGGCCGCGGATCAGCTGATTCTGCAGTAAGTAATAGCCGGCGACGAACAGGCACACCAATGTCAACGTCGCCGCGCCGGCATACCAAAGCGCTAGCCTCGCACCGATCGATCTCACAGCAGCTGGTAGCCAACGCCGCGCAGAGTCTTGAACACCGGCGGGCCCGGAACGGACTCGAATTTCGCGCGCAAACGGCTCATATAGACATCTAGAAGGTTTGCTTCATGATCGTAGTGCGAGGACCAGCATTTCTCGCAGATCAGCTTGCGGGAGAGAATTCGCCCCACGTTTTGCATGAAGATCTCGAGCAGCGCAAATTCGCGGCTGGTCAGATCGACGGGCTCGCCGGCCAAGTGCACCGTGCGCGCGACTAAGTCGAGCTTGATCCCACGGTGTTCCAGCACAGCCTCCTTCACTGCCGACTGGCGGCGCAGCAAAGAACGCATGCGCGCCAGCAGCTCTTCCATGCTGAACGGTTTCGATAGGTAGTCGTCGGCTCCGACATCCAGTCCTTTGATTCGATCCTGTACCGCATCGCGGGCGCTCAGGATCAACACGGGTTCGTTGAACCCCGATTTGCGCCATTGCTGCAAAAGCTTGAGACCGTCGCCGTCCGGCAAGCCCAGGTCCAGGATAATCGCATCATGGGCCGACTCACAGAGCTCGTTGCTGGCTTCCTGACAGGTGCGAACCCAAGTGACCGCATAGGCGCGCTCCAGCAGCGCTTGCTTGAGGAACGTCCCGATCCGGTGCTGGTCTTCGACAATGAGTATTTTCGTAACTCGCCCCGTTCGTCACCGGCAGCACCCCCAAGAGGGGTTTACCCTTTCTCCGGGTCTGAACCGCCTAGCAACCCTACTCGCGTTGCAGGCGTCAGTAAGTGCCATTCGGCTTAGGACGTCAAGCCGATTACGGGCGCGGCGGCATCCAGGACTTGGCGAAGGAGCTCTTGCCGTCGGTGTAGGTCGTCCACACGGCCCGCGTTGCGGGATCGACGGCCACGTTTTTGGCGGTTGCGGCCGTGGTCAGCTCTCCGAGGGTTGTCGGCTTGGCGCCTAATGTGTGCACCACGGACATTTTGTCGGCACCGGCGCAGTAGAGCAAGCCGCCGACGGCATCGAATGCGATTTGATCCACCTTGGGCACTATGTCCAGCGATCCTGTTGCCAACCCGCTCGTGGTATCGATCACCACCAGCTTACCGTTGCCGCCTGCGACAAAAACGCGATGGTTGTCGGCGTCGAAAGCCAGGCCGTGCGGCTGCAGAGCCGGGGCGGTGGGCCACTGCGCGACGACCTTGTTGCTCGAGGGGTCTATGACGGCGACGACGTCCTTGGTCTTGATGTTCAAATAGATGCGGTCCGACTTGTCGTCGTAAACCATGAACTCCGGCACGCCCGGTATAGCGACGGTGGCCACTACTTTCGCGCTGACCGGGTCTATCACCCACACATCCGCCCCTTCGTCATGGGTGACGTACACCATGTGATTCTTTGGTTCGAAAATAATGGCGTCGGTGGGACCCGCCGTCTTGATGGACTTCACTTCCTTCAAGGTTTCCGCATCGACCACCGCCACCCGCTCGGCTTCCTGCACGCTGACGTAGTAAAACTTGGAGTCGGTATCCACGGCGTGGTCGACCGCTCCGCCCACCTTCACACGCGCGATGAGGCTGTTTTTCTGCAAATCGATATAATCCGCGGTGCCGTCGTTCTCGTGCGCGGCGAGCAGGCGGTGTCGCTTGGAATCGACGCGTAAGAAATCGAATTTTCCCGTCGAATTCGGTATTTGGAGGGACGCCGCCGGCGCCATTTGCAGGGGCTGTGCGGCCGCCATGATGGTCAACGGAAATATCGCAAGCGAGGCTGTCAGAGAAAGAAGTGCGTTTTTCATGGAGGTTTTCGCCTGAGGTTGAAGATCAATACTTTGCCGTGAAGCCAAGGAACATATACCGCCCGAGAGCGTCGTAAATACCCGCCACCATGTTGCCGTTCACCAGCAGCGGGTTCCAGAGTATCCCGGCCACCGGCGGTTTCCTGTCGCCCAGATTGTTGACGCCCAGCCGGATATTCAAGTGTGGCGTGACGTCGATATTGCCGTCCAGATCGAAGTAGTCATAGGCGGCGATTGGCGTGTCCTGGGCGTAAATAGTTCCCTGACCCGACGGATTGAGGCCCGCAAGGTTTGGGTCGGGGCTGGTGAATTCGGATTTCAATCTACCGATATGGCGCCAATTTAACGATACCTCGAAATCGTGCCTGGAGTCCCACGTCGTTCGTAGGCGATGGCGCCACCGCGGCACGGGCGACGTGGGGCCGGCTCCGGAACAATTAGGACCAAAGTAGCCCGAGCAGTCGATTTGCGGCGCGCCGGGAGTCACGGCGATGGGATTATCGAGAGCGACGCTGCCAGTGAAGCTGAACGACAAGTTGCCGGCCTTGGGGAACAGCGGTTCGAGATCCCAATTGTAGCGTCCCTCGAAGTCCACGCCGCTGTTGCCGTAGGAACCGGTGTTATAGCGCGTGCTGAGTATGCGTCCGGCGGCGGCGCCTATGCCGGTGGACAGGGATCCGCTGGCATCGCGGTGGATCAATCCGCAGTAAAACGGATCGCCGCTATTCAAGCAGGTCGGCAATGTAAAGGACGCCGGCACACCGCCGACGAACTGTTTGACTTTGATGCGCCAGTAGTCGGCAGTGAACAACACACTCGGCAAGGGCGTGAGCACGAAGCCCATCGTGACGCTGTCCGAAGTTTCGGGCTTCAGATTAGGATTTCCGCCCGTCACCACATTGATCGATGTTTGCGGCGCGATATGGCCGTACTGTGTGGTCACACCGCTGCGCGCGCACTGCGGCGCGGAATCCGTGGGGGTGGGACCAGCGCATGGGTCCTGGAGAGTGGTCTGCCCCAGTACCTGCGAAGTGAACAGCTCGTAAGCGTTCGGTGCACGTACGGCGCGGCTGAGGCTGCCGCGCACCCGAACCAGACTGAGGGGGGCCCATTCCAGGCCAATTCCGTAGGCATTGACATTGCCCTGCGGAGTGTAGTGCGCGAACCGATCGCTCACGCTGGCCACCAGCTCTTTGACGAACGGCTTGTCCGCGACCAGCGGCATTTTCAGTTCGGTGAATACTTCGCTGACGCGAAACGTGCCTTCCGTCGGACGGGCCGCGGGAGAGGTAGTCAGCAAATCCGCCGTGCTGTAGTTCGAATCAAGATTGTAGCGCACTTGCTCAACCCGATACTCGGTACCCACGGCGACCCCAAATCCCTTGTCGGAAAACGGGCTCTTGATGCCGTACTTCTCGAGGTCGCCGACCAGCTGCGCGGCGACGATGCTGCGCTGTGCAAAGCCCGAGGCCATGCCACCCTCGGTGATGTATTTGAGCGCGGCCGGCGTCACGCCGCCGGTGGAATAGATATTGTACGGAACACAGGCCGGATCGGTGCCGTCGACCACGGATTGGCAGGTGGCGACTCCCCCTACATTCACCACGTTGAGCGCATTCCCGAGGCGCGACGTCGAGAAGTCGTTTGACAGGGTCTCGCGCGAATTGACTCGACCGTGAGTCACACTGACGTCGTAGGTCCATGGCTCGCTGATTTGACCCTTCAACCCGAGCACGAGGTGGTAGGACTGATGATGGTACTCGTCCGAGCGCTGACCGCCTTCGATGTTGCGGCGGCCGATGCTCACCAGCGCCGTGTCCGCCGAACCCAATCCGGCGGAGGTGCACAGGTCATTGACTTGGGTCGCGGACAGAAGCGGATTGCTGCACGGGACGCTGTATTGATTCAACCCGGCGCCGGTGGGCGTGGTACCTACGGGTTCGTAGCGCACGGAGGTCTTGTCATCCATGTATTGCGCTTCCGTGTATAGGTTCAGAGCGTCGCTGAACTTGTAGGACCCGAACACGCCCGCGTTGTAGCGTGTATCGGGCCGTTGCAACTCCTGGGAGGTCGCCGGGTTATAGAGGTCGCCCGGAGCCGCCAGGGGCCGAAATGCGTGTCCTTTAGCCGTATCCAGCGTGAGCGGCGAGCCAGCGTAGGTCACCGGCACGCCCGCGGCGGTGGTGCCGCCGTTTGGCACGAACTGCCCGGTCGCGGTCGTCCCATCGAGAACGCATTGATAAGAGCTGGCAGTCTCAATCAACGTGCAAGCGCTGGAATCCCGACTTGCACCGGTCACCGCCTGAACGTGGCGATAACCCGCGTACGCGGTCACGTGGCCATTCCCCCCGAACAGATCCTTACCGAATACGACCGAGACATCCGAATTGACACCGTCATAGACGGACCCGGTGGGGGGGTTGACTCCACTGGCGCGCTCGATGCTCTGCAGGTCACGGCGATCATTGCTGCCTTGATTGACGCCGCCCTCCACATCGACTTTCAAACCGGTGAAATTATTGTCCAATATGAAATTGACGACCCCGGCAACCGCGTCAGAACCATAGATGGCGGATGCGCCACCGGTCAGCACTTCGACGCGCTTCACGAGGGCACTCGGCACCGTGTTCAAGTCGGCGGAAGGATTGATGGGATCCCCGGGAGAGGTGCGTCTGCCGTTGATCAGCACTAGCGTACGGAAAGCCCCGATGCCGCGCAGATCCGCCGTGGCAGTGCCGGTCAGCGGCGCAACGGAAGCCCCGTTGGCACCCAAGGTCAACCCCGAGTTGACTTGCGGCAAGGAGTTCAAGAAGTCTTCGGCCCTTGGCGTACCCTGATGCAGCAGCTCTTCATTGTCGAGAACGACGATGGGGCTGGGGCTGGACGCGTTGGCCGATGACAGACGCGTGCCGGTGACGACAATCTCGACCACCGGTTCTTCCGGTTGTTCCGCCGAATAAGCAGCGTGGCCCACCAGCGCGCCGCCGGTGACTGCCAAGCAGGCGGTTAAGTAGCTGCCCACCAGCCGGTTGGCGACTTTCGCAAAATTCCGTACGGCATGAATCTGTGCCGCCGTGTTCTTGACGCTTTCCATATGTTTTTCCCCCACTGCCCAGCCGCAATAACATCGATATTTGGATTGTGGAGTGGACCATACGACGGCAACCTGAACAGTTCCTAAATACGGTGCAAATTTCGGTGCAGTTGACGGCTACCGCCGCCACCATCGTGCAGTACGGGGCTCAGCTGTCACGGTCATTTCCAGCAGCCAAATCACACGGCTTTGGAGGCTAAATGCCCCGGGATAGCGCTACCGTTGACGCGAACAGAACGGGCTTACTCGGCACCTGCGGCAAAGCTGATCAAATCGTCGCCCAAACTCCTCATTGAATGGGCATTTAGCGGATATTGAGGGGTGCTGAATGAAGCTGGAATGGACCGGTTGACGTCGCGGCATCCGTCCTGCGAAGTCAATAGCGGCATAGGGTTAAAAACAAGAAAGGCGCGTGCTCTTTGCAGTGCAGAGTGCTAGTTTGAGCGCCAATCTTGAGCATTTGAGAGAGCAATGGGTAAGCGCGCAGTCGGATTCGGCCGTTCCGAGAGGTGCCGATAGTGATGGGTTCTGTCCACAGCCTAGGCACCCTATTGGGGTATGCGTTGGCATCAATGGCAATGGCGTACAGCGTGATCTGCGCATTGCTCGTCAATTGGAAAGTTCCATCGGCCCAGCGGCAACTAGACAGATTGCCACCTGTGACGGTCCTTAAGCCCTTGTGCGGCGCGGAGCCGGAGACTTATGGCTATTTGCGTTCTTTCTGCACCCAAGACTATCCGACCTATCAAATTGTCTTTGGCGTTTGCGATCCCCGTGATCCGGCACTTCACATAGTCGAGCGTTTGCAAGCCGAGTTTCCGCAACTCGACATCGCCGTGGTTGTCGAGCGCCGGCAACACGGCAGCAACCGAAAAATCAGCAATCTAATCAACATGATGCCTGTGGCCCGCCACGAATATCTGATCCTGTCCGACAGCGATGTAAGGGTGGAAGCGCAGTACCTCGCTCGACTAGCCGCACCGCTCATGGACGAGCAGGTCGGAATCGTAACCTGTTGCTATCGGGGCGTGCCCCGCTCGGGTGTCTGGTCACTGCTGGGGGCGATGTTCATCAACGGCTGGTTCATGCCCTCGGTGAGAATTGCCGCGGTGATGGGCTATCGATCGTTCGCCTTTGGAGCGACCATTGCCATGAGAGCCGAAGTGCTTGCACGGATTGGCGGATTTGCGGCAATCGCCAATCAACTGCCAGATGACTATCGTCTAGGTGAACTGACGCGAGGGCTTGGCCTACGTACGGTGCTGTCGGAAGTGGAGGTCGAAACACTCGTCTTCGAACGCAGCGCAGCCGAACTGATTGCCCACGAGTTGCGCTGGCGGCGGACGATTCGAAATCTCAGTCCGTATGGTTATAGTTTCTCGTTCATCACGCTTGGGTTCCCCGTCACCGCGGCGTCGCTTCTCATGTTGCATGGCGCGTTGCCGGCACTCGTTATTTTCACGACTACCAGCCTCGCCAGCCTCTGGGTTCACCTGAACCCTCGGTGTGCCGGCTCGCGTCTATCGAAGCTCTGGCTCGCGCCGGTGCGCGATCTTGCCCATTTGGGCCTTTGGATCTGGAGCTTTGCCACCCATCGAGTGCAATGGGGAAGCCGCCACTATCAATTGAGCCGGGATGGAACGGCTTTACCCGAAGCGAGGTTTTGAAGCATGAAGACCCTGTTCCTACATCCCCCCTCCTTCGACGGATTCGACGGCGGTGCGGGCGCTCGCTATCAAGCGAAGCGCGAAATCCGCTCGTTCTGGTACCCCACTTGGCTCGCACAGCCGGCGGCATTGGTTCCTGACAGCAAACTGGTGGATGCGCCGGCCGAAGGGTTGTCGATGCAGCAGGTCTTGAATATTGCCAAAGGCTACGAACTCATCATCATGCACACGAGTTCGCCCTCCTTCCCCAAGGATGCCCGGGTTGCTGAGATCCTGAAGGAGGCCTATCCGCAACTGCTCATCGGCATGGTAGGAGCGAAGGTCGCTGTCGATCCACAAGGCTCATTGGAAGCGTCGACAGCGATTGATTTTGTGGCGCGTGAAGAATTTGATTACACCTGTAAGGATGTTGCTGAAGGTCAGGCACTTGATGATATTGCCGGGATTAGTTTCCGCACCGCCGATGGGCGCATCAAGCACAACCCGCCGCGTCCCACCATTGAAGACATGGACGCGTTGCCCTGGGTCGCACCGATCTATCAGCGTGACCTCACCGTCGAGAAGTATTTCATCGGCTATCTGCGACACCCGTATGTGTCCATATACACCGGTCGGGGCTGCCGCTCGAAATGCACCTTTTGTTTATGGCCGCAGACGGTCGGCGGCCACCGCTATAGAGTGCGAAGTCCGGCCAACGTAATCGCGGAATGCAAGTGGATCAAAGATCACATGCCGGACGTGAAAGAGATTTTCTTTGATGACGATACCTTCACCGACTTTCGACCGCGAGCGGAGGAGATCGCTCGGGGGCTGGGAAAGCTTGGCATAACCTGGTCCTGCAACGCGAAGGCGAATGTACCGTACGAGACGTTGCGGATTATGAAAGAGAATGGCTTGCGCCTTCTGTTGGTCGGTTACGAGTCCGGCAACGATGAGATTTTGCACAATATTCGAAAGGGCCTGCGCACCGATATCGCACGCCGCTTCACTCAGGCCTGCCGGGAATTGGGCATCGCGATCCACGGTACGTTCATTCTCGGGCTGCCCGGCGAGACCACCGTTACCATGGAGGAAACGATTCGGTACGCTATAGACATCAATCCCCACACGATTCAAGTGTCTTTGGCAGCGCCCTATCCCGGAACGGAACTCTACGCGCAAGCGGTCGCGAATGGCTGGCTCGCTGAGAATACCCAGGTGAACATGGTCAATACCGATGGTGTACAACTCTCACAGCTCAGCTACCCCGACCTCACAGCGAAGCAAATCTATGAATCGGTCGAGACGTTCTATCGTCGTTTCTATTTCCGGCCTAAGAAAATGTTCGAGTTGACTGCGGAAATGATGACCAGCTGGGACATGACTCGTCGAAGGCTTCGTGAAGGGGTGGAGTTTTTCCGTTTCCTACGTGCCCGCGCCGCATAGCGAATTCGCACAATGGGCGCATGCATGCTCCCTGCGCCATGCAAAGATACCTGATTGTCACCGCTGATGATTTCGGCCTGCACGAATCCATCAACGTGGCAGTGGAGCAGGCCAATCGCATCGGGATCCTCACCGCTGCAAGCCTGATGGTTTCAGGCCCCGCCGCACGCGACGCCGTGGAGCGAGCACGGCGCCTGCCAACCTTGAATGTTGGACTGCACCTCGTGGTCGCGGACGGGCAGTCCACGCTGCGGCATTGCGATATCCCTCTGATCGCTGGTGCCGACGGTTTCATGGATGGCGATCTGTGGTGGCGCGCGGTCAAAATATTTGCACACCGCAAAGCGCGCCGGCAGCTCGAGTCGGAGATTCACGCGCAATTCGCCGCCTTTGCCCGGACCGGCTTGGTGCTGGACCACGTGAATGTGCACAAGCACTTGCACCTGCATCCCACGATTCTGTCGATTCTATTGCGGATCGGACGTGAGTATGGAATGCGCGCGGTGCGGATTCCGGCTGAGCCGCTTTGGTTTGCGCATCGTGCGGGGCGGGTCCGCGGCGCGACGGACACCCTTTTGTTGAGACCGTGGGTCGCACAAATGAAGCACCGTGTGCGATCGGCCGGCCTGTTTCACAACGACCGCATCTATGGCATAGCCGCAAGCGGCAAGATGGACGAAGAACACCTCTTGGCCATCCTTGAGCGATTGCCCGAGGGAGTGTCAGAAATCTATTCTCATCCGGCCGCTCCGACTACCGCCACCATCACGCCGGCCATGCGCACTTATCGGCACGCGGAAGAACTGTCGGCTCTCACGAGTTCCCGTGTCGTGGCGGCCGCCGCAGCGTTAAACCCTTTCAGAGGCGGATATTCAGGCGTAATGCGCAGCCTCGGACGATCGCCGGCGTGAGAATCGTCTCGTTCGCCGCTCTTGCTCTGGGCTGCTGCGTTGTCATCGCGCTGGTCGCCAATGTCGGGTTGTCGTCCATCGCTTACTTGCTCTCGAAGGTCGGCTGGTGCCTGATGTGGCTGATACCATTGCACGCAATCGTGTTGGGGTTCGACGTGATTGGCTGGCGGACGCTCATCTTGGCGCCCACCCGGTTTCGAAGCCTTTTTCTGATCAGCGCGATTCGCGAGGCGATCAACCGCCTATTGCCGGTCGCGAATGTCGGCGGAGAATTAGTCGGCGTCCACCTCATGATGCGCCAGGGTACGACGAGTGCGGTTTCAGCCGCGAGCATCATTATCGAGATGCTTTTGAACGTTTTCAGCCAATACGTTCTGGCAGGCGCAGGATTGGTGTGTGTCCTCAGCCTCACAGGACGCGTCCAGCCGTCTTCTCTGATCCTGCTTATGAGTGCACTGCTCATTCCAGTATTTCTAGGCATTGCGTTGCTAGTGGTGACCAGGGCCTTTTCCGGCCGAATTAAGGCAACTGTCTTACCCCTGTTCACTGCGCTGGCAACTCGAGTCAGTCCATTGGCCAACTTAAAGCTTTTGCAAGATTCGATTCGTCAGGTGCTGGCATCCCCTCCACGGCTAGTCGCCGCCAGCGGCTGGCAGATTACAGGGCTGCTGATCGGTTGCTCAGAAATCTGGCTGGTGTTGGGCTGGCTGGGACATCCCATTTCGTTTCCTGCGGCGGTTGCACTGGAGAGTCTGACGCAGGCGGCCAAAAGCGTTTTCTTCTTCGTTCCCACGGGCGTGGGCGTACAAGAAGTGGGTCTGGTGGGCATTGGACGGATATTGGGAATCGACCCTGAACTCGCACTGGCGTTGTCCCTGGTGAAACGATTGCGCGAGATTATATTTGGCCTGCCGGCACTTGGGCTCTGGCAAAGAATCGCGGGCTTCAGTGCACCCCAACCCTAAACACCGCTCGGCGCTGGCGTTGACCCTCATCCTCACGGTGTCGGCATTCATTGGCAATCTTTCTCGCGCACAGGTACTCGACAACCCGCAACCCACGGGCCTCATGCGGTGGCTCAATCCGTCCACGGCGCCCTTCATTCCAATCCCGGAGATCGACGTTGACCCCAACAGCGGCACCACCCTCGGCATCATTCCAACGTGGCTATTCTCCGATGAGCGTTCGCAGATCCGAAAAATAATTGCGCCGGATGTGATCTATAACCCCAATTTTGGCGTAGGTGCAAGAGCCCGCATGTATTCCTACCCCTCCGACGATACGCAGTGGTCAATCGATGCAGGAGGGAAGCAGCATGTCGAGAGCGAATTTGATCTGGAATATCAGACAGGTCGACTGCGCGATACGCCCTGGTCCTATGTCGCAAGCGCGGTGTACGACCGCAGCGGCACGCCCCGCTTTTACGGCGTGGGGAACGAGACTTTCCACTCCGCCGAAACCAACTACACGCTGCGGCAAAAATACCTTCAATTGCAAGTGGGTTGGAATATCAGTCATACATTGCAACTCTCATACACCTTGAGAGCACGATCGGTGCAGGTGCAACCAGGGACTCTCGCACACATCGCCTCGATTGAAGATCGCTATCCCGCCATCAGAGGTTTGGGTGTGGGACATGAGATTCTGCACCGATTGTCGCTGACGTACGACAGTCGTGACGACACCACTGTCCCCACGCGCGGCACGGAGGTGTCGCTCTACGGGGGTATCGCCGCGGCGGCGGGAATCGTCAACGATAGTCTCTACAGCGTGGCCGGGATCGATGCGCGCCGACTTTGGACTCCGGTGCCGGGCAACACGATCGTTGCGCACCTGGCGCTTCGATATATGCCGGGTGCAATCACGGCGCCCTTTTGGAGCCTTTCCACCCTGGGCGGAGACGAGAGTTTGATCGGCGACGCACAACCATTGCGCGGTTTCGGATCCGGGCGCTTTCACGACCGCAACTCGCTCTCGGCGAGCGTCGAGTATCGCAAACGGGTGCTGACCATCGCTGCAATGGGCACCAACATCAACCTGGAGATCACGCCCTTTTTCGACGTTGGCGAGGTCTTCGCGCGCGCGCGAAACGCGCCCCTCTCGAAGCTCCACAAAGTCGGCGGCATCGGCTTTCGCGGCATCGCCAGTCCGTTTGTCGTTGGCTACGTGGATATCGGCTACGGGTCCGAAGGTGCCGCAGTATTTACCGGCATCAACTATCCTTTCTAATAAGCCTATGACATTCAAATACTGTGTATTTTCATGTCCCTTGCTGGATGCTGCGTGCCTCGATGTTCAGTAAGTGGCGTCGCAGCGCCTTTCGCTCCCTGCGAGACGTGGGCCTTTTCTTAAAGAGCAGCCGCGCCGATGCGGCGCTTAAGTCCTATCGGCGGGGAGCTGACACAGCGCCCGAAGCCTTTGACCGGCTGTACGGAAAAGCGGCGCACCATGATCCTTGGGCTTCGGGGCTGCCGCAATATCACTATCAGCGCCGGAAATACGACGCCTTGGTCGATATGCTGCCCTCTCGGTCATTCTCACTTGCCTTGGATCTTGGATGCGGTCTTGGCCTCCTGACGGAACGACTGGCGCAGCGCTCCCAGCAGGTTGTCGGCATCGATATCTCATCTGTAGCGATTCGCTGCGCTGAACAGCGGACGAGTTCCCTTAGGAACGTGAGCTTCAAACAAGGAGATATTACCGACCTGGACCCCGCGATGAACGGAACGTTCGATCTAGTGGTGGTGGCCGATACCCTATACTATTTGCCGCCACCGCTGCTCGACATCACTCTCGACTCACTCGCCATTCGAATACAGCAACTGCTGAGGCGCGACGGAATCCTGTTGGTCGCGAACCACTACTTTCCCTTGCCCCTCGCGGAGACGCGCCTCACCAAGCGAATCCACGCGGCATTCTCCTCCGCACCGAACCTCATTCTCATCGAGGAACACAAGCGCGCGTTTTTTTTAGCAAGTCTCTATAGCTCGCGACCCCTCTTCCAGACAATATGACATGATCGGAAGGTCTTAGGCGATAGCATCGCTAGTGCATATTGTAGAGCGATATGCTATTCATGCTTTGTTATGCAAAGCGCGGGTGCGCGAATTGAATAACTCCATGAAGGATCAGTTGCGGTGGGGAGCAACATGCACATACAGCGGCGTGACGTCGGATCGGCCTTGGTGAACCGATGCTGACGCATCAACAACGCAAGGAGAAATTAAAAACCGTACTGCGGGTGGCGAGCGGCAACTTCCTTGAAATGTACGACTTTATGGTGTTTGGGTATTTTAGTGCGGCCATCGGACGTGCCTATTTTCCCGCCAAAAGCGAGTTCGCCTCGTTAATGTTGTCGATGACGACGTTCGCGGTGGGGTTCTTGGTTCGACCACTCGGCGCGATATTCCTTGGTGCTTATATCGATCACATTGGGCGCCGCAAAGGTCTGTTGGTGACGCTCGCGCTCATGTCCGTAGGCACCCTGACGATCGCGTTAGTGCCGGGCTACGAGACCATCGGCTTGTTTGCACCCATCATAGTGGTGCTGGGCCGCTTGTGTCAGGGGTTCTCGGCGGGTGTGGAATTGGGCGGTGTGTCGGTATACCTGTCTGAGATCGCTACGCCCGGAAACAAAGGCTTTTACGTCTCCTGGCAGTCGGGCAGCCAACAGGTGGCGGTGGCATTCGCCGGAGCCATCGGCTTCGCGCTCTCGCACTGGCTCTCGCCTCTCGATCTTCAATTATGGGGTTGGCGCATTCCCCTAATTATTGGCTGCTTGATCGTGCCTTTTATTTACATGATCCGGCGCACCTTGCAGGAGACGGGCGAATTTGCTGCGCGGGCACATCACCCGAAGCCGGCCGAGGTTTACGCGAGCATGCTGCTGCACTGGCGCATCATTGTTGTCGGTGTCGCGATGGTCTTGATGACCACGGTGTCTTTCTACACCATCACTGCCTATACCCCCACCTTTGGCCGCGAAGTGTTAAAGCTGTCGCAGAGCGCTTCGCTGCTCGTCACATTGTGCGTGGGCTTCTCAAATCTATTCTGGCTTCCCGTCATGGGCGCATTATCGGACCGTGTTGGCCGAATACCATTGCTCGCAACCTTTGCGGGCCTGGCTCTGGTGAGTGCCTACCCGGCGATGGCATGGCTCATCGAGGCTCCCAGTTTCGATCGGTTGCTTGGGGTGGAACTGTGGTTGTCATTCATTTACGCCGGCTACAACGGTGCGATGGTCGTCTATCTGACGGAGATCGTGCCGGTGGAGGTCCGAACGGCGGGCTTTTCCCTCGCATACAGTTTGGCCACGACGGTCGGCGGATCGACGCCCGTGATAGTCACTTTTCTCATTCATAGCTCAGGCAACCGCGCGATCCCGGGCGCGTGGCTATCTCTCGCGGCTGCGATCGGCTTAATCGGCACGGTCGCGAGCCGCAGCGTGGTTCGGCGCGCGGCCATCCGTGCGCCCGCGGGCGCATAGTTCGTCTCGCAATCTATACCATTCTTTAATCGCCGCTCAATTAAATTGATGCGATGATGGGCTGAATGAATCTTGAATAATTGGAGGACATTCCCATGCTAAGTTCCTTACCTAAGTGCGTTGGCCAATTAGCTGGTGTGGCCTTCATCCTCGTCGGCTGTTTCGTCCACTCGGAGGTTCAATCCGCTCCCGCGGACACTTCACTTTCTGTGGTTCAGCGCTGGAAGCTGGGCGGCGCCGGCGGCTGGGACTATTTGACACTCGACGCCGCGGGCAATCGCCTCTTTGTGAGTCGCGGCACTCGTGTCGATGTAGTGGATACTCGGTCGGGGAAAATAGTCGGATCCATTCCCAATACCAGCGGTATCCATGGTATCGCCCTGGCGGAAGATCTGGGACGAGGCTATACGAGCAACGGCCGGTCTGACTCTGTGACGATGTTCGACCTGGCTACGCTGAAGAAGCTCAAGGAAGCACAAATCCCCGGTCACAATCCCGATGCCATCTTGTTTGAGCCCGCCGGCAAGCACATATGGACATTCAACGGGCGGAGTAAGGACGTGACGGTGCTCGACGCCGAGAGTTTAGCGGTTGTGCGCACGCTGGCGGTCCCCGACAAGCCGGAATTTGCGGTCGACGACGGCGAGGGCCATATTTTCGTGAACATCGAAAACGAGGCTGGCCAATTGGTAGTCCTCGATAGCAAGCAATTGACGGTCAAAGCAACCTGGATGTTGCCGGGTTGCGCCAGCCCCAGCGGCCTCGCAATTGACCGGGCGCATCATCGGCTGTTCTCGGTGTGCGACGAGAAGGTCATGGTGGTGACCGACGCGGTATCAGGCGGGCAAATTGCCAAGCTTGCGATCGGCGAGGGACCGGACGCGGCAGCGTATGACGCCAAGCGTGGCTTGGTGTTCAGCTCGAACGGCGACGGCACGCTCAGTATCTTTCATCAAGTAACGCCCGATCGATATCAATTCGTCCAGGCCGTGAAAACCCAGCGCGGCGCCCGAACCATGGCGCTCGATTCTGCAAGCGGGAAGGTATATTTGGTGAGCGCGGACTTCGAAGCACCACCGGCGCCCACTTCCGAAGCACCTCACCCGCGGCCTACGCCGACTCCGGAAACATTCAGCGTGCTGACCGTCGGTCCGCGTTAGCGTTTCTAGATTTCGTCAACCGACTCCTCGAACCCAAAACGCAGAACCGCGGCAACCATCAACTGGCCCACCCCAAAGGGGATGCCCATCGTCCATGGAGAAAATGCTTTGCCGCCGCTCTGCGAGACTAGACAAACCAAGCCGGCCACGAGATACCATATTCCTACGAGGATCGTTTGGCGGGGCAGGAATCGGCACGAGGCAAAAACTCCCAAACTAAATAGCAATTGCCACAGACCGGGCAACATCCAAAGATCCTGAGGCGCCACCCGCGCCAAAACCACGCTGAGCAAAACACCGACGATGAGGGCGGGGAGAAACTGCTCGATCGCCGCATGGATCATCTCGTTGGCCAACCCGGAATGCACTCTGCGCGTTCGCCGAATCGTTTCAGTGGCCGTAACGGCGATCGTCACAGCCGCGGTGGCGACCCACACCAACAGACAGTGAATGAGATCCCTGTCGTGAGAAATCTGCCGAGATTGAATAGCGGCGACCACCAGTGCCAGGATTCCACTGGCGGCGATCGATAAAGGTCCATAGCCGCGGAATTCAGTATCCCGCGCGACCTGAGTACGAATGGCGTTGATTTTCGCCAAGGCTTGGTGCAAATCGCTCACTGATAGGCTCCGGTGATTGTGATATCTATCATACACAAGGCCCTTGATTGCCGTTATGAGCTCAATCCGCCGTACGTACGTGAGCCGCCGGTGCCGCCTGCTCGGGTGAGCGGACCTTGACGAATCGAAACGCGAGCGCCGGCAAGATGAAAAGATTCAACAACGTAGAGGACATAAGACCTCCCAGCACGGTTATCGCCATCGGCCCCTCAATCTCCTGGCCGGGCTTGTTGATCCCAAAGGCAAGCGGAGCCAGCCCTAGCGCTGTTACCGCCGCCGTCATCAGGATGGGAATCAACCGTTCATTTGCGCCCCGCAGCAGCGTACCGAGATTCCATTCGGCGCCCTCGACTTCGACCAAGTGTTCGTAGTGTGCAAGCTGCAAGATGGCGTTGCGCGCGCTCACGCCGAAAACGGTCACCAGGCCCACGACGGTGCCGAGCGAAATGCCGATTCCGGTGAGCGCGATCGCCAACACGCTGCCGATCAAACTAAAAGGCAGATTGGCGAGCACCAGCCAGCTATTGGCGCGCCAGTGAAACGAAATCAGTAAAATCATGATTATTAGACCGAGCGCGATACCGGAATACAGCAGCAAATCGTTGCGGGTCTTGGCCTCCGCTTCCGCCGCCCCGGTGAATTGAACAAACACGCCGCTCGGTAGCTGCACCGTACGTGCAATGGCCTGTTGCGCTTGCTGCACGATCTGTTGCAGCGATCCCTTGCTCACGTTGAACGTCACGCTGACCCGGCGTTGCCCGCCATCGTGTTCAATACTGTACCTGTCCGCTGTTGGCGCGAGATGCGCGATCTGCTCCAGCGGGATCGGTCCACGAGCTCCGCTGATCATCAACTTGCCGATGGCGGCGGGATTGTTTCGCACCGCTTCGGGCAGCAGGATCGACACGTCAATCGTACGGATTCCCTGATAAGTTTGGCCAATCGCCGTGCCCGCGTATGCCGACTCAACATCGTCTAGGACTTCTTGCGCCTTTAGTCCGTTGGCGGTCAGCGCATCGGGCAGTAGATCCAGTGCGATTGTGGGTGTACCGGATTGGCGTTTGAATTGCAGATCGACGATGTTTGGAATCTTACCCAGTGCCGCGACGATCTTATCCGCGGTTGCCTCTATCGCATCAAGATCGTCACCGAAGACCTTGACCGCCACCTGCGCGGTCTCACCGCTCAAACTCTCGCTGATCCGATCGCCGAGAAAGGTCACGACCTCGCTTTGAAATCCCGGATATTGTTTCAGTATATTTCTGATCGCCTCTTGGGCGGCAGCTTGGTCAATGCTGGGATCGTCCTTGAGTTCGACGTGAAATTCACTGCGATGCGGTCCCCAGGTATCTTCGCTCGACTCCGCGCGGCCAATCTGCTGTTCAATGCTCTGCACGTACGGTAGTGCCAGGACGTCCGCGCTAATGCGGCGCCCCGCCGCCAGCATTGAGTCCAGCGAGGTGCCAGTCACTCCGCTCGAGAGTTGTAAGACGAAATGCCCTTCGCGAAAATCCGGCATGAAGGTGCCGCCAAGAAAGGGCAACGCGATGATTGCGCAGAGCACCATTCCTGCCAACACGGCGCCGGCCAATATCAAGTGTTCGCGCACCCTATCGATGGCACCGCGTTGCCACTGCTTGAGTCGCTGCAGCCACCGAGATTCCGGACGAGTGTCGTGCCGACGCAGCAACAAAGCACATAGCGCGGGCGCCGCTGTCATCGCGACGAGTAAGGAAGCCAGCACCGCAAAGATAAACGCCAAGGCCAAGGGACCAACGAAGTGGCCCTGTACACTTGAGGTGAACAGCTCCGGCAAGAATACTGCGATCACCACCGCGGTCGCATAGATGACGGGTCCTCTCACTTCGAGCGACGCTTCTAGAACCACTTCGAGTCGCGGTTTGGGCGACGGTAACAACGCGTTCTCACGCAGTCGCCGCAGGATATTTTCGATGCCTATGATTGCGTCGTCCACCAAGACGCCCAACGCCACGGCGAAACCGCCCAGAGTCATGGTATTGAGGGTGTAGCCCATGCGATCGAGCACCGCCACCGCGGCGAGCAGCGAGAGCGGGATCGCCATAAATGCGATGAAGGCCGCACGCGCGTCGCGTAAAAACGCGTACAACACCGCGATAATGAGCAACGCTGCAATGACCAGCGACTGCTGCAAATCCCCGAGGGCACGCTCGATGAAATTGGCGGGCCGATGCAGCGCGGGATAGACGGTGATGCCCTTGGCCTTTAGTGCCGGAGTCAGGTCGGCCAAGGCCTTTTCAACTGCCAGCGTGGCAGTGAGTGTGTTGGCGCCGTATTGACTGGCCAGGGAGATCAAGACGCCCCGCCTTCCCATGATCAGCGAGTCGCCGGAACGCAACGCCGGAGCTATTTTAATTTCCGCCACATCGCGCAATTGGATGGGGATGTCATTGCGGGTGGCGATGACCGCTTTCCCGATGAGATCGACGTCCGGTCCCGGGGTGGGTGAACGCAGCAAAATGCGCTGCGATGGAATATCTATGAAGCCCGCCCCCCGCAGCGGCAAGCGGGCTTTGGCAGCGTCCGCCACCTCGGTGAGGGTCACCGCATACGTGGCGAGCTTGTTCATGTCGGGGACGATCTGGATTTGCCGCACACTGCCACCAAACACGATTGCGTGAGCGACGCCCGGCACGGACAACAGACGTGGCTTGATGATGTAATCGGCAGTGTCACGCAGTGAATATTCATCCTGGGAATCGGACACAAGCCCGATTTTCAGAAGATCCATGGTGCTCGACACCAGCGGCGAAATCTTGGGTGTGCCCACTCCCGCGGGTAGGCTGCTCCCCAATTCCGATAGCCGCTCGGAGATTCCCTGGCGCGCGATATGCACGTCCACTCCGTCCGCAAAGGTGATGGTGACTACGGAGAGGCCCGGTATCGACTCTGAGCGCATGGTCGCGAGACCGGCCGCGCCATTGACCGAGTTCTCGATCTGACGCGTGACTAATTCCTCCACTTGCTGGGGCGCAAATCCCGGCGCCTCGGTCTGAATATCGACCTGCGAGGGAACGAACTCGGGAAATACATCGAGCGGCGAATTCAAGGCCCCCATACAGCCAAGCACGAGGGCGAATAAGGTGAGCGCGGTTACCGCGCCAAAATGACGGACACACAAAGATACGAGTAGGCGCATCACGATCAGTCGGGCTCCGCGCCGGAATTCGTCTCTTGCGCAAGCAATTGACTAGCAGCCGTGACTACGAGCTTGTCGCCCTTGACGATGCGGTCAAGTACGACGTAGCCGCCCGCCGTGGGCCTGTCGATGCCGACCTCGACACGCGAGAAATTGCCGGTCTCTTTCTCGACGTAGCACCAGTATTTGCTCTCGTACATGAGAAGCGCGGCCAATGGGACGACGATTCCCTCCTCTGCCTCGCCCGTTGATGCCCAAACCTGAAGCCGCTCGCCCTCAGCCGCATAGCGGCCGTCCAGCAGCGCGAACAGGCTGCGGCCGGGCACAGAGGCGTCCGCGGGCGCATTCCATATTTTTTTCGTGCCCCAGGAATTTGCAGGCTGCGACGTGCCGATATGCGCCGCACGAACCTGCCAAGGCATCTGCTCCGACATCACGTCCTGAGGAAACGTCATGCGCAGCAGCTTGAGTTTTCCCGCGGCCAGCTTTCCCAGCTCAGAGTGGTCGGAGTCGGCCCAGGGCGGATCCTGCCCGACAAGCGTTGTTAGTTTCTGCTGGCTGAGGTGCAGTTGCGCCACGGCCACCGCTTCTTGCTGAATGGATCCCTCCAATATCTCCGCCGACAAGGCCCCGGGGGTTCCGGCCAAACGCTGCTGGCGGGCAAGCGCAGATTGCACCTGACGCACCGTTGCCTGGGCCGCGACGAGTTCCGCCAGCGCCGTGGCGATTGGCTCATGCGGCATCACGACTCCAAACCCTGGTATCTCCGCGCTGTATTTCGCGGATTTTGCCACCTCGGTGACCAACCCCAATTTTTTTATTTGCTCGGGAGTCAGAGTCACCGCCGCATCTTTTTTCTCCTCATCCTTCTTGTCATCTACTTTTTTTTCGTCTCCGCCAGCCGCCCCTTTCGTATCAGCGGCGGTCGTGGCCGTGGAGACTGCGGGAGGTCCGCTCTTCCCCTGGCATCCGCTCAGAATCAGAGCCAAGAGTGCAATTTCGCAAACGCGAGTACGTGTTCTCATCGAAGTCCCTTGTGCAGACATGGATTAAGTATTCGGAAGCGTCTGGGGCGAGCCGGGAGCCTGCCAGCCCCCGCCGAGCGCCTTGGAGAGACTCACCAGCGCATGAAGTCGTGCGAGTCGGTATTGGCTGTAGCTGTCGCGTGCCGTGAACAGCAGTTTTTGCGCCTCGAGCACGCTCAAGTAATCTCCATAACCCTGCTGGTAACGCAGCTTCGCGCCCTCGTATGCGCGTTCGCTCTGCGCCAGACCCTCGATCTGAAACGGACGCGTTGCCTCAAGATGATGGATCGCCGACAGAGCATTCTCGACATCGGTAAGCGCTGTGAGGATGGCGGCTTGGTAGGTGAAGAGCAGCTCGCTGTCTTTGGCTTGCGCCTCGGCGCGTATCGCGCGCAATTTGCCGCCGTCAAATATGGACTGCAGCAAGCTTCCCCCCAGATTTAACGTGGGGCCAACGCCGGTCAACGTATTGACCGCCGCCGCCAACGCGGGATTGGCGACGCCGCCCTCTGCGGTCAGCGAGATACTGGGAAGCAACGCTGCACGCGCAACTACCACATCCGCATGGGCAGCCTTGAGATTCGTCTCGGCCGCGAATAAGTCCGGACGGCGCGTCAACAGCTCCGTCGGCAGCCCGGCTGTCACTTTGGGCTCCTCGATCGTAGCGAGCGCAGTCCCGAGGACGTCGAAGCCTTCAGGCTGACGCCCCAACAGCACCGCAAGTGCTGCCTCGGCCTCCGATTCCGTCTGCAGCAACTCCGGAACGGTCGACTCCGTGGCGGCAAGCGTCGAGCGCTGTGTAGCCAGCTCTACCGGGTTCGCCATTCCGGCATCGAAACGGCTCGAGGTGACGGACAACAAGTCTTGCGCCGACTTCACATTATCTTTCGCAAGGACGATGCGTTCTCGCAGCGACAGCACTTGAAAGTAACCATCGGCAATGCCCGCCAACAGGGTCAAAGCGACCGTGTCGCGGTCAGCCCGCGAGGCCATCGCCTGAAAGCGCGCCGAATCGGCGGACGCGCGGTTCTTGCCCCAAAAATCCAGCTCATAGCTCGCCGACAGCAATGCGCTCCAGTCGGTTTCCTGCAGTGTCCCCTGCGAAGATTGCGCGTAGTAGCGGTTGGCGGCCGCTTTTGCGCCGATACTGGGGAGTATGCCGGCATGCGCCTGACGGGCGCGTGCATCCGCCTCGGCGACACGCGCTTGCGCGATCTTCAAATCAAAATTGGCGCTGGAAGCGGCATCAATCAGGCCATTGAGTTCAGCGCTGCCAAAATTCCGATACCAGCCCTGACTAGGCCAATTCGCCCCTTCTCCCGGTTCGGCACGCGCAAAGGTGCTCGGCATCGTCGGCGCGGCCGTGGAATCCGGCCGTAACGCGCACGACGCGTCGAGGTCGGCGAGCATGATGCAGCACAACAATGTCACATTCCGCCGCATCGTTGCGATTCCCCCTGTTGCTCGACCAAGCCGATCGCACCGGCAAGTTCGATATTGCGAGATAAGGTATCACCCCAATGAGTGGGAAAAGTTTACGGATTGGTATAGGTTCGAGTGCAAGCGGCGTCGAGAATGCGACGCAGTTGGAGCGATTTTAAAGAGGTTGAGGGGGCAAAATAGGCGGCAGCGCGAAGCGCAATTCAACCCTCAAGCCCGGACTATTATCACGCAACCGCAGGGTCGCGTCATGTAGTGTCGCGATCGCCGTAGCCAAACTCAGTCCCAAGCCGCTGCCAGGCGTGGTGCGCGAGCGCTCCAGGCGAAAGAAACGCTGTAATACCTTGCCCCGCATGTCCTCAGGAATCCCTGGTCCATCGTCCGCGATGGCAACAGCCACCTGAGTTCCCTCGCGCCGTGCCGTCAAGTGAATCGACGCGCCGTCAGGGGTATGCCGAAGCGCGTTTTCGATGAGGTTCGCGAACATCTGCATCAGCAGCTCCTTGTCGCCCGTGACCTTAAGCTGCGGCTCGATACTTGCTATCAGGCTTTGATGCCGCTCCTCTGCGGACGGCCGATATATTTCCACTATCGTATCGAGTAGTTCATCGAAGACCACGGCGGTGAATCGACTCTTTCGCCCTCCACTTTCGATTTGCGCAATGCGCACGAGAGCGCTGAAAATCTCCAGGATGAGATCGATGTCGCGGCGCGCATCGGCCAGCACCTGATGCAGCTGCGGTTCCGTCACACTGTCGCGAACCTCCAAGCGATTGCGCAATCGAGTCAGAGGGGTGCGCAAATCATGCGCAATGTCGGTGGTCATTTCGCGCAGGTCATTCATCAGGGACTCGATCCGATCGAGCATGGCATTGATGCTGAGTGCCAAATGATCGAACTCGTCGCCGTTGTGCTGCACCGAAACTCGTTGCCGCAGATCTCCATTGACAATGATGCGGCTGGTCTCGCTGATGTCCTCGATTTTGCGCATCAATCGGGTGCTCATAACCGCGCCGCCGGACAGCGCAAGCAGCAGCGATGCCGCCAACCCCCAGCCAAAAGCCGCGGTGACGAATCTACTCATCTCGAGCAACTGGTGGGTACTCCAGCCGACAAATAAGTATCGCCCATACAACGCGACGCCGCGGCCGCGGATTGCTGACATCTCATTGGCTAAGTGATGCTTCTCGCTCCATTCGCGAACGCCCACTTGGGGCTGCACCGCCGGCAAATTGCCCGCCAATAGCTTACCGTCGCTGTCCTGCCATATATAATAGAACCCGGATGCATGTCTCGACATGTCCCCAACCAGACTCGTGACGCCCTGCGCAGTGCTGGCGATGGGGGAGGATACAATCTCGCTGATTTCGTTTGAGATGCTGTCGTCGATTTGATGACGCATGAACCGCGCGGTCGACCAGAAGATGACTCCGAATAGCAACAAAAAACTTACTCCCGTCTGTACCGCATATACGACGGTAAGCCGAAAGCTCGAGGTGCCGAGAGTTCTAGGGAGCCGCACTGATCGAGTATCCGGATCCGCGCACCGTCGAAATCAACGGCACTCCTCGCCCTCTATCAATTTTCGCGCGCAAGCGGCTGATATGCGTTTCAACCACATTGGTATGAGGGTCGAAATATAGGTCCCATACCTTTTCGAGCAGCATGGTCCGGGTTACGACCTGGCCCACGTGACGCATCAGGTACTCAAGCAGCCGATACTCGCGCGGCTGCAAATCGATGAGATCCGTCCCGCGCCGAACGGTGTGAGTCAATAAATCCAACTCCAAGTCCGCTATACGAAGCTGCAATTCGGGCGACACTTTTCGAGATCGGCGTCCAAGCGCCGCCACCCGAGCCGCCAGCTCCGCGAATGCGAATGGTTTGGTCAAATAGTCGTCCGCACCGGCATTCAATCCCAACACACGATCGTCGATGCCACCCAGGGTTGTGAGGAATAATATGGCGCCGGTGATCTGCCGGGCTCGCAGCTTGGTTACTATCTGAAACCCGTCGATACCCGGCAACATGCGGTCCACGATGAACAAATCCCAAGCTTCCACACACGCCCGGTTTAATCCGTCGTGCCCATCATGCACTGCGGTCACGTCGTATCCAATCTCAAGCAGACCTCGCTGCACGAAATTGGCCGTTTCCACATCATCTTCAAGCAACAGAATTTTCATGCCACCTGCAATGCACCCTTCGGACATGCCGACCTTTTCAGTCTAGCGCAGAGTTGTCCATACTGCAGAAAGAAGCGGCGGCGCCGTCGCCACGGCTTGATTGCGATTACACGTTGCAGCGGGTCGTGCGTCACAGGACGCGACTTTGTACCGCAAAGTCACTAGAATTGGAGGGGAAATCAATTCCGATGCGAACACCAGTGCCTCCACGCCTACGGTTCAATAGAGAATGATCGAAAACTCGCCAGGCGATGCGCCAGTAAATTCCCCGCCGCCGGATTCGGACGACTGGTCGAATTGGTTACTGTGTCATCGGCATGCCGGCGATGCCGAGTACGCTCGCAGCGTGCGCGAATCGACGCGAAAGCTGGCGGACCGGGTGGTGGACGGCGCAAATCTGCGTAGCGGCATGACGCTGGCCGATATTGGCAGCGGCGACGGCTTGGTGGCGTTTCGCGCAATAGACCGCATAGGCGCGACGCTGCGCGCCATATTGACCGATATTTCGGCACCCATGTTGAGATATGCGGAAAAGGAAGCCAAGGCGCGCGGGTTTGGGTCGCAATGCGACTTTCTGCTCTGTTCGGCTGATGAACTTTGCGCGATTGAGAATAACTCCGTTGATGCGGTGACCACCCGCGCAGTGCTCGCTTATGTCGCGGACAAGCCTGCTGCGCTTGCGGAATTCCACAGAATCCTGCGGCCCGGCGGCCGCATTTCGATTGCCGAGCCCGTGCTGCGGGACGAAGCGCTCGCAACGCTGTCGCTGAAACACAGGCTGGACGCGCAGCCCACCGATCGGCGCGACCGGTTCATGGTGCTGTGCCATCGTTGGAAAGCAGCGCAGTTTCCGGACACGGAAGAGAGAATCGCAGCGAGCGCGATTACCAACTATTCGGAGCGCGATTTGCTGCGGTGGGTGCAAGATGCGGGGTTCAAGCAAGTGCATATGGAAATGCATTTCGACATGATGACGTCCGACATAACGTCATGGGACGTCTTTGTCGGCATCTCCCCGCATCCGTGGGCGCCCACGCTCAAATCCATCTTGCAGAGCAAGTTCAGCGCGGCAGAGCGAAGCCTCTTCGAAAGTATTGTCCGCCCCCAGATCGAAAGCGGACGGTCTGTTTCGGTCGGCCGTGGCCTGTATCTTACCGCTGACAAGCCGGTGCCCGATGGATTCAAGTCCTGCCAAGAATCCCATACTTGATTTGATGAGCACCGCAGGAACACACTAACACTAGAATCCGATCGATTCGCTGACGTCATGCTATGCGAACGGCAGATTCGGCATCTGCAGCTATTGGGTCTGGCCTGAGAAATAGGCATTCCAGGTCCCGCGCGCTCAACGGTTTCGCCAGCAAATACCCCTGAACTTCGTCGCAACCGAAAGTCTTAAGCCACTCGAGTTGTCCAGGGCGCTCGACACCCTCTGCGGTGACCAACAGGTTCAAAGTTTTGGCGAGCGAGATAATGGCCTTAACAATCGCTCCATCGTTTTCGGAACGGTCTACGTTCGCAATGAAACTTCGGTCTATCTTAACGCGATCTGGCGGAAATCGAGTGAGATACGACAGCGACGAATAGCCGGTTCCGAAGTCATCTAACGCAATTCGGCAACCCAATTGACGGATACGGTTGACACTGCTGCGGGCAGTGGTCAGATCGGTGACAAAGACCGATTCGGTGATTTCCGCCTCAATGAGCGAAGTAGGTACGCCCGCCCGATCGGTCTCCGCTTTGATGGTTCGGGACGGATCTGCAAACAGCAATTCTTTGCCGGACACATTCACCGCAACGGGAACAGCAATGCCTTTCGCGTGCCACACCCGCAATTGATCGCAGACCGCACGCATGATCCAAGCTCCAATGTCCACGATCAGCCCACTTTCTTCAGCTACCGGAATAAAACGATTCGGAGAAATGTCTCCAAGCTCTTCGTCAAACCAGCGCAGCAGAGCCTCGGAACCCACCAGGGCGCCATCCCTTAACCGAAATTTAGGTTGGTAACAGATCTGCAGTGCGTCAGCGCGCAGTGCTCGGCGCAGGCGCGTCTCTAGGTCGATCGAATCCCGCAGCCTTGCGCTCATGGCTGGCAAATAGGCCACCACCTTCGGACCGCCGTTGATTTTCGCCTGATACATGGCCGTGTCGGCGTGCTTGAGCAGCGTTTCCACATTTTTTCCGTCTTCTGGATAAACGGCTATTCCAATGCTCGGCGTTGCCAGAAACTCAAGCGTCTCGTAGGCGACGGGTTTCGCCAATTCAGCGCAAATTGCCGCGGCCAATTCCGTCGCGATTGAGCGAGGGTGCAGGCAGCGGAGCGCCACGACGAACTCGTCGCCGCCTAGTCTCGCTAGGAACGCGGGTGGCGCGCTGGCGGCTCGTGAGGCGAGCAGCGATTGCAACATCGCCGCTACCCGCTGTAAAACGGCGTCACCAATCGAGTGGCCGAAAGTGTCGTTGATCCGTTTGAAGTTGTTCAAGTCGACGTACAGTAACGCCAGGCCTTCATCGCCCTCCTCGGCACGCGTCAGAGCACGGGTAACATGATCCAAGCAATGTTGTCGATTAGGTAAGCCGGTCAGCGGGTCATAAAACGCCAGTTTCTCGATGTGATGGGCGGCCCTCGTTCGCTCACTGGTATCCTGCCGGACAACCAACACGTCGCCACCCTCCACCCGCGTAAAGCGCAATTCGCAGGAACGAACGCCCCCCATCGAGCAATCAAGATCACGCAAGTCAGTTTTTTGAGCGCGGCCATCCTGTGCAGTCTGATAAATCGCTTTCAGTACATTCGCGAAGTGCTGTGTGGGAATGACGGCCTCCAGGGATTCTTGACCATGAGTCCACCGGACCTCCCCGGTAGGCGAGACCACCCAAAGCGTGTCGGGCATCGCATCCACGAGCGTCACGATTTTTGCCTCTCTATCCGCGTTACGCAGGATGTAAGCCAGGCGATGCGGCAGCAAGGGCCAGTTGACGGGTTTGGTCACGAAGTCGGTTGCGCCCGCCTCAAAGGCGCGATTTACGGCGTCCCGATCATCGAGACCCGTCACCATCACGATCGGCAACGACGCGCGTTTCATGGCGCGAAGTTCGCGGCACACCTCGAAGCCGTTTAGCCCGGGCATCTCGACGTCGAGAAGTACCATGGCGACGTCCAGCGAGAGAGCTGCCTGCAACGCATCATTTCCATTGTCAAACGAGAGGGGTTTAAGTCCGGCCGCCGCTGCCGACTCTACTAACAGCAGGCGGCCGATGCTCTCATCATCGGCGATGATCGCGACAGGTTGAGCGGAGCGCCCACTCATGCGCTTTTCCTTTGGACGCTCAAATCAAGGTTTTCCAGCAATAGCGGTAGCGCGCGCGTCAGCTCGGTGTAGCGATCGCGCGCCGGCGTTAATTCACCGCGGGCGCAACATTCTTCCAACACCGAAAGGCAGTGCGCAAATTGGATCGCGCCCACATTTGCCGCAGCACCCTTGAAACGATGAGCCAAAGATCGCGCGGTCGATAAATCCTCCAGCACTAATGCTTTGGACAGCCCCTCGAACGCCGGCTGGACGCTATCGCGAAACAGAGCCACTAACTTAGCATATAGTCCAGAGCTCGGACCAAACCCCAAGTTGCTAAAGCTGGCAACACGCTTAACATCGAGCACGGCGAGGCTCGTATTTACGTCATTGGTCCTTTCATGCCGCGTCGAGTTGTGCGCCTCCGTCCATCGCGTCATCAGCACGTTGCACTCGGTAAAGGTGTAGGGCTTGCTCATGATGTCGTCCATCCCGGCGAGCAAACAAGCCTCGCGATAGGCGTCCGCGCTATTAGCAGTGAGGGCTACAATCGGCACACGACGACCTGGCGGCTCTGCACTTCGGATCGCTTGCGCAGTCTGATAGCCATCGAGTCCCGGCATGTTGAGATCCATTAAGATCAGGTCAAATCGCTCGCTAGCCTGGCGAGCGATGGCAGTCGTGCCATCGCATACCCAGACGCTGCTGCAGCCCATGGCCGCAAGATAGCCTTCCGCCACCGTCGCGTTGACTGCATCGTCCTCGACCACCAACACATGCGTGCCCGCCAGCGGCAGCTGACTATCCTGCCGCTGCCCCTGCGATTCCGGTCCCGAGTCGCAATCGTTGCCCGCCAAAGCGCGTTCAAGGAGTGTCTGAGACAAAGGACATCGCAGCAATTGTCGCGCTGACAGCTTGCCTTCCAGCTGACGTTCCGCAATAACCGCGGCACTCGCGCAGAATAGCACCTGATGCCGGAATCGTTCGCTTAGGAACAGTTCGATCGCGGCCGGATATCCGTCGGCGTCGACAATAACCACATCAGTCTCGAGAATCTGTCGAACACCGCCGAGCTCATCGACACGACTGAGCCATCCGAGGCGCGCCGCATAACGGGATAGCGACTCTGCAAAAGCGGTACGTCGGGTCATGATGATGATCCGCCCCGTACTTCGCGGACGCTCTGCGTCCACTATCGGTATTCTCTCCAAGCGCAGAGGCAGATTTACCGTAAATGTTGAGCCGCGCTGCTCCTGACTGGTCACTTCAATGGTACCGCCCATCAATTCCACTAACTGCTGACAAATCGAGAGTCCGAGGCCAGTCCCGCCGAACCGCCGCGTCGTGGTCTCGTCCGCCTGAGTGAAGGGGTCGAAGATCTTGCCGATGGTGTTCGCGCTGATACCGAGACCTGTGTCGGCCACGGTCAGACGGACTTGGCGCTGCGGCGTATCGGCGGCGACGATATCCGAGGTGACCACGATCTCGCCACGCTCGGTAAATTTCAGCGCGTTGCCGATTAGATTCATCAGAATCTGTCGGATGCGGAGCGGATCCCCGAACACAATGAAATCCGTGACGGCACACGGACACACGGTCAACGCCAGGCGTTTGGCTTCGGCCCCTCCTGAAAACATAGCGACCGTCTCTTCAAGCAGCTGAGTCAGGTCGACCTGCAACGACTCTAGCTGAATCCTTCCCGCCTGCGCTTTGGACAGATCGAGCAGGTTATTCAGGATCTGCAGCAACGTTTGTGCGGAGGACCTTATGGTGCTCACTTGACGTGCTTGCGCGCTCGGCAACGGCGCCCGTGCCAGCAATTCCGTCATGCCAAGTACGCCGTTCATGGGGGTGCGCAATTCATGGCTCATCCGAGACAGGAAGTCGCTCTTCGCCTCCCCCGCCACGATGAGTTGTCGGTTGGCTTCGCGCAGTTCGCTAGTCCGCATTGCGACGTCATGCTCCAATTTTTGCTGGGCCATTAAGGCTCGCCCCATGCGCGCTCGCTGCGAGCGGACGCCCCAAGCAATTATCGCGCCGGCGAGAATGACGTATAGCAGGTAGGCCGTTGTGGAGCGCCAAGGCGCAGGTGCCTTGTGGATTGTCAACCGGAATAGTGCGTCGCTCCAGTGTGAATCGGCATTGGCCGCGCGCACCTCGAGGGTGTGCTCGCCGGGATCCAAGTTCGTTAGTGTCACCCGGCGCGAGGAGTGTAAGTCGATCCACTTATCCGTCAATCCGGACATGCGGTAGGCCAAGCGATTTCGCTTCGGAGACTTGAAATCCAGCGCGGCGAAATCGAAGGAGACAACGCTTGCACGGTAATCCAGCGACACACTGTCTAGAAGCCAATTCGGCACAACGTTGTGCAGCGGCGCTCCGAGCACCTCGACGCCCGTCATCGTGATGGTTGGCGCGGCACTGTCAACCGACATGCGGGCAGGATCAAAGATGTTGAATCCCGCGGTCCCGCCAAAGGCCAATCGCCCGTTGCGCGTGCGAAAATAGGCGAACGAGTTGAACTCTTCACTCTGCAAACCGTGTTCACGGTGGAAGGTCGTGACCGAATACGTCCGTGGATCGAAGCGCATGAGACCGGCATTGCCGCTCAACCAAAGCTGGCCGTGTTGATCCGGAACGGCTGCATAAATCGTATCGCTGGATAGGCCGTCTTCGTGCCAGAAGCGCCTGAATTGCACCGACGTCGGCTTGGCGCCGCTGCCCGACAATAGATTCAGGCCTCCACCATCGGTCGCCACCCAGATTCGACCATCTGCATCGACGGTCAACCCATAAACCGTATTAGCCGACAAGCTCTGCGGGTCGGACGGGTCATGCGAGTAAGTATGGATCACAGTACCGTCCGCGCGCGCGAGATCGAGGCCGCCCCCATCGGTCCCGATCCACATGAACCCTGCCGGGTCCTCCAAGAACGCCGTGACGTTTTCGGAGCTGACGGCGCCGGCAACTCGCTGAGAGTGTAGTAGTTGCCGCACCAATCCGGTAGCGGGGTTCAAGATGTTTGCGCCTCCGCCGTGGGTCGCGATCCAGAGCAGTCCATTTCGCGCCTCGACGATGGCGACGATTCCGGGGGCGCTGAGGCTGTGCGCGTCGCCGGGTTGCACAGGGATCGATGTCAGTTGACCGTTGGCATCGAGTTTTTTTAACCCAACGCCCCAGGTACCGATCCACAAACTGCCGTTTCGGTCGGCGGCCAAGGACATGATGCGGCGGTCGCCCAACGCGTTGTCCCGCATCACAAGGGTATCCAGATTTATCGCTGTGCCGGTCCGGGCATCCAGCTTGTAGAGACCGCCGCCCAGGGTGCCTACCCATAGATTGTCATCGGGCGCGTCCGCAAACGCGGTCACTAATTTGCCGTCAAGCCATGCCGGATTGCTACCTCCAAAATCCCAACTCTGTGAATTCCATCGATCGACGCCACCGGCACGCGTACCGATCCACACGAGGGCAGCACGGTCCTCATAGAGAGACATTACAAACGAGTCGCTCAAAGACCCCAAATCGGCCTTGTCGTGCGTGTAGTGGCTAATGTTGCCGCTAAGGCGATTAAGGCAATCCAGACCGGCGGCCGTACCGATCCACAGATTGCCCACATGATCGGCCAATACGGCATGCACCTCATTGCTGCTCAACGAGCGATCAGTGTCACTACTGTGGCGTATGTTCCGAAGGGTCAGGCCAGAGTAGTCTAGGTGATAGACACCGGTGTCGAAGGTTGCCGCCCAAAAGGTTCCATCATTGGCTTCGACGATCTGCTGAACGTCCTGACCGGGTAGTAAACCCACCGAGCCATGCAGATACGCACTTCGTTTCGGACCGTCACTGCCGAAAGTCCAACGGTCAATGCCGGCATTCGTTCCGACCCATACCTCGCCGCGGCGATCTTGCAGCAATGAGTAAACTTGATCGTTAATCAGCGATTCGGGATGACCGGCCTGATGACGCAGGTGCGTTATATGGCCGGACCGCGGATCTAAAATATCGATACCCGCATCCAACGTGCCGATCCAAAGTCGATTCTCCGCATCCACAATAATAGTGCGAACCTGATCGCTCGCCAGCGATTTCACCTCGCCCGTCACATGGCCGAACGTAGTGAACGTGTCCGTTGCCCGGTTCCAACGCGCGAGTCCGCCTCCCTTCATTGCGACCCACAAATCCCTGCGCCGATCCTCCACAATCTGGAATACAAAATTGTTTGGTAAGCCGCCGCGTACAGTCGGATCAAACGCGTAGCGATGGACTTCATTTCCATCATAGCGCACCAGTCCATCTTCAGTGCCAAACCACATGAATCCGGCGGAATCCTGTAACGACGCATAGACCGTTCCTTGCGGCAGCCCGTCGTTACTGCTCAAGTGTTCTAGCAACAAAGGAGCAGGGATCGCCGCCAAGGCGGTCAATGGAGTCCATAGCGCTAGGAGTACGGCGCGCCACCTCATCGGATCGCGTCTCCGGATGGGCGTTTCCGTGTCTTGTACGTCGGCACCTTATTCGCCACCGAAACTGCACCACCGAACAAATCACCACTGCCGAGCTCGCATCCCAGTTCGAGTAGCACCTGACGTTGGGCTTCGGTATCCACGCCCGCAGCCACGGGCATGATGCGCAGCGCTTTGGCCGACACAATGCCCGCTTCGCACACCCGACGCGCGATGTCATCCGTACAAATTGAATTGACCCAAGCGCGGTCGAGTTGGATACCGGACAATGGCGCCCTGGCCATTAGGTCGAGCGATCCCGATCCCCGACCGACTTCATCGATCATGATTTGCGCGCCCAATTTTTTGATACCAGCGCAGAGCGACGGCGGGAGCGACACAAACACGCTCTCAGCAATTCGCACCTCAAACTGTTCGGGCGGAATGGAAGAATCCTCCAGGAACGCATTCAAATCAGCCAGAAAGTCCGCGTGCAGCACATGTTGGCGCAGCGGTCCATAGGAGAGCGCAATTGAAGCCCTTGGATCGGGCGCGAGTCGGATCAGCTCACCACGAAGAGATCTCAGGAGCGCGCGCGACAGCGCGAGCGCCTGGCCGGTGACTTTGGCGACGTTTAGAAATTCCGCGGGTGGAACCGCGCCGCGCAGTGGGTGGATCCACCTCGCATAGGCGATAACCCCAACCTGCTTTCCACTTGCGAGATTATGCCGTCCGCGGCAGTAGGCTTGAATAGCGCTCGCCGCGATAGCCTCACGCAGTTCATCGGAAACATCCAAGCGGGAGCGAGTGTGCAATTTCATTGTGTCCGAGAAAAAACGGGGCCGGACGGCCGCGGAGCCAAGCGCTTCGCCCGCGGCCATGCGCGCACAATTCAGCAGCTCCTTGCTGGAATTAGCATCGCGCCCGAGCAGCGCGACGCCCGCGCTTCCCGATAACTCGTATTGCTCGTCACCGACGTTAATCGGAGCTCTGATACTTTCGAACAGCGCCCCACAGAAGTCCTCGATTCGCTGCCGATCAAGGGTGCCGAGTGCAAACATGAGCTGCGATTCGCGCATCTGTCCTACGCACAAACAACTCTGTACGACTTGAGAGTCTTGCGAGAGTCGCATCAATACCTCCGACACCACCGTTTCCGCGGTGCACGCATCGATTTGGTCAATCTCATGCACGCCGCTTAAATTAATCGCGATCAGGGCGAGGGGCTGTTCTGAGAGCTTTTGTTTGTCGACGACTTCCTGAAACAGACGCAGAAAGCCTCGACGCTCCGGGTAAGGACGCGCATATGTACCGCTTGCCGAAAAGGAATTCTCTGGAAGAACGGGCGTCGACTCCTGTCGTACCACGCACAGCGCGAGGTCGGGACCTTCCGGCGTTACTCGTGCCCGGAAATTGTGGCCTTGATGGGTAAAGGTGGATTCGAGCGGGCCGCGGGCCGCAATTGCTTTGCGAATCAGGAGTTGGACTGCCTGAGCCGCCTCTTGGGGCCATACGGATCCTAGCAATTTTCCATCGGAGGCCGGTGGGGGCGTTAAATACCGTACCGAACGACCACCTCCGTGACTCACGATCGTGCCGTCCCGGGTGAGAGACATGACCAAGTCGTGCATGGCCTCGATCAACTGTTTCTCGGCGGCGTTGTTCACCGCACCAATTTACACACGCGTCACAAACCAATCCTCGACGTGGGTCCGAAACCTCGCGCAGTCGTCTGTGAACGATGTCTCGGCCGGCGGACTAATCGTTCGGCACCCGCCAGTCTATGCCCGATACCGCCTCAAGAGGCGGCTCTAGAGGGTCGCGCCGTATCGCAAGGGAAGGCACTCGGATTCCAAACGAATCGGGCGCCGGAGAATTCCCGAATTGCGGCATCCGAGTCTGCGACTAGACAATAATCTCAAACGCGCAAGAGCGGACGCCAATTTAACCTTTGATTATTGGACTTGCATCACAAAGTGCCCGCACTTACGGGTCGGCCAGATCCACCAACAAATCCTAGGCTCGCGCTGTAATGGCCGTAAGCCGAATCTTGGCATTTTATTTACAGGGCAGCGTGTCATGCGAATCATTTCGGTTACCCGACTGGGCTTACTTGCACTCGCTATTGGGTCGTCGCTCTCGATGGCTGAACCAAAAGCAGTGGCGAGTTCAGCGACCCCTAGCGTGAATCCTGGCATTGGCGCACTCACTCGCTACATCGTGAAAGGCACAAGTGCCCAAACAGCTGCGCAGATCGTAACCCGCATCGGGGCGACGGTTCAGCAAGACTTCGCAATCATCAATTCAGTCTCAGCGGATCTCACTGAGGCCCAAGCCGCTCAATTGCGCGCTGCGGACGTGAGGTTGTTTAAGGATCGAACGCTGGCTCCGCTCGGCGCCTCAGTGCCGCTCGTGCTGACCGATGGCACGGCGTTGAACAAGAAATTGGAGCAATTCCAGACGAACTACCCGCTGCTCGTGGGTGCCGATTTGCTCCAACGCAATGGAATCACCGGCAAGGGCGTGACTATCGCTGTACTCGATACTGGTTTGTGGACCGGCGGCAAGGATAATTTCAAGCCGCGTATCCTCGCTAGCGTCGATTTTGTGAACCCCGGCGCCAAACCTGTGTCCGGCGATCCCTACGGGCATGGCACGCACATCACCTCCATTGCGGCCGGTAACATGCCGGTGGACAACAATTCCTCCTTCGGCATTGCCCCGGGGGCGAATCTGGTCATCGTTCGCGCGTTCGACGGCGAGGGCCAAGGTAGCTACACCAACGTTATAGCTGGCATTAACTGGATCGTTGCGAATCAGCAGAAGTACAAGATTCGAGTACTCAATCTTTCCTTCGGCGCCCCGCCGCAGTCGAACTATTGGGATGATCCGCTCAATCAGGCCGTCATGGCAGCGTGGAAAGCCGGCATCGTCGTAGTCGCATCCGCGGGAAATGAAGGTCCGAAGCCAATGACGATTGGCGTGCCAGGCAATGTTCCGTATGTCATTACCGCAGGCGCGCTCACGGATAATAATACCCCCTACGATCCGACCGACGATCGCTTAGCTTCCTTCTCCTCGGCCGGTCCAACCATCGAGGGTTTTGTCAAGCCCGAAGTGGTCGCACCGGGTGGTCACATGGTGGGATCGCTGTGGTACCAAAGTTATCTTGCCAATATCGATCCGGGCTCGATGAAGAAAGATCAGTCGCTCTTCACGATGTCGGGCACTTCGCAAGCAGCTGCCGTAACTTCCGGGGTCGTCGCACTGATGCTACAAGCCAATCCGACTATGACACCGGACATCGTCAAATGCCGTCTTCTGTCGTCAGCCAGTGCCGCGACGACCCCAACTGGCACGCTCGCTTACAGCGTGTTCCAGCAAGGTGCGGGGCTGATAAATGCGTATAACGCCGTGCATAACTCCGCGATCGGCTGCGCCAATCAGGGCCTCAATGTTGTCGCCGATCTGGACGGGACCAGCCATTTTGGCGGCCCTGCCAATCAAGACGCCAGCGGTAACTATTACATTATGAATATGGCCGGTTCAACGTGGGGCGCGCCAGTTTCTGGTGACGGATACACCTGGACTAAAGGTTACACGTGGACCAAAGGTTATACATGGACTCAAGGCTATACCTGGAGCCAGGGTTATACCTGGAGCCGAGGATACACCTGGAGCAAAGGGTATACCTCGAGCAAAGGTTACACATGGAGCAAAGGATACACCTGGAGCAAGACGCTGCCTTGGTGGGGGACGAGTGGCGCCATGAATGTAACGACCGCGCCTGCGTCGATCGAATGGTGGGTTCCGAATGAGTAGTCGCACTGCTTACTTTTCCGAAAACCGCAATCTACTATAATTTCGTTGGCCGAACAGTTGCGGTGCCGACGACATTTTGCGACTAGCTCCAAGATTTGGGAGTCGGCGACCCGAATTCAATTGTCGTCTTGCCCTTCGTCAGTGCTGACAAAACGTGACGGCTCACGCGGACCGTTTTTTCCAACCAAGCGCTAACAACGCATTTTTTCCGCACGGCCATGCGCGTTCTATTTTTTTAAATGGTAGCCGCCCCGGCGCGTCGAGCGCTGGCGCGGTGGATAGGAGCGCGAGCGCTGACCGACCGGCATTAGTAGCTATTGACGTCAAAATGAGCCCCAATTTGGCTTGCCAGCCTGCTCTATCAGCTTCATCATCGCAGGCTGCGAAGCCAAGAACTCAAATAATGAAGCTATTCGCGGGTTTAAGAAAATTGCGGGAGTTTGAGAAAGGGCAGCTCCCTTTTCTAAAGTCCGTGTTCGATTTTGATATTGTTATCGAGATTGGTTATGAGGAAGAACGCGGCAGATCGATGACCGTAAAGCAGCTTCTACTTCTGGATATTTGCTCACGTGCGACAGTGCGCCGAAAGCTAGCTAGGCTCATAGACCAGGGCATCGTGATACCACGCAAGGCCGCAGACGATCGGCGCGCCACAAATTTGATGATTGCCCCTTCAATCGTCAAACTTTTCACGAAATACAGCGGCGCAATCGCCGCCATTTCAGTGTCTCATTTCAAATAGCCCGATAGTTTTCAATTCCTGCTTTGAAAAGTGAAGTTACGCGAAACTCGCTTACTCAATGGCATTTCGTGTTCCGTGTGCTGCGCGCCCTTCAGTTCAGCGCCTAGAAATGCTGTGTACGAGCCGACCATTCGGTTTCAGATGGGGTGTCCGACATGTCACCAGAGATTCTTACTGAATTTCCGGTGTCTATTTCCTGGTGAACACTTGCTGATTTGGTTTGACCGGCATCCTGTGTCGGAGCGAAATACTTCGGATGTAGGTGGAATTTATGACGCTCGCCCATTTTATCGAGCACAACATGGAAGCGATTCTCGCCGACTGGGAGTCTTTTGCCAAGACTCTCCCGGGCGGCGTATCAATGGATATCGCAGGACTGAGGACCCCCGCGAAGCAACTCCTAGAGGAGGTTTGCGAAGACATGGTTTTTACACAAACGCGCGAGCTAGAGAATAGCAAGTCCCACGGCCTCGCGTTGCCGCTAGACGCCGCGAAAACCGCTGCGCAGACGCACGCACTGCAGCGTGCCCGCTCGGGGTTCTCTATCAACGAGATGGCTTCAGAGTATCGAGCGCTTCGGGCTAGTGTCCTGAGCTTGTGGATTGACACCAGTGCCCTTGGAGACTCTGATTTATCAGAGATCATGCGATTCAACGAGGCGATTGACAAGGCGTTGTGTGAATCGATTGTTCATTTTAGTCAAGAAGTGGATCGCGCGCGCAATCTGTTGCTCGGCGTCTTAGGCCACGACCTGCGTACTCCGCTCAGCGCGATCCAAATGACCGCTCAACACCTCAAGAAACTTAACCTGGGTTCTGACGTCTCAATTGCTGCCGAACGCCTCATTCGTAGTGGTGGCCAGATGAAAGGTCTGCTGGACGACCTCACGGCATTCAATCGAAAACAACTGGGGCTCGGCATTAGCGTCAGCGTAGTGGAGACAGACCTCAGCGCGGTCTTCGAAGACCAACTGCAACAGCTACGTGCGGCGTACCCTGCTCGCGAGATTACGCTGGAGGTTAGCGGGGATTTACGAGGCAAGTGGGATCCAGCTCGTCTGCAGCAGGTACTCGGCAACCTCGTTGTGAATGCATTACGCTATGGGGCGTCGGAACGACCCGTGCGGCTTGTATTGTATGGTCTTGAAACCGAGGTAGTGTTTCACGTGAAAAACGAGGGGAAGACGATTCCGGCGGCAACTCTCGCTCAGCTGTTCGACCCCCTACGACGCGGCGCGGATCGACCCGATGAGCAAGGAAGCCCTGGCCTTGGTCTGTACATCTGTCGCGAAATATCGCTGGCGCACGGAGGATCAATCCTTGCTGAGTCCACCGAATCAGGTACGGTGTTCACCGTTCGCCTTCCTCGAAATGCATCCAACGTTTCACCCCGTGCAGCGAAGGACGGGTCGCAGTTGTCACGCTGAGTGCTTTGCGAAACTGTTGAACGCGCGAAGCGTGCGTGAACCCTCGCCCTATTTGCGCTTAGCGTTCCGGGGATTGGTACGAGAGGTTCCAACCATGCCCACAAAGCCGTCTGCAGCTGAGGCAGCTGTCCGCCGATTTCCTACAATTTGAAACCGTGTAACTTACTCACCCTTTAAGGTGGACGCCTACATCCTCCCAAGGCGCAAATGTTGTCTAGTACGCCCCAGCCAGTTTGCTCAGCAGACTGCCCATTTAATCTTCAAAGGGGTGACTTATGGCAGGTAAAAATACAGCGGTTTTCGGCATTTATGCGTCGGGCGAGCATGCAGAGCGCGCGGTAGACACTATCATCGCGGCTGGCTTCGCAAGTTCCGACATATCAGTCTTGCTGCCTGATACGCGTAGCACGAAAGAATTCGCGCACCAGAAAGATACGAAGGCGCCAGAAGGCACGACCGCAGGCGTTACCACTGGCGGCGCAATCGGCGGGACGCTCGGTGTGCTGGCGGGCATTGGCGCCTTGGCCATCCCCGGTGTCGGACCTTTTATCGCAGCAGGCCCGATTATGGCCGGACTCGCCGGCTTAGGGGTCGGGGGCGTCGTAGGCGGACTGCTTGGTGCGCTAATAGGGATGGGAATTCCGGAATACGAGGCGAAACGTTATGAAGGACGGGTGAAGGGCGGAGGGACGTTGCTCTCGGTGCATTGTAATTCGTCAGAGGAAGTATCGCGCGCAAAAGACCTTTTGAAGCAGACTGGCGCTGAGGACATTGCCTCTTCAAGCGAAAGCGCTGGCGCCGAGTCGACCGTACGTTCGGCCTGATCCAAGCACTGCATGGAGGTCTCGTAGCAGACCTCCATGCAACCTAACATCAAGGAGTAAACAATATGAAAACCTTACCAGCTAGCATCTGCTTGGCGGCTATTCTTACCGCGGGCGTACCGTTCGCACTCGGCCAAACCCCGTCGGCACAAGGCACCTCCGCCCCTGCAGCGCCGGACAACAGCCGAGAGAATAAACTCGACACTAACCGAACTGTCACGGCAGATTCTCAGAAAGAAAACGCGAGCGACCGTCAGGTTATTCAGCGTATTCGGAAAGAGGTGGTCGCTGACAAGTCATTGTCGACCTATGCCCACAACGTCAAAATTGTTTCAGTCAATGGTCAAGTGACTCTAAATGGCGTTGTGAAATCGGATGACGAGAAAGCTATGGTAGAGCAGAAAGCGCTCGCCGTGGCCGGACAGGGCCGTGTTACAAACGACCTAAAAGTAGCCCGGAAGTAATCGCTATCTCCAGAACAGTTAAATAAATAAGGGTAAGACCATGCTTCATTACGCCATTGTATTTTTAGTTATTGCCTTAATCGCCGCAGTCTTTGGTTTTGGCGGTGTAGCCGCGGGCGCTGCAGGAATTGCAAAAGTGCTTTTCGTCGTCTTTTTGATAGGCGCAGTGGTCAGTTTCGTTATGCATAGTCGTCGAAGTATTTAGGAATTCAGAGCGGTGAGGAGGCTTCGGGATGCGAGTCCTCGAAGTCTCCTCTTTTGCGGGTCAAGTTGGTCGGCCGGCCGGCACGCTGACAGTAACTCTTCCGCTGCTCCACGAATTGGGACTATACGTGTGGCGCGGAAGTGTAGAAGCCTTCGCTTCTACAAAAGCGCAACGCCGGCGGGCGGTCTAGGTGTTCGCCGCGACGTGCGCGGGGATGCGCTCGTCCTGGGTCAGTAGAAAGACGCGAAGCCCGGGCAGCGTGCTCTGGGCGAGCTCCTGCGTTGCCAGTTGGCGCAGTGCCGTGAGATCAGCCGGATCGCAACTCGCAAGCGCACGTGCGACGTGCTGCCCTAGAGGCGATTCGAGGAGCGCGCTACCGAGCGTCGATCCGAAGCTGCCCACAACATCCGCCGCGGTCTGCGGTGCCGCATCGGGCCCGAGGACCGGGCTAAGCAAGCGGGCCGTGGCCCGAAGCGCTGTCACCCGCCACGCCTGTGGCTCCATGATTAGCGACGCCAGGCAGTAACTCACCGTGCCGACAACCCGGCCGAGGGCGATAAAGTACGCCGGATTGACTAGCTGCTGCCAGTCGTGGGTGTGCGTTAAGCTTGGTGTCAGCAGGAACGCTGTGGCGACTGTGAGGTTTTCATCAAGCGCCGTGTTTTCAGCGGTGCTGCACCGTTGCCGGTGCGCGCGCAGCAGCGTCTCGAGCGGCATGCGATTCAGGCGCCGCTCGAGTGCGCCACACCACCGAGCGGCGATCTTCGGACCCGGGACCAAGACCGAGGGCACAAGCCCGGAAAAAGCACTTTGGGGCTGCAGGTGGGACGTGATCGAATCCGGCAAGAGGAGTTCCTCGATAGCGTTGAAGGTACTCTAAACACCTCACCGAGCCTGGGTACGCCCAAAGTCTCACTTGGACGATTGGACCGGGCCGGCGCCTGAAGGACGCGCGCGCCCTCACAGTGAGGGCATTCCCTCTGCCACCCAACGTCGCCAGATTTCTCGGGGCATCTGTCGGCCTCTAGTCACTAGATCGCACCGCACCAAAAGCAGTCTCCTAAAATTGCAGGGAGGTGGCGAAATGGGCGCACTCATGCGGTCCCATGACTGGCGTGGCACCGCGCTGGGAGAGCTGAAAGCCTGGCCCGGTGCAGCCCCTACCGGACGGGCCGAGCGACGAGCGGTACGTCGATTTTGTGCGTGCCGTGCAATAAAGGAACTTTACTTCTTGGGGGCCGCCGCCTGATCCGCCGCGGCCTCCGCCGCTTGAGCTTTGGGCCCTTCCCGTTTTTGCGAGAGCACTCTGCCATTGCCTGCATCAACCGCGACTTCAATGATGGATTTCTTACCCGGCATTTTTATGTCGAAGCTATAGATTAAGCATCCGCCCTCAGCCTCGAGCTCACCGCTCGTGACGCTCGCACCCTTGAGCGTAACGGCCTTCAGCGCCGCGCTTTCTGCATCCGCTTGGCTCACCTTCGCCAGCATTGCAAGATCGGCGTTCGAAAGACCCTTTTTTGGATGGATGGAGCACGGCAAACCAGCGGCGCCTGCACTCAGCGATATAAACAGCGTGATTATCGATATGGGAATTCTCATGAAGAAGGTCTTTTTTTTAAGATGATAAGTTGGTTTACTGGCGAGATGGGCTCGGCGACGCAGGAACGTCGACCCGGTAATAAAAATGAGGCGCGGTATGCAGCGTCACCTGGGCCGGTCGGCATGCAACCGCGGCGAGGCCGAATCGCGTTGTCTTCGTAAAGGGCGAACGTGCCACGTCATCCCATTGGTCGTCCAGTATGACTGCGCTCAATTGATGGGCTTGACCCGCAGCCGCCGCTTTGCATCGACCCCACTGCACGGTAAACCCATGATCGGGATTGGTCCCGCGATAGCGCATGGTGACCACCAGCGAATCAGTCTCACCGTCATACTGAGCGCCAACAAAATTATCGGCCTGCGCGGCGGATGACGTACAAGCCGCGAACGCGATCATTGCAGAAATCCAGTGGGAAGTGCACATAGAAACTACATTGTTAAGAGGTTGGTAGAGAACTTAGTACGCCGAGAAAACACTACTCCAACTACTAACTGAGCCACAAGAGGCTTTATCCTACAGACCGTGTCAGTAAACGGCGAGATAGCTAAAACTCGGGGGCGCCTAGCCTGCCGGCCACGGTTCGGTGGCCGACGACAGGGATTTTAAAAAACCTAGATGGAGGGATTTTCCACCAATCACTTGCAGCTCCAAGGCTCGTCGCCGGCGGCCTAATCGTGATCATCGGCGATATTGGCGTGGTGTCTTCGAGCACTATGCAAGGCTTTCTCGCGATGCCCGTGCTCGAGGGGTAGGGCATGTATGCATTGCGGTGTCTGCCGTCATCCTCTTGATTCACATCACCCGCGGCGCTCGGCGTAATATCGCACTGACCATATGGTCCTCATTCATTCCGATGAGCTTTGCGCTGCCACGGGCGTTGACGTCGACGCTGGCGGGCTGTATTGCTGTCGGGATGAAGCTTCCGCAGTTCGGGATGGCGGTGGTAATGGCCATCGCAATCCCGAGTGCCGTCATGCTCGAAATGCTGTGGCTGGTGATCTCCAAGTTCAGCTCAACGGAACGCACGCAGATCGACGGCACGGTGCAAGCGGCGTATTGATGCGCCCGCGTGCCTTGCGCAGGACGCTTGCATGACCGAATCAATCGAGTGCGTGGTCATCGGCGCGGGTGTCGTGGGTTTGGCGGTGGCGCGGGAGCTGGCGCGGCGCGGCCGCGAGACTTTGATTCTCGAAGCCGAATCGGCCATCGGCACGGCCACGAGCTCGCGCAACAGCGAAGTGATCCATGCGGGTATCTACTATCCCGTGGGTTCGGCGAAGGCGCGCTTCTGCGTCGCGGGAAAGAAGCTGTTGTACGAGTTCTGCGAGGCTCGCGGCGTCGAATACCAACGCTGCGGCAAGCTCATCGTCGCCACAGACGAGTCGCAGATTCCCACTCTACAATCGATCGAGAGCAGGGCTCGCGCCAACGGAGTCACCGATCTTTACTGGCTGACGGCCGATGAAACGCGTGAGTTTGAGCCGGAATTGAACGCCGTGACCGCGCTGTGCTCTCCGTCCACCGGCATAGTCGACAGCCACGGCTTCATGCTGGCACTGCAAGCAGACTTTGAACGAGCCGGCGGAGTGATTGCGTTGCGCGCGCCGGTGCTGCGCGGGCAATGCGAAGACAAGGCCATTCACTTGGAAGCAGGTTGCGAGGAAATCATGAGCCTCGCAGCCTCCGTCGTCATCAATTGCGCCGGCCTGTATGCCCAGGAGACGGCCCACCGCATCCAGGGCGTGCCCAAGGCGAGTGTGCCTCCAGCATACTTTGCTAAAGGGAATTACTATGTCCTGCAAACGAAGACGCCGTTCCGCCGGCTGGTGTATCCGGTCCCCGAGCCGGGAGGCTTAGGGGTGCATGTGACGCTGGACTTGGCCGGTCAGGCGCGCTTCGGGCCCGATGTGGAGTGGGTGCAGCGCGTCGATTACACAGTCGACCCCGCGCGCGCCGAGCAGTTCTACGCAGCGATTCGCCGCTACTGGCCCGCCTTGCCGGATGACTCCTTACGACCCGCATACGCGGGAATTCGCCCAAAGTTGCATGGGCCGAATGGGCCCGCGGCGGATTTTCTGATCCAGGGCCCCGACGTTCATGGCGTTCCTGGGCTCGTCAATCTTTACGGCATCGAGTCGCCGGGATTGACCTCGGCACTTGCGATTGCCGAGCATGTGGCCAATCTGCTGCGTGCCGAATAACACAGTCAGTCCTCCCGCACCCGAAACCAGCCGCTGATGCTAAGGCGTTCACGCCGAGTCGGCAGCACCGCATGTTCCCGCCCCGCCGTCAAAAAACAAACCATGCGCCCGCCGATCGGCGCCACATCCCGATGACCGCCGAGGGCGTCGAATAACCGTAGCTCCCCGCCCGCCGCAGTCTCCCATTCTTCGTTCAAGTACAGCACCAGCGACACTTGGCGCTGCCGCCGCCCCTGAGGCTGATCGACGTGACGCGCATAGCCGGCGCCGGGCGGATAGCAGGCGTAGTGCAGCTCGAGATCGAACAACCCAAGCGGGGCCGAGCGATTGAGCTGCAACCGCAATTGCTCGAGTTCGCCCAGCAGCGTGTGCTCTGCCGGGTATAGCGGCGCGCCGATCCAGCAAATACTGTCACCGCGAATCTCCTCGCGGCGCTGCAAGCCGCGCGCGGCGCCGATACGAGCGCCGGCAAACTCGCCGCTTGCACGGCGCAGCGCGGCGCAACCCACCAGATCACGAATCAGCGCCGGGGCCAGGAACCGATCCTCAACCCAGATACCGTCGGCTCCCAGCTCGGGCGTAAGCGCACCCGGCATGGCGGCTTCAGCGGCCGCGGCGCTGCGACCGTTTGGCCATGCCGCCGCGCCGCGCGGCCCGCTTGCGCACCGCCGCCTGACCTCGGGCGGCCCGCGCCGGGGCCCGGTGCGCCTTCTTGCGCGCTTTTGCAGCGGCCTTCTTCGGCGTCTTTTTCGGCACCTTCTTCGCCAGCTCCAGCATGCTGCCGCGACAGTTCTCGGCTCCGCAGCGGCAGGCGTAGATTTCGTCCACGTTGGGCGCATCGTCGCTGTCGCGCCCTATCTGATAGTCGTACGACAGCTCTTCGCCGGGCTGTATGGTGCGAATCGCCTCGATGAAAATGCGCTTGCCCAGCGTGGTGCTTTCGCAATTCGGGTCGCAGGCATGGTTGATGTAGCGCGCCTCATTGCCGTTCACGCCGGCGTCGATCACGGTCTTTGCATCGACGGTGAACAGAAAGGTGTGGTTATCGTTCGGATCCTTGTCCTCGTAGCGCGTATCCGCCTGGGCGTGACTGACACGATCGCCCAGGTACTCGAGGATGGTGGTGCCCTTGCGGATGCGCCGGGCGGCGAACACGCCATAGCCGTGGATGGGCGAATGGCGCACTTCGAACAGAGGTGCGCGGCTGCGCGGAGTTTTTTTCATATGGCTATGGGTGCTTTAATGGCTGCGTGATAGCGGTAATCGAGGATTTCGAAATCCTCGAAGGTGTAGTCGAACAGGCTTGGCGGCTTGCGCCGCATGACCAATCCGGGCAAGGGGTACGGCGCGCGGCTCAACTGCAGATCCGCCTGTTCGAGGTGATTCACATACAGATGACAATCGCCGCCGGTCCAAATGAAATCGCCGACGGTAAGATCGCATTGCTGCGCCAGCATGTGCGTCAGCAGCGCGTAGGAAGCGATGTTGAACGGCACGCCGAGCAGAGCGTCGGCGCTGCGCTGGTACAGCTGACAGGAGAGGCGTCCGGCGGCGACATGGAACTGAAACAGCGCGTGACACGGTAGCAGCGCCATTTGCTCCAATTCGCCCACATTCCACGCACTCACCAGGATACGCCGCGAGTTCGGATTGCTCTTCAGCTGCTGGACTACGTTCGCCAATTGATCGATGTTGCGGCCGTCGGCGGCAGGCCAGCTGCGCCATTGCTTGCCGTATACCGGGCCTAAATTTCCGTCCTTGTCCGCCCATTCATCCCAGATGCTGACGCCATGTTGGTGCAGATAGCGGACATTGGTGTCGCCGGTCAGAAACCACAGCAGTTCGTAAATGATCGAGCGCAGGTGCAATTTCTTGGTGGTCACCAGCGGAAATCCCTGGTTGAGGTCGAAGCGCATTTGATAGCCGAATACGCTCAACGTGCCGGTGCCCGTACGATCGTCCTTGCGCGCGCCGTGCTGCCTGATGTGACTCAAGAAATCGAGATACTGCCGCATCAGGCTTGCATTGCACCTAGATTGCCGCTCGGTGCATTACGCCGATAGGCATACAGCATCATCCCTAAGCCGATGAATATCATCGGCGTAGTCAGCAGCATGCCCATGGTCAACCAGTTACCGTACAGGTAGCCGATATTCGCATCCGGCAGCCGCACCCATTCGACAATAAATCGGGCGCATCCATAAACCAGTAGGAACAAGCCGGTGGGCGCAAGCCGCGGCCGCGGCTTGCTGGTAAACCACCACACGATCACGAACAGCACCAATCCCTCGAGACCCGCCTCATACAGCTGGGAAGGATGACGCGCGATGAGCACCCCATTGGCATCGGGCACACCGAAGGCCCAGGGCAGATCGGTAGGCTTGCCCCAAAGTTCACCGTTGATGAAATTGCCGAGCCGACCGGCCAACAGACCAATGCCCGGCAGCGGCGCGAGGAAATCGAGCACATCGGCTATGCGCTTGCCCTTGACCCGCGCGAACACGCAACCCGCGGCCAGCACTCCCGTCATGCCGCCGTGGAAGGACATGCCGCCGTCCCAGATATGAAATACGTTCAGCCAACTCTCGGCAATCACGTCATGGCCGTAGAAAATGCACCAACCCAATCGGCCGCCGACTATGACGCCGATGGCGCTGTAGAAAATGAGGTCATCGATGTCCAGAGCGGTCCACGTTGAACCGGGGCGCCGCGCGCGGTATCTCGCCAGCCACCAGGCTGCGACGAATCCGATGAGGTACATGATTCCGTACCAATGCACGCGCAATGGCCCGAGTCCGAAAACCGGTCCGATCGAGATGGCAATGGGATTGATGTGCGGGTAGGTCAGCATGGCACTACTTTAGACTGTCGTTCACCCGACAGAAATAGGCCTTCAGATAGCGGGTCTCCGGAATGGCGGGATGCACCGGGTGATCGGGCGCCTGGCCGCCCATCTCAAGGATCTGCAGCTGCTTGTCGGCCGCCCTCGCCGCCTTGGCAACGGCATCCTGCAAATCCTCAGGACTTACATGATAGGAACAGGAGCAGGAAACCAAAATACCTTCGGGCCCGAGCACTTGCATGGCCAGCTGGTTCAGGCGCTTGTAGGCGGCCAGCGCCTTCGGCAAGTCTTTCTTGCGCTTGGCGAACGCCGGCGGATCGATGACGACGACATCAAAGCGCTCACGCTTCTTGACCAGTTCCTCCAGCACGTCGAAGGCGTCGCCCTTGACGGGAATGATCTTGGATGTATTGAGTTCAGCATTGCTCACGGCCAGTTCGAGTGCCGAAGCGGAGCTGTCGACGCATAGTACCTCGCTCGCTCCGGCCTGTGCCGCGCGCACGCCCCAGGCGCCCACGTAACTGAACACATCCAGCACCCGTGCACCCTTGCGCACATACTTGACCAGCGCCCGGCGGTTGGCCGCTTGATCGAAGAACCATCCGGTCTTCTGTCCCTCGGCCAGCGGCACCTGAAATTCCAGGTCGTCCTCCAAAACTGCATTCAATCCTTCGAACTTGCCTTTTGCGGCCTCCACATAGCTTGTCAGGCCTTCCATTTCGCGCGAGGGGCTGTCGTTCTTAAAGAGCAGCGCCTCGCTGTGCAGAACCTGCTCCAAAGCCAGTTGAATCTGCAGCTTGAGCCTTTCCATTCCGGCAGTGCCGATTTGCACCACGCATGCGGATCCGTAACGGTCGACCACCAGCCCCGGCAGCCCGTCCGACTCGCCGTACACCAAGCGATAATAGGGCTTGGCATACAGCCTGTCGCGCAGTGCCAGCGCGCTGCGTATGCGGCCGGCGAGCCAGGCCGTGTCGGGAAGCCTCCAGGTACCCAGCATGCGCGCACTGATCAGCGACTTCGGATTGACATAGGCCAAGCCTAATGCGCGGTCATTGTGCGCCAGCACGCGCACCAACTCGCCAGGCTTGAATTTGGGGAGCGGTGTTTGGTCCGTGTCGACCTCGTTGCTGAAGATCCACAGATGTCCTGCATTCAGCCGGCGATCTTCGTTGCGCTTCAAGCGCAGGGCGGGCAGTTCTGCCGCGTTACTGGAGTCGGACATGGGAGCTACTTCGGCTATATTGGCGCCCATTCTAACCGACGCGGGGCTGAAACATGCAGCGCAATCGCCTTGCCGCGGAAACCAGTCCCTACCTCCTGCAGCACGCGGACAATCCCGTGGATTGGTATCCCTGGGGAGAGGAGGCCGTGCTCCTCGCCCGGCGGGATCGCAAGCCCATTCTGCTGTCCATCGGCTATTCCGCCTGCCATTGGTGCCATGTCATGGCGCATGAATCTTTCGAGGACCCTGCCACGGCCGCGCTGATGAATGAATTATTCGTCAATATCAAAGTGGATCGTGAGGAACGGCCCGATCTCGACAAGATCTATCAAGTCGCGCAGCAGCTCATCACGCACGGCTCCGGCGGCTGGCCATTGACCATGTTCCTCAGCCCGGAAAACCAAACACCCTTCTTCGGCGGCACTTACTTTCCGAAAGAGCCGCGCCATGGTCTGCCTGCGTTCAGCGATTTGCTGCGCCGCGTGGCCGAGTATTTCCATAGCCACGGCGCCGAAATCACCGAACAAAGCGCCCAACTGACCGCCGCACTGGCGAGTCTCGAGCCGCCGCCGGCCAGCGGCGCCGTCCTCGACCGTGCGCCGCTGCTCGAGGCGCGCGCGGCCCTGGAGCGTACATTCGATGCACAATTCGGCGGCTTTAGCCAAGCCCCTAAATTTCCGCACCCCGGCAGCATCGAGCGCTGTCTGCGGCATTGGCACGGCACGTCGGCCGAGCCCAGCCCAGACCTCAAGGCACTGTACATGGCGAGCCTTACCTTGACGCGCATGGCCGAAGGCGGAATTTACGATCAGCTGGGCGGGGGCTTCGCACGCTATTCGGTGGATAAACAATGGATGATCCCGCACTTCGAAAAAATGCTCTACGACAACGCGCAATTGCTGTGCGAGTACGCTCGAGCCTCCCTTGCCACCGGCGAGCAACTCTTCGCCCGTATCGCGGGCGAGACCGCCGACTGGGTGCTGCGCGACATGCGCTCGCCGCAAGGCGGTTTTTACTCCAGCCTCGACGCAGATTCCGCAGGGCATGAGGGAAAATTCTATGTTTGGACTCCCGGCGAAGTACAAGCGCTGCTGACTGCAGCGGAATATGCCGCGTTCTCACGCCGTTTCGGCCTCGACCGCCGCGCGAATTTCGAGGGCGACTGGCATCTTTACACTTACGAATCCATCGATGCCGTCGCCGCAGGCGTTGCTGAATCTACCGCAGCGGTCGATGTGCTGATCGCCAACGCGCGCGCCAAACTTTTGCGGGTACGGGACCTGCGCGTGTGGCCGGCCCGCGATGAGAAAATCCTCACCGCATGGAATGCGCTCATGATCAAGGGGCTGGCGATCGCGGCCCGCGTGCTGCGCCGGCCTGACCTGGCCGATGCCGCCGCGGCGGCCGTGGACCTCATACGCCGGCGGCTGTGGCGCGACGGGCGGCTGCTCGCGACTTACAAAGATGGGCGCGGGCATCTGCCGGCGTATTTGGATGACTACGCCTTCCTCATCGATGCCCTGCTCGAGCTGCTGCAAACCCACTGGCGCAGCAAGGATTTGGAATTTGCTATCAGCCTCGCTGAAGTTCTGTTGGCGCAATTCGAGGATCGCCAATCCGGCGGGTTTTTTTTCACCGCGGCCGATCACGAGCAACTCATTCACCGCAGCAAAACCTTCAGCGACGACTCGCTGCCCTCGGGCAACGGCATTGCGGCATCGGCGCTGTGCCGCTTAGGCTACCTGCTCGGCGAACTGCGCTACCTGGACGCCGCCGAGCGCAGCCTGCAAGCAGGATGGCCTCTGCTGCAGCAGTATCCGCAGGCACACATGAGCCTGCTCAACGCACTGCAGGACTTTCTAATATCCGCGCAAATACTGATCATTCGCGGCGATGCGACTGATGCCGCACGCTGGTCAACTGCCATCGGCGCCCTATATGCCCCGGGCCGCATGATATTCGCCATTCCTCGCGATACCGCTGAGCTGCCGCCCTCGATCGCAGCCAAGCGCGCAGCTACCGACACCGTGGCTTATCTATGTACGGGAATGACCTGTTCTGCGCCTATCAGCGACTTAAGTGCGCTGGCGCGCGAACTAGCCTTGCGCATCTGACCGCCCAGTCTACCCTGGCTGCCATGGCGCGAGCAGCGTAGCCAAGTGGCGCTTCAGCTCCCCGTGCACGGCATCCGAGTACAGCGGCGCGGCATTCCAGTCGAGCGCCCAAGGCTGCGCCGTGCGCGTCGCCTCCGGCTCCGTGGCGGAGCGCGGAAATATATGCGCATGCAGCGCCGGATCGACATTGCCGAATATGGCGTAATTGATGCGCAGGGCCACCATGACGGCGAGCAGCGCATCGCCCACCGCCGCCATATCGGCTTGGAATTGCGCACGCAGTTCCGGCGGCAGCGCATTCAAATGCGGCACCACCGGATCGGGCAGCAACAGGCAATAGCCCGTCAACACCTGGCGTGCCCCCATCACCACCCAGCCGGAGCGCATGCGCGCCACCGCCGGCGGATAGTCCGCGGCGCGGCAGCGATCCACCATGCCATGGATGACCGTGGGCGGCGTCATTGCCCGATAGCCTTTGCCACCACCTCAGCGCCCACCGGCGTCGCCGAATTGCCGAAGTTAGCGCGCAGGAAGGAAAACAACGCCGCCGCGTCGGCGGGCTTCAGCCAGCCGAACTGCAGCATTTGGGTAGAGTATTTTCCCACCGGCATAGAAGCGGGCCTCTGCCCCTTGATCACCCACAGCGCGAGTGCGGCCGGATCTCCGACAACCACGGGTGACCCCGCCAAGCCGGGATAAACCCCGGGGATCCCGGCGCCCGTTTGCTGATGGCACGGGACGCAGTTGCCGTTATAGATGCGCGCGCCGAGCTCCGCGGCGGACGCCGTTGCAGCCGCCGGCGCTTCCGTGCCCGAGGTTTGCGCAGAGCAGGCAGTCAACGCGCCCGCCAGCAACAGCATTGACAATACGTTTCGTGGCCTCATGTGGTAAATCTTATCAAAATAGAGAATAGGGATGATCATGGCACGACTCGGTTCGGAATCTTGGCTACGCGCAGTATTGCGGCTCGGCGCCGTGCTGCTCGCCACGGCCGGAGGTGCTTTCGCGCCGTCGGCGCTGACGCCAGCCCAGTCGCAAGCGCCGACCCACGCACCGGCAGAAGACGCGCTGAAGCAAATCATCGAAGAGGGTAACCCGGCCTACCTCGATTGGTCGGCAGCGTCGAGCGATCGCGATCAAATCGGCACGCTGTATGAGGCTAACGGCTATCGGCTGCTGTGGAGCGACGGCGAAAAGCCGACGGCGGCTGCGATTTCGCTGTTGCAGCAGCTGCGTCTTGCGGCAGAGCGCGGCTTGGACCCCGAAGACTATCCCGGCAACAGACTCGCCTACCTGTTGATCGATTTGATCGATGCGCCGCGCGCGGGCATTGAGCAATGGGCCCTGTTCGACGCCGGCCTGTCCCGGGCCGGGGTCCGATTCTTGTCGGATGTGCACTTGGGCCGAGTCGATCCGGCGACCATGGGACACGACTTGAGTATTGGCAGGATCAATCTCGATATTCCCACCACCCTCGCCCATCTCGCCACCGCGGTCGACGTTGCCGCTGCCGTCGACGCACTGGAGCCGCAGTTCAGTCATTACGCGCTGCTGAAAGGAAAATTGTCGCAATACCGAGCGCTGGCGGGCGAAGACGGGCTCAACGATTTGCCGCCGTTGCCTGCGAAATCGCTCAAGCCCGGCGAGGACTATTCCGGCGCCGCGAAACTACAAGTCTTATTAGCGGCGCTCGGCGACATAACGCCGGCGGCAGCGGACGCAGCGCCGCCGAGCAACCTGTCGCCCCCCATCGTGGAGGCACTGAAGCACTTTCAAAGCCGGCATGGCGAGAAACCCGACGGCGTGCTCGGCGCCGCGACTTTTTTGCAGCTGACGCGGCCCCTCACAGACCGCGTGCGCCAAATCGAACTCACCATGGAGCGCTGGCGCTGGCTGCCGTCTGAACTCGTCACCGCGCCCATCATCGTCAACATTCCGCAGTTCCGATTGTTTGCGTTCGAGTCGACGGCCGATTCCGAGGCGCATATTCGTCAAATGGACGTCATCGTCGGCAAGTCCTTCGACTCCACCCAGACGCCGGTGTTCGCGGCCGACATGAGCTACTTGATTTTCCGGCCCTATTGGGAAGTGCCCTATAGCATCGCGCTGAAGGAGATTGTGCCGACCGCGCGCAACAATCCCGCCGACATCGAGCGGCGTCAAATGGAAATCGTCAGCGGCGGCGGTGACTCGGCGCGTGTGCTGGCGAATACGCGGGAAAATGTCGAACTGGTCGCCAAGGGCACGTTGCGGCTGCGTCAGCGGCCCGGGCCCAACAATTCACTGGGGCTGGTGAAATTCATGATGCCCAATCCCTACAATGTGTACCTGCATTCGACGCCGGCGCAATCTCTGTTCGCAGAAACACGGCGCGATTTCAGCCATGGCTGCGTTCGGGTCAGCGACCCGGTGGGTTTGGCGCTGTACGTGCTGCGCGATGCACCCGAATGGACCAGGGAGAGGATACTGGCCGCCATGAACGGCACTGCACCGCAGACCGTGACGCTCAAGAACCGCATCCGGGTGTTCATCGTCTACGGCACCGCCATTGCAACCGAGAAGGGCAATATTCTATTCTTCGATGACATTTACCGTCACGATGAACGCTTGCAAAAGGCGCTGGAAGCACGGCGCGTACGACACGACAATCGCTTCATGCGCTTGCCGGCGAGCTTACGTCTAATCAAGTCCTTCGCTCTGGCTTAGCCCTTCCAGGTCCGAAATGCGCCGGTATCCAAGTGCACGAAATTTGAAGCCCGATAGTATCCCACCCCACCGCGCTGCAAATCCTCGGCTTGGGCGGCGAAGCTTGCGCAATCGATGCCGGTCATGCGCACGTCGATGGCCCTGCCCTCCATATGCAAGCTATGTTGCGCGACGCCCGAGCTCTTCTCATGCAATACCGCGTTCGTCTGAGGCGAGCGATAGCCGGAAATCACGCTGAATACCGGATCGGCCCCCATCGTGTGGGCCACTTCGATCAAATAGTCCATGAGGCTCGGGTCGACGACATGCCGCTCGCCATTTCGAAAGTCCCGCAACAGCGCTTCGATCGCCGACAGGGCCTCGGGCACATAAGCACCGTGGTGCGCGTATTCGATTTCAAGCCGCTCATCGGTATGCAGGTTCAGCAAAGCGATCCACCGGTCGCCTGACCCGGCCTTGCTGCGAACGGCACCGCGAGCAGCGGCAACATCTCGGCCCATCGATCGGCCCGTCAGCAAGGCGGCGGCCGACGCTGCTGCCAGCGCGCCCCCCGCCCGCAATATTCGGCGCCGGTTCCAGTTCATTGGTGAACCGCGTGGGTAAGCAGACGGCCTTGATCTAGCGCCAGCACGGTGGCGCGCGGAAACAAATTGAATTCCGAAGCCGAGGCCCAGGTGTAGGCACCCATGCCGTGCCCGACCACAAGATCGCCCATATCGAGCAGCGGCAACTCCAAGTGTTCGTCGATGACGTCGATGCTGTCGCAGGTGGGTCCGGCCAGTACCGATGGATAGGTCATCGCCAAAGGTACCAGTGCCTCCACCGGGTAGCTGGCGTGATCGTATAGCTGCCCGCTGTAGTTGCCGTACAGTCCATCGTCGAGGTAATACCACCAGCGGCCGTCGCGCTGCGCGCGGCCCAATACGCTCGCCACCGCGACCGCAGCAGGCGCGGCAATGAATCGACCGGGTTCGGCAATGACGCGAATCGTGGGCGGCAGTTCTTGCAGTGCAGCGCAAATCGGCACACAAAACTCCTCGATAGGCATGCAGAGCTGCCGATAATCCACCGGGAAACCGCCACCTATATCCAAGATGCTGGGAGCGTGCCCGACCTTCTGCGCGGTGCGCAGCAACTCGCCGCAGCGAGCGATGGCCTCGACGAACATGGCAGGCCCTGCCGCCTGCGATCCCACATGAAACGACAGCCCGTCGATTTCGATCCGCAAATCGGCGGCCAGCCGCAGCAGCTCGCACACTGCTCGCGGGTCACATCCGAATTTACGCGACAAATCAACCCGTGCGTCGGGGCTGCTGAAGGACACGCGAATCAGCAGGGAAGCGCGACTGCGGTACTTCACGAACTTACGCAGTTCGTCGGGATTGTCGATGACGAAGCGATTGACGCCGTAGGCCAAGGTGGTGCGAATATCACTGTCGCGCTTGATCGGATGCGTGTGAATACAGCGCTGCGGCGATATCTTGAGGCGGCGCATCAATTCGACTTCGCCGTTGGTCGCCAAATCGAAAAAAGCCCCCTCAGCATGCAGGGTATCGATTACCGAGGTATGCGGCAGAGGCTTCAGTGCGTAGTATAAGTCTACGCCTGGAAGCGCGGCCGCGAGACGCCGATATTGTCGGCGCACGCGCTCGGCATCGATCACCAACAGCGGCGAACCGTAGCGGGCTGCCAGATGCCGGATGGATGCATGCGAAAAAGGATCCGCCGCCGGATCGAGTTCCAATGATTCGTTGGCTACCGAACGCGATTTGCCTGCGCTCTCGCTCATTAGCTCACACTGAGTTCGAGGGAGTCATCGCCCATGCCGCTGGCACGCTGTAGGCGGTCGAGAATCGCTGTCCAGCGTTCATCCGGCGGCAGGCTTTGTACGAAAATTCTCACGCAGCCGGCCCGGTCCAGCGTGCGCAGATGGTTGTAGAGGTTGTGCGCGTAGATGTCCGGCCTCTTACCCGCGTTGATCCAGGTCATGTGACGTTGAGTCTGTAGCGGCGGGCGCATGGCGAGCACGGCAACTTTCTCCTCGCGCGTGGTTATTTCACCGGCACGCACTTCCAAATCATCCGACGGCACGATCTCGAGCGGGGTCGACGGCGCGTAGTGCAGTGCCCGGTCTCCGGGTGCGCGCGGCGCAAACCCACCAATGACCAGGGATCCGACTACTTGCTCGAGCTGCGTGCGGGTGATGGAGCCCGGCCGCAGCAGCCGCGCCTGATTGTCCAGACAGGAGACAATGGTCGATTCCAGTCCGATGGGCGAATCCCCGCCGTCCAAGATGACGCCCACCGCATCACCCAGCTCTTCACGCACGTGCTCGGGTTTGGTCGGGCTCAATCGCCCGTAGCGATTGGCGGATGGCGCCGCGATACCGCCGCCGAAGGCGTTCAGTAACTGTTGGGCCATGGGATGCGAGGGTACCCGGATACCGATGCTGTCCTGCCCGCCGGTCACGATGTCATTGACGTTGTCCGCCTTGGGCAGAATCAAGGTGAGGGGCCCCGGCCAGAACTTATCGGCCAGCTGTGCCGCAACCGGCGGCACCGACGACACCCAGCGGTGCAAATAGCGTGGATCGTCCAGATGCACGATCACAGGATGATCGGGCGGGCGCCCTTTGACCTCGAAAATCTTGCGCACGGCGGCCGGATTGGAGGCATTCGCCCCGAGTCCATAGACGGTCTCGGTCGGGAACACCACCAAATCGCCCGCGCGCAAGGCTTCGACGGCCTCTTCGATTTCAGTCTGTGTAGCTCTTACCACACCCCATGATATCAAGACTGCGACAGCAACAAGGGCCGCTTAACGGCCGGAAAGGCCCATCCGTGCGTCAATACCGTTTTTCATGAGCCAATGACGCCTTTGCTCTACTTCACAATGAGGCCAATGTCGGCGAAAGGATACATTCCATGAATACCAAGTCCAGCCAACGCCCGAACTTGAATCCCACTTCATGAAAATGGCCGACTTGATTAAATCCAAGGCTGCGATGCAGCCCGATCGACACTGCATTATCTGCATCGATACCGGCAATCATGACGTGTTTGGCGTCGGCGGCGGCGCGCGCCAATAGCTCCACCACCAGCGCTCGCCCCACACCCTGCCCGCGGCGGTCCACCCGCACATGCACGCTATGTTCTACGCTGCGGTGATAACAGGGCCACGCGCGAAACTCGCCGAAGGTGCCGAAACCGGCGATGCCCGCAGCATCCCGGGCGACGATCAGCGGAAAGCCATTGGCCAGTTTGGCGTCAAACCACGTCCCGCCGCGCGCCGCCGTGAACTCTTCTTCGGAATAGACGGCGGTCGAATTGCGAATGACTTCATTGTAGATGGCGAGAATCTGCGGCAGATCCTCGCGCAACGCCATGTCTATCACGAATGTCACCTGGGCATTTTGCGCGTTTGGCCCTTATATTAGTGCAATGGCCGCATCCGATCACGACGACGAGCACGATCATGACCACGAACACAGCCAATTGAGTGCGCTGGAGCTGCGAGTTCGCGCCCTCGAGACGGTATTGACCCAGAAGGGCTATGTCGACCCTGAAGCACTGGATGTGCTGATCGATGCCTACCAAACCAAGATCGGGCCGCGCAACGGCGCACAGGTGGTGGCGCGCGCCTGGCGCGATCGGGACTTTCGCCGCCGGCTGCTCGCGGACGCCACGACGGCCATAGCCTCCTTGGGTTTCACGGGACGGCAGGGCGAGTACATGGTGGCGGTCGAAAATACAGCCGAGCAGCACAACATGGTGGTCTGCACCCTCTGCAGCTGCTATCCGTGGCCCGTCCTCGGCCTGCCACCCACGTGGTACAAGAGCGCGCCCTATCGTGCGCGCGCGGTGAAGGATCCACGCGGCGTACTTGAAGACTTTGGCGTGCGGCTGCCGGATGGCGTGCGCGTTCGGGTGTGGGACTCGACCGCCGAGGTGCGCTATATCGTGCTGCCGCAACGCCCCGCCGGGTCCGAACACTTGAGCGAGCGCGAACTCGCGCAGCTCGTGACTCGCGATTCCATGATAGGCACGGGTCTGCCGCTCACGCCGCGCAGCGCGCCGACATCGGGCGCAGCGCCGTGAACTATGATTCGCATGCCGATCTCGGCGGTCATGACGGATATGGCGTGGTGCGCCATAGCTCGCAGAGCGAAGCCGTTCACGACGATTGGGAGCGCCGCGTCCTGGCGCTCACCTTGAGCATGGGCGCGACCGGACTGTGGAATATCGATATCAGCCGCGCCGCTCGCGAAACTCTCGACGATTACGACAAACTCAGCTACTTCCAGGTCTGGCTGGCCGCTTTGGAGAAGCTGCTTCTGCAGAGCGGCGCAATAAGCGTGGACGAACTCGCTCAGGGCCGAGCGCTCGGGGCCGCCATACCCGTCGCACGCGTGTTGCACGCGCGGGAAGTTGCCGCCGCGCTGGCGCACGGCGCTCCGACTTTGCGGCCGCCGGGCGCACCGCCCCGATTCTCGGTCGGGCAATGCGTACGTACCTCAAGCGTCGCACTCCAACACCATACTCGTCTGCCCGGCTATGCACGTGGCAAGCGCGCAGTGGTCGAGCGCATCCACGGCATGCATGTGTTCGCGGACACCCATGCACAGCGGTTGGGCGAGCAGCCGCAGTGGCTGTACGCGGTGACCTTCGACGAGCGCGAACTCTGGGGCCCGCGCACGCCGCAGCAGCAATCGCTAGTCTCGGTGGATGCCTGGGAATCGTATCTGGAGCCGGCATGAGCGAGGACTCGCCGCTTGCGCTGCCCGGATTCCCGCGCGACTCCGAGGGACCCGTATTTAAAGAGCCCTGGCAAGCCAAGGCCTTCGCCATGACGCTGCGGCTGCATGAGCGCGGACTCTTTACTTGGTCTGAATGGGCGCAGGCCCTAGCGAAGGAAATTCATGCCGCGCAGGCGCATGACGCAGACCTCGGCGACACCTACTACCAGCATTGGCTGCGGGCGCTCGAAGCCATGGTGGCGCGCAAGGGCGCCGCAACCGCCGGCGAACTCGCCCAGTGTCGAGACGCGTGGGCTGAGTCCGCAGAGCGTACGCCGCACGGCTCACCAATTGAACTCGATCCGCAGGCCATCAAGGGGGCAGCGACGCAGTGACTTCGGGTGCATCGAGCGCGGTGCGGGTCCAAGAACCGTCTTTCTGGCGATCGAGCTCGTACGCAGGCCAGTAGTGTTTGTCGAGTTTTAAAGTTATCACATCGGTCTGCCCGTTCCATGCCACGGTCTTGAGGCGCAATGAGGCGCGATCGGACTTGCCGCTGACCGCCTTGATAAAGGCATCGAGGTCGGCCGTCGGCTGCCCGTCGACTTCGGTGATGCGCCTGCCCGCATACAGACCGTAATGCGTCGCCGGTGAGCCATAGAAAAAGAACGACACGAACACACCATAGGGCGCGATACCGCGCTGCGCCGCCATGGCACGATGCGGCGCCTGCAGAGTGGCGCCGGCCCAAATCAGCACGCGGTCGATGTCGCGGCCGTCCAGTGCCACTGTTTTCATCTGCACAGTCTGCTCGCGGCCGTCGCGCCAGACGCTTAACCGGACTTGCGGATTCTGCACGGCGCGCTCCACCTCACGAAAGCGATTCACCACCTTGCCGTCGATGGCGAGCAGCAAATCGCCGGGCTCGAGCAAAGCTGCGGCGGGAGATCCGGCCACCAACCGGTCGATGCCGAGGACCTGACGGCGCTGCGGGTTATGCTCCTCGAGGCGCCGCACCCATTCATCCGGCAATCCCAACTCGCGCGCGCCCGCCAAAGACTGCACATTGAACTCCGCCTCGAAAGAGTACAGCGGTTTGCCATTCGCCACCACGCCGAGCATTTCCGCAACCAGTTCTGCCGGCATGCCGCGGTTCACTTGCTCGAGTTCGCGCTGCGACTCGAACGCAAAACTGGACCATAGTGCCAGCACATTGCCCTTCTCATCCGACAGCACGCCATCGTAATCGCCCGGCGGATTGATCAGACTCACGGCCTCCAGGTTGCTGTCGCGAAAGCGCAGCGTGCGCGACAGCGGAAACGCCACCACGTCCACGCTGGATACCTGGGTTTTTTGCGACAACAGCTTCGAATCGGCGCGCTGCCCCACCACCCATACGTCGTCGCCCGCCGCCAGCGGCTTAGTGAGCAGCGTGGCGGCCCGCACCGGGGTGGTGCCGATCGACTTCGGATCGTAGGAAACCACTGCCAAATTGTGTTGCGGGTGGATGAAAACCACTTTGCCCGGCACCTCGACCGTACCGGCGAAGGTGATTCGCACATCCCCCATGGAGATAGGCACGGTGTTGCGGTCGATCGCCACCAGCCCGCGCTGCGCGTCGACGATGACGCCCGTGCCGTGATAGTTCTTTTCGGTGACTCCGGAGGCGGAATACGGCATATCGAAGTTCACCATCACCAGCGACGGCGCCAGGGTGTCGATGCGCGGATCGCCGGTCTTGGTGAACCGGGTCGAGGCCGGCGGGTCGCTGGTTGCATTCGGTCCCCGACTGATGCCGGTGCAGGGCCAGGTTCCCAAAGCGTCGTCGCGCTTGCACTTTCTGGCGGGAAACCACCGCCTGTCCACGCGAATGACCTTCAACTGCGCCGCGCGTGGATCCTCCAATGTCACATAGCGGACCGGCGCGCTCGCGCCATCGGCGAGATCCGCGAGAGCCGCCTCGAAATCCTTGAGGTTCTCCACCTTCTTGCCATTGAAGGTGCTGATCAAGGCCGCGCGCGGAATTCCGGCACTGCCGAAAACATAGCCGGGATTCGCGACGTACACGCCCTTGATGGGCACGTTGAAATGTCGTGCCTGCTGGTAGGACAGGGTGTGCACCACGGCCTCACCGAATTCAATGTACTCATCGGCGGTGATGGCGCTCAAGGACTGCACGCCGAACGCATGCCTGAGTGTATCGCGACCGCGCTGCACTTCGACGTTGACCTGCTGACCCACATGACTGTCGAGCACCTCCTCGAGTGCGAAGAATTCAGGGATGGGCTTGCCGTCGATGGCCACCAGGATGTCACCGGGCGAGAGCAGGCCGTCGGCGCCCGATCCCGGCTGTACGTCTTCGACCACCAGCATGCCGGTGAGCTTCGCGTTTACGCTGCGCATCCGCGCTTCGGTGTCGGCATTCAACCCCAAGCGCCGCAGCTCATCGTAGGGCGTGTACTTGAATACTATTTCCAGTGTACCGCGGGGCACGGGTTTACCCGCATCGATAAACTTCAATGCGCGAGTCACCGCCGTCAGCGGCAGGTAGAAGCTCGAGGCCGCGCCCGTCGCTCCACCCGCATTCAACGCCACCACCCTGCCATCGATATCGATGACCGGCGAACCGGACGAGCCCCCCGAAGTACCGGAAGCGGCCTGGTAATAAAACGTGTTGAAATCGTTGTACTTACCGTAACCGTATTCCGGCGCCTCACGATCAAGACGCGCCAAAGTACCCGCAAGGATGGACAACTGCTCGCCGGCATCGTTGCCGACCACGCGAATTTCGCGCCCTATGACCGCTCCCGCCGGGTACAGCGGCAATTCAGCGGGTTGAATGAATTTCAGTTTCGCCGGATCGTAGCGATAGATGCCGAAGTCGTGGATAGGATCGCGATACACCGGATACAGCTGCACTTCCTCGCGGTTGAGGAAAATGGCCTGCGCAGTCACCGGCCCCGGCGTCACCACATGTCGATTAGTTAAGATCAGCCCACGCTTGGCATCGATGACGAATCCGGTTGCCTGGGCCGTCGTGTTCCACTCCGTGTCAAAAGCGCGCGTGCTGTCGATTTGAATGGTGACCACGCCGCTGGCGATGCGCTCCAGGGTCTGCGCCCAATTGGCAGGCGAGCTTGGCACCATGGGCGGCCGCTGGGGCGCGGGCACCGGCGCCGACAGGGGCGCTGGCACCGGCGGGGGCAAGGGAGTGGTAACCGAGGCGGCGGGTGCATGGGTTACGAACAATGCAAATACGGTCAAAAGCAGCGCAATACGGGGCATGCCGATCCTAGGATGAGAATGTGTTCAAGTGCCCGTGGTCGGACAAGATCAGAAGCCATACGGTTCCTAACAAGACGAAACTCAGCATGACGGCCGCCGAACCCATGTCCTTGGCCATGCCGGCCAGGGGATGGCGCTCAGTGCCGGACCGATCCACCACAGCCTCGACCGCGCTATTGAGAATTTCGACCACCAGTATCAGCAGCATCGGACTCACCAGCAGGGCGCGTTCGACGCCGGAATGGCCAAGATACAGGCCGGCAGGAATGACGAGCAGGGACAGCGTCACTTCCTGGCGAAACGCCGCTTCTTCACGCCAGGCGTGACGAAATCCCTGAAAGGAGTAGCCGAAGGCACGCAGCAGCCGCGTTATTCCTGTCGGTTTGTTTCTATCGCTCATTCAAGCGGCGGGTTTCCATGCCAAATCCAACTGTTTCGCTGCGCGTACGTCGTCCAGCCGTCGCACCGGCATTGTATGCGGAGCCGCGGAGAGTTTCTCGGGCTCCTGCTCCATTTCCCGCCGGATCGCGATCATGGCCTCGCAAAAGCGATCGAGGTCTTCTTTGGCCTCAGTCTCCGTGGGCTCTATTAATAGACATTCGGGCACCAGTAAGGGGAAATAGGTGGTCGGCGCGTGAAAGCCATAGTCGAGCAAACGCTTCGCCACATCCATGGCCGTTACCCCATAGAGGCGGTTCTCGCGCTTTAACGTAATAATGAACTCATGGCTGGCGCGGCGCGTGGGATAGGCCGCTTCGAACCCTGCCGCCTGCAGCCGCTGCATCAGGTAGTTGGCATTGAGCGCGGCGAATTCCGCGACCCGCACCATGCCTTCGCGGCCGAGCAGTCGCATGTAAATATAGGCGCGCAGATTCACGCCGGCATTGCCCATGAACCCGGACAGGCGACCGATGGACTGCGGCAGATCGCGCTCAGTCAACCAGCGATATCGCACACCGTCCCTGCCAACGATGGGAATCGGCAGGTATGGCCGCAGCCGCGCGCCGACACCAACCGCTCCTGATCCCGGACCGCCGCCGCCGTGCGGCGTGGAAAATGTCTTGTGCAAGTTCATATGAATGACGTCGAATCCCATATCGCCGGGCCGAACCTTGCCGAGAATGGCGTTGAGATTGGCACCGTCGTAGTACAACAGCCCGCCCGCTTCGTGAACGATGCGCGCGACCTCGGTAATTTTGTGCTCGAACACGCCGAGAGTGGAGGGATTCGTCAACATGATGCCCGCGGTGGCCGGGCCCACGGCGGCTCGCAGCGCTTCGATATCTACATCCCCGTTTGCATCGCAAGGGATTTCCTTGACGCTGCAGCCGCACATGGCGGCAGTGGCGGGATTGGTGCCGTGCGCCGCCTGGGGCACGATGATTTCAGTGCGGCTCAGATCGTTGCGCGCGCGATGGTAGGCGCGAATCATCGCCACGCCGGCGAACTCCCCCTGCGCGCCGGCCATCGGGGTGAGGCTGACCGCCTGCATGCCGGTGATCTCCTGCAGCATCTCCTGCAACTCGTACATGCAGGCCATGAATCCCTGCGGTTCGGGGCCGAGTGGATGCTGTGCCAGAAATTCCGGCAGCATGGCGAAGGTATTGCATGCCTTCGGGTTGTATTTCATGGTGCAGGAGCCGAGCGGATAGAAATGGGTGTCGATGGAGAAGTTCATCTGCGACAGGCGCGTAAAATGACGCACCGCCTGCAGTTCCGACACCTCGGGCAGCACTGGCGGCGCGGCGCGGCGTAGATGCAGCGGAATTTCCGCAGTCCCGGGCGCATGCGGCGGGAACTGCGTCACTGCCAGCCGTCCCGGCTTGCCGAGTTCGAATATCAGTGGCTCTCTTGCATGTAACTCAGTCATCGTTCTCTCCTTAATTCTTTGGGCGCTCACGCGGCGGCGCGCGAGACCTTCATGACGTCGGCGAGCGCAGCGGCATACGAATCGATATCGACACCAAGTTTGGTTTCGGTCGCACATACCAGAAGTGCATGGCCAAGTTCGGGGTAACGATCGGTAAGATCGAGTCCGCCTAAGATCCCGCGTTGCGCCAGAGCGCTCAACACCGGCGCCACCGGCCGATCCAACACCAGCACGGCCTCGTGAAAGCGCGCCGCCGTAAAGGCGGCTTTCACCCCCGCTACCGCGCTCAAGCGCGCGACCAAGTCAGCGGTGCGCTGCAGGCTCGCCGCCGCCACGCGCTGCAGTCCGGCAGCCCCCAGCAGGGACATGTAGATGGTGGCGGCCGTGACCAGCAATCCCTGATTGGTGCATATATTCGAAGTCGCCTTGCTGCGCCGAATGTGCTGCTCGCGCGCCTGCAAGGTCAGACTGAACCCCGGCCGGCCCTCTATGTCCACGGTGCGTCCGACGATTCGCCCCGGCATTTGCCGCACATACTGCATGCGCGTCGTCATGAATCCGAAGTAAGGACCGCCTGAGGACAGGGGCACGCCCAGCGGCTGGCCCTCGCCGCAGACAATGTCGGCGCCATGGCCCGCGTCGGTGCGCGTGCCCCATTGCCCGGGGGACTTCAGCACGGCCAGCGAAATGGGATTGACCACCGCAATCACCAGAATTTTATTCTGATGCGCCCAGTCAGTGAGCTCATCCACCTCTTCCAGGCAACCGAAGAAATTCGGCTGTTGTATGACCAGGGCCGTGGCATCCTGCCCGCTGTAGGGCCGCAGGGACTCGAGCAGAGTTCGCCCCGCCGCTCGATCGAAATCAACGGATTCCAAAACCATGCCCTGATTGCCGGCGATCGCGTGGGCCACGTGCGCGTAGGTGGGATTCAGGGTGCGCGGCACCAGAATGCGCCGCGAGCTTGAGCCACGATTGGCGCGTACCGCCATTAAGCAGGCTTCCGCCAGAGCCGACGCCCCGTCGTATAGCGAGGCATTCGATACTTCCATGCCCGTGAGTGCGCACATCATCGATTGATATTCGTAAATCAATTGCAGTGTGCCCTGGCTGGCTTCGGCTTGGTACGGCGTATATGCCGAGTAGAACTCACCCCGCGTCGTGATAGCCCATACCGGCGCGGGAATGTGATGTTCGTAGGCCCCTGCGCCGATGAAGTTCAGCCGCCGCCCGTCGCCCGCCGCGCGCTCGGTGAGCAGCCGCCCCAGTTCCATTTCGCCCATCGCCGGCGGCAGATTGAGAGCGCCGGCGCGCAACGCCGCGGGAATTTCATCGAATAAATCATCGATCGATTGCGCACCGATGCGCGTCAGCATGCGATCGATGTCATCGGCAGTGTGCGGTATGAATGCCATGGGATTCGCTACTTCGCCGCAGCGGCCAGGTACTGCGCATACTCCGCGGCGCCCATCAGCGCGGCCGCGTCGAATGGCGCATTGGTCTGCACGCGGAACAGCCACCCCGACCCATAAGGGTCCTGATTGACCAGTTCGGGTTGCGCTGCAAGCGCGGCATTGCCGGCAATGACTTTGCCGCTCACGGGGCTGTAGACATCGGAGGCCGCCTTGACGGATTCGACCACCGCGCCCGCCTCGCCGGCGCTCAAAGTGCGCCCCACCTCCGGAACCTCGACAAATACCAAATCCCCCAGGGCGCTCTGCGCGTGTTCGGAAATGCCGATCTCGACTGAGCCGTTAGGCGCCTCACGCACCCACTCATGGCTCTTGGTGAATCGCAAATCATCGGGTATGTCGCTCAAGATAAATCCCCTGTGACTAAAGTGAAATCAAAGCCCTGCCATGCCTCACGAACGGCGCCTTGACGATGCGGGCGGCGTGCAGCTTGCCGCGAATCTCGACCTGCACACTGCTAGCCGTGGTCCGTGGCACCCGCGCGAGCGCAATGGAGCGATTCAAGGTGGGAGAAAACGTGCCGCTCGTGACTTCGCCGGTGCCGGCCGGCGGCGCCATGACCACTTTCTGGTGACTGCGCAGCACCCCGCGCTCCTCGAGCAATAAGCCGACAAGTTCGCAAGCGCCGTCTCGCTGCAAATTCTGCAGCGCATCGCGGCCGATGAAATCCCGCGCTCGAGGCTCGAAGGCCACCGTCCACGCCAAACCCGATTCCAAGGGATGATGATTTTCATCCATGTCATTGCCATAAAGGTTCATGCCGGCTTCCAGCCGCAAAGTGTCCCTTGCACCTAAGCCGGCGGGCGCAATTCCCTGTGCGTGCAGCGCGTTCCACGTCTTCTGAGCCTCGGCGGCCGGCACCAGCACTTCGAATCCATCCTCGCCGGTATAGCCGGTCCGCGCGATAAACCAGGAATTGAAGGTCGCGCCGCAGAAAGGAGGTAATTCCAGCGCGGCGGCCCGCTGCGCCGGCGCCAACAGCGGCAAGGTCTTTTGCCGGGCATTCGGCCCTTGAATCGCAATCATCGCCAAGTCGCGGCGCAGCGCCATGCTTACCCCGAACGCCTGCGCATGGTGGACGATCCACGCCAGATCCTTGTCGCAGGTGCCGGCATTGACCACCACGCGAAACAGATTCTCCGCCAGGAAGTAGACGATCAAATCGTCGATTACGCCGCCGTTGGGCAGCAGCATGCAGGAATACAATGCTTTGCCCGGGACCTTCAGCCGGGCCACGTCGTTGGCCAAAAGCATCTGCAGGAACTCGCGTACCCGGCCGCCTATGAGGTCGACGACCCCCATGTGGGACACGTCGAACATACCGGCGTCGCGGCGCACGGCGTGATGCTCGTCTATCTGCGAGCCGTAGTGCAGCGGCATTTCCCAGCCGCCGAAATCAACGATTTTGGCTCCCTGCAAGACGTGAGTGTCGTAGAGCACTGTCTTTTGAGCCATGGCAACCTCGCGGCAAAAGTATAAGAGACATGCACTTACGTGCCCTGCCCCTCTGTCCTTTTAACCTGAGAGATCGCGCGCCTCGAGGCGCTGCTCCCCTTCGGTGGATCGCCTTAGTTGCGATCGCTCTCCAGAGATCGCGAGAGTCTGCCGTTCATGTGCCTGAGCGTTTCCGGGCGGTTGCGCCTTCGGCGGTCCTAAGCCAAGGACTCTCTCCAGACAGCTCTTATCGCGATGCCTCATGATACACGATCGGCCGCCGGCCGCGTGAGCGTCGGACCGCGACGGTCGCGCCGCCTATCCTCCGGATTTCTTCGCCGGCCACCCCAGCTTGACCAGTTCCGCCACAATGACATCGCGATGATCGCCCTGAATCTCGATGACTCCGTCGCGCACCGTACCACCCGATCCGCAGCGCTTCTTGAGCTTGGTTGCCAAGGACTCGATGTCGCAGAGCGACATCGGCAACCCGGCAACCGTAGTTACTCCCTTGCCGGCGCGGCCTTTGATTTCCCTGCCCACACGCACCGCAGTGACTTTGGCGGCGCCCGGAGCGCCTTTCGGGCACACGCACTCGCGAAGTGGCCGGCGGCAATTCGGGCACAGTGCACCGATGCCGGTGGAGTAAACGATTCGTGACGTCATGACCGCATTATGCCGAGTGGCGTTCACGTCCCGCCATCTCCATAATCGGGGTTCACTCCTTGCGTCTGGGAAACCATGGGCTTCGTAGATTCAGTGTCGCTGCGCGGACAGCACGTAACGCTCGTTCCGCTGTCGCAGTCTCATCACGACGATCTGGTGGACGCCGCGCAGGACGGCGAGCTGTGGACACTGTGGTACACCAGTGTTCCCAGCCCCGATAAGATGTGGGCGGAGATAGAGCGGCGCCTGGGTCTTCAGGCACAGGACTCGATGCTTCCATTTGCCGTCATTGAGAATTCCACGAACACCGCGGTGGGCATGACCACGTACATGCACATCGACGCGCTCAATCGGCGCGTCGAGATCGGCTCCACCTGGTATCGAAAACGCGTACAGCGCAGCGCCTTGAATACAGAATGCAAGCTATTGCTTTTGACTCATGCGTTCGAGCAACTCAAATGCATCGCCGTTGAATTCCGCACGCACTTCTTCAACCGCCAAAGCCGCACGGCCATCGAACGATTGGGCGCTAGATTGGACGGGATACTGCGCCAGCACCTGGTTCAGCCCAACGGCACTCTGCGCGACACCTGCGTGTACAGCGTTCTCGACCGCGAATGGCCGTCGGTCAAGGCGAATCTCGCTCATCGCCTGAAATTCAGCCGCCCTGCCGCTTCCGACGGCGCGCCGGATCCATAAATCGCACTTTGTAAGATGCCGACGCCGCTTTAGAACATGGGTCACGGCGGCCGTTTGTTTTCGTTCGGCTTCGCGGGGTGCTTCTGATTTTTATTCTGCAGTTCTGCCTGTTCGCTCTGCCGAACCTGCAGTTGTTGTTGCTGCTCAATCTGGCGCTGCTGTAGTTGCTGAGTCTGCAGCTGGTGCTGACGCTCCAGCTCCGCGGCACGCCCTTGTTCGGCTTGTTGGGTCGCGGCCTTTTGACGCGCGAGTTCCTGCTGCTGCGCGCGTAGCGCTTCCTGTTCCTGCTGAGCACGCTGCTGCTGCACTTGTTGCTGCTGTTGCTGCGCTTGGACCTGGCGTTGACGCTCCACTTCCAGCGCCCTCGACTGTTGGGCTTGTTGGGCTTGTTGTGTTTGTTGGCGCGCCGCTTGCTGGTGCTCAAGTTCCTGCTGTTGCTGAACGCGCAGCCGCTCCCGGTCCTGCTGTACCCGCAGCTGCTGTTGCTGCTGCAAGTGTTCGCGCTCGAGCGCGGAATCCGCGACGCTGGGCGAGACGGGGCGTGGCGGCGGCGGGAGTTCCATGGCATGCACAGCCGCTGGCGCGGGGCGGCTGACAGGCACACTTGGCGGCGGCGCCGGCGTGGCTGCGGGACGAGTCAGCGGTGCGCTGGGCGGCGAAGTGTGTGCGACATTGGGACGCGGCTCATTTACAGGCGCCACCCGCTGCGGCGCATCGGCAATGGCCACGGGCGCGACTGCGGGTGCCAAACGAATCAGGGCGGGCCGCGTGGCGGCAGCGCTGGGTGCAATTTGCCGCACCTCGGCGGCCGACAGCGGTTGACCGCCGTTGCTGCGCAGTGCCTGCAGCCGGCGATCGACGCTCAACGGCGGCGGGGGCGGTGGTGTTCGGACAATGACCGGACGCGCTTGAAGCTGGGCCGGCGGCCGCACCGACTCCCGACTCGCGCCGAGGACGGCTTGTTTGGTGGGCACTACGGTGGGCGCCATGGCCCGGACCTCACCGCCGCGCGGTGCGTGCGCATCGAATTCGAATCGATTCTTCTGCACCGGCTGAGCACTCGCGAACGCCTGAGTACTGGTGGCGGTGACCGCGCCCGGCGCGCCGCGATTGATGTAAGTCACATTCACCGTGCGATTGTTGATGATGGTGGTGTTGTACACGTTGTTAATCACGGTACGGTTGACCGTGGTGTTGGACATATTGACGTTGCGCGCGTAATTGGCGCTCACGTGATAGGAAGGTACGTAAACTTCGCGGGGACCCAGCGCGAACCAGGCGATGCCGGCACCTGCGCCCACCCAGGCGACCAACGCGGGTGCATAAACCGGGCGAATATACGGGCCCTGGCCGGAACGCGGGGGCGCCGGGATCCACCCCCACGCGTTTCCAGTCCAAACCCAGCGCCCATAGTGATAGGGCGCGAAGCCCCAGGGCTTGTCGTCTACCCAGGTGTAGCCCCAAGGAGCAATGTACGACCAGTGGCCGGCATGGTAGGGCGCCCAACCCTGTTCGACCTGTGCCGGATACCACACCGCCCCGTACTCTGGAGTTTGGCTCCATGAACCGTAGTGATCCAGGTCCTGGTACCCCACTACATCCGAGGACACATATCGAGAGGACGCATCGCGATCCCAGCGGCGATCTCGCTCCGCGCCCCAAGCCTCCAAAGTGTCTTGGTCGGGTGGCGGCAGAGCATCGACGCGCAATGCGTCGGTACCGGAGAACAAATCGGAATCGCCGTTGCGCATGGTATAGGCGGCACCATTACCCGTGACCTCGCCCTGACCGCTGCGTACGACCACCGCAGTGGTGGTGTTCGAGGGATCGACGCTGATGCGATATAGGCCCGGCCGCAATACCGAGAAGGCGAGATTGGGCGTATCGATTTCGTAAGTTTCGTTGTCCTCCAGGCGGCGCACCCGCAGCAGCAGCGTGCCGGAGGTAAGCTGTAACTGCGTCACGTCATTGTCGAGGTTCACGAACGACAGTTCCGTACCGCTAGACAGTCGCAGGCTCGACCCATCGAGTTCGAGTTCCGTGCGGCTGTCTTGGTCCAGCCAGACGGTATCGCCCGTAGTCAGAGGACGATTGACGGGCGCCTCCACCCAGTCCTGCGTACCGGCCGGTTGAAAAGATACCGCCCCTTGCGTGTAGGCCACCCGCGCGATGCGCGTCGGTGGATCACCTTCATCCGCAAACGCGGCGCACGAGAGTCCGATGCATAACAGCGCAATTCCAGGAACGCGCCATAGCGGTGTCAGTTTGAACATGGATAACGCCCCCCCAAATGATGAGCTTCGATTGTATCGGGCCGTAGCGAGCCAAAAGACGTCATTGCATGAAGAGCATGTAACTGCGAGGTTACAATCCCCTTAATAATGCTCGGTGCCTGCGCCTCAGCTTTTGCAACTTTTTCCGGCCGGCGGTGTTTTGAGCCTAAACGAACACACTCCAGTGCATCACTCAACCACCGAGCCGGACCGCTCAACCGAGTTCACGACCTTTATGCGTGCGTATCAGGACATGGTTTTCTCGACCGCCGCCCGCCTGTCGGCCAACGACGGCCACGCTGAGGATATTGCGCAGGAGGTGTTCCTGCGGGCGTTCCAACATTTCGCGCAGTTGCGCGCCAGCCCCACTGCGGGGGGCTGGCTCAAGACCGTGACCACCAATTTGACGCTCAATCATTTGACCCGGTATCGCAAGCGCTGGCGCTTGTTCTCGGATCTGCGCAAGACGGCGGCCGACGACGAATCATCGTCGCCGGAGGTAGACGTGTCAGTGCCGGACACCTTGCTCGCGGATCTGGGTGCAGAGCAACGCCGCGCGCTAATCGACGAGGCGCTGCGCAAATTGCCCCAGCATCAGCGGGTGCCGCTGGTTCTGTATCACTTCGAGGACATGTCCTACGAAGAGATCGCCATCAAACTGCATGCCTCGCTGGCGAAGATCAAGACCGATATCCGGCGCGCCCGTGCGGCGCTGCTGCCCCACCTCGAGTCCGGCGGCATCGCCGCCGATGTTCTTTAGAGAGCACCAATGAGCACACACGACCCCGACGAGGCGCTGCAACGGTTGTTGCAGCGTACCCTGAGCGAGATGCCTCCACGCCGCGCACCGGCAACTTTAGAATTGCGGGTCTTCAGCGAACTGCAGCGCCGCGCCGCGCTGCCTTGGTGGCGCTGCAGCTTCATGCATTGGCCGGCGCCGGCGCGGGTCGCCTTCCTGGTGATTTGCGGCGCACTGGTGGCGACCATGTTCCTCGGCAGCGGCGCTGCGGTCGCGGGTCTGAGTTCCCTGCTCGAATCCGGCTCTCCATCCCTCTTCTGGGCGCGGCAGATCGGAGTGCTCATGGTGTCGGCCGGCAATTTGATGGCGCTGCTCGCCCGCACCCTGCCGCTCACCTGGCTGTACCAGGGCATCGCCGTATGCGCGGTGCTGTATGCAGTCCTGTTCGGGCTCGGCGCGGCCGTGTACCGCACGCTTTATCTTCATCAGCCTCTGAATGGCAAGTGACCCTTCCATGAACACTTCAACGTTGCGACGATTCATATCCCAGGCGATCGTTTCCATGGCGGTGGTGCCGTTGTGCGCCCTCGTCGCTGCGACTGCGGCTCACGCGGCTCCGGTACCAGAGCCCTCGAGTTCCGCGACGGCAGCGGCCACTGAGGACAACTGGGAACGCTCCGACGATGCGGAAGCGAGTCCGGAGGCACACCGCCGTTTCGGTCGGCATAGTCATCGCTACTGGCACGAGGGAGGTGGGCACAGCAACGACCTGGTCAATCTCGGCCATGATTCGAACCTGCCGCGAGGCGAAAAAGCCGAGTCGGTGGTGTCCATTTTCGGCTCGTCGACCAGTGACGGCGAGGCCGGAGAGGTCGTCTCGATCTTCGGCGACACCCGGGTCAGCGGTGACGTCAGTGACGGCACCGTGTCCGTCCTCGGCAATACCTATGTCGACGGCAAGGTCGATGGCGACGTCGTCGCGGTACTTGGGAATATGCAACTGGGGCCGCATGCCGAGATCGGCGGCAGTGTGGTTGTGGTGGGCGGCAACTTGCAGCGCGATGCCGCCGCAATCGTTCACGGTGATGTACAGAACGTCTTTACCGGCGATTTCGGCAACATGGGCTGGCTGCGTTCCTGGGTGCGCCACTGCCTGTTGTACGGACGACCGCTGGCGCTGGCGCCTGGACTAGGTTGGGCGTGGACTTTGGCGCTTGCCTGTTTGGCGCTGTACGCGGTACTCGCGCTGCTGTTTCGCGAGGGCCTCACCCGTTGCGTGCGGACATTCGAGACTCAGCCGGGACAATCGGTGCTGGCCGCGCTGATCGCAATGTTGCTGACTCCCGTTCTGGTGGTGTTGTTGTTCGTCACCGTGATCGGTATTCCCGCCGTGCCCTTTGTTCTGTTCGCGCTATTTTGTGCCGGTCTATTCGGCAAGGCGGTCATGCTGGCCTGGCTGGGACGGCGCGTCACGGGCAACCGCGGCGACGGTCCGATGAGTCATCCGGTGGTGGCCGTGTTGATCGGCGGCGTTCTGGTGCTTGGCTTGTACCTGGTGCCGATAGTGGGATTACTCGTTTATAAGCTGCTGGGAGTACTTGGATTAGGCGCGGTGGTCTACACCGCCATCCAAGCCGCGCGGGCGCACCGGGCTACCAAAGAGGGCCTGCGCAACTCGACAGCAGAGCCCGGCGCCGCCCCCACGCCCATGCCCGCGAGCGCGACGGCAGCTGCCGGCCCAGCCGCTGCCGCAAGCGCCACCGCAGCACCTGAACCGCAAGCCGCGGCATCGGCGGCATCGGCGGCATCGGCGGCATCGGCGGCATCGGCGGCAAATGCAACAGCCACCGCGCAGCCGACTGCGGCGCCGCGGCCGATCACTGCGGCTATGCCGCGCGCGGGCTTCTGGGTTCGCATTGGAGCGCTGCTGATCGACGCCTTGTTGGTGGGATTTTGCTTAAGCGTGCTGGGCCATCATCACCTTGAATTGTTGGTGCTGGCAGCCTACGGCGCGGTGATGTGGAAAGTGCGCGGCTCGACCGTCGGCGGCATTGTGCTGGACTTGCACGTGGTTCGGCTGGACGGGAGGGAAGTCGACTGGGAGACCGCCATCATCCGTGCATTGAGCTGTTTCCTATCGCTGGCGGTCGCCGGTCTGGGGTTCATCTGGATCGCCCTGGACCCGAATCATCAAGCGTGGCACGACAAAATCGCCGGTACCGTGGTAGTGCGCGTAGCGAAGGGCGCACCCCTGGTATAATTGGCGGCATGATTTCTCGTAGAACGTCCCTAGGCGTAAAAGTAGGTGCGGTGACCATCGGCGGCAAGGCGCCGATCGTCGTGCAGTCCATGACCAATACCGACACGGCCGACATCGACGGCACGGTGGCCCAAGTCAAAGCCCTGGCGAAGGCAGGCTCCGAATTGGTGCGCATCACGGTTAACAACGATGAATCGGCGGCCGCAGTGCCTCACATTCGTGAACGCCTGGACGCCCAGGGCGTCGGCGTCCCGCTGGTCGGCGACTTCCATTTCAACGGCCACAAGCTGCTCAAGGCCCACCCCGCCTGTGCCGAGGCTCTGGGGAAGCTGCGCATCAATCCCGGCAATGTCGGCCGCGGCAGCAAGCGCGACCCGCAATTCGCCGAAATGATCGAAACCGCCTGCAGGTATTCAAAGCCGGTGCGCATCGGTGTGAATTGGGGCAGCCTGGATCAGGATTTATTAACGCGCATGATGAATGACAACTCGAAGCTGGCGACGCCGCTGGCGGCCATCGACGTGATGCGCGAAGCCATCGTGGTGTCCGCCTTGAACAGCGCGCAGCGTGCGGAAGGCCTCGGACTGAAGTCCGACATGATCGTGATCAGCGCCAAAGTCAGCGGCGTACAGGACTTGATCGCCGTGTATCGCACGCTGGCGGCTCGCTGCACCTATCCCCTGCACCTGGGCCTGACCGAAGCAGGCATGGGCAGCAAGGGCATCGTGGCCTCCACCGCCGCCATGGGCGTGCTCTTGCAGCAAGGCATCGGCGACACGATTCGTGTATCCCTGACCCCCGAACCCGGCGGCGACCGAACCCAAGAAGTCATCGTCGCGCAGGAAATACTCCAGACCATGGGTCTGCGCGCCTTCACGCCGATGGTAATCGCCTGCCCGGGGTGCGGGCGCACCACCAGCACCTATTTTCAGGAACTGGCGCAAAAAATTCAAAGTCATATCCGTCATCGCATGCCGGAGTGGCGCAAACGTCATACAGGCGTCGAAGATATGTCCGTGGCGGTGATGGGCTGCGTCGTCAATGGACCCGGCGAAAGCAAGCACGCAAATATCGGCATCAGCCTGCCTGGCACCGGCGAGAATCCGGTAGCTCCGGTATATGAAGACGGCGCCAAGACAGTAACGCTCAAGGGGGACCGGATCGCCGAGGAGTTTCAGGAACTGGTGGAACGCTACATCGAGCGCACCTTCGCGAAGAACCCCGAGGCGCCGCAGTGACGGGGCTGTCGGCCAAGAAATGCCTGCCCTGCGAAGGCGGGGTGCCGCCCTTGAGCCCGGCCAAGGCGAAACTCCTGGCAAAGCAACTGCATAAGGATTGGAAGATCGCCAAGGATTCCAAAAGCCTGAAACGTTCGCTCAAGTTCAAGGATTTCTACCGCACCATGAGCTTCGTCAACGCTCTGGCGCATATCGCGAACACGCAAGACCATCATCCGGACCTGGGCGTGGGCTACAACTACTGTCACGTCACCTTCTCGACGCACGCCATCGGTGGGCTGTCGGAGAATGACTTTATTTGCGCCGCTAAGCTCGATCTGCTTTGAGAAAGGCCGGCACGTCGCCGGACAGCCCCAGGGCGCGCCGCGCCAAGCTGTGCTTCATATAGGGCAGCTTGCCCACTGCGCTCAAGGCCGCACCGCGCAGACCGGCGCTCAACGGATCCACGCTCGCGAATAATCGCTCCAGTCCATCCAGCGCCGTGGCAGCCAGCAGGTTTTCGCTGCGCCGGCGGCGTTCGTAGCGGCGCAACAATTTGTGTTCGCGGAAGTAGCCGCCGCTGCCGCCCTCCTCGAGGACTTCGGCGAGCACGGCGCAATCCAACAATCCGAGATTCAGTCCTTGTCCGGCCAAAGGATGCACGACGTGAGCGGCATCGCCGAGCAACACCGCTCTTGGGCGCACGTACTCCAGCGCGTACTGCAGCCGGAGCGGAAAACTTGCTAGCGGGCTCGACAATTCGCAGTCGCCGAGCGCCGCGCCGGCGGCGGCCGTCAATGCGGCACCGAAAGCGGCGGCATCCAGAGCGCGCAGGCGTTCGGCCTCTGGCAATGCCACGCTCCACACGATGGACGAGCGGCCATCCGGTAGCGGCAGGAATGCCACAGTACCGCTGCCGATGAATCGCTGCCAGGCGGTGCTGCAATGGGGCTTGGAAGTGCGCACATGCGCCACCAGCGCGTCTTGATGGTAGGCGTGGCCCGCGCTGCCTATGCCGAGCAGTTCCCGGACCTTGGAATGAGCTCCGTCCGCCGCGACCAACAACTCGCTGCGCAGCTCTCTGCCATCGCGCAGGCGCATCGAGATCTCCGTGTCGCCGGCGGCAATGGAGTCTACCGTCCCCTCGATCAGCACCGTGCCCGCGCTGCGCGCGGCCTGCAGACATTGCCGTTGCAGATCGCGGCCATCGACGATGTACCCCAGGTTAGGTTCGCCGATTTCTGCGCAATCGAAGCTCAGCGAGCCCTTGCCCTGGGGCTCTCCGCGCGCATCCCACACGCACATTCGCTCATAGGCAAACACATGCTGTGCCGGCAATATCTGCCATACGCCGCAAGCCTTGAGCAGCTGTTCCGACGCACGGCTCAGGGCAAACACGCGCAAGTCCCACTCGTCATGCGCCGCCGCGGGAGCCACGCTCTCGGCTACGACGGCTACGCGCGCAGGGGAGCAGAGCTTGCGGGCTGCCAGTAGGCTGGCCATGACGGCCCCGATCACGCCGGCGCCCACGATCACCACGTCGAAATCGCGGCTGCCGGATGCCGTCATTGCAAAGCCACGCCGCGGGCCAGCTTCGGCACTCGCGCGCCCGCGCCGGCACCGGTGCTCAGTCGCGACAGTGCGGCCTTTGCCGGCGGCAACAGGTCGAAGGCCAACAGACCTACATTGCGCAACCGCCGCACCACGCCCAAGGGATTGGCAAACACGCGCACCAGACCATCGGTGAACGCGATGACCCCGCGGCGATCGGCAGCGCGCCACTCATCGTACTCGGCCAGCAGCTTGACGGTCCCGGCATCGAATGCCGCTTCGCGGTGCCGCTCAGCGATGAGCTCTGCGAGGCTGGCAATGTCGCGCAGTCCTAAATTGAAGCCCATGCCGGCTACCGGATGCAACCCCTGTGCCGCATTGCCGACAATGACGCAGCGCCCCGCGCTGGTGCGCTCGGCTCGCGACAGCGACAAGGGGTAGGGAACTCTGCGGCCTACTTTGAGGAAACGTCCGAGGCGAAAGCCGAAGCGCCGCTGCACCTCGGCGAGGAACTCCGCATCTGACCATCCCATGGCCGCTGCCGCCGTGGCGTGGTTCAAGGTCAGCACCAAGGTACATCGGCCGCCGTCGAGCGGCAGCAGCGCCAAAGGTCCGCTGTCCGTAAACCTCTCATACGCCACATGCTCGTGAAAACGTTGCGGCAGCACCGTGGTGATGACGGCGGTTTGCCCATAGTCGCGGGTCTGCGCGTCGACGCCGAAGGCGCCTCTTACAGCCGATTGCACCCCGTCGGCCGCCACCACGAGCCGGCTGTCGATGAGCGCCGTGGCCTCGTCTTGTGCGATCTCCAATGAAACCATGCTCTCGCCGCCCTCGACCCGGGAGACTTGCGCCGGGCAGAAGATCCGAGTGCCGCCAAGCGATTCAAGTCTGCGCCACAACGCCGCGCCGAGCGTTCGATTCGGCACCACATAACCCATGGCGCTCAGGCCCTGTTCGGCGGCATCGATCCGTGCAAAGCCGAAGCGACCCTGATCCGATACGTGAATCCTGCGGATCGGAGTCGCCACGGACTCAACCTGCTCCCAGACGCCTATAGTCTCAAGGATGCGCCGGCTGCCGTTGGATAAGGCCGTAGTGCGCTCATCGAAACTGGGCTGCGCAGCGGAATCATGTGGCACTGCTTCTATGAGCGCGACGCGCAATCGCAACGGCGCCAACGCCACCGCCAGACTGGCTCCAACCATGCCGCCGCCGACGATGGCGATGTCGAAAGATTGCTTGGCCGCAGGTCCGGACATCAAGCCGCCCGCAGCAGCGATTCGATCGCTTCCGGAGTCTTCTCCAGCGCCGCCGTCAGCACCTCTGGTGCAGCGGCGGTAATCAGCACCTCATCCTCGATACGCACGCCGATGTTCCAGAATTCCTTCGGTATGCGCGGCGACGGCCGAATGTAAATGCCGGGCTCAACCGTGAGCGTCATGCCCGGCTCCAACACCCGCCACTCGCCGCCGACCTTGTAGTCACCTACATCGTGCACATCCAATCCCAGCCAGTGACCGGTACGGTGGCCGAAGAACGGCAGATACGCCTGATCCTTGAGCAGCGCAGTGAGTTTACCCTTCAGCAATCCGAGCTTGACCAGACCCTGAGTGATCACGCGCACGGCAGCTTCGTGCGGGTGATTCCAGTGGTTTCCCGGGCGCGCTTTGTCGATGGCGGACAGTTGCGCCTCCAGCACCACCTCGTACACGGCGCGCTGCGCCGGCGTGAAGCGTCCGCCGACCGGAAACGTGCGCGTGATATCCGAGGCGTAGTAGTCGTGTTCGCAGCCGGCGTCGAGCAACAGCAGATCACCGTCGCATAGCCGCTGATCGTTATCGCGGTAGTGCATGACACAGGAGTTGGCGCCGCCGCCGACGATTGGATAGTAGGAGATATCCGCATTGTGCGAGCGAAACTCGTGCAGCACCTCGGCCATCACCTCGTACTCCATGCGCCCGGGACGCACAAATCGCATGGCGCGCCGGTGCGCTCCCACGGAGATCGCTGCGGCGCGCCGCAGACTCGACTGCTCCGCCCCGCTCTTGTAAAGACGCATATCGTCGAGCACGTGGCGGATGGCGACAAACTCGTGCGCAGTTCCGGCTCCCTGACGCGCCTGCGAGCGCAATCCATTGACCCAGCTCAAGACATGGGAATCGAAATCCGGATGGGTGCCCATGGAGTAGTATATTTGTGAACGCTGCTCCAGCAGCCCGGGCAAGATCTCGTCGATGTCGGCGATGGGGAAGGCGTCATCGGCACAGTAACGCGCGACAGCGCCTTCGGTTCCCGCCCGCGCTCCGTCCCAGGCCTCGCGCACGGCGTCGCGCTCGCGCACGAACAACAGATACTCCGCTTGGGGACGGCCCGGCACCAACACCGCCACTGAATCGGGTTCTGGAAACCCGCTTAAGTAGTGAAAATGGCTGTCTTGCCGATAGGCGTACTCGATGTCGCCATTGCGATGGCACACAGGCGCCGCCGGCAGGATGGCGATAGCATCCTTGCCGATCATGCGCATGAATTGGCGCCGCCGGCGCGCGAACTCCTTGCGGTCCATCAATGCAGCCGCTGCTGCGCCGGATAGACCTGCCGGCGCAGCGGCAACAACTCTTCGAACACAACCTGGGCCGCAACGCGGATGAATTCGACCAGTTCGGCATAGGCCTGCTCGTTGGATTCGTCGCCGTCCGCGTCGTCGCCGGTAGCGCGCGAGATCTCGGTGAAGTCCCGGACTATTTCTCCGACGTCGCCGTTCAGGCCCTCCGGATCGGAAATATGTCCAGTTCCCAAGCCATAAAGAAACCCGGTGCACCACAGCGCCAGGGCGTTGGCGCGGCCATTGAGCGGCTGCTCGTCGTCCGGCAGCAGGGGTTCGAATTCCATACCTTGTTCGCCGAAGGACGTGGCGGTGGCCGTGAACACCCTTTCGAGCATCGCCGCCGATTCATCGGACAGCGCCGTGCCGTCGGGCAGGATCTCGTTGACCCAATCCTGCATCTTGTAAGGCGCCATGGAACACAGCGCGCCGCACAATGATCCATGGGCCTCGGCGGCATCGGCCAAGCTGCCGGCCGTCGCCAGCACGTCTTCAAAGTCCTTGAATCGAATATCCGAGATCATAATGGGCCAATAATACCGCAGTAGGGGCATGGGAACCTGTCCGCAACCGCCCTTTGCATTGCGCTTTGGCGCGCTCTATATTGTCAGCCTATGAATGAAACCCACCCGAAATCTGCGGTCGAACTGGAACTGAAGCGGCTGGAGAAGCGGCTCGAAGACCTCATCGTGACCGTCGGTCAGATCAAGGAAGAGAACCGCGCCTTGCGGCAGCGGCAGGAGACGCTCACCGCTGAGCGTGCCAGCCTGCTGCAGAAGAACGAACAGGTCCGTGGGCGCGTCGAAGCAATGATCGGCCGATTGAAATCGATGGAGCAGGCATGAGCGACAATCAAGCGCGGGTCAGCGTGCGCATACTCGAGAAGGAGTATCACATTACCTGCCCGATCGAGGAGCGCTCCGACCTGCTGGATTCGGCGGAATTCCTCAATATGAAAATGCGCGAGATCCGCGATAGCGGCAAAGTCGTGGGCTTGGATCGCATCGCCGTGATCGCCGCCCTCAACATGGCGAACGAATTGATTCGATTCCGCAACCGTGACAGCAATCTCGATTCTGACGTCGGCGGACGCTTGCGTATCCTGCGTGAGCGCGTAGAGTCGGCCTTGGAGAAGGGTCGGCAGCTCGAGCTCTAACGAGGCTGAGAAGCACCTTCTCGAAAGATTAAATTTGGCGCCGCCTGCGGTGTTCGATGCGGATCGGGTTACCTCTCGACCCTAAGTTTTAAACCCCAGGGGCCGTGCTTGCCGGTACCATTGTGCAAGTCCGCCTCGAGCGGAAAGCCTTAAGTGCCGCAGTTAGCCCCACCTGTTGCTCAGGTCGGGAGCAACGGTCCAAAACGGCAATTGCGGGTGGCGCCATCCCCCTTCGATGAAAGCGATCTTACGAAAACAAATGCGCACGCAGCGGCGCGCCTTCGGCAGCACCGAACACCGGCAGCGTTCCAGCCTGGCCGCCAAGGCGGTCACCGGACTGGCGATGTTCCGCGCCGGCAAACGCGTCGCGATGTACCTGCCCTTCGACCGGGAGACGGACACCGCGGCATTGATCGAGGCGGCGCGGCGCCGCGGTGTAAGCGTGTTCGTTCCCGTGATCGTGGATCGCCGCCATGCTCGAATCCGCTTCTATCCGCTGGATAGTGGCCGGACCCGGTCCGGTGCATTCGGCATCTCCATTCCGTCGCGCCTGACCCGGCCCGTGTCGCCGCGATGGCTAAATCTTATCGTCATACCCTTAGTCGGCGTCGACAGCCGCGGACGGCGCTTGGGGATGGGCGGCGGATTCTATGATCGAGCGCTGCAATTCCGCCGCCACCGCGGGCATTGGCCGGGCCCGCGCCTGGTCGGACTTGCATTCGATTGTCAGCGGACCGCCTTGAGCTTCGCCGACGACTGGGACGTGAATCTGGATTCGCTGGCGACGGAATCGGGACTGCAGCACTACTTGAAAGGCACACCATGAATCATTGGCTCCTGAAATCAGAACCGGATAGTTTCAGCATCGATGCTTTGGCGAAGTCTCCGAAGCAGACCTCCGCTTGGGATGGAGTGCGCAACTTTCAGGCGCGCAACATGCTGCGGGACTCTATAAAAAAGGGCGATCTCGCGTTCTTCTATCACTCCAGCTGCGACGTGCCCGGGATAGCCGGCATGGTTAAGATTGTGAAGGACGGCTATCCGGATAAGACGGCGTTCGATGCGCAGCATCATCACTACGATCCGGACTCCAAGGCCGACGCGCCGCGCTGGTACGTCGTCGACGTGAGGTTGGTGCGCAAGTTCAAGCGCATCATCACCCTCGATGAGTTGCGCCGGCATGCCGCTAAGACGCTCAAGGATTTTGTTTTACTGCGTCGTGGCAATCGACTATCGGTGATGCCGGTGACGTTGAAAGATTGGGAGTTCGTGCTCACTCTTGAGTGAGGTCGTTCACATCGCTAGCACATTGTCGTGCAAGAAGGGCGACGTATTGCTTGTAAATTAATTATTCGTGTATATACTCGGACCCCGGACTAACCCGATAACGGAGTTTCTATCATGGCAGCGAAAGCAAAGAAGGCGAAGAAGAAGGTAGCAAAGAAAAAGGCCGCTAAGAAAAAGTAAGCCTTCGAAAGTAATCAACTGTGCCCGCGTAAGCGGGCACAGTTGTTTTTGAAGGTAGGAAATTTATCTGTCGACGTCTATGAATAAGAAACGCCGCGCCGCCGAAGCCGCTCTTGCATACATAGAGGACGGCATGGTGCTGGGGATAGGCACCGGGTCCACGGTCACTCAGCTCATCGAAGCCTTGAAAGACCGTAAAATACAGCTCGCGGGCGCAGTATCCAGCTCGCGCCAAACATCGGACTCGCTGGCGAAAGCCCGCATTCCGGAACTCGATCTCAACTCCGATGGGCCGCTGGCTCTTTATATCGACGGCGCCGATGAGGCGACTGCGGATGGCACCTTGATCAAGGGCGGGGGTGCGGCGCTCACTCGAGAGAAAGTCATCGCCGCCGCCTCGGTGCGCTTTGTCTGCATCATCGACGACAGCAAATTGGTCAAGGTACTGGGGAGGTTCCCTGTCCCGGTCGAGGTGATACCGATGGCTCGCTCATACGTGGCGCGAGAACTCGTCAAGATGGGGGGGCAGCCCGTTTGGCGCGACGGCGTGGTCACAGACAATGGCAATGTGATCCTGGACGTCCATAACCTGCAGCTCAGCGACCCGGTCGCCTTTGAATCCGCTGCGAATCAGATCGCGGGTGTGGTGACCGTCGGTTTGTTCGCCAGACGCCGCGCCGATGTCCTCATCGTGGCGGGCGACGACGACATCAGGACCCTGACTGCCTCACCTACATCGATCGCGCCCAAGAACTAGCACTTTCGCTGGTTGCTGTTGAACAGCTCGCACGACTTGGGGTGACCGAAAGCCCCAGGCCGTGGTGGGGACCGCTTAACTCCATCGCGTGCACGAGTTCTAAACTACGAGACGCAGTCCTGGCTGGTGTGGCGTCATTCGCGTCACTCGGCGTAGGTCGACTACCCAAACTCCGCGATAACACGCGGCACCCTGATGTCGACTGGCCCCGCGCCCAGCCCGACGGCGTGAGAGGTATCGAGACAACTGCGCCTTTTCGTTGTCTCGATACCTCACACGCCGTCGGACAAGCACTGATTCATCGGCGAAACACACGGTACCGCGGTTAGATCTCGAGACGGGTGCCGATTTCAACCACGCGGCTGGGGGGCAACCCATAGTAGTCCGCGATCACCTGCGCACTGCGCGCCATCTGCATGAATGCTCTGCGGCGCAGCGGCGGCAGGTCCGAACGCTGGCCGGGAATCAACTCCTCGCGGCTCAGAAAATAAGTCGTGTTCTCAGGATCGTAAGGCACGCCATGAGTCTCGGCCTCCCGCAAGATCTCCGTAATATTTGGTTTCTCCATGAAGCCCACTTGAGCCACCACCCGTACGATCCCCTCGCACACCGGGGTCACGGTCAGACGCTTGGACATTGAAATACGCGGCAACTCGCGCGTCACCACGGTCAGCAGCACCACCCGCTCATGCATCACTCGGTTGAACTTGATGTTGTTGAGTAAGGCGCGGGGGATACCCGAGGCCTTCGCGTCCAGGAAAATGGCGGTGCCCGTGACCCGCACGGGGGGATCACTCTTGAGCTCTTCCACGAAGTCGCGCACCGGCTTTTGCTCGCGCAGTAGCCGCGCCATGACCGAGGCACGCCCGCGCTGCCAGGTCTGCATGAGCCAGTAGATGATCAGGCCCGATACCAGCGGCAGCCAGCCGCCATCCTCGAGCTTGGTCAGGTTCGCCAGCAGGAAGGCGATGTCGATGACAAACAGCAGGGACAGGCCGGTACGCAACCAGCGGCTTTGCCGGCCGGTCCGTGATTTGATCAGGCTCAACGTCAACGGCGTCACGATGGTCATTGCCCCGGAGACAGCCAGGCCATAGGCGCCGGCCAATGCCGCCGAACTGCCGAAGCTCATGACCAGCGCCAGGGACGCGACCATGAGTATCCAATTCATGGTCGGCACGTAAATCTGGCCGGCATGTACCGCTGAGGAGTGCTCCACCCGCAGACGCGGCAGCAATCCCAAACTTACCGCTTGGGTGGCCACCGAGAAGACGCCGGAGATCACTGCCTGCGATGCGATGACGGTCGCGGCGGTGGCGAGGATGACCATGGGCCACAGCGACCATGCCGGCGCCATCAAGTAAAAGGGATTGCTGATGGCCGCAGGATTCTGAATCAGCATTGCGCCCTGTCCGAAGTAATTCATGACCAGCGCCGGCATGACGATGCAAATCCAACCGAGGCGTATCGGCGCCTTGCCGAAGTGACCCATGTCGGCATACAAGGCCTCGCCGCCCGTGACGGTGAGAAACACCCCGGCCAGCACGGCGAGCGAGGCGATCTGATGCTGTGCCAGCAGCGAGAGCGCGCGCGTCGGATCGAGCGCCAGCATGACCATGGGTTCGCGCACGATCCAACTGACGCCCATCACCGCCAATATCAAGAACCATCCCAGCATCACGGGACCGAAAACCTTGCCAACGGAACCCGTGCCGTGACGTTGAATCAGGAACAGGCCGATCAACACGAGGGCGGTGATCGGGAGAATCGGGATTTGCGCATCCGGCGCCGCCACGTGCAAGCCTTCCACGGCGCTCAACACCGAAATCGCCGGCGTGATGGCGCCGTCGGCAAAGAATAGCGATGCGCCCAATATCCCGAGCGTCCCGTAGATCTTGCGGCGTGGACTTTCGCGCGCGGTGTTGATCACCAGCGCGGTCAGGGCCAACACCCCGCCCTCGCCCTTGTTGTCCGCGTTCAACACCACGCTCACGTACTTGAGCAGGATGACGAGCACCAGCGACCAGAAAATAAGCGACAGTACGCCGAGCACGTGTTCCGGCGTGACCGCGATGCCGGGTCCCGAGAAGCAGGCCGACATGGCGTACAGAGGACTGGTGCCGATGTCGCCAAACACCACACCGAGCGCCGCCAGCGCCAATGGCGCGAGCCGTCCACCCGACTTGTGTTCGCCCGACATTGTTACCCGCGCAGATTAAGAATAAGGGCCCATCGCTGGGCCCTATTTGGCTGGGGGACTAGGATTCGAACCTAGGTAAACGGTGTCAGAGACCGTTGTCCTACCGCTAGACGATCCCCCAAAACCGATCGACCGGCGGAAGCCGTACCCGTGATCAGCGCTTGGAGAACTGAGTTCCGCGTCGCGCTTTACGGCGACCGACCTTCTTACGTTCGACTTCGCGCGCATCGCGCGTGACGAATCCGGCCTTGCGCAAAGGTGATCGAAGCATCTCATCGTACGCCATGAGCGCACGGGTGATGCCGTGGCGAATCGCGCCCGCCTGGCCCGTGATTCCACCGCCCTCGACGTGTGCATCCACATCGAACTTTCCTTCGAGCTGAACCGCGCCAAAGGGCTGCTCCACGATCATGCGGCCGGTTTCCCTGCCGAAGAACTCGGCCAGCGTGCGGCCGTTGATCGATATTTTGCCTGTGCCCTGGCGCATATAAACTCTTGCGCTCGAGGTCTTGCGGCGGCCGGTGCCGTAAAAGGAATTGGCGGCTGTGTTCGATGCCATACGTCTGTCCTTCAGAATTCTTAGATTTGCAGCGCTTTGGGCTGCTGCGCTTGATGGGGATGCTCGCTGCCGCCGAACACATGCAGCTTTCTGTACATGCGCCGGCCCAGCGGGCCTTTCGGCAGCATTCCCTTGATAGCGAACTCAAGTGCGCGCTCAGGATGCTCTTGCAGCAATTTTCCGAGCGAAATGCTCTTCAAATTGCCGACGTAGCCGGTGTGCTGGTGATAGAACTTGTCGGTAAGCTTCGCCCCCGTGACGCGTACCGCCCCGGCGTTGACCACCACGATGTGATCGCCAAGATCTTGATGCGGCGCATAATTTGGTTTGTGCTTGCCCTTCAGACGATGCGCGATCTCAGAGGCCAAGCGGCCCAGAGTTTTGCCTGCTGCGTCGACTAGGAACCAGTCGCCGCGGGTTTCTGCAGGCTTCGAAAATACGGTGTACATGAAAATACTCAGCTGTTTCAGGTCGTTAACGAAAGGCGCGAAAGTGTACAGAACGGCGCGCTCAGATGCCAGCCCTCATCCGAAGCTGGACCACCTATAATATAGTGTCCGCATGGATACCCGCAGTTTTAGCCTCATCGATCGCCTTATTGGCAATATAGATAAGGCGATCAAGGTCTTAAGTACAACCGCACACGCCTCTCGGGCGATTGCTGCAACGCAGCAGGCGACTCAGTTGACTGCGGCTGCACGAAGCGAGTCTGCCCGCCTGATGCGTGTCAATCACGCGGGCGAGGTAGCAGCCCAGGCGCTTTACCAAGGACAGGCTTTGACTGCCCGCAGTGTCGGCGTCGCGGACGCGATGCGGCATGCCGCACAGGAGGAGACCGACCATCTCGCGTGGTGCGAGCAGCGCTTGCGGGAACTCAACGGCCGTACCAGCATGTTGAATCCTCTATGGTATGCCGGTTCGTTCGCGCTCGGCGCCCTGGCGGGCGCTCTTGGCGATCGCACCAGCTTAGGATTCGTGGCCGAAACCGAGCGTCAGGTAGAAGCGCATTTACGGCGCCATATGCAGCGCTTGAGCGCCGCCGATACCCGCAGCCGCGCCATACTCGAACAAATGACGCACGATGAGATGCACCATGGTGCCCAGGCGACTTCGTTGGGGGGTGCGGATCTGCCCTTTCCGGTGGCCGAGGCCATGCGCCTTACCGCCCGAATCATGACTCGCACCTCCTATTGGCTGTAAGCTTAGCGAGTGCTCCGCTGAGGTACGGGGTCGCCGCAGCTCCGTTAAATCCGCCGCGTCGCCTTGAGAACCTTGCGATTCCGGGACTTATGTAATAAAACGTGCGCCAGCACCAGCGTTTCACAGACGATAAAATAAAGGGAGAGACCATGGAAGAAGGGGCAAAAGCCTTAAGCGATATCCCAGCGATCAATCGTTTCTTGAGCTACTGCCGGATTCGGACAGTCCCTTCCAAGACCGTGATCATTCACGCGGGCGATTTACCGGATATTTTGTACTACATCATCTCGGGCTCGGTCGAAGTAATGATCGAGGACGAGGATGGCAATGAAATGGTGCTGGCTTATTTGAATAAGGGCCAGTTTTTTGGCGAAATGGGCTTGTTCTACGAACAGCCAACCCGCAGCGCCTGGGTTCGCACCCGCCAACAATCCGAACTCGCCGAAATGACCTATCCGCGCTTCCGGCAGATTGCCGCCGAAAGCCCGGGATTAATTTTCGAACTGGCCACCCAGTTGGCGACCCGACTCGACCGCACCAACCGCAAATTGGGGGATTTGGCTTTCGTCGACGTTACGGGCCGCGTCGCCCACGCCATCATGGATCTATGCGGCGAACCGGATGCGATGACGCACCCTGAAGGCATGCAGATCAAAGTCAGCCGGCAGGAGCTTTCCCGCTTGGTTGGCTGCTCGCGCGAAATGGCGGGACGTGTCCTCAAAGTATTGGAAGAGCAAGGTCTGCTGCGCGCCACCGGCAAGACGATCGTGGTATTTAATGCCCGCCCGAAGGTCAAGACGCGGCCTTTGATCGTACCGGTGAAAGCCGGCGTCGGCAGCAGCATTGCGGCCCCCAAGATCGCGCGTGCTGAATCGCACGTTGATGACGACGACGACGATGACGAGGACGACGAATAGCGCGCCGCTCAGGCCCCGATCTTGGCTACTCCCCGCGCTTAGACCTAGGCCGATTTGCGGCCGATGTCTATTTGCGCACGCATGGCCTTGATGGTGCCGGCGTAGTCGGCACTGCCGAATATGGCGGAGCCTGAGACAAAGGTGTCAGCGCCGGCTCTGGCGATTTCCGCAGCGTTGTCGACTTTCACGCCGCCGTCGATTTCGAGGCGGATGTCGCGCCCGCTGGCGTCGATACGCGCCCGGGCTTCGGCCAGTTTCTGCAGCGCCTGCGGAATGAATTTTTGGCCGCCAAAGCCAGGATTTACCGACATCAACAGGATCAGGTCGATTTTGTCGATCACGTAATCCAGCCAACTTAACGGCGTCGCCGGATTGAATACCAGGCCGGGCTTGCATCCCGAATCGCGAATCAGCTGAATCGTGCGATCCACATGCAAGGTCGCCTCGGGATGAAAGCTGATATAGCTTGCGCCCGCCTTCGCGAAGTCCGGCACCAGTTGGTCGACCGGTGAAATCATCAGGTGCACATCGATCGGTGCTTTGACTCCTGCCTTGCGCAGCGCCTCGCACACCAGCGGACCGATGGTGAGATTCGGGACGTAGTGATTATCCATGACGTCGAAATGAATCCAGTCGGCGCCGGCAGCAAGCACCGCATTCACTTCCTCTCCGAGGCGCGCGAAATCGGCGGACAAGATGGACGGGGAAATAATAATCGCCATAGTCTCTCCTTCAGCGCATGCCGCGTGCCGCCCGTATGCCTTCATAGGCCTCCTGAATGCGCTGCGTCTTCTCTTTAGCCACTTGCGCCATCGACTCCGGCAGGCCGTTGGCGACGAGTTTATCAGGATGGTGGCGGCTCATTTGGCGCCGGTACGCCTTAGTCACTTCCTGATCGGTGATATTGGGGTCTATTTCCAACTCCGCATAGAATTCAGCCAGCGATCCCGCGCCGGCTGCTTGCCGGCTGCCGGGATCGGGGCCGGACCCTCGGCTCCGTTGGCGAGCGCGCAAAGATGCCTCCAGGTAGGCAAATTCGAGGCCCGACATGCCCAGTCTCTCGGCCACGCGTAGTAAAATGGTGCGCGCGGGCGGCGATATGCCGTTGCCCGCCAATGCCGCGCGCAGCTGCAATTCCATGAAGGCCCGCAACAGGTCATGGCGTTGACCGCAAGCCTCGCGCAGCCGCTCGACGCCGCCCTCAGCGTCGTAGCCGGCGGATTTGCCGTTGCGAAAGCATTCGATGGCGATGCCGATCTCGCGCGGCCCGAGCCTAAGTTCCTGCATCAGCCGCCGCGCCGCGTCGATTTCCGCCTCCGTCACTCGGCCGTCGGATTTCGCGACATGGCCCATGAGTTCGAAGGTGGTGCGAAAAAATTCATCGGAAATCGATATCGAGTGCGTGCCGCGCGCGCCGCCGGCGCCCCGCCCAAAGCCGACGCTCTCGTAAAGCAACAAGCCGATGACGGCGCCGATTGCAGCTCCCCACACCCTCTGAGTTATCAACAGGCCGATCAGAGCCCCAAAAAATATGCCTTTCCCACTCATTCGCGTTGACCTATCCCGCCTGTCCCGCCACAATCGCCGACCGTCCGCCTCAATGGTAGCATCGCGCACGCATGCAACAGAGTTCGCAATCACCACCGCTGTTCGAGTCGCGCTTGCAGGGCCTGCAGAAAATTCATCAAGGCAAGGTGCGTGACATTTACGATGTCGACTCAGAGCATCTGCTGATCGTCACCACCGATCGCCTGTCGGCGTTCGACGTGGTGTTACCGGACCCAATACCTTGCAAAGGGGAAGTGCTGACGCAGATTTCATTGTTCTGGTTCGCCAAGACTCAGCACATCATCGCCAACCATCTGGCCGCCCTGACGGTGGCGGATGTTGTCACCGACAGCGCAGAGCGCGCGCAATTGGCCGGCCGCGCCATGGTGGTGAAGAAACTCCAGGCGCTGCCGATCGAGGCGGTGGTGCGAGGCTATCTGATCGGCTCCGGCTACAAGGACTATAAACTTCACGGTTCGATATGCGGCATCGCCTTGCCGGGCGGATTGCAAATGGCGGATCGATTGCCGGAGCCGCTGTTTACGCCCGCCTCCAAGGCACCAGCGGGCCAGCACGACGAGAACATCGATTTCGATGCCATGGTGAAACTGATAGGCAGTGACTACGCCGCGGCTATTCGGCGCACCGCACTCGACATCTATCGCTTTGCAGCGGAGCACGCGCGGGCGCGGAATATCATTATCGCCGATACGAAATTCGAGTTCGGCATCGACCGGGCGGGTCGCCTGCTGCTGATCGACGAGGCGCTGACGCCGGATTCCTCGCGCTTTTGGCCCATGGCATCGTACAAGCCGGGTATCAGTCCGCCGAGTTTCGACAAGCAATTCGTGCGCGATTATCTGGAATCTCTGCACTGGAACAAGAAGCCGCCGGCTCCGCATCTGCCGCCGGATGTTCTGGCGCGCACCAGCGATAACTATCGCGAGGCGCTGCGGCTCCTCACGGCGTGAGACCCTCAAAGCCATGCGCCGTTGGTTGGAAGGCCTCGAAGACGGTTTGTTTCAAAAGTCCCGAAGCATGGGGCCGCCATGGGGCGCTGTGCTGCGATGGCTGCGCTACCCCGCAGCGCTGATTCGCGACTGGTTGGGAGGTGAGATCAACATCCGGGCGATGAGCCTCGCTTACACCACTCTGCTATCTCTCGTACCGCTGATGGTTTTCAGCTTTGCCATACTGAAGGGTCTCGGCGCGCGCGGCGACTTGCAAGTCATACTTCACGAATTCTTCCGCCCCATGGGCGGCGCGGCAACGCAGTTGACCGACAGCGTGATGCAATTCGTGATCAACATGCGCGGCGGTCTGCTGGGCACCCTGGGGCTGGCGTTTCTGGTGTACACCGTGATCACGACGATTCAAAAAGTCGAAGCGAGCTTCAATTTCGTGTGGCGGGTGCAACGCCCGCGAAGCTTCGGCCGCCGTTTCACCGAGTATTTGGGGGTCATGATCCTCGGGCCCATCCTGCTCGCCGTCGCGATCGGGCTGTTAGGCTTCGCGCAACGCAGCTCCTTTTCACAGTGGCTGCACGCCGTTGCACCGCTCGCCGGAATTCTGCTGTTTCTGGGTGAAATCCTGCCCTATGGCATTGTCGCAGTGGTCTTTACGTTCATGTACGCTTTCATTCCCAACACCGGGGTGCAATTGCGCGCCGCGCTGATCGGCGGTGTGACGGCGGGCATCATTTGGGCGCTGGTCGGCAAGGTATTCACCGCCGTCATTTTGTACTCCTCGCAGATGGTGGCGATCTATACCGGATTCGCCATCGTGCTCACCACCTTGATCTGGGTGTACTTGAGCTGGCTGATCCTGCTCATCGGCGCGCAGCTCGCCTTCTACGTGCAATTTCCCCAGTACCTGCGCCATGGTCAGGAGAGCGTCGAACTCACCGGCAGCGATCGCGAGCAAGCGGGATTGTCCATCATGTATTTGATCGGGCGCGACTACATTGCGGGCAAGAGCGATTGGGATGCCGGCCGCCTCGCCGCCGAGCTCGACATCCCAGGTATTGCGCTTGCGCCCGTGCTGGCCTGCCTGGAGCAGGGCGGGTTGCTGGTGGCGACGGAGAAGGAACAATTCGTTCCCGGCCGCGAGTCCGCAGGCATTCTGCTGGCCGACATCGTGGCCAGCGTGCGCAGTCTGCAGATAGGCCGGCTGCTGATCGAGGTAAGCCGCGTGGCGAGCGCCGCGCAGGTAATGCAGGAAGTGGAGGCCGCCGTGCGCGAGCGTTTGGGCACGCAGTCGCTCAAAGATTTAATCGCCGGCGATGGTCATGTCCTGAAGCAGGATTGATCCCACCCGTGTGCCGCCGCGCGCATCGACGTCGTCGCCCACGGCCGCCACCCCTAAAAGCATGTCGCGCAGATTTCCGGCAATGGTGATCTCCGCCACCGGATACTGGGCGACGCCCTTGTCGACCCAAAAGCCTGCCGCGCCGCGTGAGTAATCGCCGGTGACCATATTGACGCCCTGCCCCATGAGTTCGGTCACCAGCAGGCCGGTGCCGAGCCGCGACAGCATGGCGTCCATTCCGCCCGTCAGCGTCGGTGCGACCAGCAGATTGTGTGCCCCGCCGGCATTACCGGTGGTTTTCAAGCCCAGTTTACGCGCCGAGTAACTGGAGAGAATGTACCCGGTGAGGACACCGTCGGCCACCAGTTCGCGATCGAGGGTCGCGACGCCCTCTTCATCAAATGGCGCGCTGCCCGCAGCCTTCAAAATATGCGGCCGCTCAGATATGGAAAATCCACGTGGAAACACCTGCTGCCCCACTGAATTCAACAGAAAGGACGACTGCCGGTACTGGCTGCTGCCGCGAATCGCCGCCATGAAATGACCGATCAAACCGCGCGCTATCTCCGGCACGAACAGCACCGGTGCGCGGCGCGTGCTCAAGCGGCGGGGACCTAAACGAGCGAGCGTGCGCCGCGCGCTTTCGCGGCCGATGGCTTCTGCGCGCTCCAATTCGTGCCAATCCCGCGAACTGCTGTACCAATAGTCGCGCTGCATGTCCTCACCGGTGCCGGCGAGCACCACGCAGCTCAAAGTATGCGAGGTGGTCGGATAGCCGCCGACGAAGCCGTTGGTATTGCCGTACACATGCAATCCTTGATGAGTGCCGAGCGACGCACCCTCGGAATTATTGATCCGCGGATCGAATTCCAGCGCCGCGGCCTCGCAGGATTTGGCAATCTCGATCGCCTGGTCCGCGGTAACGTTCCACGGGTGCGAAAGGTCAAGATCCAAGGGCTCGCGCGCCATCAGGGCGGCGTCCGCCAGCCCCGAACAGCTATCTTCCGCCGTGAATCGCGCAATACTGCAGGCCTTGGCCACCGTCGCCCGGACCGCGTCCAGGGAGAAATCCGCGGTGCTGGCCGACCCCTTTCGATGGCCAAAATACACCGTTATACCCATGCTCCGGTCGCGCTGGTGTTCCAAGGTTTCGACCTCCCCCAGTCGCACGCCGACCGAAAGACCCGTATCCTGGCTGACTGCCGCCTCGGCTTGCGAGGCGCCTCGAGCGCGTGCCTCTTCCAGGGCGCGCTCTATGATCGATTTTAAGTCTTCTTGGGCGAGGCGAACCGGGTTGCTGGATACAGCCATCTGAAGTCTCCAAAACTCTCTTTCAGGATTCCGAACGGCGATTCTACCGGGCGCAGGTGTAGCATGGGTGATATGACGAGCGAGAACGACACGGACACTTCCGGCGAATCCGAGGAGCAGCGCCGGAGTAAGAGCGCGCGCAAGCGGGAGTCCGCTTCTTTGCAGGAATTAGGCGTGAAATTATCCGCCCTTCCCGATCAGGAGATCAAAGCCCTGGACTTGCCGGACAGCCTGTTCGTCGCCCTGCGCGATCTGCGGCGGCTGCCCTCGCATGGGGCGCAGATCCGGCAGCGGCAATATATCGGCAAGCTGATGCGCGATATCGATCCGCAACCGGTACTCGCCAAGCTGGCCGAGCGCAAGCAAAGGCATGACCTGGAAATTCGTCACTTCCAGGAAATCGAGCGCTGGCGCGATCGGCTGCTGTCGGAACCCTCAACAGCCATTGATGAGTTGCTTCAGGACCATCCCCAGGCGGACCGGGCCAGGCTCGCCAAACTGCTGGAAAAGGCCGAAAGAGAGCGGCTCGAACAGCGTTCTCCGGTGGGCGCGCGAGAACTTTTCGCGTTTCTTCGCCAGTTGCTCGGGTAGGCTTTGATAAACTAGGCGAATGACACCCCTGGTCGGAATCATTATGGGATCGTCTTCCGATTGGGAGACGATGCAGGACGCCGCCGCCGTTCTCGATTCCTTGCGAATTGCGCACGAGGTGCGCGTGGTATCGGCGCATCGCACGCCCGATCTTCTGTTCGAATATGCTGCATCGGCGCGTCAGCGGGGCCTGAAGGCCATTATTGCGGGGGCGGGCGGCGCCGCACACCTGCCCGGCATGACGGCCGCGAAAACCTCGGTTCCGGTCCTGGGCGTGCCGGTTCAATCAAAGGCCTTGAACGGTATGGATTCATTGCTGTCGATTGCCCAGATGCCGAGCGGCATCCCTGTCGCCACCTTCGCCATTGGCGCCGCCGGCGCAAAGAATGCCGCGTTATTCGCCGCCGCCATTCTCGCCAATGATTCGCTGGAAATACGCACGGCCCTGGACGCCTATCGCCAGGCACAAACCGCCGCCGTACTCGCCAAGCCGGATCCCCGCACCTCTTGAAATTGTCGCGTGTTGGCATTGTCGGCGCCGGTCAGCTGGGACGCATGCTGGCGCTCGCCGGTTATCCGCTGGGCATCCGCTGCCTGTTCCTTGATCGCAGCGCTACCGCGCCGGCCGCACAAGTTGCGCCGATTCTGGCCGGCGAACTCGAGGACGCCGCACAACTTGCCGCGCTCGCCGACGCCAGTGATGTGGTGACCTTCGACTGGGAGAATATCGCCGGCAGCGCGCTCGCGCCGCTCGAGAAAGTGACCAAAATTCGCCCGCCACGCGCAGCTCTCGAGGTATCCCAGGACCGCATGGCGGAAAAGGCGCTGTTCTCACGGTTGCGAATCCCGGTTGCTGCGCATGCTGCCGTCGACGATGAGGAAACGCTGCGGCATGCCATCGCCAAGCTGGGGTTGCCGGGCGTGCTCAAAACAAGGCGCTTGGGCTACGACGGCAAGGGTCAATTTGTTTTACGCAGCCGGGCGCAGATCGGTGAGGCTTGGGCAGCCATCGGCGGCCGTGATTTGATCTACGAGAAATATCAGCCATTCTCGCGCGAAGTCTCCATCGTGGGTGCGCGCGCGGCGAGCGGCGAAACCGTGTTCTATCCGCTGTCCGCCAACACTCATGGCGGCGGAATTTTGCACTACAGCATTGCGCCGTTCGTCAACGTGAAGCTGGAGCGCGCGGCGCGGATATATCTGAAACGCGTGATGCAAGCACTGGACTATATTGGCGTGCTCACGATTGAGTTTTTCTTGGTCAAAGGCCGCTTGATTGCCAACGAGATGGCGCCTCGAGTCCACAATTCAGGGCATTGGACCATCGAGGGCTGCGTCACCAGCCAGTTTGAGAATCATCTGCGTGCCATTTGCGATCTGCCTCTGGGCAGCACCCGCGCCTTGGGCCATACCGCCATGATAAATTTCCTCGGTAAAATGCCGGACCGGGAACGCTTGCTGGCCATCGAAGGCCTGGCGTTCCATGATTATGGAAAGGAGCCGCGCCCGGGGCGCAAATTGGGCCACTGCACCATCCTCAAAGGTCGGACAAAGGAGCGGAATTCGGCGCTGGATAGGGCGCTTAAATTGATCGAATGGACCTAAGAATCCGCCATTTCACGGACAGGCGACAAATCCCGTAGACTTCCCACAGATGTATTTAGAACTATTTAATCTGCATGAGTTGCCCTTTCGCTTAAGTCCGGACCCGCAGTTCCTGTACTTGAGCAAACAGCACGCACGCGCCAAAGCGTACATGGAGTCGACGATCTGGTTTACCGACGGCTTCGTCGTGATTACCGGGGAAATCGGCGCCGGCAAGACCACTTTGATCGAGACTTTTTTGCGCGAGCTGCAGACCGATGCGGTGGTCGCGCAAGTCAATCAGACCCAGTTGTCGCCAACGGCGTTCCTGCAGACTGTGCTGGTGCAATTCGGCTTCTCGCCCTTCCACATGAAGAAGCCGGAGGTGCTGGCGACCTTGAACCAATTCCTGTTGGAACAGCACATGAGCGGGCGCAAGGTGCTGTTGATCGTCGACGAGGCCCAGAACCTGACTCACCGCGTGCTGGAGGAGGTGCGCATGTTGTCAGGCATCGAGAGCACCAAGGAAAAGGCGCTGCGCATCATTCTCGCCGGTCAGCCCGAGCTCAACGACAAGCTCAACTCACCGGAGCTGGTGCAGCTCGCGCAACGTGTGCGCCTGCGGTTCCATTTGTCGGCGCTCACGCGAGCCGACACTAACTCGTATATCGATCATCGCCTCGAGGTGGCCGGCTCCCAGGGACGGCGGATTTTTGCCGAGGACACCTACGGCACGATTTTCAAATATACCGGCGGTACGCCGCGCTTGATCAACACGCTGTGCGACACCTCGCTCATGGCGGCTTTCGCGCGTGATTCCGATACCGTGTCCATGGAAGATGTCGACGCCGCCATCAACGAACTACAGTGGGGTGAGTTCGCCGGCGGCACAAACCGCATGCGAATCCCGCATATAGAAACCACCCCGCTGGCGAACAGCGGTTTGAGCCTTACCCTTGGGCGAATACTTCTGGCGAGCGAGGGCAAAACCGTAGTGGAGCGCGAACTCAAGCCGGGTCGCCTGGTGATCGGCCGCACCGCGGACAACGATTTGCAAATCGACAGCAAGTTCATCAGCCGGCATCACTGTCAAATCGTGACGCAGACCGACGCCTGCGTGATCGAAGATTTGAACAGCACCAACGGCATTTACGTCCAGTCCAAACGTGTGCGGCGCTACAACTTGAACGACGGCGACGTGGTGCAGGTCGGCCAGCATGAAATCATGTATATCGACGAGCGCGCGCCGAGAATGCGCGTTGCGACAGATGCCGCCGATAGCGAAGCGACGCGGTCCTAGCCTCGCAGCGTGGATGGGAAGTCGATGGACTCACCCGAATATTCGCGGCTCAGCGCTCGATAGTTCTGCCGGCGCAGCAGCAGCGTCAAAGCGGCAGTCTCTGCGACGAATCCGATCGCGAAAGCGATCAGGCCACGAAGGCCCACAGGGTCGAGGTAGAACACCAATATGGCCAGGCCTCCGATCGCCATATAAATATAAGGCAGGCTTTCATAAACAGGTTGTGCCAAGCGCATAGGATGTGACCTCCGTTCGCGCCATGTTAATGCGTTTCTGGAGGAAATTACCGGCGAATTTGACTTATAGTCAAATGTATCGCGGAGCGCTGCCCCGGCCGGCTGTCCTGCCGCCCTTACCGATGGGATTAGTCCTTGCCCACCAGCTTCTCGGCGACGCGCGACAGCCAGGAATTGCGCCATCCCTCGACGTGCAGCTGCTCACCCTTAGGCCGGGAAGCTCGCTTGGCCTCTGACAACAAATCCTTGGGCAAATTGAGTTGAAACGTACCCGTCATTGAATGGTCGGCCATGGAAACTCCGTCGTTGATTCGTTGCTACCTGAACTTCAGCGTACCGAGTCCCAGCCAGGGCCAGGTGGGATGCGCCGCACGTTATTGTCGTTTCCCAATCCGGGGCGGCGCAACGCGTCGCCACCCGGCGACGGGTTAGAGTTCCTCTCGCAATATGTCACTTAAGATTTTGAGAACACGCGATTTTCATCACAGACTCGGCGCGCCGGCGCCATGCTGCCGCACCGCATCGAACTCATCGCCCGGTAACCAGTTCACCGTCCCCTTTGCCAGCAGCGCCTGCCAGCCCAATGCAAACCCGAATTTCGCGAGGGCCGCGTTGCTGGAGAAATCCATCGTTGGTAAATATTCGTCGCCCGTGTTGTGGTAGCGCTTGGTCGTATAGTCATCGGCCTGAGCCTTGCCCCATTCCGGCGGATGTCCGGCAAATTTCACGCCGGTGTTGATGGAGAATGCGGGAACCCCGGCCCGGGCCAAACTAAAATGGTCGGACCGGTAGTAGTGGCCGGCGCCCGGTTCGGGATCGGCCTGAATGGCAAAGCCGAACACCTTGGCGGTTTTCGCGACGGTCGGATAGAAGGAGGTGCGTTCCGCGCCGGTCACATTCACCGATTCAGGCATGCCGATGGGCGGTATTGCATCGAAATTCAAGCCGATCGCAATCTGAGCAGCCGGAATCGGCAGATGCTTGCCGAGAAAATTAGATCCCAGCAAGCCTTTCTCCTCGGCGGTTACCGAGGCAAATAGCACCGGGTGCGGCGGCCGCGCCGAGGAGGCGGCGAACACATGCGCCAATTCCAACAATGTCCCAACCCCGGTGCCGTTGTCGACCGCGCCGTTATAAATATTATCGCCGCTCATCGCAGGATCGATACCGAGATGATCGTAGTGCGCCGAATAGATGACGGCCTGTCCGACCGCACCCGAATCCGTCCCCGGCAACAAGCCGAGCACATTATAAGACTCGAATTTGCGCACCGTGCTGACGATATGGGCCTTGAATCGCACCGGCAATTCCCGCGCCGTGAACTCGCGCGTGCCGGCGCTCGCCAGCATCTCGTCCAAGCTCAACGATGAGGCGTTGAACAATTGCCGTGCCACCTCCAGCTGTATCCACGATGCAGCCTTGAGCTTCGGATCCTTGTCGTTGCTCAGGTATACCTGCTCATTGCTCCAGGAGCTGTGCACCACGCCCCAGCCGTAGCTGGCCAGATCCGTACGATGAATGATCAGGGCACCGACCGCTCCCTTGCGTGCCGCCTCTTCGAATTTGTAGACCCAACGCCCGTAATAGGTCAGCGCCTCGCCGTTGAAGAATTTTGCATCCTTGGACGGCGGCTCATTGACGATCACGAGCACTACCTTGCCCTTGACGTCCACTCCCTTGTAATCATTCCAATGATATTCGGGCGCCTCGATGCCGTAGCCGACAAAGACGATGGGCGCGTCAACGTCGACGGCCGGCGTCTGGGTTTGGTTGCCCGTGACATAGTCATCGCCCAGCTTCAAGTCGATAGCCTTGCGCTGCGCGGGCTGTAAGGAGGCGACGGTCGCAGGCTCCGTGTGCACCCCGTTGAACTCAACCTTTTGCAGGTAGCCGCCGTTGTCGCCGGCAGGTTTCAATCCGTCCAGGGCAAATTCAGTTGCTATGTACTGCGCCGCAATGTCGCCGCCGCGCGTACCGGTGCCGCGTCCCTCGAGCAGGTCATCCGCCAGGAAACGCACATGCGCGCGAATGCGCTCCGCATCGATGCCGCGCATGGAAGCCGCGACAGTGGCGGGCAGCCCCAGCTCCTTTCCCGGATCCGGCGCGGCCCAGGCACTCGCAAGCCACCCTGCCGCAACACCCAACGCAAGCACCGTCAGCCTATAGGATTGCATCGACCGCCCCCGATGGAAAAGACGGGGAGAAGGTTACCGCAACTCGTTCCCTTTAAGTGATGTCGCCGCGCGCGGCGGTAAACTCCAGCCTGCGGCAAACATTCTCTGGGCATTGCGGCTGTAAATCTTGTCGATCACGGCGCGCGGCAGGTGCAGGCCCCGAAACGCTGCGGCGAAGTCGGCCGAGCGCAACGGATCGGCAGTCGCGAGGAAACGCCAGTCATCGACCCAGCCCTGATGCACCTCGGCTACCGCAGCGGGATTCTCGTCGTTCGGTCCGTACGCATCATCGCTGCCGTACAAAATGCGATCCTGGTAGCGGATCAGGAATTGCCGCACTTTGTCGGGCTGCCGCGCCGCCTGGAATTCCAGGTGCACCATGCGTGCGGCAACGTCGACGCCGGCGCTCGGAAAGCGATCGAGAAAGCTCGCCACTTGATCAACGTCCCATTCCAAAGACGCCAGGTGCACGGCATCGAACCGCAGCGCCGGGTGCGCGAGCAACATTCGGTCGCGCGCCGCGAGAATGGACTCGTGCGAGGGCATCTCGGGGTGCAAGAACATGTAGTACTGGGAATGCTCGCGAAAATAGTCCTGATCCGAGCGCACCGTCATCTTGTCGAAAGGCAGCCAGCAGTTGAGCGGTTCGGCTTGGTGCCCCAGCAGTACGGTATTGCTGCCTTGCAGCTTCGCCAAAACGGGCTCCAAACGCGCATCATCGGGCATGACGTAGCTGCCGTCCGCGTTTCGCACAATCAACCCGAAGTTTTTCCAGATCTTGATGCCCACTGCGCCCTGGCGCAATACGGCATCGATCTGATTCAACGTGGCTTCGGTCCAGCCCGCAGCGCCGAAGTTCTCCGCAGAAAATGTCCCCGCGAACTCGACGCGGCCGGGATAGCGCTGTCTTAGCGAGACGGCGGCGCGTTGCTGCTGCGGAATCGGCGGAAAGTCGGGGTAGTCGGTGTTGATGGTCAGGATGCGGAAGTTATCGCGGATCGCCTGCGCCATGAAGCGCTTAGCCGCTCCGTGCACATGCACGTGTGCATCGATCTTGTCGACCCGCGAAAAATCCTCGCGCGTGTAATAGCGTTCGGGCGCCGCGCCATCCGGCGCCGCAGCCCGGGCGGCGTAGGTTGGCGGAGGCGCCAGGCAATACAGCGCCGCCAGTACGCTCCAGGAAACCGCAGCGCGGTACGCGGCTCTCACGCCAGTATCACCTCGACGCCCCGCTGCCGCAGTTCCTCGACCGCCTGTGCCGGTGCGGCGCGATCAGTAATCAGCATGTGTATTTGCTCCACCTTGGCAATGAGCGAGATATTGCGGCGCATGAGTTTCGAGGAGTCCGCGACCACCACCACCTGGCGGGAAATGCGCATCATCTGAGCATTGAGCTCTGCTTCCGGCAGATGCGGCGTCATGACGCCGATCTCGGGATCGAGCCCATCCGCACCCAAGTACAAACGATCCGCCTGCAGATTGGCCATGGCCGCCTCCGCCATGTGACCGGAAAGTGAGTTGGATTCGCGGCGCAGAATTCCGCCCGGCATGATGAGCCGCACCGACGGCACGTCCACGAGCAGGGCCGCGATATTCAATGCGTTGGTGATGACATTGATCGAATTGACGTCGGACATGCGAATACAACGGGCGATTTCGGCCGTGGTCGTGCCGGAATCGAGGATTATGGTTTCCCCCTCCCGGATAAGGGCGAACGCGGCAACCGCAATTCGCACCTTCTCGGCATGATGTTGCAGCTGTTTGACGCCCAGCGGCTGATCCATGTCCTCAGTACGCCGCAGCGCGCCGCCGTGGGTGCGAGTCAGCGCACCCAAGGACTCGAGTGCAGACAGGTCGGCGCGAATCGTGACTTGCGAAGTGCCGAAACGCGTCGCGAGCGCCTCGACGGTGACTCGCCCCTGTTGGCGCAACAAATCGCAGATACGCCGGCGGCGCTCCTCGATCAATAAATTGCGTTCGGCCGGCTCTATGATCAAGCGGGTATCGCCTCGAGCATCAGAAAACGATCGAAGGCCACGTGCAGACTATTGTGCGTGGCGGCCACCTCTCCCATCTGGCGGTCAGCAAAGTAGTCGTGCACGCGATAGCGGCCGGCCTTAAGTCCGCGCAGTGTCACGGAGCCGCTGAAATTACGCGCATAGAAGGCATAATAGAGGCGGCCGGACTTCTCAACCACATGTGTTTCCGGTTTGTCGAATCCGATGTCGTACAGTTCACCACGATAGATGCCGCGCGGTAGTTGCCGTTCATTATAAAGAGCAATCCACTTGCGCCATAACTGCTCCTTCTCCGGAGTCAGCAGAAAGGAATCCTTAGGCTTTGGGTCGCGCGGCCAGGTGAACTTGGTCGAGATGATGCCGCCGATGCCCACGGTGGAGGCGAAGTCATCGTGACCATCACTCAATTCGACATGATCGCCGGCGAAGGCGGCGCTCGGCCCCATCAGCGCCTTGAGCGTTTTACCCTTGTGACGCACCTGCCAGGACGATTCGGGATCCGAGGCCGGCGCCTGATTGAACGACCTGAAGTTAAAGAAGGAGTACGACGTGCCGCAGGGGCATAGTTCGATCACTGCTTCGGGATTGACCTGCATTGCCGTCTCATACATCGCCGCGAAGAAATCCTGCAGCTTCTCGGTCGACTCCTTCGGGTCCGCATGCCGGTGCGCGGGATTGAAGCAGGGAGCCACGGCGTTCAGGTGTTGACCATCGATCTTGAGTCCGGCAAAGCCCCACTCGCCGAGAAACTTGCGCACCAGGGCCTGATGGTAGGTGAGCGTTTTCTCATAGGCGGGACAGAGATAAAAGCTGTTCCACCATGAAACAGGCTGCGGTGCGCCTTCCTTGTCCAACAACAACATGTCGGTGTGATCGTGCAACACATCGGATCCGGGAGCAGCAGCCAGCGGTGCCACCCACAGTCTCGGTTTGAGGTCGTTCGCGCGAATGCTGCCGACCAACTGCTTCATATCGGCTTCGCCGCCCGGATACTTGGCCGGATTCAAATTCCAATCGCCGACATTCGACTGCCAACCGTCATCGATCACGGCCCAGCGCAGGCCCAGCTCGCGTACCTTCGGCAACGTGTCCTCGATCAACTGCGTGCTGCAGTCGCGTTCATAGCCCCAAGCGCACCAGATCGGCTCGTACGCCGCGTCAGGCTCCCGTGGCGACTGAATGCCCCTGTCCTGCATGATGCCGCGGTAGGCGTTGAGCACCTTAAAGTAATCGCCCGTGTGCGTGGCGATAAAGTTCTCCGGCGTATCGAAGCGCTGGTTCGGTTGCAGGCTTAGCTTCACTTGGCCGCTGATCGCCAGACTGGCCCGATCATCGCTGCAGGTGAGGGGAAGGGACACCGCTCGAGGCGTCATCTCCACATGACCGAGGGCGAGACCACAGTCCCGACGCCATACATCGACTACCGGCGTGCCGCCGCCGTAATCAGACGACGTCATGCCCATGAAGTTCTCTTGCGAGAAGCCGGAACGCACCGGTTGCACCCAGTCGCGCCGATCCGCATGCGTGCTGCCGCAGAATGACCAGAATGGCGGTTCCGCGCCCCGAGCGTGCCCGCCGGCTGATGCGGCCGTCATTTGCACTGCTGCGTTTGTCCAGCCACGCAGCATCACCGAATTCGGTGATAGATTTCGATACGACACCCGCAAGATGGCAAAGCCGGGATAGCGGTCGAACAGGTCGATTTCCACCGTTTTCTCGATCTGTGCGGGGGCCGTTGCCGCGGCGGCCACACCGATCAGCCGCAGTTGGCTGCCGGCGCCATGGCGCCCCTGGATGCTGCGTGTGGAATGCTCGCGCAGTACGAAGTGCTCGAGACGCGTGCCGTCGCCCAGTGTCAGACTGTCAGCCGCCGACCACGAAGTTAGCTCAATATTGGCGTCAGCGCTGCCGCCACGCCCGCGCCGATGCCATAGTTTCGAGCGCATCTTGGTGTCGAATTCGATAAGGATGCCGTCATCGCCGATCGCCGCGGCGGCCGTCGCCACGGCAGGCGCACTCGAGTCGGCTGGAAGGGCCGCACCGGCGCGGCTTGTGAGCAGCGCGCCGCTGGACGCGATGCTCGCCCCGGCAGCCAGCTGCAGGAATCGACGGCGGCTGGTTGGATTTTTTTTCATATTCGAGCCTTTCCGCAGGAGTCTATCGAATTGATTCAGGCCCTTGCCCGCCAACATCACTTGACAGAGATGAAAGCATCCGAAATAGTATAAGAAGCAAAACGAAACATCAAACGCGGTGATTAGCTTTCGTTTTCTTTCGTATTACAATAATCGAGGGATGGATATGCATCTTCGTCAATGGCGAGTGTTTGCGGCAATCCTGCTGTTCGGAACCTATGGCAGCGGAATCGGAATAGTCACGGTGGCCCAGGCTGCCAGCGCGGCGACGACCGCCTCCGATGACAAGCTCGACGAGATTGTGGTCACGGGGCTACGAGCCAGTCTCGAGAAGTCACTCGAAATCAAGCAGAACGCCGACGTCGTTCTCGATTCGATCAATGCCCTGGAGATGGGCCGCTTCCCTGACGACGATGTGGCCGACTCGCTGCGTCATATCACCGGTGTTTCCATTACCCGCACCACCGGGGGTGAAGGACAATATGTCGGGATACGCGGCCTCGGCTCTCAGTACAACATAGTGACGCTCAACAATCGCATTCTTGCGACCGATGACGATGGGCGCGCGCTCGCGTTCGACGTCTTGCCGGCCGACGTCATTTCCGGTGCCGACGTATTCAAATCCTCGCAGGCCTCGGCGCTCGAAGGCAGCATCGGCGGCACCGTCAACATGCGCTCGGCGCGCCCCTTCGATCACCCAGGATTGCATTCGGCGGTGCGGGTCGAAGGTACCTATAACGATATGTCGCAGTTCTACGGCAAGAAAGGCTCGGCCTTTATCAGCGATACCAATGACGCGGGAACTCTCGGCCTTTTAATAGGCGCGGTGATGTCGGACACCAAAACGCGCAGCGATTCGCTCAATTACAATACCTATGACGCCGGCAATCCGGGGGTCTGGCCGCTGACGGGACCCGACAGCCAGCCGGTCGTCGCCCAATGCTGCATCTCCTTCGGATCAATCGTCGACCAGAAAAAGCGCGTGGCCGTGTCGGGAACCCTGGAGTGGCGGCCGAGCGATGAATTGCATGTAGCTGTCGACGGACTATTCACCCGCTTGACCGATCCGCAGGTGGCTTACAACCAGGCTTACTATCCGGATTTCAACTACGACGCCAAAGGCAATCCCGAATGGTCCAACGTCGTCGTCAACAATGGCCTGATCACCTCATTCACGGGCAACACTTTCACGCCGGAGATCGTCAATCAAACCATCGACCGCAAGGTGACGACTTACCTGGTCGGTATCAGCGCCACCTGGAAGCCTACCTCCAACTTGAGCTTCGATGCCGATGTGTATCAGTCGAAAGCGAGCCGGCCCGAAGGCGGCAACGATGCCTTCGTGACCGCGGGGCTTGAATCCAGCACACCCTACAATCAGAACACGATCCATTGGACCGATAACGCTAATGGCTTGCCGAACATCTCCGTGACTCTCCCCAATGGGCAGGACTACGCGGCAGCGCTGGCCGCCGGCGCCCTGGACAACTCCCACTGGAGCGCGCACTACACGGGCTTGAGCGGCAACACCATCCACGACCGGGTAACGGGCATTACTCTCGGCGGCACTCTCAAGCTCGATGTCGGTGCGCTGACCGAGCTGCGCTTCGGCGTCGCGCAGACGCAGCGCGAAAAATCCCGCGATGATTTCGACAACGACTGGACCGGCGGCTCGAGCCAGTACGATTTCTACACCACCCCCATGGGCGCCAATCCCATCACTTTCGGTTCACTTGGCGCGAACGTAATTTCGACCACACACTTCCCCAACTACATGCAAGGGTCCGGCGGCAGTTTCCCGACCACCGTTGCGGTATTCAACATTTCCGCGTTGCTCAATGCGCTGAAGAAGTTGAACGGCCAGCCGAACCTGTATGTTGCCGGGGCGCCCAACTACGACTTCAATGCGTCGCTGCCGCAATTCAATGCCGTCAATTCCTATGCGGTAAAGGAAAATACCACCGCCGCCTATTTGCAGGCGGGCTTCGCCGGCAGCGATTGGTCAGGGAATGTGGGGCTGCGCGTCGTGCACACCAGCACCAAGGCAAGCACAGCGGTCAATGAAATCCAAACCATCACCATTGCGAACACTTCCAATCCGACCGATCCTGCGTTCGTCCAATACAGTAATCCCACGGGCACGTCATCCACGGGCTCGTACACCATACCCATGCCGTCGTTGAACTTTACTTACAAGTTCCGCCAGGATTTGCAGCTGCGATTCGGAGCATCGGAAACCATGACGCGCCCGGAGCTCAATCAGCTCGCACCCACGCGCACCGACAACTCGCTTAACCGCGTCTATCAAATCACCTATTCCGGCAACGCAGATCTCAAGCCCATCAAGGCCTACTCAGCGGATTTCTCGCTCGAGTGGTACTACCAGCCCAAATCCGCACTGACGCTTGCAGTGTTCGCCAAGGATATCCGCGATTTCATCACCACTCAGACGATCAACAATGTCGATCTGGGCGTAAAAGGTTTTTTCAACGGCAGCACCACGCCGGTGCCCGTGACGTATACGATTTTTCAGCCGATCAACGGCGACAAGGGCTATATCGAAGGCCTGGAGTTAGGATTCCAGCACATCATGGCCAACGGCTTCGGCGTTCATGGTCAATACACACGCACCTGGAGCAAGGCGTATGTGGCTGGTCAGAATGTGGGGCAGCTGGAAGGCGTTTCGTCGAACAGTGCGTCCTTTGGTGTGCTCTACGAGACCGGGCGCTTTAGTGCCAATGTGAATTGGGATTACGATGGCAGCTCGGTGGCACAGACCTTCACCGAAGTGCAGGGTTGGTCTGCGTATCAGAAAAGTTTCTCATGGGTGACCGCGCAGGCTTCCTACGAACTGCTGCCCGGGCTCAAGCTGTATCTCGAGGGCAAGAACTTGAGCAACGCCATCGCCCGGACTTACCTCGCAAACCGTCCAGATGCGGTGTGGAGCTCCGGTGTCACCACCACCGGCAGCAGCATTGGCCAAGGGTATAGCGCCTTTGGCCGCACCTATACCTTAGGCGCCAGCTACCGGTTCTGATGAATGCACATGGCGTCTAACTGGCTTCGCTATGCGCTCCTGACGGCAGTCATGTGGGGCATCTGGGGCGCCTTCACCGGCGTGCCCAGTGAGCATGGGTTTCCCGACACTCTCACTTATGTGGTGTGGGCACTGACCATGATCGCCCCTGCAATCTGGGCACTGCGCCGGGCTGAAAAGGGCATGCGCTGGGATCGTCGATCAGTCGCGCTCGGACTCGCGGTGGGCCTGCTTGGCGCTGGTGGCCAGATGCTGCTATTTCGTGCGGTGACCTTGGGACCCACGTACCTGATTTTCCCCATCGTTGCACTGTCGCCGGTGGTCACCATTGTGTTGTCGCTGCTGCTGCTAGGCGAACGCACCGGCCGGCTCGGCATTGCCGGCATCGCTCTGGCGGCGATCTCCCTGCCGCTGTTTGACTATTCGCCGGGCGCCGGCGTTCACGGCTACGGCACGTGGTTCTTTCTGGCGCTTGCCGTGATGCTGGCCTGGGGGCTGCAGGCCTACTTCATCAAAGTCGCCAATGCCAGCATGAGCGCCGAGAGCATTTTCGGCTACATGATGCTCACTGGTTTGCTGTTTATTCCTGTGGCATTCACTTTGACCGATTTTTCCCGCCCCATCAATCTGGGGCTGAACGGGCCCTGGCTCGCGGCCGGCACCCAAATTCTCAATGCGGTGGGTGCATTGTTGCTGGTCTACGCCTTCCGCTATGGCAAAGCCATCGTGGTATCGCCTCTGGTGAACGCCGGGGCGCCCCTGTTGACGTCGCTGATTGCACTGGCCATTGCGGGATCACTGCCCGGACCCTACAAACTCGCCGGAATCGCCTTGGCACTGGCCGGCGCCCTGCTGCTCTCCCTGCAGCCGGAGTGAGCGCCGTGGCCGCCCGCGCCGTATGAACGCACTGCTGCAACTGCTGCGAGAGCATAAAGCGGGCAATGGCCGGGGAATATTCTCGGTCTGCTCGTCGCATCCGCTCGTCATAGAAGCAGCGTTGCGTGAGGCGAACCACTCGGGCCAGCATGTGCTCATCGAAGCAACCTCGAACCAGGTCAATCAGTTCGGCGGCTACACCGGCATGACCCCAGTCGCATTTCAGGCCTACGTCGCGGACATCGCCGCGCGCGCCTCGCTGCCGCTGCAAGGCGTGCTACTGGGAGGCGACCACCTGGGGCCCAACTGTTGGCAAAGCGAGCCGGCTGAGGTCGCCATGCAGCGCTCCGAAAGATTGGTCGCGGATTATGTAAGCGCCGGATTTCGCAAGATCCACCTCGACTGCTCCATGAGCTGTGCCGACGACCCGGTGCGTCTTACGGACTCAGTGATCGCCGCACGGGCCGCACGGCTGTGCCGAGCCAGCGAGGACGCGTGGCGCGCCGCCGGTGGGGAGCCGCCGGTCTACGTCATCGGGACGGAAGTGCCCACCCCGGGGGGCGCCGCCGAGGCGCTAGATACGCTCGCGGTGACTACGCCCGCGGCAGTCAGCGCGACTGTGCTGGCGCATCAAGGTGCGTTTCTCGACAGCGGCCTAAACGAGGTTTGGGCGCGGGTGGCGGCGCTGGTGGTGCAGCCGGGCGTTGAGTTCGATCATGACAAAGTCATAGATTACGAGCCCGCAAAAGCCGCCGCTCTCGCGGCGCGCATCGAGCGGGAACCGCGCCTGGTGTACGAAGCGCACTCCACCGACTATCAAACCCCCGCTGCGCTGGCGGCACTGGTCCGCGACCATTTTGCCATCTTGAAGGTCGGTCCGGCCGTGACCTTTGCGCTGCGCGAATCGCTGTGGGTGCTGGTGCACATCGAACGCGCGCTCGGCATCAATCCGGCCGAATCGCTGAAAGATGTAGTGCTGGCGGCGATGCATCGCGAGCCGCGCTACTGGCAAGCCTACTATACGCGTTGCGACTCGCAGACCTTCGATCTTCAGTACAGCCTGAGCGATCGCATCCGGTATTACTGGAACGTACCTGAAGTGCGCATCGCAAGTCAGGCTCTGGTCGAGAACTTGAAGCAGCGGCGCATACCGCTGACTCTGCTCAGCCAGTATCTGCCGGTGCAATATGCTGCGATCCGCGCAGGATCGCTGCTGAACGAGCCTCGAGAGCTGCTGCTGCATAGAGTTGCCGCGGTGCTGCGCGGATACGCCGACGCTTGTTCCGGCAGCGCCGGCATTTGAACAAATGAGAGAATGTTAGCAATGGATGAATTTGGATTCAGTGCCGCGGAGATCGACAGCGCAGGAGCGCATTGGACCGCCCGCGAGGTATTGCAGCAGCCGCAGTTGTGGCTCGAGATCGAGAATCTGCTCGCGAGTGACGCCGGTCGCCTCGACACATTCCTTGCGCCGCTGCTGCGCCGTCCCGAGATTCGCATTTTGCTGACCGGCGCGGGTACTTCTGCATTCATCGGCGAATGTCTCGCCCCGGCCCTGGCGCGCAGCTGCGGCCGGCGGGTTGAGGCTATTGCGACCACGGATTTGGTGGCAAGCCCGCAGAGCTGGTTCAATACGGACACGCCCACTCTATTGGTGTCATTTGCACGCTCGGGCAACAGTCCGGAGAGTGTGGCCGCGCTCGAGATCGCAGACGCCGGCGTCAAGCACTGCTCCCACCTGATCCTGACCTGCAACGCGGCAGGTGCACTGTACCGTCGCGCGCAATCCCTGCCGAACGCGCATTGCATACTGCTACCGGAAGCCAGCAACGATCGCAGCTTTGCCATGACATCGAGCTTCACCGGCATGCTGCTTGCCGCAGCATCGGCGTTCGGTATTCTGCCCACCGATCGGCCGCGCACGGCGGCGCTCGGACTACTGACGCGGCAGGTGCTCCCGGGTTGTCTGCCACTGCTGCAAGACTTGGTGCGCCAGGGATTCGATCGGGTGGTCTACCTCGGCAGCACGGAACTGAAGGGTCTGGCCCGCGAGGCGGCGCTGAAAATGCTTGAACTCACCGATGGCAAGGTGGTTGCGGCGGCCGAGGCGCCCTTGGGCTTCCGCCACGGACCGAAGACGATCCTGAATGGCAACACGCTGGTCGTGGTATTTCTGTGCAATGACCCACACACGCGCCGCTACGACATGGATCTTCTCAACGAGCTGCGCCGCGATGCCGTGGCGGGACGGGTGATCGCGCTCTCCACCTCAGCCGACTTGCTGCAGCATCCCGACAATATCGTGCTCGACGCGGCGGGTACCGCGGTTTCCGGCGATCTCGCGCTTTGCCTTCCCTATGCGGTGTTCGCGCAAGCACTGGCCTTGCTGCGCTCAATGTCGCTCGGCATCCGCCCGGACAGTCCCAACGCCGCCGGCACGGTGAGCCGAGTGGTGCAAGGCGTATCCATTTATCCTCGGCAAGACCTTCGCTTATGAGGACCTACCTAGGAGTCGACGGTGGTGGCAGCAAAACCGCCTTCGTGCTAATCGATGAGTCGGGAACGGTGCTCGCTTCGCACACCGAAGGACCCGCCTATTACCTCGAGATCGGCCTGGATGAAATGCGCCACATGCTGGCGCGAGGCATTCATGCCACTTTGCAACCCGTCGGTATCGCGCCAATGGACGTGGATTTTTCCTTTCTCGGCTTGCCGGCATTTGGCGAAGATAGCCGCTTGATTGCAACCTTGAGCGCCGCCGCGTCGCCGACCCTCCCCGCCGGAAGCTACCGCTGCGAGAATGACGCCATATGCGGTTGGGCAGGTGCGCTCGCCTGCCAGGACGGCATCAATATCGTCGCCGGCACCGGCTCGATCGGCTATGGCGAGTTCCGCGGCCGCACGGCGCGCGCCGGCGGCTGGGGTGAGCTGTTCAGCGACGAAGGCTCGGCTTACTGGGTGGCGCGCGAGGGACTGAAGGCTTTCTCGCGCATGAGCGACGGCCGCCTGCCGCGGGGCCCGCTTTATGACTTGCTGCGCCAGCATCTTGGCTTGCAAATCGACTTGGATATCTGCGCCCGCATCTATGGCGGGGGCATCGATCGCAGCGAACTCGCCGCGTTATCGACACTGATGTCGCAGGCGGCGGCGGCCGGCGATGCACAGGCCAAAGCATTGTTCGAGATGGCTGCGGTTGAATTGGCGCAGATCGTCGATGCCGTACACGACCAATTGCAGATTCCGGTCGATGTCAGCGTGACGGTATCGTACTCGGGCGGCATGTTCCAACTGCGGGATCTGCTGCTGGCGCCGCTGCAATCGACTCTCGCAAGCGGCCGCCGACAGTACCGATTCGCGGCGCCACGCATGCCGGCGGTGGCCGGCGCGGCGCTGTACGCCGCCCACTTAAGCGGCACGCCGCTCAAGCCCGGCGCCGTCGCTGCGCTGGAGAGCGGCATGTCGCTCAGACAATTTCAAACGGCCTGAGCGGCGGCGTGAGGTGGCGTGCTCCAACGTCGCCTCAATGTCCCATTCAGCGGCTCCGAAAAATAACGCGCAGTGATTTCGCCAAGCAGCCCGGCGAATCCAATGACTGCCACGAACAGCAGCGATACAGCCCCATTAGGCCTGCCGGCCGCCACAAACAGATAAAAGAATCCCATTACGACGAACATATGCGTCAGGTACACCTCGTAACTGCGCCGTCCGAACCAGCGCAAGGGTGCCAATACCGCGGCGCCCTTGCGCGCCGCTTGTGTTGTGGCGGCGATCACCAGGCACGTGCCGCCGGCCAACACGGTCATATCAAGCCCAAAGCGTGCCACAAGGTCACCCTCGGCGACGAACCCAAGAATGAATATGATTGCCGAGATACCGGCTATTTCCAGACATAGTGATATGCGAGGCGCTATACGCAGGTTCGCAACAACGAGTGCAGTCAGGCACCCCAGAGCAATCGCGTCCATGCCGCCGAGATAGGACACTTCTTTCCAAGTTTCGTTGCCGTGAGTCAAGAGCGTGCGGGCGATGGGGCCGAGCGCAACGAATACGGCCAAAATCGCGATCAGCCATATCTCGCGTCTGGCCCAGCGGCAGATCAGCGGAAAACACAGGTAAAATGTCTCCTCCACCGACAGCGACCACAAGATGTCCCAGCTCCCGGGAAGATAGCCGCGCTGGGCTTCGAGCACATTGACATGAAAAGTAAGCGCAGCGAACAGCGCCCGCCCCAGTCCACCGGTGTTTTGCGAGACCACGAACCCCGGCGTTCCGGCCACATGCAGCAGGCTCAATATTCCGAGCAGCAACAGCAACAACGGTGCTATGCGCGCCACTCGCAGCCGATAGAAATCGCGGACGGAAATCGCGGACAGCGCGCCCCAGCGCCGCAGCGAAGTGGCAGTAATCAAGAAACCGGAAATTGCAAAAAATATCTGCACGCCGTTCTGGCCGTTCCAAACGAGAGCACTGCGCAGCGAATCGGGAATCGCCTGCCAGTAGGGAAATTTATCGAGGAACAGGCGCATGTTGACGTGGTTCATCAACACCAAAAAAATGGCCAGGCCGCGGAGCGCATCGACTGCGTCCAGACGCTGCCGAACTTCGCCACCCCGAATAAAAATACTGTCCGCTGCGAATTGATATGCCATAGGCGAGACTAACCCAATGGCACTCCCGTCGGAACGTTGCCTATCCTACATGCGGGGCAAAAAGCGCGGGCAAGATGCCCCTGTATAACGTCCCACCCGCGCTGCGGTGATGCATCCTGCGCCTAACGGAGTTTCTTCCTTGACGATACCGCCAGATCATTCTGCTCAAGCCGCATGAGGCGCGATAGCTGTAATCCAAGTGCGAATATCCAGATTCGTCAGCCCGTTCCGCCCACCGTGAGCGCATCGATGCGCAGCGTAGGCTGTCCCACCCCGACAGGCACCGACTGACCTTCCTTGCCGCACGTCCCTACTCCGCCGTCCAGCTTCAAGTCGTTGCCGACCATGCTGACCCGTTGCAGGACATCCGGGCCATTGCCGATCAAGGTGGCGCCTCTGACCGGCGCGCCGATCTTGCCGTTCTCGATCAAGTAGGCTTCGCTCGCGGAGAACACGAATTTACCCGAGGTAATGTCTACCTGTCCGCCGCCGAAATTGACGGCGTACAAGCCCTTCTCCACGGAAGCGATGATTTCTTCCGGCGCTCGCGAGCCCGCGCGCATGTAGGTATTGGTCATGCGCGGCAAGGTCATATGGGCAAAGGATTCGCGTCGGCCGTTTCCGGTTGCCGGCATACCCATCAATCGCGCATTCATTTTGTCCTGGATATAGCCCCGTAGCACCCCGTTCTCGATCAGGGTGGTGCACTGGGTCGGCGTGCCCTCATCGTCGACGTTCAGGGAGCCGCGCCGGCGCGACAGCGTGCCGTCGTCCACGACGGTGATATCGTCGGCTGCCACCTTTTGGCCGATGCGATTTGAAAATGCCGAGGTGCCCTTGCGGTTAAAATCGCCTTCCAAGCCGTGGCCGATGGCCTCGTGCAGCAGAATGCCCGGCCAGCCCGGCCCCAGCACCACCGTCATGGATCCGGCCGGCGCCGCCACTGCCTCGAGATTGACCAGTGCCTGGCGCACCGCTTCGCGGCCATGGGCAAAAGGCTCATCGCCGCGCAATAGTTCATCCAGACCGAAGCGTCCGCCGCCGCCGCTGTAACCCTGCTCACGGCGACCGTTCTGCTCAACGATGACTGAGACATTGATGCGCACCAAAGGACGCACATCGGCCGTCAATGTGCCTTCACTCGATGCAATCAGAATTACTTCATGTACCGCCGCCAGCGATGCCATCACTTGTTTGACGCGCGGGTCGATGCGGCGCGTGTCGGCGTCGATGCGCATCAGCCAGGCCACCTTATCCTCATCACGTATGGCATCGAGCGGATCTGCCGGCAGGTACAGGCGATGGGTGAGAGGGCGCTGCCATGCCTTCACGGCATTGCGGCCGCCGCTGCGTGCAATGGCGCGCGCGGCATCGGATGCCTCCATCAGTGCCGGCAGCAGCACTTCATCGGTGTAGGCAAAGCCGGTTTTCTCACCGCTCATGGCGCGCACACCCACACCTTGTTCGATGCTATGCGATCCCTCCTTGACGATGCCGTCCTCCAGCGACCACGATTCCTCTCGCGACAACTGGAAGTACAAGTCGGCGTAGTCCACCCCGCGGCTCATGACTGCATCGAGGACCGTCGCCAACCGGCCCTCGTCGAGACCGGATGGCGTGAGGATCATCTTTTCGGCGACATCGAACATGGGCTCACTCACCTCGGAACTGCGCGCGCTCATGTCAGCACCGTCGCCACATCGGGCAACCCCAGCTGACGATTGTCCAAGGCGGGAAAGCGCGCACGCGTCTCCGCTTCCTTGGCAAGATCGATCTCGGCAGTGATCACTCCGCTGCCTTTGGCGAGGCGCGCCAGCACCTGGCCCCAGTAATCGACGATGAGCGAATCGCCGTAGGTCTCGCGGCCGCTGGTGTGCGTACCGCTCTGCGCCGGCGCCACCACATAACAGAGGTTTTCAATTGCCCGCGCCCGCAGCAGAGTCTCCCAATGTGCCCGCCCGGTAGGCACGGTGAACGCCGCCGGCATCGCCAACCATTCGGCGCCCTGCAACACCAGCTCACGATACAGTTCGGGAAAACGCATGTCGTAGCAAACCGATAGTCCAAGCCTCCCTACCGGCGTGTCCGCGAGCACCGGCTCACGACCCGGCATGACATGAGTCGACTCACGATACTGTTCCTCGCGCCCGGGAATGGTGACATCGAACAAGTGAATTTTGTCGTAGCGCGCCACGCGCTTGCCGGCGGCGTCGATCAGCAGCGATGCATTGGCGACGCGACGTTCGGTGTCGCCGCGAATGACGATGGTGCCGCCAAGGATCCACATTTTGAGTTGCCGGGCGGTGTCGCTCAGGAATGCCTGCACGGCGCCTTCACCGTCTGCTTCCGCAACTTGCAGCTTGTCAGCATCGCGCAGACCGATGAAGGAGAAGTTCTCCGGCAGACAGGCGATGTCGGCACCGGCGTCCTTGGCCTGCCGCAACAAAAGCCCGGCGGCAGCCAGGTTGTCTGCAACGACGTGACTCGAAGTCATCTGAATGGCGGCAACTATGCCCATCTATTTCGGTACCTCGGCAGTTGCGGCGGCCGCTTCTGCGCTCTTAATGCGTTCGACAATGGGATTATCCCAACTGCCGGTAATTCGATAATACCCTCGTGCCAGGCCCCTCAGCGGCTGTTTGAACACTTGGGTGAAAAGAAGCACAGCCGCTCCCACCACCGGGCCGCCGGCGAATGCCGCCAGCGGCAGCGAACTGCTGACGTTGCCCGTAACTACTGCTGTTTGGTCGTAATCCCTGTTTTTCAAGCCGACCCGCCCAATTAGCCCTATTTCGGCCGCCGGCCCCTTCACCAGGACGTTTTCAGTGTAGGCGTTGCCTTCGCGCAAATCGACGTCGCCGCGGACGGTATCGAACGCCAGCCCCTTATCGGTGAGATCGCTGAAGTCCAATTCCAGGCGCCTGCGCAGCGCGGCAACGCTGGTGAGGCCCAGCACCCGGCCGGCGCCGGGATTGAGGCCGACGATTTGGCCTTTGTCCATCGCCAATTGCAGATGCCCTGCGGCCTGACTTAAATTCTCTCCGCTCGGAGGGCCGGCCCAACTCAGATCGAAATCCATGCGCCCGGTCTTCGCCTCGATGACCGGAACGTAGCCCAATTGCTTCAATGTTTCCTGTACATCGGTGCTGGTCAGCGCGCCCTCGATGCGTCCCGTTCCGGAATCCTTGCCGCGCCATTCGCCTTTCGCCGTCACGTTAAAACTGGCGCCGCTGACGCTCAGGTGCTGCATGCCGATGCCGTCGTTCAATCTGACGAGGCTGGCCTGCACGTTGCCGAACTTACGCTCGCCGACCGACATGTCGGCGGCGTGGAATTCAATCGCAGGGATGGCGTGCGGATCGCCCACGCCTTTCGCAGTGCTCGCCACGCGCGCCTCGTCGCCCGGGCTGCCCGCGCCGGCGGTGCCGGGTCCGTCTGAATCCGGCGCCATATCAAAATGCAGCCGCTCGAATTGCAGGCTCCAGGGCTGGGTTGAATCGGCAGGCAGCGTAATGCTGCCTGCCACATTCGGCCCGCCGACCGCAATACGCAGGCCGCCGGCCGATGCCGCCAAATCCAAGGCCACAGCGCGAAACGCGAAGCCCAGGTAATCCAGTTCCGCAACGTTGAGCCGCGCTGAACGCAGGTAGTACGACAGCGGTTTGGCATTCTTATCGGGTGCGCCGAAGCGCAGCCAACCGGCCAAGTCCAGACGCGCCACCGAGCCTCCCACGTTGACGATTTGCGCGTCGCTCGCGCTCGATTCGCCCGCTCCGAAATTTAAGGACACTTGCGTCAACCGCATGCCGTTGGCGTCGGACTGCAGCCCGTATGAGCCGCTCAGCAGCGATCCCAATGCCAACCGCCCCTGCGTCCCGCCGCTCGCAGGCCATTGAACCTCGAGCCACGACGCCATGGGAGTGTCGGCGCTTTTGTCCAAGGGCGCCGGCAGCTTCAGCTCGAGCCCGACGAGGTTGCTGCTCACACGCAAGCTGCGTTCGCGAGCGGGGTCGGGCGCCATTTTCACGACTGCCCGCCAATCGGTCTGCCCGCTGATCGATATACCGGCTGGCAACGCGAGTTCCGTGCGCAAGGCGTCGCCGCTCAATGTGCCGCGAAAATCAAGCTGCGTGCGGGTGACCGGACGATTGCGCGGCGAACGCGCCTGCATCTGAAACGTCCCGCCCAAGACCCGGCCTCGAATGTCGGCGTGAGCCACCTGCGCTCCGTCTATGTCGAAGTCGCCGTTCAAGTCCGTCGCCGCCACCGTCGACCCGAGCCGATTGACCGCTGCGCCTTCCACATGTGCATGCACCAGTACACGCCGATGCACAAAATCCTTGAACGGCAAAAACAGATTGACCGTGGACTGCAGCGCGCCCTTGGCCTCGACGCCGGCAAACACATGCTCCGCCGCGGCATCGATCGGAGTCGAGCGCAAGAATCTGAGCGCATCTGCGGCATCGCCTGCCGCGCTGACGTGCAACTCCAATTCGCCGGACTTGAAATCGGCGAAGCGCGCGTCGGCCGCGCCGATAGAGACATCGCCGACCCGTCCCGACAGCAGCTGCGCGGTCAATCCCTCATTGCGGAACTCCACCTGCACATTGAGTTTCTCCGCCAACGGCCAGCCTTCGCCGTAGTCCAGGGTCATACCCTCCAGGACGCAGCGCGCCACAAACATTCCGCTGCCGTCGCGAAACGGGAAATGCCGAATCGGTCCATTGATCACCACATTGGCGTGCGGCATACGGCCGGCGACCAATGCGCGATTCAGCCAAATCAGCGCCGACGGCGAAAGCCTTTCGCGCGGCAAATAATTGTGCGCATTGGCCACGTTGCCGTTCTCCACGTCTGCCACCAGCGTGAGCACCGGCGAAGAACCGTCGGCGGGCGCCGCCCAGGCCATTTTGGCGCGAACAGCGGCGTCGCGGTTCATCATCTCCCAACTGGGGGTGGCGACCAGGAATTGGTCGCTGGTGCGCTTCCAATACAAGGTCGTCTTCAATGATCGTAGATCCACGGGCTGCGAAAATTGTGTCGGCCAGGTGAACACGGCCGAGCGCGTGTCGATATCCACCCGGCCGCCGTATTCATTGCCGGCGATGCTCCCGGTCAGACCGCGTAGACCGGCGACTCGGCCCACCGGCGCGAATCCGACGTCGCGAAATTTTGCCCGCACCTGCAGCCGCCAGGGATCCGCCGCGGTGTGGCGCGACAATGCGACGACAGTATCGATCCACTCGCCGGTGGGTGCGAAGTCCCCGAGACGCTCGCGCACGGCCTTTTGCGGCAGCAGCCCGGTGAGCGGCAAAAGGGTGTCCGCGCGCAGGTAGCTGGCGCTCGCCCGCAGCTCCAGCAAGCCGGCATCGCCACCGCGCCAAGTCACGTCGAACTGCGAGTCCGGGTCACGGCGGCCCGCGCGCACCGCACGCACGCGCTTTCCGGAAAGACTCCAGCGATCGCCGGCATGGATGAGGCTAAGGGCGCCGCCGATTTGTTCGAACGTCGCGCTGGGCCGATCCGAGAGGTGCGTAACCACTCCCTCAGCCGAGAAATTGAGGTTTGCGGCCGCGAGTATTCGGCCCGTGCCGCGCGCCGCCAATTCGAATGTGCCGCGGCCGGCGTCGAGCCGGCTCAAATATTCCGGCAGCAGCAATCGCCACCCGGGAAACGAGATCTCGCGCGCCCGAACCAAAGCATTCCACTCCAAGGTCTGCGCATCACGCCGGTCATGCGCATTGCCGCTGACGTACAGGGTGCCGCCGAGGTCCGCGGGCAGTCGGCCGTTGCAAATCAGGGACAGGCCATCGTCGCCGCGCCGAATATCCAAATTCACATCCTGCAAAGCCAGCAGCGGCAGCGCGGCATTCCAATTCTGCATGGTCACCACGGCATGGCGAATCGCCAGCTTGCCGGCCGGCAAGTCATTGAGCCTCAACGTTTCCGCCGAAGAATCGTCGCCGCCGAGCTTGATCTCCGACGCCAGAGCAAAGCTGTCGGGCCCCAGCCGCGCGATGACGATGTTGGGCGAATCGAGCTCAATCCTGCCCGCCAACAACTTACCGCTGCTGATCAGCTGCCAGATATCGGCGGCAACGCGGCCGCCGGCGGCGCGCGCCAGGACGCGGGCGTCGTCCTTGGAACGCAACTCCATGCGTTCGAAATGCAATTCGGGCCCATACCAGCGAAAGGAAGGTGAGACCTTGGCGAACGCGATGTGATAGCCGGTCTGCGAGTGCACCCACTCTTTAATCTCCGCCTGGTAGGCAGGCGCACGGTCGAGCGCAAGCTTCACAGCCAGCATCAACAGCAGCAGCACACCCAACAGTCCCGCCAGAGAATACAGCAGGATTTTTCCAACTTTGCGCAGGCGCATTACATCAGGACGACGTCGTACTGATCAACGCTATAAAGCGCTTCGGTTTGCAGGCGTATCGGCTTGCCGGTAACCAGTTCCAATTCGCCGAGCGCGGAGGACTCCTCGTCAAGCAAGCGCTCGATCACATCCTGGTGGGCCAAAACCATCAGATTCTGGCACTCAAATTGGCGTGCTTGCCGCACGATCTCGCGAAATATCTCGTAACACACCGTTTCCGCCGACTTGACGAAGCCACGCCCTTCGCAGGTCGGACAAGAGCGGCACAACAGATGTTCCAAGCTTTCGCGCGTGCGCTTGCGCGTCATTTCGACCAATCCCAAGGGCGATACGGAAGAAATGCTGGTCTTCACATGGTCATCGGCGAGCGCCTTCTCCAAGGCTTGGATGACTTGGCGCCGATGGTCCGGCTCCTCCATGTCGATGAAATCGATGATAATGATGCCGCCCAGATTGCGCAGGCGCAGTTGCCTCGCGATGGTCACCGCCGCCTCGAGATTGGTGCGGAATATGGTTTCCTCCAGATTCCGATGGCCGACGAAGGCACCCGTGTTGACGTCGATGGTGGTCATCGCCTCGGTCTGATCGATGATGAGATGCCCGCCGGACTTGAGCGACACCTTGCGATCCAATGCCTTTTGAATCTCCTCCTCAACATGGTGCAGCTCGAAAACCGGTCGCGCCTCGCCATACAGCTCTATGCGCGGCAGCGCATCCGCCATGAAGGCGGCGGCGAACTCGCGCATCTCCCGATGTGCGCTCGCCTGGTCGATCAAAACTTTTTCCACGTTCGGCCGCAGCAGGTCACGCAGAACACGCAAGTGCAGCGGCAAGTCTGCGTGCACCAGGTTGCCGGGCTGCGTGCGCAGGCCCTTTTGCCGCACGAACTCCCATAGCTTGCGCAAGTACATCATGTCCGCGCGCAAGGCCTCCGGCGCTGCGTCTTCGGCCGCGGTGCGCACGATGAACCCAGCGTTCTCCTCGGCGGTCAGGCCGGCTTGAACCGCGCGGCGCAGACGCTCGCGCTCGCTCTCGTCCTCGATTCGCGCCGACACGCCGACCCCATGGCCTTTCGGCATATACACGAGATAACGCGACGGCAACGTAATGTACGTGGTTAACCGCGCACCTTTGGTCCCCAAGGGATCCTTTACGACCTGCACCAGAATTTCGTTCCCTTCGCTGACCAACGCGCGAATGTTTTCTGTGCGCGGCGCTTCGATACCTGTCTCCGCATGACGCGCATCGAAAATATCCGAGGCGTGCAGGAAAGCGGTGCGTTCCAAGCCGATCTCGATGAATGCCGCCTGCATGCCGGGTAGCACCCGCGACACGCGGCCCTTGTAGATATTGCTGATCAACCCGCGACGGCTGGCGCGCTCGAGAAATACCTCTTGCAGCACGCCGTTCTCAACCACGGCGGCGCGAGCCTCATGGTTGCTGGCGTTAACCAGAATTTCCGTGCTCATTGCCGCTGCGCCAGCTTGTGCCAGTGCGAAATGCCGGCCGCGCTCAACAGCGCGGCCGTTTCGAATAGCGGCAGTCCCATTACCCCGGAGAAGCTGCCGCGCAAATCGGTGATGAAGACGGCCGCTCGGCCCTGTATGGCGTACGCACCCGCTTTGTCGCGCGGCTCGCCCGTTTCCCAATAGGCCTGCGCCTCGCTTGCAGATATGGCACGAAACGTGACTTCGCTATGGCTGATCGCGGCTTGCAAACCGCTTACCGTGCGCAGCGCGACGGCCGTCAACACCTCGTGGGTGCGGCCGGAGAGTTGCCGCAGCATGCCCTCGGCATCCTGCCGGTCCACTGGCTTACCGAGGATATTTCCGTCCAACACCACCGCCGTATCCGCCGCCAGCACCGGTACTGCGGCGGCGTCACGGCGGCTCTCCCAGCCGCAGCCGGCCTTGGCCGCCGCGAGTCGCGCGACATAGGCCGCAGGCACTTCGCCCGCCAATACAGCCTCATCGACCGGCGCTCCGAGCACGCGGAACGCCACCCCGATTTGTTGCAGCAATTCGCGCCGTCGCGGCGACCCGGAGGCCAGATAGACAAAATCCGTGGACATCCCGTGAGGATACCGAACCTCGCCGCCTTAAGCGCGATGATAGGGGTGCCCGGCAAGTAAACTCATGGCGCGATATAGCTGTTCCGCAACTATCACCCGCACCAGAGCATGCGGCAGGGTCAGTGGCGACAGCGACCAGCTCTGGTCAGCTCTGTCGCGGCATTGCGGCGCCAGTCCGTCCGGACCGCCGATCAGCAAGGCAAGCGGGCGGCCGTCTCTCATGCGCGCGGTAAGCCACGCGCTCAATTGCTCGGTGCTCATGGACTTGGCGTTGATTTCGAGCGCCACGACATAATCATCCGGCCTCAGCGCCGCGAGCATGTCGGCCCCTTCGCGCTGAATGGCCCGCTGCGGGTTCTCACCGGCGCGCCGCGAGGCGACCGCTATTTCGTGCAACTCCAATACCAGCGGCGTGCGCAAACGTTTCTGATACTCGCCGAATCCGCTGTTGATCCACTCAGGTAGGCGCGTACCGGCAGCGATTAACCGGCACTTCATACGGGCGACCCGGCGGCGGTGAATAAGGGCAGCGCCGCAGCCCCGGTGGCTAGGCGCGCGCGGCGCGTTTCGTTGCCGTCATATCCCATAGCTTCTCGAGTCCATAAAACTCGCGCACCCGCGGCAACATGACGTGCACAATCATGTCGTTCAAGTCGATGAGAACCCAGTCGCTGTCCTGCTGGCCTTCCACTCCGTGCGGCCGAAACCCCGCCTCCTTGGTTCTCTCCACCACGCGCTGCGCCACTGAGCGCACATGTCGATCCGAGGTGCCGCTGGCGATCACCATAGTGTCCGCGATGTCGGTAAGGCCACGCACATCGAGCACCTTTACCTCCAACGCCTTCATATCGGCCAACGCGTCGATGACCACCGCCCTTAAAGAGGGCTTCGACTTGACGGCTTTACTCTTGATCTGGGCTTTGGGCTTGCCGGCAGGTTTCTTGGCTGCCCGGGGGGCGACCGCCTTCTTGCGGTCCTTGATCTTGCTGGTCGCGGTCTTTTTGTTGACTGGCACTACGTTGTCCGTGGTTTGGAATAACAATTGGCATCCAAGATGAGTTTACGCACTGAGTCGGGCATGAGGAAGCGCGGGTCGCGACCCATGCCGATCAGCTGCCGCACCTCGGTAGATGAGATCTCGAGCTGCGTCACCGCGTGAATATATATGCAACCCGCGCGCGACTCGTGCAAATCGCCGATTCGTCCCGTGCCGCGGTCGACCAATAACTCGCCGAGCGGCCCCATCCCGGGCGCGCGCCAGCCCGGGCGATGCGCCACCACCAAGTGCGCCAACTGCAGCAGCTCGCGCCACTGATGCCACTTCGGCAAACTCAGGAAGGCATCCATACCCACGATCAGGCACAGGCTCCGGTCCGGGTATTCGTGCCGCAACTCACTCAAGGTCTCCACCGAGTAGGACGGGCCCGCCTTGCGTACCTCGCGATCATCGACGATGAAACCCGCTTGGCCCGCGGTCGCTAGCTGCACCATCTGTAAGCGCAATTGGGCATCGGCAAACGGTTGATCGCGATGCGGCGGATTGCCGGCGGGAAGAAACCGAATCTCCTTCAAGCGCAGCGCCTGCTGCAGCTCGAATGCAGTACGTAAATGCGCGTAGTGAATCGGATCGAAGGTGCCGCCGAAAATGCCCATGGGGTTCATGCGCGTACCCTGCCTGAATCCACGGTCGCTTGCAAAGCACCGGCGAGACTGCCGGTGAGCCCCGTGAGTGCGCTCCACGCATCGCCCACCGCCAGACCCTTGATGACCCGATCCGTGTGGCTGGCCTGCACCAGCAGGCGCGCCAGCGGCAGTTTCTTGATCCGCGATAGCGCACGCGGCGCCGGAGTCGCCGCCAGGTTCCAGCCACTGCCGCGCTCCGAGGAGCGCAGCCGGTCGCGTTCGCGTGCCTGCCACATGCCACGCAGCTCCCGCACCAGCGCCCACAGGATCAGCGTCGGCTCCACGCCTTCGCTCTTCAGGCCGAGCAGCACGTGCAAGGCGCGAGCGCCATCGCCGGCGGCAGCGGCTTCGGCAAGCTGGAATACGTCGTAGCGGGCGCTATCGCCCACCGATCGCAGCACCAGGTCGGCATTTATTGCCTTGCCGTTCGCCAGCAGGCAGAGCTTTTCGAGCTCCTGTTTTGCGGCCAGCAGATTTCCCTCCACTCGCTCGACGATGAGCTGCGCCGCGGCCGGCTCGATCTCCGCTTTGAGCAGCTTGGCGCGCGCATGCAGCCAGCCCGGCAGCGCCGCAGTGGCCACCGGCCACACCGGCACCCAAACACCATGCTTCTCGACGGCGCGCACCCAAGGCGCATCGGTTATCTTTTTATCGAGCTTGTCGGTAACGATAAGGCACACGATATCGGGTGGCGGATCTGCCGCCAATTTCACCAGTTGTTCCGCGCCCTTGTCCGGCTTGCCGGTGGGCATGCGCAGCTCGAACAGGCGCCGCTCCGCGAACAGCGACATCGATTGGCTGGCATGGCGCAATTCGTCCCAGGCAAAACTGCGATCAATGAAGAACACCGTTCGATCCGCATAGCCCGCCGCGCGGGCAGCGGCGCGCACCAGGTCCGCGGCCTCGCCCACTAGCAGGGGTTCGTCGCCGGACACCAGATACATCGCCGCCACATTCTTGGCCAGGGCGGCGGGCAGTTGATCGGCGCTTAAACGCAAGTAGAACGCCTCAGATGAGAATAACCGAGATTATCTCAAGCAATAGGAATCAGTGCTTGAAAATAGCTCTTACGGCTTTCGATATAGAATTCGGTCGATGGCAGCGTTGGTCAGTTTTCCACCTGCGCCTTCCACACCGGATGCGTCCAGATTTAGAATTGGGTCACTCGGAGACAACGGCTCGACTCGCGCTGCCCGCATCGTCCCTTGCGCACGGCGCAATACCCTGGAATTTTCCAGCCGAGATTTAATAGTCGTCTTTGACTTTTCACACGCCCAACCGCTGTGGCACGCCTCATTGCAATCAGGGTCGCCCGGTGTCACTATTATGCAGAAATCTGCATAGGAATCAAGATGCGCACAACTCTCGATATCAACGACAAGTTGCTTGCTAGGGCGAAATCGGCTGCCGCCCGCGAGAAACGCTCACTCACAGGGTTTATTGAGGAGGCTCTGGCATTGCGCCTGAGCGGCCGCCGATCAGGCAAATCCGGACGCGCTTTCGCCCTTCCCGTGTATCGCGGAACAGGCGGTCTCGTGTCAGGAGTCGATCCGACGAGCAATCGTTCGCTTAATGAGGCTGCGGATGATTACTCCTGACGTCAACGTGATAGTTGCTGCCTCCCGAAGCGATCATCCTCAACATCGAATTGCACTGACTTGGCTAAAAAACACGCTGGCCACCTGTGAGGCCAATGGAAGCCTTGAAATATTGCCGGTGGTCGCGACGGGCTTCTTGCGCCTCGTTACTAATTCAAAAGTGTTTCGCGAACCTACGCCTCTCACCGACGCGATTGAATTTCTGGACGCACTGCTCGCCCATACTGGAGTGGGCATGAGCGAGCTAGGCATCGAAGAATGGAATGCATGCCGGCAACTGTGCCTCGACAAAAACCTCATTGCCAACCATGTACCGGATGCGTTTATCGCTGCATCCGCTCGCGTTCTTGGCGCAAGGCTCACCACCTTCGATCGGGATTTTCAGTCGCTTTTACCCCCGTCTGCGCTTGAACTTCTTTCCCCCACCTAACGCAAGAAGCGAGTCCCAATTACTTGACCAGCCGCTTCCGCGCCGCCTCGTACTCTGCCTCCATCCCGCTCACCAGCGCTTCCACCGTCTCGACATCGTGAATGCCGCTGACGCTCTGGCCGGCACTCCAAATGTCGCGCCAGGCTTTGAATTCCGCATTGCCGCCGGTGCCGAAGTTCATTTTCGTCTTATCTGCCTCGGGCAGTTTGTCGGGATCGAGGCCGGCGCGTACGACGCTGCCGCGCAGATAGTTGCCGGCGACGCCGCTGAACAATGAGGTGTAGACGATGTCCTCGCCGCGGCTGTCGATGAGCATTTGCTTGTAGTCCGCGCCGGCGTTGGCTTCTTCTGTAGCGATGAAGCGCGTCCCCAGATAGGCGAGATCGGCGCCCAGAGCCTGCGCGGCCAATACATCGGCGCCCGTGCTCATGGCGCCCGAGAGAATGATGGTCCCCGGATAGATATCACGAATTTGCTTCACCAGGGCGAACGGGCTGAGCAGGCCGGCGTGGCCTCCGGCGCCGGCACAAACGGCGATAATGCCGTCGACTCCCTGTGCGGCAGCCTTCTCGGCATGGCGCAAATTGATGACATCGTGAAACACGATGCCACCGTAGCCATGCACCGCCGCCACCACTTCCGCGGGCGGCCGCAGGCTGGTGATGATGACGGGCACCCGATGCTTCACGCACAGTGCAACATCCTGCTCCAGACGATCGTTGCTGCTATGCACGATCTGGTTGACGGCAAACGGCGCCACTTTTACCTGCGGATTTGCGCGGCGGTACGCATCCAGCTCACCCGTGATCTCCGCCAACCAGTTATCGAGCTGCGCGGCGGGCCGAGCGTTCAACGCCGGGAAGGAGCCGACGATGCCGGCCTTACACTGTGCGAGAACCAGGCGCGGCGTGGAAACGATGAACATCGGCGCGCCGATGATGGGCAACCGCAAACGGCCTTGCAGAATCTCAGGAATGGGCATGCGTGGCTCCGCGCCGGGTTATTCAGGTCATTGACGGGTTTCTGGCATTATGACGCACCGCATCCCTGCAACACCAACACTGGGGATTCACCATGCAATTTGACACCCTGTTATTCGCGCGGCACGAGGGCATCGCCCAGGTGACGCTCAACCGGCCGGACCGATTGAATGCGCTGAATCTGGCGCTGATCACGGACTTGAAGCAGGCCGCGGCAGCAATCGATGACGACCCGGACATTCGCGCCATCGTGCTGACCGGAACCGGCCGGGCGTTTTGTTCCGGAGCGGATCTCATGGGCGAGGATATTCTCGATAAACCCGGTCACAGCCGCGGCGACAGCATCCGGTCGCGCCTGCAGGATCATTTCAACCCCATGGTGAGCGCCTGGAATCAACTGCGGGTGCCGGTGGTGGTCGCGGTCAACGGTGTCGCTGCAGGCGCCGGAGTGAGCCTGGCGCTGGCTGGTGACATCGTACTCGCTGGACGCTCCGCCACCTTCCTGCAACTGTTCGCGCCCAAGCTTGGCCTCATGCCCGATCTTGGCAGCACCTTCCACCTGCCGCGGCTGGTGGGCACGGCGCGCGCCAAGGGATTGGCAATGCTGGGCGACGCCCTGTCGGCCGCGGATGCCGCGAGCTGGGGGCTCATCTGGGCCTGTGTCGACGATGCCGCGTTGGCAGAGCAGGCGCAGGCTATCGCAGTCAGACTCGCCACCGGCCCTACCCAGGCATTTCAGCGTATCAAGGCGGTATTTAACGTCGAACCGCACAGCACCCTCAGCGAACAGCTGGCGCTCGAGGCCGACGCCCAGGCCGCGCTCGGCGACACCGAAGATTTCGCCGAAGGCGTGCAGGCATTTCGCGCCAAACGGGCGCCGCATTTCACGGGCCGCTAAGTCGATGGGGCCAAGCCATAGTCAAGGCGCGCTGGCGGCATCATCGACGCTGGAATAATCCAGTTGCGCCGCGGGGAATTGTCCGAATTCAGCACGCAGCAACGCCTCGCGGCTGGCCTCTTTCAAGCGCGCCGCGCGCAGCGCTATGTTGCGCGTGGCAAGCCACGCAGCGAACTCTCCCAAACTCTCGAGGGCCGTACCGTCGAGGTCCGGCGATTCTTCCAGACTGATGATCACGAGGCGTACATTGGTTGCCCGCAGTACCCGCTGCCGCGCCAAGGCCAGCAGCGGTTCGGCATTCGCGAAGAACATGGGTTCCTCTGGCCTGAGTACCAGAACTCCTGGCATGCACGCAGCTTCGGGAAAGCGCGTGACGCTGACGAAATCGTGCGCGCCCATGCGTCCCAGCACCGAGAGGCGCGGGCTCGACAGGGAATGCAGCAACATCGCGAGGCTGAAAGCGATTGCTGCCAGCAAGCCGTCGAGCATGCCGAACAACAGCACCGCGGCAACCGCCGTCAAGCTGACCAGCCGATCGCGCCGCCAGCGAAAATACGGGCGAAAAACTGCCAAGCGTAGCGACTTGCTCACCGCGTGAATGACGATGGCGGCGAGCACCGGCTCGGGTATGCGCTCAATCCAGGGCAGGAATAGCAGCAGCAGAATTAACACGGCCGCCGCCGCGTACAGGCCCGCGGCGCGCGACTCTGCGCCCGCCGCGTCATTGGCAGAGGTGCCCGAATAGCCGGCGCCGACCGGCGTGCCGTGAAAGGCGCCGGATACCAGATTCGCCACCCCAAGCGCAATCAAGTCACGGTTCGGCTGCACCGGCTCGTCGTGCTTCAGCGCGAAACCGCGAATCGAGCTATAGGACTCCGCATATAGAATAAACATCAGTGCCAGCGCGAACTCCACCACGGGCAGCCACTGCCCCTTTGCAGGTGCAGCGAATGCCGGCATTTCCAGGGCGAGATGAATGGGTCCGGTAAGCGCCACGCCGTGCGCCGCCAGCCACGGCGCCGCTGCGATGCCGGCGACGATCACCAGCAGCACTCCGGGCACCCGCGGCACGTGCGGGACTCGTTCGCACGAAAATAAGGCCAGCAGCGCAACGACGCCGGCCGCAAGACTCATGGGTGCCCAGCTGCCAGTGTTACGAAAAATCTCCGCCAGCAATGCAAAGAAATCAGTGCTGTGCGTATGCAGAGCGACAATGTGCGGCCACTGCTTCAGCACAATGACCAGCGCCAGCCCGAAGGAGAAACCGCGCAGCACCGGCCGCGCGATCAAGTTTGAGATCGCACCCAGCCGTGCGCTGCCGGCCAGCAGAAAGGCAATCCCCGTAGCGCACACCAGGATGGACGAGTACGCCACCCGTTGCATGACGGTATCGACGCCAAGCGCCAAGGTTGCCGCTGCCAGCACGGCGGCGGACGATGAAGTGGCGGTGACGATGGCATACCGGCTGCGTCCGATAAGTGCATAACAAACTAGTCCCGCGAACAAGCCGATCACTCCGGCTTGCGGAGGTAAATTAGCGAGACCCGAATAGGCGACCGCTTCGGGCAGCAGCAGACCGGCCAGCGACAGCCCGGTCACAGCGTCGCCCAGGTGAAGTGCGCGGCTTGCGTTCATGAGGATGTCTCGGCTTAGGAGCGCGCGATCGGCCCGCACCAGCCGGGTAGATAATCCGCCTCCCCGCTCTTCGCCAATTTCAACGCCCGCACCAACGCATCAGAGAAATCATCGTCGAGGAGCTTGCGCTTGATGCGCCGGCGCAGAAAATCGGCCCAGAGAAATTCGCTGAATGGGGTGGTGTCCTTGGCAAAGCCGCCGCTCTGGCGCAGCTCTCCGGCCAAGCTGCGAAACGGATCATCCACCATTGACGCAACGCGCTTCGGCACATCGTCGTAGCTGCGCCGGCGGCCGTTCGCGTCAAAGGGATGTAGCCAGCCTCGATTGTCCAGATATGTCCAAAACGCTGCGCGCGGCAGTCGCCGCAAATCGGCCAACACCGTGATCGCGACGTTCTTGACGCCTTCTTGGTGAAGAGCCAGCGCCAAATGATGGTGATCGATGACGTAATACTCTTCTTTGGGACCCCAAATCACCGGAATCAGGTGCTTGCCGAGGAAGTCGGCCTTCTTGGGTTCGGGGTGATCGCGCCAGCTCTTGCGCTTCGCCTTTACTTCGCGCATTCCGACAGTGATTTGCGTCGGGCGCAAGGCCGCAATTGACACCGGATGGATACGGGGTTCTCTCGGTAACGTCATGGCCGACTCGTTGCCTCAGGCGTTTGCACACCCGAGAATGCCGCAGGATGTCGCCTCAGCGCAACATAGCCCGCAACTGCGGCGCATCTATTGCCGCACTGATACCATGGGTGGCGACCGCGACTTGTTGCGGCGTGGTACATAAGACTAGTTTTTTGCATGGGGAATGATGCCAATGAAAATATCCAAAAATAACCTTGCCATGGCAGGCATTGCAGCATTAATAGGACCGATGCGCCTCTTCGCCGCTGACACCGCCGCTTCATCCACTGAACTTGAGCAAATCACCGTCACCGCGCAGAAGCGTTCCGAGAGCGAACAGACCGTACCGCTTTCCATGACCACCTTCAGCAGCGCTGCGCTGCAAGAGAAGGGTATCAACAATTTCTTCGACTACGCGACCAAGGTACCTAATTTGGCGTTCGCGCCCACCGGAGACGGCGTCGGCACGGCGCGCACGGTGTCAATCCGGGGTATCTCCGGCGATAACGTGACGGGCTTTTATATTGACGACACCCCGCTGCCCGATTCTCTCGATCCGCGAGTGCTCGACATCGATCACATCGAAGTGCTGCGCGGGCCGCAGGGCACCTTGTACGGCGCACGTTCCATGGGTGGTGTGGTGCGCATCATCACCAAGGAGGCGAACCTGAACGATTTCTCGGCCAATGTGCATGGCGGCGCGTCCTCCACCGACCACACCAGTCAGGCTAACTACACCGGCGACGGGGTGGTCAATATCCCGTTGGTTCAAGATCATGTTGCGCTTCGTTTGAGCGGCTTTTACGACACGCAAGCCGGCTACTTCAAGCGCAGCTATTGCACTGATCCCGCGGCGGCCATGGCCGGCAGCTGCACGCCCTTGTCCACTAAGGGCATTACCACGGTCGACAATGTGGGGGAAATCAATACCTACGGCGGCGCCGCGACCCTGACCGTCAAACTCAATGACGCCATCACCATCACGCCGCGCGTCATGATGCAGAAGGCCACCTACAACGGTTTCCCGATGGCCGATTATTTGTCGATGCCGGGCAACGGCTACGGTTACCCCGTTCCGTCCGGCCCCTTCGCGCTGCCGAACGCGATGAATCCGACGGATCTCACCCAAGCGCGTTTTTTTAATATTCCCGAAGGCGGCTACGACGCCTGGCAGCTGTATTCGATCGGCGTGCACTGGAAGACCGGGATCGGCGAGCTGGTCTCGTCCACCGCTTATTTCAATCGTAAGGTTTACGAGACCGAAGACGAAACGGACTTCGTGTACGCGGCGATCACCAGCGGTTGCGATGCCGGGGCGGTCACCGCCGGTTTCTGCACCGGCGTGGGTACGCCGCAACCCGGACCGATCAGCGAGGTCAAGAAGTACCAGCGTTTCGTGCAAGAAGTGCGCTTCGCGTCGGATCTGCGGGGCCCGGTGCAATTCGTGGCAGGTGCGTTCTATTCGGACTTTCATGGCCGCCTGCCGTTCGCCGCCTACTATCCTCCGGCCACGGTTCCGGGCCTCGATGCGACCTTGGGCGGGCAGAACAATCCGGACTACGCCAATTTGATTTTCGCTTCGGACTTTTACACCGAGGTCAAAGAACCGGCGGCCTTCGGCGAGGTTTCCTTTCAACCAATGGAAGCGTTGAAGCTGACCGGCGGCCTTCGCTGGTACCAGGTGAAGACTACGTCCCATGGCTATGAAGAGGGCTTAGCTACGGGTGGCGGACCGTCCATCGTCAGCCCGCTCGATTCTTCGACGGAAAGCGGCGTCAATCCGAAATTTGAAGCCGATTACCACATTACCCACGACCAGATGGTGTACGTGAATGTGGCGAAGGGGTTCAGGCCGGGCGGTATCGTGCCCATCGTGCCCCCCGGTACGCCGGGAGGCGCCAACGATTGCGTCGCCGCGCTTCACCAAATCGATCCGAACATCTCGATTGCGGAGACGCGCAGCTTTAAATCCGATTCGTTGTGGAATTACGAACTCGGCACCAAGACCTCGTGGCTAGATCATCGCCTGACGCTCAACGCAGCCGCCTTCTACATCAAGTGGAACAACATCCAGCAGCAGATTCTTCTGCCCTGCGGTTTCCAGTACCGCGCAAACGCCGGCGCCGCGGTGAGCAAGGGCGGAGAAATGGAATTGCATGCGCGGCCGACCGAGCCGCTCGAGGTGTCATTGGGCATCGGCTATCAGAACGCGAAAATCACGCAGCAAAGCCAGTCATCGCCGCAGCAGGTGGGCTCGCCCATCTACCAAGTACCGGATTGGACCGGCAATGCCTCGGCCGCGTATACAACGGATCTGACCAGCAGCTGGAAAATGATTACCGGCGCGGACTACGCCTACGTGGGCCGCAGCTTCAGCGCCAACAATGATCCCGCCAATCCTCGCGAGCGCGGCGCTTACCGGCTCCTCAATGCTCGATTGGCGTTCGCACACGGACCGCTGGAGATTGCCTTGGTCGGCAAGAATCTGGCAAACGAACTCGCCAATCTTGGGGACAATCGCTCGATTGCAGCGGAAGTTCCGGGCCGGCCGCGACTGTTCATCAATCAGCCGCGCACCCTCGGCGTGGAATTCAGGCAGTCGTTCTAGACTTTGACGCGGCTGCGGCGAGGAGACGAGTCTCCTCGCCGCCTCGTTGACACTGCATCCCTGCCGGCGTATGTTCATTAATACGAATAGTAAACACGAAAAAACTATACATTTCTCCTCACCCTTGACGGGGTAAACCCATGACTCATTCGACACAGATCGTCGGTCGCCCCATTCGATACCTGATCTGCTCTGTGTGGCTCACGCTCACGTTGAGCGGCTGCGGCAAGCCCGAAGTCATACCCACGGGCACCGTGCTTGTGTCCATGGCCGACAACAGCTATTCCCCGTCCATCGTTCACGTACCGGTCGGCGGCTCGATAGTCTTCATCAACGCCGGCCGCAACGATCACAACGCCATCGCCCTCGACAAGTCTTGGTCGAGTGAAAAGACCTTCGGCAACATCAAGATGCGGCCGGAAGACATGAGTGAGATCGTGTTCTCCAAGGAAGGCGTGTATCCCTTCTATTGCAGCTTTCACGCGACGCCGGACGCCAAGGCGGGGATGGTGGGCGTGGTCGTGGTCGGCAACGTCGAGTACACCCCGCCCGGAACACGTGGCGTGCTGCCTGCGGTCGAGACAGCATCCGGCATAACCCGCCGCGTGCCGCAGGACTACCCAACCATTCAAAATGGCGTGGATGCAGCAAATCCGGGCGATCTGGTGCTGGTAGACAAGGGCGAATACGCCGAGTCGGTGTTCGTCACCACCCCCAGCATCACACTGCGCGGAGTAGACCGCAATGCGGTGATTCTCGACGGCAAATTCGAATTGGGCACGGGCATCATGGTCGGCGGCAACGGCGTGGCCATCGAAAACATGACGGCCAGGAATTACACGCTCAACGGTTTCTATTGGACCGCGGTAAAAGGATTTCGCGGCTCGTATCTCACCGCCTATAACAATGGCGACTATGGAATCTACGCCTTCGGCTCCAGCGACGGCCTGTTCGAGCATTCCTACGCCAGCGGCTCGCCCGATTCCTCGTTCTACGTGGGCCAGTGCGCGCCTTGCCGGGTGGTGCTGAACGATGTCGTTGGCGAGTACAGCGGCCTTGGCTATTCGGGCACGAATTCCAGCGGCGACATGTATGTAATCAATTCGCGCTTTTCGCACAATCGCAGTGGCATCAGCACCTCGACATTCGACATCGAGTTGAGCCCGCCGGGACGCGACACCACCCTTATCGGCAACCTCGTCAGCGACAGCGGACTCGACAACGAGGCGGCCGGCTTCTATGCCACCGAGACGCTGGCGGGCAACGGCATTGCCTTGGTGGGCACGCGTAACAATCATGTCGAGCGCAATTACGTCGTGCGCAGCCGCAATCACGGCATCGTGGTGATTCCGATTCTGGACAGACATTACTGGCCGTCGACCGGGCATGTGGTGCGCAACAACACCGTGCAGAGTTCGGGCCGCGCCGATCTTGCGGCTTCCGGTTTGGGTACGCTCGGCAATTGCTTTTCCGGAAATGTATTCAACAGCTCCCTGCCCTGGGGATTGCAGGCATTGAACGGCTGCGGGAAATTTCGAGTGCCGATGGCTTCCGACCTGTCCGGCGACATGACCTTCTTTGGATCCATCGCGCAAATTCGCATGGGCCGGTTCACGCTCAACGACTATCGCACCCGTCCTGCACCGGCGGCACAGATCAATATGCCCGGCGGGGCCGCAGCCCCCGTGGTCCCCGCGGTGAACGTATTTGCCGGCTTTAAACTCGACCTGGATGCCATCAAAACTCCGTCGGAGGCTTCGCAAAAGCCATTGGCGAAGCTTTAGGAGATACCCTTGCCGTCGCCCTTCTCTCTCGCCAACCCCATGACCGCATTCCAAGTGTGGTTCGTCGTTTATCTATACCTGGTGCCCTTTCTGCTGTATGCCTCGTGGGCATCTCTCGCCTTCATTGACTTGAGCGAACGTGTGGACGGCCGCGGGCGCGCCGGATGGGGCGCCTTCGTCATCCTGGTGCCGTTGATCGGCGGCGCGAGCTACTTGCTGACCGCGGCGACGTCGTTGCGGCGGTCTTCGCGCATTGCGATCGTGATCAGCGGATTCCTCGTTTGGATGCTGCCATTGGCAGTCGGCGTGTGGCTCGCGGGCGGACCGCTCGGACCGAAGGCGCTCAGCTAACCGCCTTTTACAGGAGATTTGCCATGTCAGTGACGATGCCCAGCAATCTGCAAATGCTTCTGGGTCTGTATGCCTACTTGTTGCCGCTGCTGTTATACGTCCTATGGAGCACACTCGCTCTATGGGACCTCGGGCGTCGCGACAATCTGTCCCTAGCGGGCGTCTGGATCTGGGCCTTGTTGATTTTCGCGCTGCCTTTCGCTGGTGCGCTGGCGTACTTATTGTTCGGTGGCGCCCGGCTCGCGCCTCGGGCCCGACTGCTGGCCATCGGCGGCGCGGTCGCGTATGGGCTGGTACTGGCGCTCGGCGCGGCCATCGGCGGCATCAGCTAATGTCTCTGCGCCGTCGTGACCTGTTTCGGTTTGGCGGCCTGGGCGGAGGCATTGGCCTGATCGGCGCGGCAGGATGGTCCGTTGGCAAGGTATTGGGTGGGAAGGACCGGCCTGCGACCGCGCTGCCCGCCTTGGATCTCGATTGCACCACCGACCCCGCCGCGGTATCGGCAGCGACCGGGCCGGCGGCCGACGCCTATGGCGCGAAATTCGCGCCTGCGGCCTACTACGCCGGCAGCCGCGATAGTCTGCACCTCCCGCCCGCCCGCGCACCCTACTCCCGCGATGTGCGTGAATTCGATTTGTCGGTGGTCGAAACCACACTTGAAGTCGCGGGCGGACAGAACGTCAAGGTCTGGGCCTATGGCGGCACGGTGCCAGGGCCCATCATCCGCGCAACCGTCGGCGAACGGCTCAAGATTACCCTCACCAATCATTCGCAGATTGCGCATAGCATCCATTTCCACGGGGCTCACGATGTGATGCAAGACGGACTGGAGCGCATCGCCGGCGGCGGCAATCAGGTGTACCAATTCGAAGCAGGTCCCGTGGGTCTACACCCGTATCACTGCCATGTACCGCCGTACGCCGCGCATATGCGCAAGGGCATGTACGGCGCCCTGATCGTCGATCCGCGCGAGCCGCGTACAGCCGCCCACGAGTTCGTACTCTGTCTCTGTGGGTTCGACACCGATGGCGACGGTCGCAATGACATCTACACCTGGAACGGCCTCGCGGGCTATTACCAACGCTTTCCACTGAAGGTCCCGGTAGGCGAATTGGTGCGGATCTATCTCATGAACATGCTCGAGCACGATCCCATCGCCTCGTTCCACCTGCATGCCCAAACCTTCGACCTGTATCGCTCAGGCACGTCGCTTAGCCCGCACGAGCACACCGACATCGTCGGACTCGGGCCCGCCGAACGCGCCATGATCGAATTCCGCCTGCCGCGCCGCGGCCGCTACATGTTTCATCCCCATCAAAGTCATATGGCAGAGCGCGGTGCAATGGGCTGGATCGTTGCCATATGACGGCGCTCGGCCGAGTTCTCGCATTAGTATTGATCATGAGCTTGAGCGCGGCGCACACCGCGGGTGCGGTCACGGAATCCCGCCTCATCGATCAGTTCGGGCGGCCCCTGGACGCGAGCGAACTCAACACGCATTGGTTGCTGGTGTATTTCGGCTACGCGTCCTGCCGGGAAATATGTCCCGCGGCCCTCGCCACCATGACGGCGGTGCTGACGCGCCTGGGGCCGCGCGCCGCGTCCATCGAGCCGCTATTCGTGACTCTGGACCCGGCTCACGATTCGCCCGCGGTGCTGCGTGAATTCGTCGCGCATTTCCATCCGCGAATTCGCGCACTCACAGGCAGCATGCAGGCCATTAGCGAGGCGGCACGCACTTTCGAGGTGCCCTGGCAAGGCTCATTCGCCGCGCCTGTGAGCGATCACGGCACGTTGTTTTACCTGGTGGCTCCCGACGGGCACGTGGTTCAGGCGCTGCACCCGCAACAGCCTGTCAATGAGTTGGCTGCGGCCATCGCCAAGCACCTCGCCTCCGCCCCCAGGCCATGAGCGGGCGTCGCGCGTCGCAAAAGGCAAAGCGACGCGCCGAAATGTTGGCCGGCGCGGCGCGTCTGTTCGAAAAACACGGTTATGCTGCCACCACCTTCGATGAGATTGCAGCCGAAGCCGGTGTCGGCGTGGCCACGATTTACAAGTACTTCAATTCGAAGCAAGGCATCGTGATCGCGCTCCTGGAGCCAGATCTTAGAAACATGCTGGCACGGGCGCAGCGCGTGCTGCAGCGGCCGCACGCCGATCCCGCGAAATCGATGGTGGCGCTATTGTCGGCCTACCGCAATTTAGGCGGCCGCAACTGGGCTAGTCGCGAGCTTTTGCGGCTCACCGTGTACCCAGGCATCGGTAACGATGGCCGGTTGACCGAGCTCGTGCGCGAAGCCGAAGCGAAAACACAGGCCCAGATCCATGAGCTACTGAAGACTCAGCGCGCTGCAGGCCGATTGAAAGCTCGACTGCAACTGGCCGATGCCACCGCAGTAATTTTTGCCCTACTGAATCAGCATTTCGCCCTATATCTGTCAGACCCAGGCGTGCGTTTCAGTGAAATATATAGACGTCTGTCACGCTGCGTGCGGCTGGTGTTCGACGACTGGCGGCACTAGACTAATTTAGATCGGGCGGTGACCCATCGGCCGGCCCAAGGGAATAATCATGACTTGCCATGTTGACGCGCGGCGCGGTTTCTTTTGCGTTGCAGCCGGTGTGTCCAGTGTTTTGCTGATCGGCGCCTGTTCTAAAAGCGTGCCTCCGCCTGCGGCAGCCGTTGAGGTGGCAACCGTCACTATCACCCCGCATCCGGTGTCATTTCCCGAGGACTATGTAGGCGAGACCGAAGCCATCAATGCGGTGGAGATCCGTCCGCGGGTGGGCGGCATGCTGGAGAAGCGCGTCCCCATTGAAGGCGAGCGCGTCAAGGCCGGGGATCTTTTGTTCATCATCGATCGCCAACCCTACATCGCCGCACTGGCGCAGGCAAAGGCAGCGCTGGCACAGAATGAGGCGGCACTCGCGCAGTCGCGGCGTGACCTGGAGCGGGCCAAATCGCTGTCGGAGATCGATGCCGTGAGCCAGCAAGAACTGGACGCGGCGGTGGCGAAGAACCAGGCGAACCTCGCGTCCATCGACGCCGGCAAGGCAACGGTAAGGTCGGCCGAATTGAATCTTGGCTATGCCGTCATCACCAGCCCGATTGACGGCGTCATGGGCCGCGCGCTGCTGCGCCAGGGCGGTATGGTAACGGCCAACAACACCCTGCTGACGACGATCTACCAAAACGAACGCATGTACGTGAATTTCAGTGTCAGCGAGCAGCGACTGCTCAGCATGCAGCGTCAGCTCGGCCGTGCGCCGAGCCAGAACGCGAAGTCGCCGCCGCCGTTTCGCATCTTCCTGGCGGATGGATCCGAATATACGCAGGTGCCGCGGCTCAACTTCATCGCTCCTGCCGTGGACAACCGCACCGGCACTCTGGCGCTGCGCCTCGAAGTCGACAACCCGCAGCAGCTGCTGCATGCCGGCCAATTCGCCCGCGTACAGGTGGCCGCGCAGCAAGATCCTAATGCCATCGTGGTGCCGCAGCGCGCGGTGCAAGATTTGCAAGGTAAGAATTACGTCTGGATCGTCGATGCTTCAGGGCAGGCGCAACAACGCGATGTGCAGATGGGGCCGCGGGTGGGTTCCGAGTGGCAGGTGCAGCAGGGCTTGCAGAGCGGCGATGTGGTCATAGTCGATGGCGTGCAGCACTTGAAAGCCGGCGTGCCTGTCAAAGCCACGCCCCTGGCGGCCGCAGCCCCGGTCGGGACATGATCGATTACTTTATCGATCATCCGATTTTCTCCACGGTGCTGGCCATCATCATCACCATTGCCGGCGGCGTGTCGCTCTCCGGACTGCCGGTGGCGCGTTTCCCGTTGATCACTCCGCCGACAATCGTGGTATCGACGAGCTTTGCCGGCGCCGACGCCGGCACCATTGAACAGTCCGTCGCCGCGCCCATCGAGCAGCAGGTCAACGGCGTGCCGCACATGATTTACATGGACTCCAAGAGCACCAACGACGGCAGCTACAGCCTGACGGTGTCCTTCGATGTCGGCACGGCGCAGGACATTGCCGCGGTCGATGTACAAAATCAGGTAGCCATCGCGCAGCGCCAACTGCCGGCGCAAGTGCTGCAACAGGGCATCACCGTGGCCAAACGGCAACCGCAAATCCTGCTCACTGTCGCCATCGGCTCCGACAATCCGCGCTACGACTATTTGTTCCTGTCGAATTACGCCACGCTGCATGTATATGACGCGCTGGCGCGCGTGCGCGGCGTCGGCCAGGTGACGGTATTCGGCGCACGTGACTACGGCATGCGCATCTGGCTCGACCCGGCGAAGATGGCGCGCCTGGGCGTCACCACCGACGATGTGTCGGGCATCATCAACGAGCAGAACGTGGTTGCGCCCGCCGGCACCATCGGCGCCGAGCCGGCACCCCCCGGGCAGCAAATGCAGTACGTCGCGTCGGTGAAGGGCCGGCTGTCAACGCCCGAGGAATACGCGGCCATCGTGGTGCGCACCGGCCCCGACGGGGCGATAGTGCATTTGAAGGACATTGCGCGCATCGAACTGGCCGCCACCGACTATTCTCGCTCCACCAAGGTCAACGGCCTGCCCGCCGCGGTCATCGGCATCTATCAATTGCCCGATGCCAATGCCTTGGACGTGGCACGCGGCGTGCGCCAGGCCATGGACGCGCTGGCGCCGACCTTTCCGCAGGGCATCCACTATGCCATTCCCTTCGACACCACCCTGTTCGTGTCCGAGTCGGTGCACGAAGTCGTGGTCACTCTGGTGAGCGCGGGCCTGTTGGTGCTGGTGGTGGTGTTCATCTTTCTGGAGAGCTGGCGCGCGACCCTGATACCCATGATCGCGGTGCCGGTTTCGCTGATCGGCGCCTTCAGTGCCTTCGTGGCACTGGGCTTCTCGCTCAACACCCTGACCTTGTTTGCCTTGGTACTTGCCATCGGCCTGGTGGTGGATGACGCCATCGTGGTCGTCGAGGCCGCCACAGAAATCATGGACAGCCGCAAGTTGGGAGCGCGGGAGGCAACCAAGGCAGCCATGAAAGAAGTGGCGGGCCCCGTGACTGCGATCGCCTTGGTGCTGGTGTCGGTATTCGTGCCCGTGTCCTTTCTAGGCGGCCTCACCGGACAGTTCTACCGGCAGTTCGCCCTGACCCTAGCGGTGTCAGTGACCATCTCCCTGATCGTCGCGCTGACTCTGACCCCGGCGCTATGCGCCCTGCTGCTCAAACCCAGCAATCAGTCGCATTTCGGCGGCCCACTGGGCCGCGCCTTCGGCGTGTTCAATCGACTCTTCCAGCGCTTCACCGCGAACTATACCGCGTCGGTGCGCAACCGCATCCGCCACAGTGTGCAATCAATGGCGGTGTTCGTGGTATTGACCGCGGCCGCATGCTGGCTGGCGTACGACCGGCCCAGCGGCTTCATGCCGGAGGAAGATCAAGGCTATTTGATGGGCCTGGTCACTCTGCCGCTCGGTGCTTCGATGCAGCGCACGCAGGCGGTCGCCGATGCCTTTATCAAGCAAGTGCGCGCCCAGTCCGAAGTTCAGGATACCTTCGCCATCACCGGACTGAATATTCTAACCGGTACCAACTCGCCCTACGCCGCCACCATTTTTGCGGAGCTGAAACCCTGGGGCGAGCGCAAGAAGTCCGGGCACGGCGCTGCCGCGCTGGCGACACGCCTGAATAAAATAGGGGCGGGCATCAAGGAGGCCAACGTCTTTTTCTTCAATCCGCCGCCCATCCCCGGAATCGGCAGCGCGGGTGGTTTCGAGTTCATTCTCGAAGATCGCGGCGGCGGTGATATTCAGAAATTTGCCGGCGTGCTCGAGGATTTTCTCACCGCCGCCAATAAGCGGCCGGAACTCTCGCGTGTATTCACTCAGTTCAATATCCGCACCCCGCAAATAGAATTTGTGCTGGACCGCGAACGCGCCAAGACCCTGGGAGTTTCGCTGTCCAGCATCTTCACCACATTGCAGACTTTTCTCGGCGGCAATTACATCAACGATTTCAACTTGTACGGCCGCACCTACAAAGTGACCGCGCAGGCCGAAGCCGGTGCGCGCGCCGTGCCGGACTCGGTCAACGGACTGTACGTGCGCACTGCGCAAGGCGATATGGTGCCGCTATCGACCCTGGTCGCAATCAGACCGAAACTTGGCGCGGAATATATTGAGCGCTTCAATGTATTTCGCGGGGCAACCATCAACGGCTCTGCCGCGCCCGGCTACAGTTCCGGCCAGGCGACCCAGGCCATGGAGGAACTGGCGCACGACCTTCCCAGCGGCTATGGCTACGACTGGACCGGCACGACCTATCAGGAAAAAATATCCAGCGGCCAAAGCGGACCGATCTTCGGCATGGCCATTGTCTTCGTGTTCCTGGTGCTGGCGGCGCTGTACGAGAGCTGGGCTGTGCCTTTCGCCGTGCTGCTGTGTATTCCCTTCGCCGCCCTAGGCGCCTATGGCGGCCTCGCCCTGCGCGGCATGCAGAATGACATCTACGCCCAGATCGGACTGGTCATGCTCATCGGACTCGCGGCCAAAAACGCCATCCTGATCGTCGAATTCGCCAAACTCGAATACGAGCGCGGCAAGCCCTTGATAGAAGCGGCAATCGCCGGCGCGCGCTTGAGATTGCGGCCGATTCTGATGACTTCGTTCGCCTTCATCTTTGGTTCCATGCCGCTAGCAATCGCCACCGGTGCCGGTGCCTCGGCGCGCCGCGTTCTGGGCACAGCCGTGGTCTTTGGGATGAGCGCAGCCACTCTGGTCGGCATCTTTCTGATACCCGTATTCTACGTGCTGATGCAAGGCCTGGCGGAACGTCTCGGCCGTGGGCGCAAGGCCGCCCCGGCAGCTCCGACATCCGCGGCACCGCCCCCATGAGGCGGATGCCGGCAGCCGTACGCCAGGCCGCGAGGTTGCAGACATGGATCGCGGGCTGTGCGAGTGTCGCGGTCAGTATTTGCATTGCCGCCTGTGCACTGGGACCCGACTATCGGCGACCCGACACCACTACCCCTGCGGCGTATCGCTTTGAGCAGAATGCCGGCGCCGATTCGGTTGCGGATGCGGGTTGGTGGCTGGTGTACCACGACCCGGCGCTACAGGCGCTGATCCGCGAAAGTCTCGCTAACAATCTCGATGTGCGCATCGCGGCCGCTCGTGTCGATCAGGCGCGCGCAGTACTCGGTTCGGAGCGATTGCAGCAGTTGCCGCAGATCGGTGTCGCGCTCGATGCGACGCGGCAGCGCACATCCACACACCAACTGCCGGCGGGCAGCCAGCCGGTGAACAATGTGTTTACGGTGCAAGGGACGCTGTCGTACGAGATCGATTTCTGGGGCAAGTATCGCCGTGCGACTGAGGCCACGCGCGCCCAATTGCTGCAATCAGGCTATGCCAAGCAGGATGTCATGGCAGGGTTGGTGGCAGGCGTCGCCACGGCCTACTTTACTTTGCAGACTCTCGATGAGCAGCTAGCGATCACTCGCCGGACGGTCGGCACGCGGCAGAAGTTCGTCGACCTGACACAGGCGCAGCACGATCGCGGTACGGTATCGCAGCTGGACGTCTCCACCGCTCAGGCCCAATTGGCCGTCGCCAAGGCCAACCTCCCCGACCTCCTGCGCCAGATCGGCCAGACGGAGAATCAATTGAGCGTGCTGCTCGGTCACAATCCAGATCGGGTAGTGCGCGGCGACGAACGCACTGCAGCGGCCAGCCTCCGTCAGCCGCCGCCACCGGTCCCGGCCGCCGGTTTGCCCTCGAGTTTGCTCGAGCGCCGCCCCGACCTGCGCGAAGCCGAACAGAATCTGGTCGCCGCGAATGCCCAGGTAGGCGTGGCCAAGGCAAACCTCTTCCCCAGCATCACGCTCACGGCCGCCGGCGGCGGCGTGAGCAACGCACTGTCATCGCTGTTCAGTGGTCCGGCGCGTACCTGGTCGCTGGGGGGCGAGTTGCTTCAGCCATTGCTCAATTCGCAGAAAAATCTGTACCAATTAGAACTCGCCGACGCCCAGAAACGCCAGGCGCTGCTGCAATATAAAAAGAGCGTACTGACCGCCTTTCAAGAAGTGTCGGACGCACTGATCGCGCGCGAGCAAGACGCCGATGTGCAGGCCGCCCAAGAGGCACAGGTCGATGCGCAGCGCCGCGCCAACACCATTGCGCTGGCGCGCTACCGGGTTGGCTACGCTTCTTATTTCAATGTCATCGATGCAGATCGAGACTTGTTCACCGCCGAACTGTCCCTATCCGCCGCACGCCTGAATACTCAGCTGTCGGTGGTGCAGTTGTACCGCGCTTTGGGCGGCGGCTGGCAGACGGAGCGGGCGCCATGATGGGTGACTCTTACAGGTCCCCCTCGCTTGTCACGAACGCAGCAGCGAGCAAAGCGCCTGAATCCCCCCCCACAAAATGGCAAATGTGCGGTTGACCTGTATATAATTACAGGTATGGAGATCGAACACAAACTCGCCATTTTGGCCGACGCCGCTAAATATGACGCGTCGTGCGCAAGTAGCGGCGCTCCAAAGCGCTACTCGGCGCCCGGCAAGGGCATGGGCTCGACCACGGGCATGGGCATTTGTCACAGCTACACGCCCGACGGCCGCTGCGTTTCGTTGCTCAAAATCCTGCTGACAAATTTTTGTCTGTTCGACTGCGTGTATTGCGTGAACCGCCGCTCCAGTGATGTTCCGCGCGCTCGTTTCGCCGTCGAAGAAGTCGTGGATCTGACGCTATCATTCTATCGGCGCAATTACATAGAAGGTCTGTTCTTGAGTTCCGGAATCATTCGCTCTGCCGACTATACGATGGAGCAGATGGTAGAGGTCGCCCGTCAATTGCGCGTCACACACGAATTCGCCGGCTATATTCACCTTAAGACCATTCCCGAGGCCAGTCCCGAACTCATCGAAGCCGCGGGCGGTTACGCTGACCGGCTGAGTGTCAATATAGAACTCCCGTCCAATGAGGCGTTAACAAAATTGGCGCCGGAGAAATCCGAGCGCTCGATCAAGAAAAGCATGGGCATAATTCGGCTCAAGCTCGAAGAAACACAAGCGGGTGGCGCTCGCGCCCCTCGCTTCGCTCCAGCCGGGCAGAGCACGCAAATGATCGTGGGAGCCGAAGCGAGCTCGGACATCAATATTCTCGACGCCGCGGATACGCTATACCGCTCGTACGGGCTGAAGCGGGTGTACTACTCGGCTTTCAGTCCTATTCCTCATTCCTCCGCGCGTTTACCCAATCGCTCGCCTCCGTTGATGCGTGAGCATCGGCTGTATCAAGCCGATTGGCTGCTGCGCTTTTATGGGTTCTCAGTCCGGGAACTATCAGACTCACTTCCCGGCGGAGCGCTGGATCTCGAGCTTGACCCAAAAACAACATGGGCGCTCGCAAATCGGGACCGGTTTCCGGTCGACGTGAACATGGCACCGCGCGAAGAGCTTTTGCGAGTTCCGGGACTCGGCACTCGAGTGGTCGATCGCATCGTAGCGTCGAGGCGGCATCGGCGTTTGCGGTGGGAGGATTTGACAGCGCTCGGTGCAGGGCTGAAGCGCGCTCGTCATTTCATTATTGCAGCGAATTATTCGCCTCGAAGTGCGGAACACACCAGTTCACGGCTGCACGCGGAGGTTTCACAGGTTTCGACTCAGCAATCTTTGTTGTAGCGCCCAGGCAGCACACGTTGAATCAACCTTTCACGTTCGACACGTGGCGCGACGCCGTACGTCCATTGCTGGCCGCCGGCAAAAAATCCGCCTGCCTCTTATGGTCTGATACTTTGTCATCCCTACCATACTCTGCGGGCTCTGCGGGCTCTGCGCTAGAAAAGCCGACACCGCGTTTACCGCGTTCGCTGATGTTGCTACTAGAGAATTTGGCGTGCTGGCGCCATGAGTCGCGCTGGGAACTGATGTACCGGCTATGTTGGCGAACACTTTTCGAAAATCCCAACCTGCTTCAGGATCCCGGCGATTCTGATGTGCAGCATGCCATCTCCATCGAGCGCGCGGTCCGCCGTGACTTGCACAAGATGCATGCCTTTGTACGTTTTCGGGAGGTCAAGTCAGAAACCGGCGAGTCGTCCTATTTCTCTTGGTTTGAGCCGCAGCATGAGATTCTGCGCAATGGCGCGAATTTCTTCGTCAAACGCTTTCCCAACATGCAATGGACCATTGCGACGCCTGATGGGGCGGCGGTTTGGGACGGGGCAGTTCTCGCATTTGTCGATGCGGGTTTATTGCGCGCGCGGCCGACCGGGGATGGGAAGGAAGATTTATGGCGCACTTATTATCGCTCGATATGCAACGTCGCGCGCATCAATGCGAGCGCCATGCAGCGTGAGATGCCGCAGCGCTATTGGCGCAACTTGCCTGAAGCAGCTGAGATTCAACCATTGATGCGCGAAGGCAGCGAGCGGTTTGCGGCCCGTCATGAGCAGAGTGATCATCATCATTTTACCGACGCGAAGGCGGTGAAAATTTCCCTATCCCAGATGAATTCGCCCGCCGCAGAACTGCAGTCGTGCAAGGCCTGCGAACTATGGAAACACGCGACCCAGGCGGTAGCGGGAGAGGGCCCGCCGCTCGCACAGATAATGTTGGTCGGCGAGCAGCCCGGTGATGAAGAAGACTTGCGCGGCAAGCCGTTTGTGGGGCCCGCGGGCAACGTGTTGGACAGCGTAATTGAGGAGTCAGGCCTAGAACGGGCCGATCTGTACATTACCAACGCTGTCAAACACTTTAAGTGGGAGCCTCGCGGCAAACGTCGATTGCACAAGAAACCTTACAGCGGTGAAATTCAGGCCTGTAATGTTTGGCTGCAAGGCGAAATAGACACCGTCAGGCCAAGGGTGATCGTGGCTCTCGGTGCAAGCGCCTTGACGGCGCTGAACGGTTCTTCCCCATCGATCGAATCAGCGCAACAAGTGGAATTGCATCATTCCTGCGGCGCCCGAATCCTTGCGGCCTATCACCCGTCGGCTATCTTGCGAGCCGATCCAGGCCGGCGCGAACATCTTCGAAAGGCTTTGGTCGCAGTGCTCAAACAGGCGGCGAGCTTCGTGACGAGGGCACGCCAATAACCGCGTCGGTTTCGCGCCTACCCACAATGGAGTGGAAATCCCCTTTCGCCACGTTGTTCCAGCCCTTAGGGTGCGCTCAAGATGGCCCAGTATGATTGAATCGCCGATTGCACAGGATTTGATCATCGCGACGCGGCGGGGTCTTTACTGTAAGGCAGGCAATTTTTACATCGACCCCTGGATGCCGGTCGACACCGCGCTCATTACCCATGCACACGGTGATCACCTGCGCGCCGGCAACGGCCGTTATATCTGCTCGGCGCCCGGCGAAGCGGTCACGCGGCTGCGGCTGCCGGCTGATGCAAATATTGCTCCCATGCCTTACGGCAGGCAATTCATGGTCGGAGAAGTCAAAGTTTCGCTCCATCCAGCCGGACACATACTGGGTTCCTCGCAGGTGCGAATTGAACATGGCGACGCGGTCTGGGTGGTGTCCGGCGACTATAAGCGCAATCCGGATCCGACCTGTGCACCGTTCGAAGTAATCGACTGCGACGTTTTCATTAGTGAAGCCACGTTTGCCCTGCCCGCTTATCGGTGGCCCGATACCGAGCAAGTAGCCTCCGAGATTTTCGATTGGTGGCAGACTAACAAGCGAGCCGGCGTCGCCAGCATCCTGTTCGTGTACGCGTTGGGCAAAGCCCAGCGGGTGCTTGCGGAATTGCTGCGCTTCACCAACGAGCCTGTTTACGTGCACGGCGCGGTTGCCTCATTGGTAGATGCGTATCGCCAATGCGGAGTTGCCATGCTGCCCACCCTGCCGGCAACGGTCGCCGCCAAAGCAGACTATCGAGGGGCGTTGGTGTTAGCGCCGCCGAGCGCGGCGGGCTCAACCTGGGTCCGGCGCTTTGGCGAGTCGCGCGCCGGCTTTTGCTCGGGATGGATGCGGGTCCGCGGCGATCGGCGCAGACGTGGATACGATCGGGGGTTCGTTCTGTCCGATCATGCGGACTGGCCCAGTCTGCTGCGCACCATCAAAGAAACCGGCGCTCAGCGAGTCTTGTTGACGCATGGCTATACGGACGCCCTGTGCCGCTATTTGCAAGAGCAGGGCGTGGCGGCGACCGCCCTTAATACCGAATATGGCGCCGAGGAATAGGTGCGACGTCTCGCCGCGCTTTTTGAGAGTCTCGATACGACCACGTCGACTCGTCTGAAAATCGATGCAATGGTGGATTATTTTCGGGGTACGAGCGCATCGGATGCGGCGTG
>JBBRQO010000007.1:0-164523 GCA_038226325.1 Steroidobacterales bacterium | reverse complement strand
TCGCCTTCACGCGCTTGCCCAGCTTGATGTAGAGCTCGACAGCGCGGATCTTGTCTTCGTACGAGTACATGAATTACCTCCAGGTAGTCCAAGTTCTCGTCCGCACCCCCACCTGGTCAGAATTGCACGCCGGTTTACAAGCAGGCCAAGGGAGCGAAGGCAGAAGCACTCGCCCGCTACCAACAAGCGGTGTTGCGCGCAGCCGAGGAGATCGAGAACGCATTCACCTCGCTGTTACAACTCGAGGCTCACAACCAAGAGTTGCTCACCGAGGTCGCCGCATTGCGGCGGGCGCGAGATGCCTCGCAAGAGGCCTACCAGGGTGGCGTGATCAGTCTGACCGAAGTGCTCGATGCGGATCGCCAGTTGCTCACCGCACAGGACGAGCTCGCGCGAACGCGTGCCGATGCGGCCCGAGCTGCGGTGGGTACATTCCGAGCGCTGGGCGGCGACAATGAGCCTGATCGCCTGCACGCGCTCGCAATCAAAAGACCCGAGAACGGCCCCTCCGCTTGTGGAAATCGCCGCGGTACTGCCCGCCGAGTCCGGTGGGCGGGCGTTCACCGGGGTTGTCTCCGCTCGCGTTCAAAGCAATCTGGGGTTTCGCGTTTCAGGCAAAGTGATCGAGCGCTTGGTTGACAGTGGTCAGGCGGTGAAACAGGGCCAGCCGCTCCTGCGCCTAGACCGAACCGACTACGCGCACGCCGTCACCAGCCAGATCGGCAACGTGGATGCGGCGCGAGCCCGCTCTCAGCAGGCAGCAGCTGAGGAAGCACGCTACAACGGCCTGGTCTCTTCGGGCGCCGTGTCCCAATCGGCCTACGACCAGGTCAAGGCTGCCGCCGACAGCGCTCGAGCCCTGTTGTCAGCCGCCGAAGCGCAGCTCAACGTTGCTCAGAACGCAGGGGCATACGCAACACTGGCGGCGGATGCCGACGGCACCGTGATGGAGACCCTGGCGGAGCCGGGACAATTTATTTCCGCCGGCCAGGTCGTGGTGCGCGTGGCACGAACCGCGGCGCGCGAGGCGGCGGTCAATCTGCCCGAGACCTTGCGTCCGGCGCTGGGCTCGATGGCTAACGCCACGCTGTATGGAGCGAATGCCGATTCGGCCACTCGCTACCCGGCGCGCCTGCGGCAGCTATCGGATGCCGCCGATCCGCTGACTCGGACGTTTGAGGCCCGCTATGTGTTGGAGGGAGCGGCGGCCACAGCCCCGCTCGGCGCGACCGTAACAGTCTATGTAAACGAGTCGGAGCAGGCCGGCACCCTGTCGGTTCCACTCGGGGCGATCGATGACGAGGGCCGAGGCCCTGGTGTGTGGCTCCTCGACCGTCAGTCCTCCTCCGTATCGTATCGATCGGTCCGCTTTATCCGATTCGACGGCGAGCACGCCATCGTGAGTGGCGCAATTCACATCGGCGACCCGATCGTTGCCGTCGGCGGGCACTTCTTGCACGAAGCACAGCGCGTCGACGCGACTGAGGCGCGCCTCGCGCGAGAGTGACATGAGTAACTTCAATCTCTCCGCGCTGGCCGTCCGCGAGCGCTCGATCACCCTCTTTCTGATCGTCGCCATCATCCTCTCGGGCACGTACACGTTCCTGCGCCTCGGTCGCGCCGAGGATCCTTCTTTCCTGATCAAAACCCTCGCCGTCACCGCCGTGTGGCCCGGAGCGACGGCCCAGGAAATGCAAGACTTGGTCGCCGAGCCGCTCGAGAAGCGAATGCAGGAGCTGCGTTGGTACGATCGGGTAGAGACCTTCACGCGCCCCGGCATCGCGGTGCTGATGGTCACGCTGAGCGACAAGACCCCAGCCCCCGCGGTTGCCGAGGAGTTCTATCAGGCGCGCAAAAAACTCGGCGATGAGGCGCCCAAACTGCCCGCCGGCGTGCTGGGCCCGTTCGTCAACGATGAGTACTCCGATGTCATCTTCGCCGTCTACGCACTCGAGGCTAACGGCATGGCGCCGCGGGCGCTCACTCGCGAAGCCGAGACACTCCGGCAGCGCCTTCTTCACGTCGCGGGCGTCAAGAAAGTGAACATCCAGGGCGAGCGCCCTGAGCGCATCTTCGTCGATTTCTCCTATGCCCGACTGGCGAATCTCGGTGTCAGTCCGCGAGACATTTTTGATGCGCTCCAACGTCAAAACGCCGTAACTCCCGCCGGCTCGATCGATACGAACGGACCACAGGTGTTTATACGCCTCAATGGCGCCTACGATGATTTGCAGAAGATTCGCGATACGCCCCTCGCCGTCGGCGCGCGTACGCTGAGACTCGCGGACATCGCCGAGGTTAAACGCGGTTACGAGGACCCGGCGACCTTCCTGATCCGTCACGATGGTGAGGCCGCGCTGGTGCTCGGCGTCGTGATGCAGGACGGTTGGAACGGATTGGATCTGGGTCAAGCGCTGAATGCCGAGGAGAAGCAGATCGCAGGCACACTGCCCGCCGGTGTGCGGTTCACGAAGGTCGTTGACCAGGAGGTGAACATCCGGGAGGCCGTCGGCGAGTTCATGCTGAAGTTCTTCGTCGCCCTGGCCGTCATCATGATCGTGTGCCTGATCAGCCTCGGCTGGCGCGTCGGTGTCGTCGTGGTGGCGGCCGTACCGTTGACCCTCGCGGCAGTGTTTGTTCTCATGATCCTCACCAATCGCGTCTTCGACCGGATTACGCTGGGCGCGCTCGTGATCGGCCTGGGACTGCTGGTCGATGATGCCATCATCTCGATCGAAATGATGGTGGTGAAGCTCGAAGAAGGTGTCGAACGGGTGAAAGCGGCCGGCTACGCCTGGAGTCACACGGCAGCTCCGATGCTCTCGGGGACGTTGGTCACGATCATTGGGTTCACCCCCGTGGGGTTCGCCCGCTCGACGGCCGGAGAGTACGCGGGCAACATTTTCTGGGTCGTGGGCTTTGCGTTGATCGTCTCCTGGCTGGTGGCCGTCGCCTTCACACCGTACCTCGGTGTCAAGCTGCTCCCAGACATCGCGCCGGTGCCGGGCGGCCACGCCGCAATCTATTCCACACCGCGCTACCAGCGCCTGCGTGAGCTCATCGCCTGGGCCGTGGACCACCGGTTCAAGGTCGCTGCCATGGTGGTCGCGGTGTTCCTGCTCGCGGGAGTCGGAATGATTTTCCTGCAGCAACAGTTCTTCCCGAGCTCCGATCGGCCCGAGGTGCTGGTCGAAGTGCAGATGCCGGAGGGGACCAGTATTGAGGCGACCACGGCCGCGGCTATCAAAGTCGAGGGATGGGTGCGTAAACAACCTGAAGCCAAGATCGTGACCACCTACATTGGTCAGGGCGCACCCCGCTTCTTCTTTTCCTACAACCCTGAGCTGTCGGATCATGCCTTCGCGAAACTCGTCGTCCTGACTTCCGACGCTCACGCCCGCGACAAACTCAAGTTGCGGCTACGCGAGCGGATTGCCCAGGGACTGGCGCCTGAGGCCCGCGTGCGCGTCTCCCAGCTCATCTTCGGTCCCTTTCCGCGGTACCTGGTCAACTTCCGTGTCATGGGGCCTGACCCCGATCAGCTGCGCACCATCGCCGACCAGGTTCAAACGGTCATGCGCGCCAATCCCCATACCCGTCAGGTAAACCAGGACTGGACCGAGCGCACCCCAACAGTCCATTTCGTACTCGATCAGGATCGGTTGCAGCTCATGGGCCTAAGCTCGCGTGATGCGGCAGAACAGCTTCAGTTCCTGTTGACTGGCGTACCTGTTACTCAGGTTCGGGAGGATATCCGTACGGTGGAAGTGGTGGCGCGCAGCGCAGGCCCCCAGCGGCTCGACCCCGCACAACTCGGTGAGTTGACCCTGACGAGTCGCACCGGGAAGGCTGTCCCATTGAGCCAGATCGGGCATACCGAGATCCGTGCCGAGGATCCCATCCTAAGACGCCGCGACCGCACGCCTACCATCACGGTCCAATCCGACTTCGAAGACGCCATGCAGCCCCCGGAAGTCTCCAAGGAGATCGAGAAAGCGCTCGCGCCGATCATCGCGCGTCTGCCGAACGGTTATCGCATCGAGACGGGGGGCAACATCGAGGATTCGTCCAAAGCGAACTCCGCGTTGCTGCCCATCTTTCCGATCATGCTACTGTTGACTCTGCTGGTATTGGTCGTGCAAACACGCTCGCTGTCGGCGATGACCATGGTGTTCCTGACCGCGCCGCTGGGCCTGGTCGGTGCGGTGCCATTCCTGCTCATTCTGCATCAGCCCTTCGGCTTCAACGCCATTCTCGGGCTGATCGGCCTGTCGGGTATTCTGATGCGCAATACCTTGATCCTGATTGGCCAGATACGCTCGAATGAGGCCCAGGGTCTGGAGCCCTATCATGCGGTCGTCGAAGCCACGGTGCAGCGCGCGCGGCCTGTCCTGCTCACCGCGCTCGCGGCAGTGCTGGCATTCACTCCGCTCACGACCTCTGTGTTCTGGGGGTCGATGGCCTGCACGCTGATCGGCGGCACAGCCGCCGGCACGGTGCTGACGCTGCTCTTCCTTCCGGCCCTCTATACCATCTGGTTCCGGGTAAGGAAGCCAGCGCTGGATGCACATGCGGTGCCGTCAGAGGCTACATCACAATGATGGAGTCTGATTGATGTTACCGCTACAGATCTTAGTCGACCGTCATGCTGCAATTCATGTATGGGTCCACACTGCCGCGAGCAGAGCTCGGGCCGCTTGGTGGCGCGACCGCGCGCGAGCCATCGGCACATCTGGGTATATCCCTAAGGCATGCGTCTTTCGTTTTCCACAATCGCGGTAGCAATAGTGCCAGAGTCTTCCCCCTTTCAGCGTGGCGAGGAGATACAGGTAACCGCCGAACGATACCTCCCGCGGATAGCGGGCCGGGCGGATACCTCTTCTGTGCTATCTCGCCTTACCGACGATTTGGTCCGCGAGCATATCGAAGCAGGTTTGATGAAGTCCGCAGTCGATTTTTCGGCGGTCACGGGGCGAGCCAGCCCTTGCCGGCGCTCCATCGGTGTTTGAATTCTTCATTTCGAGAGAGCGACTGAAATACCGGCATTGCAAAAGCTTTCAGCTCCTCGATGACTCTCCCTAAAGCATCGTTGAGCTCAGCTTCTCCAATCTTCTTAACAAACGCGTTCCACTGAGATCGATGTGCTTCGATAAAGTTTGTCGTGAACGCCTCGAATTCATTATTCGGAATAGGGGTGTTGCGGTTCTTAAACGTGGCTTCAACGGCCTTGAGAAGCGTGTCGGCCTTAAAGTCGAGATGGGTCGAAATAACCCACACGTCGTAGAAGTCTTTCATCCGGCTGTTGGCATCACCGAGCGCCACCATCGCTTGGAGTTTCTCAGCGATCGAAGACTCGATTGGATAGGCAAGAAGCTGGATCGTATCGCTATTGAGGAACGTCGGATATTCAATAATTCGTGGACCCGGGACCATGACATCGCCCACGCCGAAGTCGACTTGGATCTTGAGCCTTACGTTGTCAATGCGTGCATCCATCAGGATGCGGGTTCCGTGATATTCCGCGTCCTTCGCGATTTCTTCCGCTGTCACGCTCTCGGCGAGGAATGTAAGACCGTCCTGAACTCTAAGGGTTGCGCAGTCCTTAACGAGCGCGACGAGGGTTGCCTGATCTGCCTTGCCTTGACGCAGCATGTCAATGTCCAGTGTGGGGCGAGCGCTCGGGATGCCGATGGTTTTCAGTAGCAGTGCGCCTTTCAGAACGAGACTCTCGGCGTGTTTTGACTTCGAGATGCGATACAGAAATCGCTCGATGGCGTACTGTTGAAGAACCTGCTGAAACGGCACGCCAGCGGATTTCGAACTGTTCCGCAACCGTGCAAGAACGGACGCAACAACATTCTTTACCACCTGTTGGCTCATTCGACCGCCTGCAGGTACGGTGATATCGGCTTTTCGACTCGAAGCAGCCGTGCGTAGTGCAGCAGTTCGCGATTCTGAATGCGCATACGTTGGCGCCCTAGACGTAGGGCCTCGAGCGCGACATCGAGCCCGAGTTTGTTCCTGAATTTGAAGCAATCCACTATTGTGCGAGCGGCACTGTAGATCTTGAGCGGTATCCCGCCGATTCGCTTCGATTCAAGTCCGTTGGTAAACGTTTTTGGGTCGAAACGGTATATCGTTACGGGCACCGATAGTTTGATGCGGTGATAGGAACCTTGTGGCACTGCCAGGTGGATCGAGGATGGTATCTGGGTCGTGATGCCGTGATAGGAGAGGGCGCTGATCAGGCAGACTGCTGCGGCTGGTGCGCGCGCCGCGACGATCGCGAGGTCGGGATATTCCGCCTCTTTCGCCTCGGCGAGGCGAAAGAGCCCACGGGCGAGTTCAATGATTTTTCCGGTTTCACGCAGAGTGTAGAGCGCGTCGGTGTGCACTCCGAGCGCTATAAGATCACGAGTGCGCAGGGTACCGCCCCTATCACGAAAGGTACGGAGAGCCGTGGCGAGGTCTCGGGTTTTCATGGTGGGTAATAATAGCACCACTTATGTATAACTAGTGCTGTTACTACCCGGGCACTGCTACTCCCGAATCTGCTTCGACAAACTCGGTATATTCAGGCCTGCGTGACCGAAACGTGCCCGGCACAAATTGGGTGTGCCCAAATTGTGCCTGGAATAGCCGGGGTAAGGGGATGGCAAGCACTGTAAGTGACTGATAAATAAGACCCCAATAACCCGTCATGTGCCTCATAACCCGAAGGTCGTAGGTTCAAATCCTACCCCCGCTACCAATCAAATCAAGAAGTTACGCTATCCGAAATCTCTGTGGGACGACCTACGGGTTCTGGGCCCGAGGGCAATCGCGCGGAACACTTCGATTTGTTGTTATAGCGATCATTCAGCATCGCCGCCCAAATATCTCGGTACTGGACATTCGAGATCCGCGTCTGGATCTGCGAGCGCCTTACTGCGGCAGGTTCACCTTTTTTAGCAGCGCTTTCCAGCGCGGGTTCTTGTGCAGCGAATCGAGCTGGCGGTCCGCGAGTAGTTGCGGCATGGCGGCATCGCGCACGGTCACCGCCTTGTCGAACCAGGTGAAGGCCATGTCCGCCCCACCTCGCCACGCATAGGTCTGCGCGATCGCGTAGGTATTGTTGGTGGCGCCGCTCTTGAGGAGTTCCGCAAGCGCGGCTTCGGCCTCGGGATAGTGGCCGGCAGAGTATTCGGCCTGCGCGAGGCAAGGCACCTTGATGCGCTCTTCGCTAACTTGCCGGCAGAACGTGAGTGCCTCCGCGGGCCGGCCGCGCAGCAGACGTAGCGCTGCCATGCCGGGATTCGTGCCGGTGCCGAGCATCATGTAGTTACCCGGTAGCCAATCACAACACCATAGTCCATGTAGCTAAAGGGCTCCGCGGGGTCGAGCGCGATGGCGCGCGATCTGCATCGCGCGCGTGAAGGTCGCTTCCGCCGCCGTCCAGTCGCCCAGCGCCAACTGGTATTGCGCGATATTGGCGATGGCATCCGTCGCCAGCGGATCGAGGGCAATCGCTTTCCGAGTCATTTCAATCGCGGCTTTGAACTGACCCAAGCTGGTTGTGGGACTTCGCAGGTGCGAAGGCGGACTACGAGAAGGCCGGTTGAAACCTCTAGTCCAAAGCCACAGAAACAGAAGTGAAGCTCGGGGCGATGGATTCTGGGGTCGCCCTTGGCGTTGCATCTGAGGTGGAAGAGGGCGATGAGTTGATGGGTGGCCGGCCTCGGCAGAATTCCGGGTCTGAATGCATATTCTAATCTAAATCATTTGAGTAACTGAATTTGGAGTGGGTGCACTAACTTAGAAGTTCGAGAAGTGGTATTGTGGCAATTGACTCAATGGTACCGTATAAGGTACAATGTACATTCGGAGGTACATATTAAATGCCGACAAAGCCGAAGCGCAAGATATTGCCAGCGATATTTTATCGCAGTGCGGCTGGTTCCGAGACCGTTAGAAATTGGCTCAAAACCCTGTCGAAAGACGATAGGCGTATCGTAGGACAAGACATTGCTACGGTGGAATTTGGGTGGCCCGTCGGCATGCCTGCATGCCGGTCACTTACGTCTAGGCGGGGGCTCTGGGAGGTTAGAAGCTCATTAACGGGGAATAGAATCGCTCGGGTTTTGTTCTTTGTCTCGGCTGGTCAAATGATTTTGCTTCACAGTTTTATCAAGAAGTCGCAACAGACCCCGGATGATGATCTGGACCTGGCGGTAAAGCGGAAAAAGGAGTTCGATCGTGAAAAGAAGGCGAAATAAGCATTTGGGTTCTTCCTTTGATGACTTTCTCGAAGAGGAAGGTATTTATGAGGAAGTGAGTGCCGTCGCCTGGAAGCGCGTGCTGTCTTGGGAAGTATCAGAAGCGATGAGGAAAGAGGGTATTAGCAAAAGCGAGATGGCCAAGCGTATGAATACTAGCCGCAGCCAACTTGAGCGCTTTCTCGATCCCGACAACCCCAGCGTTCTCCTGGAGACCGTGCAGAAGGCCGCCGCAGCGGTCGGTAAGCGGGTGACAATCGGCCTAGTTGACGCACCGCGTGCTGCTGCATAACTCTCCGAGAATGTGCGCACGAGCGTGCGTCAACATGGTGCCCGTCGGGGCGGCGTTCGACTTTATTTCCAAGAGCGAGCGAATACCCGGTTCGGTCGGTGCGTCTCGTTTGAAACACAAACTGCCGCACCTGTTGCCTCTGTGCCCAGATCGTGTCCCGGACAAATTGGGTGTGACTAAATTGTGCCGTGGATAGGCGGGATCTCTGTATTGTCGGGACAACGGGGCTTTATTTCCCGTGACGCCCATCACAGATCGAAAAATACTTTAACCGCTATTTCGAATCCGTGTTACGAGATACTTCCACTCGCGAATTTGAGTCCTCTTCGCAGGTTCTGCCTAATGACGTCATTGGCGCAAAGTGATTATGCTGGCCTACTCGTAACAAGGCAGTTAAACCGCGGCGAGCTGGTGTAGAGCCTATTTTCTCCTTTCGTGTCCATTCATATGAATCAACTGGCGGATCGCAATCGCAGTATCGACGCGTTTAAGGTCTTCGCGAATTGGGTCATCATTTGTGTTCACACCGAGCCCTTCATGACTCCCGGATTCGGACCGCGAGTCAAATTCTTCGGGGAACTACTCAATCAATTCGTTCGTTGCGCAACGCCATTTTTCTTCTTGGCTGCCGGTTATTTTTTTGCGGTCAGCCTCGCGCGCGGAGCGGCGCCCCTGCCTCACGCAGCCAAGCAAATACGGAGGCTGGCGATATTTGCATTATTTTGGTCGCTAGTATACGTGTTCCTGCCGATCAAACGTTTACTACGAGCGCCTGATAGTGGTTATTGGTCGGCGGTGCTTGTAGTGGTGCGGCGGGCAAAGCAGATGCCGGCAGCGCTAATTTTCAACGGATCCGAGGCTCATCTGTGGTTTCTTCCCGCGCTGGGGTGTGCGCTTGCCTTGCTGGCCATCGCGTGCCATTTTCGATTGGAACGGTATTTCGCACTACTGGCGACCGGTCTGTTCTTGTTCGGCCTCGCTGGAGGAGCCTATGAGGGCACGCCCATAGGTATCCATCTTGGCATCAACACTCGGGACGGGCCATTCTTCAGCGCAATTTTTGTCTTCACGGGATTTTTGATCCACGCTCTGCGAGTGCAAGTGAGCGCTCGTCAAGCGCTCGCCCTCGTTGCATTTGGTGTTTTGCTTCGCATCTTGGAGCTGCTTTGGGTCTCGGGTCAATATGGTGCATCGCTGAATGAGGTCGACTATTTACTCGGGACCTACCCGTTCGGTGTGGGTATCTTTCTTTGGTTGCTTAACGGGTCGCGATTGGGCGAGGTCACGTGGATGGTCAATCTTTCGCGATATTCTGCCGGCATTTATTGTGCCCATATGCTTTTTGTCAATTTGCTCTCAGCTCGGCCGCTGATGGTCGGCAATCCGCTGTGGGAAATAGCTCGACCTTTCCTAATACTTGCATTGACATTTGTGTTCGTGGTGACGCTGGCGAGAATACGATTTTTAAAGCCGGTACTCACCTAGCTATAAGACGCTGCCGAGCAAGATGAACCTGCCTGCGTGATGCGGCCGCATAAAAGATCGAATCTTGGACGCAAGAGTGGAACGTAGAAGCTGGCGCTCCGGGCATGCTGGCGACACGGTCAAAGCGGAAGACAAGATCACGATCGTTCGCAATCCGATGAAGAGGGTCTGCACATCGTGTGAATGACCGGTAGGGCTTGATGGAAGCCCAACGGTCGCTGTTGCGCCCGAAGCGGGAGTTGGTGGGCGCCCGACAGCAGTCATGCAAAATCGGATAAGCTGACGCTGGTGGCGAAGTCGTCGGCACCCCTTCCAAGGGTTTGCTGCGCCGTGTAAGGGGGGAGCGGAGTCGATGACGGAGCCGTCGAGGGCGGTATTCTTAAGCTATGCCTCGCAGGATGCGGAGGCTGCCAAGCGCATTTGCGAGGCGCTGCGGGCGGGCGGCATCGAGGTCTGGTTCGACCGGAGCGAACTGCGGGGCGGGGACGCGTGGGACCAGAAAATCCGCCGCGAGGTTCACGACTGCGCGCTGTTCATCCCGATCATTTCAGCCAATACAGTATCGCGACATGAGGGCTACTTCCGCCTGGAATGGAATCTCGCCGACCAACGTACCCAAATGATGGCTCGCGGCCGCGCGTTCATCATTCCGGCGTGCATAGATAGCACACCTGACTCAGGCACCGACGTTCCGGAGTCGTTTGCGCGTGTGCAGTGGACCCGACTGCCTGCAGGGGAGACGCCACCGGTCTTCGTGGCTCGCGTTTCGCAGCTTCTTTCCCCGGGTGAGCCGCAAACTCCGGCGCAAGCGCGACCTGCAACCGGGTCAGCTCCGTCTTTCGGCCCGTCCACAGCGAATGTTGTGGCATCGCGGGGCACTAAGGTTCTAGCGCTGCTGATCGCAGCAGTCGCCCTTCTCGGCTTAGGCTACTTCGCACTCGACAAATTCGTGCTGTCGAAGCGTGTCGCCGCACCGGTAACCCAAGGCGACTTGCCGGCGAGAAGCGCGAGTCCCGAGAAATCCGTCGCGGTGCTGCCCTTCGTCAACGAGTCCTCGGACAAGGAGCAGGAGTACTTCGCGGACGGCCTGACCGACACGATGATCAACCTGCTGTCGAAGGTGGCGGACCTGCGCGTGCCGGCGCGCAGTTCCTCGTTCTTCTTTAAGGGCAAGAACGAAGAGTTGTCGGCGATCGCGGCGAAGCTACACGTGACCCATGTCCTTGAAGGCGCCGTGCGCAGGGCGGGCAACCGCCTGCGGGTGTCCGCAGAGCTGATCCGCGCCGATACCGGCTACCATACCTGGTCGGAGACCTACGACCGGGATGCGAAGGACATCTTCAAGGTGCAGGATGAGATCTCAGCCGCCGTCGTCGCGGCATTGAAGCTCAAGTTAGTCGCAGCCGGCACCAACACCAAGGTCCGCGGTACGGTGAACCCGGAGGCTTACAACCAGTTCCTGATCGGCAATCATTACCTGACGGAGTTACCATCCGCAGACAACTACCGCCGCGCGGGCGAGGCGCTGCGCAAAGCCCTCGCCCTCGACCCGGCCTATGCGGATGCGGGTGCCCAACTGGTGCTGGCCGACGCGTATCTCGCGAATTACACCGGCGACGCGGCGGGCCTGAAGCGCGCGATTGCCGCCGCCGAGCGGCTGCCGCTCGCACACCCCGATCACGGGCCGAGTTATCGGATTCGGGCTGCCATACGGGATTCCTGGCAATGGAACTGGGCCGGCGCACAGGCCGACTACGAGAAGGCGCTCGCGCTCGACCCCGCGGATGCCAGCGCGTATTACGACGAGTCGCTACTGTTGCAAACGCTCGGCCGGTTCCGCGAGTCAATCGCGCCCTCGCAAAAGGCCCTCGCCCTCGACGGCCTCAATCTCGGGTACCTCAGCGGTCTGGCGAGCGTTCAGATGGCGCTGCGCGACTACGCGGCGGCGGACCAGACCGTGAACCGCATGACGGAGATCAATCCGCGGTCGGAGCAGGCCGCGAGCATTCTGTCCACTTTGCGCTTGCTGCAGAGCCGCTACGCGGAGTCGCTGGCCGAGTGTCCGAAGATCTCTGATGAGGGAACGCGGATAGTGTGCGTTGCCACGGCTCAGCACTCGCTCGGGCACCACGCCGAGGCGCACCAGGCGCTCAGCGATCTGCTCAAGACGGGCACCGGCGGTAATCTTGCGAACCTCGCGGGCGTTTACGCATGGTTCGGAGACTCGGACCAGGCCTTCGCGTGGTTCGATAAGGCGGTCGCCGCGCGGGAATCGTCCGTGATCTCGATTCTCGGCGATCGGACGCTGGATGGGTTGCACAAGGACCCGCGCTGGAGCGCGCTCCTCAAGAAGATGAACTTGCCCCGTTAAACGGACGCGCGGCGCCCTCCGCATGACGGTTGGATCTTAAGCGGCCGCTCTCGGAAAATCAGTGGAACGAGCGCGGATGACGGCTCATGGCCGGTCAGCGACCGCCGCAGGCGGCCGCCGGCCGGCGCTCGACGTCAATTCCGGTTTACACCTCCGTCTGCTCGGCTATCTCAAGGCCATCATCGACCTCGATACCCAGATATTGAACGGTACTTTCCAGCTTGGAATGGCCCAGGAGCAACTGAACGATTTCAACCGAGCCACCTTGGGTCCAAAGCTACTAGTTGTCGATGAGATCGGTTATCTGCCTTTTGGTCGTGAGGAAGCCAATCTGTTCTTCAACGTCGTGGCGAAGCGCTACGAGCACGGCAGCATGGTTCTCACCAGCAATCTACCGCTCACACAATGGGCGTCAGCCTTCGCAGACGATCAGACCCTGACCGCAGCAATGCTGGATCGATTACTGCACCACGCTCACATCGTGCAGATCACCGGCGATAGCTAGCGACTCCAGGACAAACGCAAAGCCGGCCAAAGGCAAAGCAAACGGCATCAGCTTGATGCCAATACGTGCTCAAGGGGGGCGCAGTTTTAATCCGGCGTTTATCGCAAAAGTGGGTCAGATTTAAGTCGGCGTTGACATGTTATGCCATATATTGCATATAAATGCGAGATCGGGCATAATGCATCGATGAAACCGATGGTGTGGATGGGCGGCAGCAGGGAAGCTTTAAGGGAGTCTTCGGAGACTGTGCAGGATTCCCTGGGCTTTGAATTGTACCGGGTTCAGTGCGGGCTCGATCCCAAGGATTGGAAGCCCATGTCGAGCATTGGTGCTGGGGTTAAGGAAATTCGCGTGCAGGACCAAGCCGGAAATTTTCGGATGATCTATCTAGCGACGCGACCCGAAGGAGTTTACGTATTGCACTGCTTTCAGAAGAAGACGCAACGAACCAGCCGTTCAGATGTGGAATTGGCGACGAAGCGATTTAAGTCTATCGCAAGGTGAAATTATGAAGGTCAAGAAGGTTGCGGGCGATGAACACGGCCCCCGTCACGTAACGTCGGCGGGGCGAAGTGTCTTTTATGATCTTTTCCCTCCAGAGAAGGCAGCCGAGATGGAAATGCGCGCGCAGCTATTGATTGGTCTGGAGCATTGGCTGGAGAAAAGGCGCATAACGCAAGCCGAGGCCGCTAAGATTCTGGGCGTTACCCAGGCGCGCGTGTCGGATCTGAAGCGAGGCAAGATCGACCGATTCAGCATGGATTTGCTGGTACGGCTCGCGGCGCGCGCAGGACTTAAGCCTAAGCTGAAACTGGCGGCGTAAGACCGTCAGGGGCGCGACAGGGATTGCAGCCGCTCATGTACGCTCATTGATTGGCAATTCAGTAACTGGCGGCGTAAGACGGGTTGACGCGCCGCGCCCAGTCAATCCTGCGGCGCGAACAAGGGGGGCCGAACGCGCGGAGCAATCTAGAGGAGGGCTTCGCAGGAACGATTTGCCGCGAGGTACTGTCCAAGAACGAAGATGGGTCGCGAGCAAAGCGGAGGTGTACGTTGAAAAGTGATACTCGCCGGTGGCTCGCACGCGTTGCCGCGTGCTTGCTTATTCTTACGGTCGGTGGCGCGATGGCGGGACCCGACAACACCGCCGAACCGACGCCCGCCGAAAGTGCTAAGAAGCCTCATATCAAGGCGCCGGTAAGAAAGCCGCTGAAACAGGTCAAGGCGATCCAGCAGCTGGCTGCATCCCGAGCACCTGCACAGGCTCAGACGGACGCTACGAAAGCATCTGTCCCGCGCGACAGCGTATCGAGTGGCGTAGGCGTACCGCTTTCGCCCGAACAATCCGCGGCTTTAGCGCGTCAGCGGCTGCGCCGATGTCAACTGCACCCTGGGACCTGCGAGCAGAGCAAAGGGGCAGCGCCCGAGTCTGTCCCTAGGCAAGAATAGTCGTCGAATTCAAGGTAGGACGCGTTCGGCGATACCGAACGCGTCCCGATACTTCCTTACTGTCTAGTCGTCGTGACGATGATGCAGCGCGATCGACCAAACGCCCCGGCCGTGCGTCGCGGCGTAGAGTAGACCCGACTTGGCATCGAGGATAACGGCATAGACCGACGTTCGCGGGAGCCCTTCCGCGACGGGTACCCACTTGCCCGAATCGGGCTTGCGCACGATCACGCCGAAATCCGTGGCTGCGTAGACGCGGCCACGTGCCGCGTCATAGGCGACCCCGGTAATCGGCTGATCACCAATATTCGCGCTGAGATCCACCCACGCTGCTTTCTGGCTCACCGGATCATAAGTAACGTCAAACACATGACCGAGAGTCGTCGGCGTGTACGCCTCGTACCCTGAGAAGGACACGAACGCGTGCAACGGGTTTTTTGGATCCACGGCGATGCCACTAATGAACCGGGTGGGCTGAGCCGTTGTATCGATCCGGGTGAACGCCACCGTCGTCGCATCCGCTGCATCGGGATTCATCGACAGGAACAATCGTCCGCGGCGGGTTGCGACCCACAGGGGCGTGCCGGCGGCCGGCGCGCGACTGATCGCGACCACGTAGGAGCCGGAACCTCCCTTGTCGGCACCGTAGCTCGTGCTGTCCAACTTCGCCCCGCCGAGCGGAACCCAGTCGCCACAGGGTGTAGCAAACGTCCCGAAGTACTCGCTGCAAACCGTGTCCAGATACGCTTGGGGGCCACCGTTGTCCTGCGTGCGCCAGACGTGCTCGAGACCGACAAAGAAGGTGCCGTTCAGCACCGGATCCGCGGCCAACGGAACGTAGAACGAGGAGGCCTCGCCGCTGCCTAGCAATGGGTCGGATACCCAGTCCCAGCCCAACGGCTCGTTGACCGGGTCCGTGCCGCCGCCGCTGAAGTTCACATCGAGTTGTGCTGAGAAGTAGGTGTGCATTCGGGTCGCTGGCACGACGGCATTGATCGCCGACTGACCCCCGTCGCCGCCCACCGTCTCGAACCAAGTTCCCGTGCGTCCGTTGTACGCCCACGTGCCGTTATCCTGCGTGCCGCCGAGCAGATCATTCTCCGGATCCTGCGGGTTGACCGAGACGTGCTGGAACTGCAACGTGTTCAGCCCAGGATTCATGGCAGTGATCTTCTCGGGGATGGCCTTCAACCAGAGGTTGCAGTCGGCGAGATCGGCCGGCGCCAGACCGCCGACGTGCGCAAAGCCGCGAGCCGGATCGGCGCACTGCGAGGTTGTGTCGACGAACGTGCCACTGGTTCGCACCAGGCCGCCGTCCGAGCCGATGATGGCGATGCCCGGATGACCCGGCACGAAGGCGAGAGCGTGCTGATCCGGGTGCATGCCGGTCGGCAGTGGCGCCGACGCGTCGTTAGTCATGTCAGCAAAGCTCACCCCGGCATTGGTCGAACGCTGCACGGCACGGCCGTTGGACGGGAACGGTCCGGGGAAGAAAATCTCCCCGTAAATCATCGAACCGCCGATCCAGACAGTGTCGGGTTGACCGACGGGCGACTCGACGAACATATCGTAGCTGCATTGCGTGCCGCAGAATGCGTACGACGAAAAGCCGGGCGTTCCCGGCATCGGGCTGGTCAAGCTCACCCAGGCGGGGCTCGCGACGTTCGCGTCGTCGGTGCGATATAGACTGCCGATGCCGCTGGGGTCCGCGTCGCCCACGTAAATGCGCAGCTTCTTACCCATCGGCGCCAGCGCGAATTCCGTTCGCGAGCCGGCCGAGCCCGCGACAGTGCCGCCGCCCGCACTTGCGAACACCTGTTCGTAGCCGCCGCTCGCGGTGGAACGGTACATGCCGTAGTCGAACACGGAGAAATAAAAGCGCGTGGGATCATTCGCGTGCAGTCCCAAACGCGTCGCCACGATCTTGGTGATGCCACCGCGAAAGAAATCACTGCCGTTGGCCGAGCTGGGATTGACGGCGTCCGAGGGCAGGCTGAACGCGAGCGCGAAGTGCTCACCGCCGTCGCGCGACTCGTACAGACCGACCAGAGGCGCGCCGGCTGGCGTGAAACGGCCGCCGTTCGACGCTGATGCACCGCGGCGCGCCACCGCCGTGCCGATCAGAATGTGCTGCGGGTCGGCGGGATCGATCGATACCGCGCCGATGGCGCGACCGCTCGCGACGCGAGCGCTGCCGCGAACCAGTCGCCACGACTCTCCACCGTCATCCGATCGATACAGCCCCAGACCCGCCTCGGAGTCGCTAGAACCATTCGGCTCACCGGTGCCGGCATAGAGAGCGTCGCCGTTGTCATCGCCCTGCGCAAGGGCCAGAGAACCCATGGTGGTCGTGGGCAATCCCCGGCTGACTGAACGCCAGTGCGGCGTGTTGGAGAGCGCATCGTCGCTGCGCCACACGCCACCGCCGGCGGGACCAATGTACACCGTGCACTGCTCGACGCCATGGCAACGGGGCGTCACGAGGATGGTCGCCACGCGGCCCGACACAGTTGAGGCGGCGCCGGTATAGGTAACGGGTCCGGGCACGGTTCCTACCACGGGTCCCAGGGGCTTCCATCTGCGCTCGCTGTCGGCTTCGCCCGCCAGCACCGCGAGCGCCGCGGTGGCTGTTCCGGCCGGCCCCACTGCGCCTGCTGCATCACTAGCCTTGCCGCCCTCGTAACCGGCGCGCAGACCTAATCCGTCGTCGCTCGCCCCATAGAGCGCATAATGCGCATCTTTCTCCGTCACCACTTTCTGCGCTGCGAACGCGAGTGGTGCAGCGATGATGCCAAGCCCGGCCGCAATGAGCGCCGCTGGGCACTTCAAGTGCAATTTCTGCATGGTGTATCCCTTAATGTTCATTTTTGATTGACTGCTGGCTATACGATTTGAGCCACTCGTGATGGCTTTTGACGCGAACCGCGATCCAGATGGCTCGATCTTACGCGTGCATTGAAATGCAAGGAAGAGGATCTTCGTGCCACCCAGATCCAGCCGGGGAACGGCTCCCGCATTGCCGTTTGCGTGCAGTTCGTTATGTCACACGAAGCATCTCGCGGGCCGCCGCGTCACGTTCCATTCTGGTCTCCGGATCGCACCTAGTCTCCACTCCGAGGCAACGGGCGAATTGCCATGAGCGGAGGTCCATTGCTTGCCCTGACAGCTCTCGATGTCGCTATTTTTCGCTTGCGCCACTGGCTTTCAATTGACGATCGTATTCCGACTCGTCGAAATGACCCTTGGATTCGGCGATGAGGCCATCGACCGCAAGTCGCCATTCCTCGTATCCGCTGATACACACGGAATTTCCAGTGCCACCGGGACAAGTATTGGTCCCCGCCAGTGTCCAGTGATATTCGATTCGTGCACCATCGATGACAAGTCTATCCATGTGTACGACGAGATCCGGAAATCCTGTCATGAAGCTCTGTGCTGCGCTGGTAATGGCCGTCCGACCAATCGCTGGACTCCCCTGGTTGATCTTCAACCAACCTGCAGGGGAGAAAAAAGCCGCGACGCAGGCCGCATTCTGACTGCACCAAGCAGACGTGTACTTGGTAGCGAATTCATTGAGCTTGGTGGGCTCCATACGCGTCCTCTCAGATTAGCAAGCGGAAAGCGCGATCAGGGCGAGCGCTGTGTGGCCGGAAGCCAGCGCAACTATAACCCAGACCGTCGGCGGGTTCTCCATCAAGCGGGTCACGAAACCGCCATCTCTCTGGCTGCCGTGGGAGCCATTCTTGGGTGAGAGTTGTCCGGTGAAGACGGGAGTCGCTAAATTGCACCGTTTCGATGAAGTTCGTAGCGACACAGGGTAACTTCACCTTCTTAGCCGCTACGGGTGTGACAGTCGATCACGCTGGCTCGATCAACTTGGCGTCGTTGTTTTTCGGCGTATTGACTCGCGTGCTGACCGGCCACGCAACCATTAGGTCGTCGGGATACGGCGTCAGAGTTTCCCAGGCCTCTTCCGGCGTGCCGCTTAACCACGCGTCGCGATCGGCCTTCTCGAGTATCGCCGGCATCCGGTACTTCGTATTGTGGATGTCGCCGACCAGGCTGTTAGCCGCTACGGTGATGTGCGTGACCGATTCAATGCGCTCGCCAGTCTCTGTCTTAGACGAGTCCCACAGCGCCGCGAAGGCGAAGATTGGCTGATCATTGGCGGTGATGTAGAAGGGGACCTTGGTCTTGCCGTCGGCCTGAACCTGCCACTCGTAGAAGCCCGCCGCGACTTGAAGGCACCGTTGTCCGCGCGACCACGGTCCGCGGTAGCTCGCCGCTGTCTGGACCGTCTCAACCCGGGCATTTATCGTACTGTACTTGGGCGCTACTCCGCGGGCGAAGAACGGTATTAGCCCCCATCGCATAAGGCACCCATGACGCTTGCTGTCGACGCTTCGAATCACAGGCACCAATTGTGTCGGCGCCACGTTGAAGCTGGACGGGAATTGCCACTCGCTGTGTACGAGGTTGAATTCACGTTCAATCGATGCCTCGTCTGGGGATACATATCGACCGCACATAGTGTGTTGAAGCCTAGCCCCGTGCGACCGTCTCGTCAAAATCCGTCCCAAAGGAATCACGATTGACGAGGCCCGCGACAGGTGGTCTATTGCTCCATTCGGACTCAAGGATGGAGCGAGCGAAGTGGGACATATCCGCGCAGATCGTTATGCGACATTTCTGTCGCCTAATTATTAGTTAGAACCAGAGAAACTCTTGTCCATACGTTTTATCCTCGCATTGATCCCACTGGGCCTCTGGTGGCATCAGTCTTTCGCTCAGGCGGGCTCTGAGCGCAATGCCAAAGAGCAGGAAATCATTGGCAATTGGTATCTAGTTTCCCTTCCACCGGCGGTGCAGCCAAAAACTTTTAACACCGACCCATGGCCATCGGCGTGTCAGTGGTATGCCTATGCGTCTAACGGAGTACTGAAAAACATTAATAAGACGCCAGAGCCATGCGACAACATGACCTCCGCACAGATCGACTCAACAATGGCGCATGTACCGGCAGTGATCTCGTGGAAGTATGATTTGAGTCCGGTATTCAACAAAGCGCTCATCATTGTCACGAGAAGTGACGTTAAGGACTATGCGGAGTATTGGGAGCCTCATTTCGTGACCAACGCTTATTCGATAGGGGATGCGCAGATTCAACAGGGTGATTTGCTGCTTTACCTGGTGAACCTTCAGTCGAAGCAGATCACCTGGATTAGACACCTACGAAAGCTGCAATGACGCGCCGAGTTCTAACCAATGGGTATGGACTCCTCTGTCAAGTGATGTTTTGAAGTGATTTTCGCGGCCGAGCAGCGAGAGTCGGTTGCAGTCGGGTATTCGTCCTTTTGTGACCGGTGCGCCTCGCGGCGAGCAAAGCGGATCGAGCGCCGTGCACGAGGAGTGTGCGCAGATACACATCCCCGCGCTTGGAGATTCCGCCAAGCCGACGAGTCTCGGCGCTGGAACGTTCGCGAACGGTCAACCCCAACCAGGAAGCGAAGTGACCGCCTGAGGGGAAGCGTTGGATATCGCAGACGCTGGCTCGTAGTGCGGTGCCTGTCAGCAGACCGATGCCAGGGATTTCTCGCAATTGGCGAACGGTGACATCGTGGCGTGTCAGGACCGTCAGCTGGCGCTCAATGCCGGCGATTTTCTCCTCGAGCGCGTGCACTTCTTCGAGCGCTTCATTAAGTGCGGGCCGCACACCCTCTGGGATGTCGTTGCCGGGGTCCGCGAGAGAGGCGCCGATTTGACCATTCGCAACGTTCGCCCCCACGGCAGTCGCGACACCAAACTCCCGCAGGACGCCACGCAAATTATTGATACAACGCAGTCGACTGGCGACCCACTGGGTTCGAAGCCGAAAGCCGATGCAGGGCCTGGATTTGCTGTAGTTCAATCGTTTTGATAGGAACGGGCAAGATATAGCCGCAACGTGCGGCCTCGATGAGCGCCGCGGCGTCGGCTTGGTCCATCCTGTTTCGTTTCACATAGGCGCGAACGTATTGCGCGGGGAGCAGCTGTACCTGGTGCCCCGCGGAGGCGATTTTGCGAGCCCAGTGATGCGCGCTGCCGCAGGCCTCCATAACTACCCGACACGGCTCACGGTGTACGAAGAACGTCGAGAACTTCGCCCGATTGAGTCGGTAGCGCTCGATAATTTTCCAATCTGGCCCCGCTACCGCAATCTCGAAAACGTTCTTTGCCAGATCAACGCCGATAGTCGTACAGTTCATACGTGGACTCCTTCTGGAAAGGTCAGGTCAGCTTGTTTCGCAAACCCAGCTTGGCACATTGATGCCGTACTGCCACCAGGAGGAGTCCATTACTTCAGTTGGAGCGGACGCGCGGTAGCATCTTCGATTGGCCATTCAGGAGGTCGCGTGACGATATAGTGCCATGGCTCGGTGTCGCAACGACCGCGCGCTGCTCAACAGCGTTTAAAGGAAGGAGAGCACCTTGATTGAGGCCCTCATTGGTATCTCGGTAGGCATTCTCACGATAGTCTCGGCGAGGATCATTCGTGGGCAGCGTTGGTTGTATTCATTAGGTCTGCTAACTTTGCCTAGCTTGTACGCGTTCTTTGCTCTACAAGCGGGTGAGCCGGCTACGGGCGTCAAAGAAATGATTTACGGAGTACCGTTTGTCGTAGTTGGGCTGGTCTTCGCATTCGTGAGCGTTCGTCAGTCAGCTGTAGTGGTCGGTGCATTCTGGATACTTCATGGGCTGTACGACTTGACGCATAGTCAGTTCATCACAAACGCCGGTGTTCCTCGTTGGTACCCCGTGTTCTGTTTTTCGGTTGATGTTGTTATCGGTGTATATCTAATATGGCTGTCGCGTCGTATCTGCAACGCCAATCTTCGCCAGGCGTAAGTCGTGGCTTTGCCATTCTCGGAAGCTGGCTGGAGCAGTTCAAGTTCTTGAAGACGCTCTCACTCTTTGCCACTTGCTCCTGACACAACCGCACGTATCAAGCGTGACTTCGCCGGTGTCGAGGTGGCGCCAGATATTGAGCTGTTGACCGAACTCAATTCAGTCGCCTCGGCGCCGTTCGGAGTAGTGGGGCCGGCTACAGTTCGATTGACGTGTTAGGTTTTGTACTTCTGGCATAGGCGGGCGTACACGCAATAGCCAGTATCCCGATTGCGTAGATCAGAAAGGATACCAGCACGATCCAAGCGACTACGAAGATTGCTTGCACTTGTCTCACCCCACTCAGCGACAGAGCTTGTTACGCCGTAATATCGGCCGCATTGGCGCTACCTTGTAGCGCGAGATGCGGAAAGTGGGACTTGGTGATCCGATCAGAGGACAAATAGTTAAATGCGATCTCATTTCAGCTCATGGGCGTGAAGCGATCGTAAAACGGTATCTGTTGCGATTTAGGTGTGAAGTAGTTCCGATTGAGGTGTATGTGGGGAGCGGTCGGCCTCACCGCATTGAAATCGAGCCCTTTCGAGCGTATGGCTGCTGGCCGCTTGCGACTCAGTGAGTATCCCTGACTATACGACCCGAGTTGGTGTGACGACTCACGAGAATACTGGCACCCGTTAGATCGACGTGTCGGACGTTTCGATTTAGCTGCCGGACTAACGATCCGCCTCCGCGCCTCTTGCGCCGTTCATTAATTTATTTTTCGTCCAGCGGATGCTGAGACTGATGTGGGTAGTTCTACCCATTTATCAATCGATCCGCGGGTATAAGTTCCCATTGTGACAGGGCCGATCGCGATGCAATGTAGTGGCGTTGACTCCCACGCAGGAGGCGTGGCTAGAAATAAAAAGGTAAGCGAGTAGCCGCGGTCGGCACGTGCTGATCGAATCGCTAAAGAATCATATCGTGGGGGAATAAAATGCTTAAAGAAACTAGCGCGGGCGGGGGCCCTCCCAGCCGCGTTGCATGTGCCATTGTCGCAATGGTCGCCTTGACCGCGCTGGTCGCGATGGGTCCCGTACTGGCCTACGAAGTCGTGACCGTAACGAACGGCGGCACCATAGACGGCGTGGTTTCCCTTTCTGGGACAGCACCGGCCGTTACGCCGATCAAAGTCACTAAGAATCAGGATTATTGCGGGCAAACGATCCCTGACCCTTCCTACACGGTGGACGGCAGCGGCGGCTTGGCGAATGTGATCGTCTACTTGAAGGATATTGCGAAGGGCAAAGCCGCTCCTACCGAGCCGCTGGCGTTGGTCAATACCAAATGCATGTTCTCACCGCGCGTTCAAGGCGCCATGGTCAGTGAGTCGGTCAAGATCTCGTCCGAAGACACGGTGCTTCACAACACGCATCCGCAGAATGCCGAGACCAGCGCCACAATATTCAACGTAGCACTGCCGTTCAAAGGGTTTTCGGTGACGAAGCCTCTGCCGAGCATGCCGATGATGATCAAGATTAAATGTGACGCGCACGAGTGGATGCACGCGTGGATCATGGAGCTGGATCATCCGTACTATGCGACAACCGGCGCTGACGGACACTTCAGCATCAAAGACGTGCCGCCCGGTACGTATACGTTAGCGGTATGGCATGAGGTGGCGGGAGCCAATACGGCCCCGGTCACAGTCGCTGCGGGCCAAACGACGAAATCGAAAATTACGCTCGCGGCCAAGTAAAAACGATCTGTTGGTAAATACTATTCATTGTTAGGGAGTAGACATGACAAGACATGGGTCGCTGCGGGTGGTTGCGCAGATAGCGGTTTTCGCGATCGTCATGTTCGCATTCATTTCGCCGGCCTCCGCGATTCCGGCATTCGCGCGCAAGTATTCATTACGCTGTACTGCATGTCACGAATCGTGGCCGGTATTGAACGATTTCGGGAGAAATTTTCGCGATAACGGTTATCAGCTGCGGCTCGGCAGGGATGATACCGTGACTGCCGATTCCGGCTACTGGCCGGTGGCGATCCATGTCGCGCCGAGTTACGTTTACACCAAAGTAACGAACCAGGCGACGGATCAGGGCAACAAGAACATAGGCTCCGGCGGCGTTGCCGATGCCGGGATGGATTTACTCACCGCCGGAGTGTTGACTCCCAACATTTCGTTCCTGGTCGTTCCCACCGGCTTCGCCTCGGATGGCAATGTGCACTTGGAATCCTACTGGGCTTATTTTACGCGATTGATCAAAAACTCCGATTGGTTCAACGTTCGAATCGGGCAGTTCGAGATCGACTTGCCGGCGTCTTCGCATCGAAACCTGGAACTCACCGACAGCTACTTGCTTTATTCCTACCACCCCTCTGTACCGGGCGGCACAAATCTCGCCGGCTACGACATGGGCGAAAACCAGCGCGGGGTTGAAATTGTCGGTCATGACGCGAACTCGCTGACGCGTTACACGGCCACGATCTTCACCGCGCACGATTCCTTGGGCTCGGCCAACGGGTTCGATTCACCGTCGTTTTATGGCCATTTCCAGAAGTATTTCCGTTTCAACGACGGGCTGGTATCGCAGGCGGAAGTGGGCTTGTGGGGCGCCCTGGCTAACTACCCGACAGAGTTCCTAACCGGCGGCGGCGTTCCTATTGCCGGCAGCGGCAGTCATCTGAAGTCATCTACCCGGTATGGCATGGAAGCTAATGTCTGGCTCGGTCCGTTGGCCGCACCGCTTCATCTAGATTTGGTTTACGGACACGGCTCGGACAAAAAGGATCTGTTTCAAGGCACGGCCGATCGAAGCGGTTCGTTCAATGGAGGGTTCCTCGAGGCGATTTGGGTGCCGGCCGCTGACCTTCTCCATTGGAGCGTGTTCGGGCGCTATGACGTGATACGCAACCAAACTCAGCCTCTGAGCACCACGCCCTCGAATTTCAACGACCAGAATCAGTGGACCGTGGGGGCGATCTATACGATTGCGTACAGCATTCGCGACGAGGTGGCGCTTCATGCGGAGATTTCGTCGGACAAGGCAAAAGGTGTCGGTAACCTCGGCCTCGATCAGCGCACGAATTCGATCATGTTCGGAGTCGACTTCGTGTACTGACGGTGTCTCGCCGCTGCGCATTCGAATGTCTTGAGGGGGAACATATGCTTTATCGTGTCGCGCAATCCATTCTCATGCTCGTCGGAGCGCTGCTCGCCTGTTCGGCAGGGGCGGCGAACACCGGCGACGTCAAGACCGGCAAGCTCGTTTACGAGCGGTATTGCCTGTCCTGCCATGGCGCACAGGGCAACGGACAAGGCGAAGCGGCTGAGTACATGAGCATCAAGCCGCGCGATTACCGCCAGGGTACGTACAAATGGCGCAGCACGCCGTCCGGCTCCCTGCCGCTCGACTCCGATCTCGAACACACGCTGCTGAACGGCCTGTACGGGACCTACATGCCCACCTGGAGAGCCCTTGATGATCGATCGCGCAGGGACGTGATTGCCTATATCAAGACGTTTTCACCTCGATTCGTTACTGAGAAGCCGCAGGATCCGATCATCATTCCGCCTGATCCGGGTTACAGCGTCGCTTCGGTGGTGCGCGGTGATGCTGTGTACAAGAAGTACAACTGCGCGCAGTGCCATGGTGCCGGCGGGCAGGGCGACGGCCCCTCTGCGCACGAACTGAAGGACGATTGGGGTAACGGGCTCGTTCCCTACGACTTGACGAAAGGACACGTCAAATGCGGCGATAAATCCACCGATATCTACCGGGTGTTCATGTCTGGTCTTGCGGGAACGCCTATGCCGACGTTCGCGGATTCACTGAGTCCCGCGGATGCTTGGGATCTCGTGCATTTCATCCAGAGCTTGAGCCCGCTTTATGCCAGGAACATAGCGGGCGCCGGCGAGACGGGGGGCACCCGGTGACCGACAAGAACGATCATTCCGAATCAATCACCCGCTACGAGACCTCGGGTATCGAGGAGAGGCACGGAATCATCCCGACGTGGCTCGCGATCGTCTACCTGGTCATGTTCGTGTGGATGGTGTGGTACACGATTGCGTTCTGGACGGACAAGGGCTGACCATGAGCACCGCAGCCAACACGATGTTTGAGGGCGGACGCGCAGCTCCGGTCATAGCGGCGCGCAGCGGCGAGCTGTTTGACCGCAATCTTATTCTCAAGTACATGGCCGCCGGGTCTTTCTGGCTGGTATTCGCGCCCACCATCGGCGCCATCGTATCGATCAAGTTCAACTACTATGATTTCCTGGGTCATATTTCTTGGCTTACCTGGGGTCGGTTGCGTCCGGTACACGTCATGGGCGTTGTGTTCGGCGGCTTCTCGACCGCAGTGATTGGACTTACCTATTTCATAGTGCCGAGACTGTGCGGCGTCCCTATGTACAAGCCGCGATGGGGTCACCACATCTTCTGGATGTGGAACATCGCCCTGGTCGTCGGCTTCGTTTCCCTGATGCTCGGTTACAACAGCGGCATCGAGGCGGGTGAGTTTCCGTTGTGGGTCAGTATTCCCGTCGAGATCGTGCTGTGCATGCTTGCGATCCAGGTCGTCGTGACGATCAAGCAGCGGACCGAACCGCGTATCTACGTGAGCCTTTGGTACATGTCGTCGGCCTACATATGGACCGCGATGAATTACGCTTTCGGACACTTCATCCTGCCGTATTCCATGCCGGGCGTGAACAACGCTGCCATGCATGGGTTGTACATTCATTATGTGGTCGGCCTGTGGATCACGCCGGCGGGTCTCGCGGTTGCCTACTATTTCCTGCCGTTGGCGGCTAAGCGCCCGCTCTACAGCCATAAACTGTCGCTGGTTGGATTCTGGTCGCTGGCGTTCTTTTACCCGTTCGTCGGTACTCATCACTACATTTACAGCCCCATTCCGTATTGGACGCAGACCATAGCGATCGTTGCCTCCATGATGCTGATCATTCCGGTGTGGACAGTCATTCAGAATTTCTACGGTACTTTCGTGGGTGGTTGGAAAAATTTTCAGGACTCCTATCCCGCGAAGTTCATCGTCATCGGCGCGTTGTACTACTTACTGGGTTGTTTCCAGGGTTCGACTGAGGCCCTGCGTGAAATGCAGCGGCTCACTCACTTCACGGACTTCGTCATCGGGCACTCGCATCTGACTGTTTTCGGCACCTTCGTCATCTGGGCGACAGCGGGGATGTACTGGGTCACGCCCCGGCTCGCCCGTCGCGAGTTGTTTTCGAAGAATCTCGCCCAGTGGCACTACTGGCTGACCGTGGCAGGTTTCTCGGTGATGGCCGGCGATTTGACCATTCAGGGAATGATCCAAGGAACCATGTTGCAAGCAGGGACCGACTTCGTCGAATCGATGGTTGCCATGAAGCCTTATTGGATCGTTCGGTCGCTCGCCGGCATCACCATGGATGTGGGCGCGGCTCTCGGATTCTGGAATCTGTATATGACCATCCGGCACGGCAAGGAGATTCCGGTTCCTGTGGGTGCACCGGCAGACTATTTGCCGGAGCCTAAGTGGTCTTGAGGAACGGGAGTAAAAGCACTTGAACCGCATCGAACCGGTGATTCTCATTGCCGCCCTCGGTTTCTACGCCCTGTCGATGACGAGCCAAGGACTCATTCCGTATCTGGAAAAATCGTTGACCCGGCCCGAGACGGTAACGAACATTGAGGGCAAGACGGTAGCGACGCCGCACCGCACCGATATCGAAAATCTAGGCCGCAAGGTTTACATTCGCGAGGGTTGTTGGTATTGCCATTCGCAGTTCGTCCGCCCAGTCAACCGCGACACCGATAAGTGGGGGCCCGTCAGTCAGGCGGGTGAATTCATCTACGATGTGCCGCAGATGTTCGGAACGCGTCGCATCGGACCCGATCTATCTCGCGAGGGGAACCGGCGCTCGGACGAATGGCATTACGCGCATCACTGGAATCCGCGCGCGGTTGAACCTGAATCGATGATGCCGGCTTACTCGTGGTTGTTTTCCGAGGACGCTGCTCACGACCGCGCGGTGAGCGATTTCATCCAGAAATACGACACGAATCACGATGGGCGCGTCACCAAGTCGGAGCTCGATGCGATCGGGCAATTACCCGCGAATTTCAAGGAGCTGGATGTCTATCCGGTGAATGCCGACGGCAGCCATGGCGATGGCGTCATCGATATGCACGATTACGGTCCGGTACCGACCGAGGAGATGGCCGGTGTAGAGGCGTACATGCAGAAGATCGGCACCGCCATCGGCGACTGGCGGACTTGGGAGGCGTGGCCGGCCGTGCACCGATCTGCCACCCACGAACCGCTGGAGCTGCGCACGGCGCGCGGCAAGATCGTATTCGACAACAAGTGCTCCGGCTGCCACGGCCTATATGGTAACGGGCGGACGACCGCCGATACAAAGGGCTCCACCAATTTCAACGTGGCCTATCATTTCCTCAATCCTCAGCCGCGCGATTTCACGACGGGAGCCTTCAAGAGCCGCACGACGCCTTCCGGTGCCCTGCCCACCGATGAGGACATTTTCCGCACGATCAGCCGTGGCGTGCGCAAGGGACAGATCATGCCGGCCTGGGGCAATGCAGCCGACGGACACGTGATACCGGAACAGGACCGTTGGGATCTCGTCGACTACGTCAAGACCCTGTCTCCACGATTTAAGTCCGAGTCCGTCCCAGACGCGATTCCGATTCCCGCGCCACCGTATTCGACGGTCATGGCAGCTCCCGCGGCGATCATCAAGGAGGGGCGCATGGTTTACCGCATGCTGCAATGCTGGTCCTGCCATGGAAACGCGGGGAAGGGCGACGGACCGTCTTCCAACGGGCTGGTGGATGATTGGGAGACACCCATCCATCCGTTCGATTTCACATCAGGCGCCTTCAAGTTCGGCGACACGCCCGCGGACGTCTACCGAACGTTCAATACGGGGCTGAACGGCACTCCGATGCCCTCGTTCTACGACACCATCCTGTATCCGCGCGAAGCGTTCCCGGATCTGAACGCTTGGAAGACGCAGGTCAACGGCAAGGCGATGTTCAACGACGATGATCTGCAGGAACTGCAGGCCTACGTTGCCTCCCTACCGACCTCTGCGGATCTGGATAAAATGAGCGACGCGGACAAGCAGGCATTCAGCGACAGGCGGCGTTGGGCGTTGGTTTATTACTCCCTGTCGCTGGCGAGCGAACGCAACAGCATGCCGGTACCAACCCGGGCCGGTTTCTCGCCGGCGCGTTGATCGACAAGGGCAAGAGGAATCTTCATGGGTCCACTTTTCTTTCGAATCATCGAGATTACGTTCGCGTCGTACATGGTGCCGGCGCTGCTCGTGCCTCTAGTATGGGTTTTTGCATGGGTCCAGAACTTGCGGTCGCGCCGCGGTCCGCTGCCGGTGGTGGAGGCCGAGGCGCAGTCGCGGCGCTTGTTCCAATTGTTCCTGATCTGGTTCGTGCTGTTTTTGGCGGTGGTTGCGGGCGTGCCCTTGCACCGCGGGGGCCCGGTGGCGGTCGTCGTGTGTTGGGTGATCTACGCGCTCACGAACCTGCTGCTCGCCCGGTTCCTGTTGCGCTTTACCGTGACATATGGCTCGATTCCGGGCGGCCGGCCCGCAGACCGGGTCTTCCTGCGTTTCATCGCGATCGTCGTCGCACAACCGCTGATGACCGCTGCTGCTTTCGCTGTGCTGAACAACGCCATGGGGGTGGCATGGAATGCCCAAGTGCCTGAACTACCCGCGATTCAAGAGGGAATCTGATGGACGTCACCTTCTATATGTTTTTCAGCTCTTTTCTCATGTCGATGTCGGCGTGGTGCGTGTTCCTTTGGGCTGTGCGCACCGGTCAGTTTCGCGATGTCGAGGAAGGTAAATATCAGATTTGGCCCAAGGGCGGTGTCGACATCAACGAGTCGGCGCAAACCGTGCGGCCGTAAGCCTCAAGACACATCGTGCACCTGCACCACGTTGACCTACCGATGGGCGGTGACCTGGTGCTGCTGTTCGGCGCGTCACTGCTCGGCAGCGCCCATTGCGTCGCCATGTGCGGCCCCTATGTGGCGATGTGCACGGCGCAGTTCGTTCCCAGGGGCGCGACCCCGCGGGCGCGCTGCGGCCTGCGGATACTCTTCAACATGGGGCGCATCGCGACATACGGAGTGATCGGCCTAATCGTCGGTGCCTTTGGGCAGATCGCGCAGGCGGTGGCCGGCCGCTTCGGGTTTGCGGGAATTATCGCGATTGCGGCCGGCAGCGCGGCCTTGGTCTTCGGACTGTCCATGATGGGCTGGTTTCGCGATCCCGCGCGGGTGGTGGCGGCGGGCTTGGGGCGCTGGCTCATCGCAGGTCGCATGCGATTGAATCGCGCACCTGCAGCGGTGGCTCCTCTGCTCTTGGGTGCTTTGCAGGGTTGGCTGCCGTGCGCGCTCGTGTACGCTGCGGCGAGCCGAGCGACGCTCGCCGGAACTCCCGTCATGGGCGCATTCACCATGCTGGTGTTCGGTCTGGGCACGGTGCCTGCGATATTCGCATTGACTCTGGTTCCGCAGACGCTGCTGAGACGCGTCAGGACCCAACGGCTGGCGGGCGCTCTGTTGGCCCTGCTGGGAGTGATCTTGATATTGCGAGGCCTCGCTAACTTTGGAATGGTGCCGTCGACGGGATGGTGGTGATGTCGGCAACCGATGCCGGCTTTGTCCGCGGATTTGCGTCACGACAATGCGCGCATTGCCGCTTGCCGCTGCCTTCGCGGCCGCATCGAGAGAACCGCGGAACGGAGACTCTGCTGTTCTGCTGCGTCGGCTGCGTCCTCGTGTTTCGCATCATTGGCGATGCCGGGGAGGGGGGACGCGCCGACTGGTTTCTGGCGAAGCTGGGTCTCGCCGCACTTCTTAGCGGCAATATCATGATGTTTCAGAGCTTGACCTACTTCGGGACCTTGGATGCCTTGGGTCCCGAGGTGATTCGCACCAGTTCGTGGATCATGCTTGTCTGCTCGCTCGCTGTGTTCGCGCTGCTCGGCGTACCGATGCTGCGTATTGCAATCAAGGGGCTTTTTCGAGGTCGACTCACGCTCGAGACTCTGATCGGGCTCGGTGCGTTCGCCGCCATCGGCGTTTCCGCCGCGCAAACCCTGCGCGGCGGCCGCTATCTTTACTATGACTCGGGCACCATGGTGCTCGTATTCGTGACGCTGGGCCAATACCTCGACGCCGAGTCGCGGCGCCGCGCGCTCGCGCTGCTCTTGCCGACGATGAGCGGAACGCGCCGCCAAGCTCGGCTGTTCAGGAATGGCGCGGAACTCGATGTCCCACCCGGTTCCGTGTCCCGCGGCGAAATCGTCCATGTACGGGCTGGTGAAGAGATTCCGGTGGACGGCACGGTAGAGGCGGGCAGCGCCGATATTAGCGAACCGTTGTTGACCGGAGAATGGCAGCCACGCGGGGTCGTGGTGGGGGACATGGTCCATGCGGGTTCCACTGCGGTCGATGGAGCGCTGCAGATCCGCGCCTCAGGTGTAGCCGAGACGCTCGCCGATCGGGTCGAGCGCTTTGCACTTGAAGCGCGGGACCGCCGCGCGCCCATAGAAGCGGTGGTGGATCGCGTCATCACCCTATTCATTCCCGCGGTGTCGCTGATCGCCATCGGCAGCTGCTGTTGGTGGGGGTTGGCGGGCGACTGGGAGCGGGGGTTTCAGGCGGCGCTAGCGGTGCTGGTCGTGGCGTGTCCCTGCGCACTCGGCATCGCCACTCCCATGGCGACGACTATTGCACTGTCAATCGCAATAGGTCGCGGCTGCCTGGTGCGCAGCGGGGCAGTGCTCGAAACGCTGTCGCGTGTGCGTGTGATTGCTTTCGACAAGACCGGCACCATCACGATGGGGCGACCGCAGCTTGTTGCGTACCGCCCCGCGCCCGGCGCGACTACGGAAACCGCCGCCATGAGGCTTGCTGCCGGCGTGGAGCAGATGGTGAGCCACCCGTTCGCCCAGGCAATCGTCGCTGCCGTGCTCGCCCGCGGTGACTGTGTGCCCGTGGCGACCGACGTGCATGTGACCGCCGGCGGCGGTGTCCAGGGGCGCGTCGAGGGCCACCGTGTAGACGTCGGTAAATTGTCCTGGCTCGCCGCTTGCGGCGTTGACTTGCCCGAGGCTTCTGCGGTCGAAATGGCGTCAAGTGCGGTGGCAATTGCCGTCGACGGACGTCTGGCCGGTGAGTTGGTTCTCGACGATCCGCGGCGACCCGAAGCTCGCGAAGCGCTGCGCGCTCTCCGCCGAATGGGGGTATCTTGCCACTTGCTGTCCGGGGATCGCCGCGAAGTCGTGGCGCGCGTCGCTGACGGAATTGGCCTGATAGACTACTGCGGTGAGCTTTCGCCCATGGAGAAGCCGTTGCGCGTGCGTGCGCTGCGCGCATCGGCGGGGCTCATTGCCATGGTCGGGGACGGCGTCAATGATGCCCCGGCGCTCGGCGCCGCCGACGCCGGCATTGCCTTCGGCCCCGCCGCGGACCTCGCAAAGGAGTCGGCTGACGTGGTCATTTTGCGTGAGGATCTTCTCGAAGTTCCGCGCCTGCTCGGGCTGGCGCGCAAAACACTGCGCATCGTCCGGCAGAACCTCGTCTGGGCGTTCGCCTACAATGCGGTGGCGGTCGTCATTGCGGCGTATGGCATGTTGCGGCCCATCGTGGCGGCCGCCGCGATGGTGCTCTCGAGCGTGTGCGTGGTGCACAATTCGATGCGCCTAAGCCGTGCCGAGCGCGGCGGATCCAAATAGCGGGAGACTAGACAATGAAAAACGCCGTCACGGCACTTACCTTGATTCTCAGCGGCTGCGGCACGGTGCAATGGGTGCGCGCGCCCCAAGTGAACGAATCCGACTGCACCGCCTCCTGCAATGCGCACTATGATCAATGCCCGCAGATATTCGCGGGATTTCCTGAACGTGGTGCCGTCGAATGTCCCGCTGAACGCAATAACTGCGTCAAGGCGTGCACCAGTGGGCCTCACTCGACTCACGTTGCTGCAACGACTCCCGCCTCAGCTTCCCCCGCGGCCGCGCTGCCCGAGTCCCCGGCGACAAGCTCCGTTGCTGTTGGGTCAAGGGAGGCAAGGCTGCGCGAGCTGAAGAATTTCTACGACGAAGGGCTCGTCACCGAGGATGTTTACCGGGACCGGCAGAAAGTAATTTTGGCCGAGCCCTAGCTTGGAGCGGCGGGCGTTTAGTTGTCGGCAGGCAGACTTGCCGCGCGTAATTCCAGCAGCGCGCTGTCGGCGTCCAGCATTTCCTTTTCGATCGCATAGCGCGTCACAGCGGAGGCGTTGCGCAGGCCGAGCTTATGCATCATCTTGAATCGATGTTTCTCGATTGTCTTGACGCTGCGGCCGAGGTCCGCGGCGATGCGCTTGCTCGAAAACCCGAGTGCCACGCCGATCAGAACCTCGCGTTCACGGCGGGTGATCTCTGCTGCTGCTGCGACGGGCTCGTCGACCGAGCGCCGGCGGACCGCAGCCATCGGACTCGGTGCAACCGGAACGTCCATATAAGGAATCTGCGCGCGAATCGCGCGCAGCAATACTTCGATTGGCGCATCGATAGTGACATAGGCGTGGGCGCCGGCGCGCATGGCGGCGCGCTCGCATTGCTCATCTTTGCAGCCTGTCAACATCACGATTCGCACGCCCACGCACTCGCGCCGCATCTCGCGGATTGCCGCAATTGCGCCGCCATTTTCAAACACATCCGTGACGATAACATCGGGTTGCAGGCATCTCGCCAAAGCGATCGCGTCCGATACTCGGCTAGCCTCGCCGATTACCTCAAGGTCAGGCTCCCCCTGCAGCATTGCCCGCACACCCCCGCGAAGTATGGTCCGCCCATCGGCCAGCACGAGGCGCAGGCGCTCGCGCCGCAAGGTGAGAATTTCAGCCTCTGCTTTGTAGGTGCGCGGCATCAAGGCAATCCAATCATTATTACCCGCGGAGCAGACGCTTCATGCGTGGCGATCTGTGCGAGCTTATGTGCAATGCCTGTGAATCGCAAGCCCCCGCCGGCGCAGTGCCTACCTCCGCCATGCGAAGTCATTCCCCGCTTCCCGCGTTCGCCTCGGACCGGCAGAGTAGCGCGCGTCGTTCCCTACTACACCATTAAGAATCAGCGCGCGCGCATGCACGCCTGGAGTGCCTGAAATGCCCAAAATTCGCCTCCGGCAAGTTCTAGTCAGGATGGCTCTGGGTGTCCTTGCTACGAACCTGGCAATTGCGGAGCACGATCATTCATCCAGCGATTTCGAAGTCTTCGTTGCCGCTGAAGCATTTCACGGGACCGGCCAGACGCACCCGAGAGACGCAGACCCCTGGATCGATGCTGACGTAGTGTTTGGCGCAACCGCACACCAGTTTCGTGTTTTCGGCGAGTACTACGTAACCCCAGATGAACGCGACCTGGAACGATTTCAAATGGGCTTCGAGTTCGTTCCGGAAACGGTTCTTTGGCTCGGCCGCTTTCATCAACCTGGGAGCTCCTGGAACACGGAGCATCACCACGGGCAATACCTGCAAACCGACATCACGCGGCCCTACATCGAACGTTGGGAGGACGAACACGGGATAATCCCGCAGCACATAACCGGCGCGCTGTTCGAGTCGCGCCAGCCGATCGGTAAGGACGGCGCATTTCAAATATCCAGCGGGGTCGGAGCCGCGCCGGCATTGTCCGATCAGGAGCTGGATGCGATTAGCCTGATCGGCGACAACCCCGGGAGGCACAGGTTATCCGTGACCGGCCGGCTTGCCTACCTACCGCAATACGCCGGCGCCAGTAGCATGGGATTCTTGTTTGGGCACGATGACCTCGCCGTCAGCAATGTGCGCACATTGGCTGCGCTGAGCTCGAATAAAGTCAAGCTCAGCATCTACGGCGCTTTCATCGATTGGATGGCAGAGCCCTGGCGAATAGTCGCGGCCGACTATTATGTTGACGTGGCGCTGCTTCAGACCGCCCGCAACGAAAATTTCATGTCAGGGTACCTCCAGGTCGAAAGGCTGCTACCCCATCACTTCACTGTCTTTGGCAGATTGGAAGATTCCGCGCGGATGCAGGAGTCGCGCTACGTCGCCTTATTCAACGACGGTGATGGCGATATCGAGATCGCGCTGCGCCGCCAGGCTGTCGGCGTGCGCTGGGATTTCACCCGGCGCCAGGCGTTGACCCTCGAGATCTCCCACATCGTTTCTTTGACTCACAATTCAAATGAATTGCGTGCACAGTGGAGCGCGGCAATTCCGTGAAAAAGTTTCTGGCCGCCGCCGTGCTCCTAACGTTGCTGACCGCGTCCCAACCAGTAATGGCCGGTGAGCAGCTTGTGCTCATCGTCAGCGCGGATAGTAAAGTCGACCAACTCGACTCACGTGAGGTACGCAAGCTATTTCTCGGGCTGACCGTGAACCATAGCGGCGATCGGCTGCGTCCCGTGGTCGATGAAGCTGATGCACGCGTCAAAGAGATTTTTCTACAGAATATCGTTTCCATGTCAGAGACCACGTATGACCGCAGCGTGCTGCGGCTGGCCCTCATACAAGGCCAAGTAAAACCCATTGCCTACAAGAATATTGCGCTGTTGATAAATGCCGTCATAGCCGATCCGACCGCCGTTAGCTATGCTTGGGCGAAAGATGTGGCGAACAACCCCCGAATCAAGGTATTGCGGGTGCTATGGTACGACTGAGAACGTCTTTCGCGAATTACGTCACGCTGTGGGTGGTGGCGGTGCACATTATTCTGCTGCCAGCACTATTTTTCGGCATGGGATATGTAATCCGAAAGAGCCATGAGAACTTGTTCGTCGAGCATGCAAGAACCTTTGCGCGCGTAGTCGCGGAAGAGTTTGAGGTGGGCGCCGCACTTGACTCGCGCCAGCGAACTGAAGACCTCCTCGACCTCGCGGTGCTGCACGGCGAGGCGCTCTATGCGGAGCTCTACGATCGAGGTGTCGCCACGCGCAGCAGGCTCGGCTCGGCAGATATCTTGTCGCCCCGACATACCGATCTGGGTTTTGGTCAGGGCGGCGACGGCATATATTTTATTGTGCTGCCTATTGTTCACGCGGGGCACAACGCAGAACTGCGCTTGGGCTTTGACGAATTGCCTGCGCAAGAACGCATCCATCTCGCTCTTCGGCGCATGCTGTGGCTGTTGGGCGGCTATTTGGGTATCGCGATCGGTATTGCCATTGTGCTTAGTTATCGCCTGTCCAGGCCGATCCACCGGCTGCAGGATGTGTCGCGTGTCATCGCCACCGGTGATTACGCAAGGGTGCTGAATATCAGCACCGGCATTCGCGAGTTGCACGATTTGGCCTCTGACCTTGAAGCCATGCGTCGTGAGCTGGTCGGGGTAATCAAGGCGAAAGAACAATCCGAGGCTCGGCGCGATGAATTGCAAAGGCAACTCCGGCATCGTCAGCGCCTCGAGACGGTCGGGACGCTCGCCAGCGGTATCGCACACGAATTCAATAATGTGCTCGTGCCCATCATTTTATTTACTAGTACTGTGTTGCAGGACGTGTCGCTTGCAGGGGCATCGCGTTCGCACCTGGAGCGAGTGCTGGGCGCGGCACGTCGCGCCAAGGACGTCGTCAAGAAGATTCTGACGTTTACCCGCGAGCTGGACGAGGCGAGGCTGGCTCTGATTGACCTGAGAGTTGTGGTGACCGAGGGTTTGAATCTCTTTTCCGCACTGGCGCCGCCAAGCATTGAAATACGGACCGAAATAGCTGAAGAAATCCCTCTGGTAAAGGCCGATGCCACGCTCGCGCTGCATCTTGTGATAAATTTATGTACCAACGCCTATCAGGCAATGGACGGTGCGGATGGGGTGCTCAGTATTGGTCTGCGCTATCGCGATTGTGGGGATGGCAGCCTTGGCCCGCAGCCGTGCGTTGAATTGTGGGTCAGCGACACCGGGCACGGAATGGAACCTGACACATTGGAGCGAATATTTGAGCCGTTCTTCACGACGCGTTCGGTCGGGCAGGGGACCGGTTTGGGTCTTTCGGTGGTTCACGGGATCGTAGAGAGTTTCGGCGCCAGTATTACGGTGGAGACCAAAATTGGCGAGGGTACGACGTTCAGAGTGGTATTTCCTGCTGTCGTACGGGTTGGCGACGAGTTCATCGCAGCCGATGCATGAGGCAAAATGCGAAAAATACTGATCGTGGATGATGAGTTGGACGTGCGCGATTCCGTCAAATGTGTGCTGAATCTCGCTGGCTATGAAGTCCTCACCTGCGACAATGCGACCGACGCGCTCGAGCTGCTTGGGCGCACTCCGATGGACCTCGTTATCACCGATATCATCATGCCGAAAATGAACGGCGTACAAGCGATACAGGCAATTCGCAGCGAGTTTCCGCTGGTGCGCATCGTGGCGATTTCCGGCGGCGGTAACTTCGGTGCGGTGGGCTACCAGCCCGCTGCTATCGCGACCAATGCCTATCTTAAGTCGGCCGAAGAGGCGGGTGCGCATGTGGTACTCACGAAGCCTTTCGAAGTCGCAGATTTACTTCAGGCTGTCGAAACACTTCTCGGCGTTGGCCATGCCTGAGCGACCAGTGGACGTTCGATATACTTAGCCGCGACGCGCATGCGTGGGCGCGCTGGGCTACTTTCGATTGATCTCGACGTTTTCTTTGGTGCCGCTATTAGAGACGGCAATCATGATGCCAAGGCCAATCGCCACAGCGATTCCGATCAAGGTCCATGCCGTGCCGATGCGTTCCAGGACTCCCAATTTCCAAAGCGCAGCCAGAAGACCGCCCAATAGCACGACGAATCCAAAAAGATACATGCCCGCCCACTTCATCACTTGTCTCCTGGTGACTTAATCTCACACGGATTAAGAAGGATGAAGCGTACGCGACTATGCGCGCCAGTTCATTCCTTCGGATATTTATGTAGGACAAACGGACGGGGCTCGGTCTGCCTAAACCCAGTATCAAGCAAGCGTCGGCACTCTACCTTTGGTGCAGCCGCATACGGACACGTTACGGCGGACATTGGCGCACATATACGCCTCGACCAGATCCAACACCGCTTCGGCTAGGTTGCTGGCGCGGACGACGCGAAGCTCATCTCCGGCAGCTTGGCACACCGGACAGGTGAGGGTATGCAACATGGTGACCGGCGGCGATTGCTTGATTTGAGCTTGGAATTTGTGCAAGGGCGTAGTTCCGGTTTGTACTTGTTGGGCATTGAAGCTACGTCTTTGTATGCCGGCCAATCTGTGAACCAGTCGAGATTTTCGAGGATATGTAAAAAATCTCTTGTCAGTCCAGCCCAGCCAGAACCAGCGCTGTCGCTGCGCAATCAAGTGTCTCTTCGTAAGCAATGTGTAGCATTGCCCCCACACCGGCTGCTGAAGGAATTAGAATTAAGACAGGAACACGCACGGTAGGTCGCTAAATTCAAAAGTAATTCTTACTAAGATCTGCACTTGCCATGCACGGCGGATTCGACGCAGAATTGCAACAATTGGCATGGACCGTGCGCAAACAGATACGAGCTGGTGCCAACTATGCGGCGGCACTCACGGTCCCGGCTGTTCCGGGGCCATGCTGGTGCATGATTTCGGAGTAACGCACGGGAACGCTCGTCTCACCCTGTGGTCGAGGAACTCCGGATCGCCAGAATTTCGTCGCGTTCGGATAAGCTCGGCGTGGCGCCGGCAGAGTACTTGGAGTCGGAATTCGGGGCGGCGCTGCCATGCAGCTTGTGCGCTTGACTGCGCAGCTCGCGGCTTTCCAGCTGCAGCATGTACTTGTGTTCGCCCTCGGTGGCATCGTTCAACTTCAGCGCTGCGATGTCGCGTGAATCCGCCCTCAGTTGCAACGATCTGATTTCGTTTGTGACATCGCTCGGCAGCGGTGAACCTGCGGAATTGCCGTGGGTGAAAAAGCCATCTGGGTCGATCTCAGACATGTCGACAACGGTCTGCGATTCCATAATCGGTTTGCCAACGCCCTTGATTGCCGCCAAGGTCGCGCGCCGTGAGGAAAGGATTTCTTCGCCGGTGGTGCTGTCTCGCAACGTGAAGTAATAAATGTATGCGTCAGTCATTAGCCCCTCCCTCGAGCACTGTTTGCCGACGTCAGTGTAACTATTACATGCCGCCCGTCCGTGCGCTAGCGAACATAGCGGGCGGCACATGGCCCATCCAGCGGCCACATACTGCGTCGCGGCGAGGAAAAACGAGGGGCGTGTTAGCAGCCGAGTACGGCGTGCAGCGATCCGAGTTGGTATTCCGCGTGCTTGAGAATGTCGGCGCAGTCCTGTGCAGTCAATCCCAGACGGTGAAAAGAGTAAACGCTTAACATTTCGACGCTGCGCGGTCCGGGTTGCCGCAGTACCATGGCGAGCACGATACTCACGATGAGAATATCGGTGAGGTCGGGTGCCAATTTTCCGGTGTGGTCTTGGTCCGCCTGCAAGCCAACTGCGTCGGACATGGCTTGGGCAAATCCCCAATTCTCGAGTACGGCTTTGCCGATGGCCGGATGCCAACCCTCGACCATTTCCATGAAAGAGGAATTGGAGTACAGCTTATTCTGCTTGCCGACTGCGCGCACCATGATGTAGAGACGACCGATACCATGTAGCAGACCGGTCAGAAACGCCTCGTCCGGACTGACGTGGGTGCGCCGCGCAATGACCTGGCAGATTGACGCCACGGAAATGCTTTCCTCCCACAAAACATTCAGCGGCTTCGAAATCGCGCGCAGCGCAGGCGCCAGCCTCAGTTGTTGAACCGCGAAGGCGATGGCGGAGCTTTGGACGGCTCGATGCCCCAGCCGCGTGATGGCGGCGCGCAAATCCGTCAGAGGTTTGCCCGAATGATTAAATATGGCCGAATTGGCGGCTTGCAGCAGGCGTGCCGCCAAGCGCGGCTCCGCGCCGACGATCTTTACTGTTTGGGTCAACCTGGCGTCGGGATCCGCCAACGCCTTGCGTATGCGGATGACGACATCGGGAAAACACGGCAGATTGACAGTGCCGCCTGATACCTCAGCCGCCAGGGCGTGCAGGAACTGTAAGGCCGTAGCGCGATCGTCCGGAGTCGCAACCAGGTTTTTTGCGGGAACGGAGGCTTGCCCCGGCCGACCGCTTGATGCTGCTGGTCCCATCTCCCCGGGGTTTCGGCAGGGTTTCCCGGATCTTTAGCGCATATGTCGCATCCGTTTACTTGACCGCCCGAAGGGTCAATACTCGGCGGCCACACTATTGTCGGAGGAGGGTGCCGATGTTTACCCGCAAACGTTTCGCCCGAATTTACAGCTTGCCCGTGCTGGGGTTGGTGCTGTGCGCGCTGTCGTCGCTGACGGCACACGCGGGCGTTAATTACCGGATCTATGTGTCGAACGAGAAGTCCGGCGATGTCACCGTCATCAACGGCAGTGACAACCAGGTACTCGCCACGATTCCGGTAGGTAAGCGTCCGCGCGGCATTCACGCCAGCCCGGACGGCAAGACTGTGTATGTGGCCTTGAGCGGCACTCCAGTCTCGGCCCCGCCGCAACTCGATGCCAAGGGCGATCCAATTTTCGTCAGAGGCAAGGACGACGATGATGAAGACGCGGTCAAGTCCGACAAATCCGCAGACGCCATCGGCGTCATTGACGTCGCGCAAGGAAAGCTCACGGGGAAGATTTCCGCGGGCTCGGATCCGGAAGAGTTTGCGATCAGCAAAGACGGTGCCAAGCTCTATGTCTCGAACGAGGATGTGAAGGCGGCTAGTGTCATCGATATTGCCACCGGCAAGGTGGAGCACATCGTCGTAGTGGGTCAGGAGCCTGAAGGGGTGGCAGCGGCGCCCGACGGCAAGCACTTCTACGTCACCTGCGAAGCCGGCGGCGATGTCTATGTCATCGACACCACGAGCTATGCAACGGTCGGGCATTTCAAAGTCAACGTCCGCCCGCGCACCATGGCGTTCCTGCCCGGTGGCGCGATTGGATTCATTCCCTCCGAATCCACGGGCGAGCTCAATGTTATCGATACCGTGAATTTTAAGGTGCTGAAGGTCATCGCTCTGCCTGCCAATTCGCGGCCCATGAGCGTGAAAATTTCCCCGGACGGGCGCAAGATTTACGTGAGCAATGGGCGAGCGGCAACCATATCCGTGCTCGACAGCCGCACCTACGAATTGCTGAACAACATCAAAGTGGGAACTCGACCCTGGGGCATCGCGCTCTCGCCCGATGGAAAATTCTTGTACTCGGCAAACGGGCCATCAAACGACGTGTCCGTCGTCGATCTGGAGGCCAACAAGGAAGTGGCGCGAGTCAAGGCGGGCACGAGCCCATGGGCGGTAGCGGTGCTGTCTAACACGCGGTAGCGGGCTGCAGCTGCAACTAAAAGCCGGTGCCCGTGTCGGTGAACTACTTGCCTACGATGAACACCTCTTGGGCGGTGATGCTGCGGGTGAAACCGTCCTTGTACACTCTGGCGCGCAGCACGCTGGGGCCCGTGAGCTTTATCGGACTTTCGTAGCGCGCGTCCGATGGACCCGGGGTGCTGCCATCCAAGGTATAGCGTATGTCGGCGCCGGGTTGCGTCGCGCTTAGTGTGATTTCAACGGGTCCTGCAAAACTGCCGCCGCCCGGTGACATGCTGGGCGGGTCTAAAACCGCACGCCCAGGCAGGCTGTCGATCCAATCGTGCAGCAACTGCACGCCTTTCTGATCGATGGTTTCGCGCGCGATCGGCGGCATCTTGATGTCATCGACGGTATTCACCCGCATGAACATGATCGAGCGCCAGATATCGTGCGGCGAAATGACCCGCGGCCTGTCGATCCCTTGGTTGATCAATATCGGCCCGTCGATGAGCTCTTGCTTCTCCAGAGGCGTGTCCCAGCGCGCGTCGAAATACGCGACGGTGCCGCCTGGTCGGTGACATTGCGCGCAATTCGCATCCAAGTATGAGCGGGCCCGGTCTTGCAAAGTTCGCGACGTATCGTCGGCGGCGGCGAGTGTGGACAACGAGGGGAGTTCCGCCTGGTTCAAGGCCGGCGCGAACATGCCAATGCGATTCCATGCACGCAGTTGGTTGTCCGTCACTCCGGATGGATACGCATATTCTCGATTCATCTGCCGTGTCTTCGGCCCGAGCACGCCGTTAGTTTTTGATTTGTGGCACGCCAGGCAATCGGAGCGACTCGGGAAGTACCAGGTCTGACTTCGGGTTGCGCCCGTCGCCGTCTTGATCGAAATTTCTTCGGTACGGCTCGTGACGAGCAAATCCGCGTCGCTGTGATCCGCACGCCATCTGTAGACTGCTCCATAGACGCCGCCGCCGTCGTCGCACACCAGCAGCCGCGTTTCAAGGCGGCGCTTGATGCTGGGGTTGGTGAGATCCGTCGGCAGTTCGAAAGTCTTGACGAATACCGAGCCTTTGGGAAATATCCATTCGCCCGTGGGGGAGTATTTTATCTTGGTGTCAGGCACCGCCGCCCATCGCAGCTTGCTGGCGCCATCGGACCAAAATGCCACCACCAGGTCATACGGGATTAGACCCTTGCTTGGAACCAGATTGCGCGTGTCGCGGAAGGCTCCAGTCTGCGACAGCAGCGCGGGTATTTTCCCGTCTGCACGGTGCGGCATATTCAAGTAGGGTCGCGGTGCGTCACGCTGGGTCAGGCCATAGGGCCGCGGGTCGCCGCCTGCGGCGTAGCCGGTAGGCGAGACAGCGCACGCCATGGCCACCGCCAGGCAAGCGAACAGCCACTGCCAATTGCGCATCACAACGGGTTTCGACTCAACTTGTACGCGATGGTTCCACCGGCCAACCGCCACATCGACAAGACTCGATAGCATGCCGCAATATATACTTTGTAAGGTCTCGCGCCCACGATTTAGTGACCTAAAGGAAATGTCTTGACGCAGCTGGTGGATCTTCCCGAGACCCTCAAGAGCCTGCGCAGCCGGCCGCTGTTCGTCATGCACTTGGACGTCAAGCCCTTGCAGATCGTCGGTGCGACGCCGGCAGGATTTCGCCGCATCGGCGTAGTTCCGGGCGGCGTATTCGAAGGGGACAGGCTTTCCGGCGTGGTGCTGGACGGCGCCAGCGACTGGCAAACCGTGCGTAATGACGGCGCAACGTCATTGAATGTCCGCCTGGTTCTCAAGACGAATGACGATGCGCTGATCGCGATGACGTATGGCGGAGTGCGACACGGTGCTCCTGAGGTTATCGCGAAGCTCGAGCGAGGCGAGGCCGTCGATGCGGCGAGCTATTATTTTCGAACCAATCCTCTGTTCGAGACTGCCGCCGCCAAATACGATTGGCTAAATCGTATCGTGGCGGTGGGCATCGGTCAGCGCCGGGCCGATGGTCCCGTCTATAGCATCTTCGAAGTGTTGTAAGCCTACCGGCGACTCTCGACCGCCACGGGATGGCCGGATTATTGTCAAAAACAGGCTTGGATCGGCCGAGCGACAATTACGCGACTCACCGGCAGGGCAGCTACCCTAGTACACTTCGCTTTCAACAAACCAGCGGCGCCCCATGCAATGAGTCGCGACGACGAAGATCGAATTCTGCACGGCCTGTATTACTATCGCGAGAACATCGACGAGGATGTCGCCGTCACCGGCGAGCAGGTTCTCTGGCTGGCCATGCATCCGCTGCGCGAGGCGGAGGCTTGGTTCAAGGACGGCGAGCCGCAGAGCGTCGACACCTCGGCTTTTCCCGATGACATTCAATCCAAACTGAGCACGGCGAAACTGGAATTGCCGCTGCGCTATTTACAATACCGCAGGCTCATTCGCTACACGCGGCGCAGCGATGCCACCATCTCGGTCGCAGTTACATTTGCGGGTGCTGATCGCGCGATTCGGCTGCACACGCGCCGCGGCCGCCTGGATTTGTGGTATCGCGAGCATCGGGAAGGCATTTTCGGCATTGCCATCACCGTCTTTGTTTCCTTCTTGACCGCCGTGCTGACCATGGCAGTCGCACTGCGACTAATGCGCTGAGACGCGTTCCGGTACACACGCCGCCGGCGCTGGACTCGAGCCGATTCGGCGCAGCGTCGGATCCTTGACCAGGTGCACAACCCGTGAGAAGAGATGATCGCCGGCGTCGGCGCGACCGATATGGATTACGCCGGTGCGCGGTAGATCGGCGACAAAGACATCGAGAACGTTCTGGCGCACATCTTCCTCCAGAGAATCTAGTACCTCGTCGATGAGTACCCACGGCGGGGCGTGCAGCACCACGCGTGCGAAAGCCAGTGCCTGTTGCTCGTCCTCGCTCAGTTCCCGATCCCAGCGCTGGTCCACATCAAGCATAGGCACCAGTCGCTCGAGCTTGAGGCGAGTCAGCGCGTGCGCATAATCGGCCGCCGCAAACTTATCCATGGCCGCCGGGTAGGCGAGCACCTCGCGCAGCGTGCCGGGCGGCAGATACGGGGTGCGCGGCATGTATAGCATCTCCTCGCCTCGCGGGCGGGCGATTCTGCCCGCGCCCCAGGGCCACAGCCCGGCGAGCGCGCGAAACAGCAAAGTCTTGCCAATCCCGGATTCCCCGACGATCAAGACACGTTCTCCCGCGTTGATTACAATCTTCTTCTCTGCGAGCATGGTGGCGCCGGCGGCCGAGGCGATTTCCAGGTCATCGATGTTGATCGCGCCGGGTTCTCCTTCGACGAAGGCGATACGGCTTTCCAAATCGTGCAATACATCGGTCTCGATGATGGCGCGGCGGAAGCCCGCGACGCGCAGTAGCGTCGCGCGCCAATCAGCAATGGTGCTGAAATTGTCCACGAACCAGCGCAGTGAGGACTGCACTTGGATGAAGGCGCCCGATGCCAGCATGAGGCCGCCGAAGGTGATGTTGCCGGCGAAATACAGTGGCGCCGCGACCAGTATCGGCGCGACCAGGGTAAACCAGCCATAGCCGGCCGTGATCCAAGTGAGATTGGTGAGTCCTGTGACTAGCCGGCCGGTCGCGGCCAGCACCGCCTTAAGGTCGAGGTCGACGCGCCGCTCCTCGTCCGCTTCGCCCGCGCTCAAAGCGATGGCGTCGATGTGTTCATTGACCCGCACCAGCGAGAAGCGCATATCGGCCTCGCGCGCGTAGCGCAGCGCATTGCGGTCGACCAGCGTGCGGCCGACCCAATAACTCAAGAGCGAGGCAGACCCCGAATAAAGCACGGCGGCCCACACCATGTAGCCCGGGATTTCTATCTGCCGGTCTGCAATGTGAAAGGCAAAATTATTCGACAGGGACCACAGCACTTTCACGAAGGTGATCAGCAATATCGACGATTGCAGCAGGCCTACGCCAAGATCGGCCGACAACTCAGTGAGGTGGCGCGCGTCCTCGTGCATGCGCTGATCGGGATTCACGCCCATGGCCCCTGAATTGGCAAGCCGGAAGGCTCGCCCCGGCTGCAGCCAATTGCGGATCAAGTCGCGGGCCAGGCCCTGGCGTAGCCGAAGTTTCAGCGTTTCAGTGAGCCAGCGCTGCCCCACATTGAGGACAAGGAGTGCTCCGGCGAGCATGCCGAACACACCCAGTTGTACCAGGAATTCCGCAAAGTCGTGGCGCGACAGCGCATCATAGAAGGGTTGATTCCAGGTATTGAGGCGAATCTGCCCATAGGCGGTGACGGCGATAACGGCGAACAGTGCACCGGCGAGCAACAATAAGGTATTGCGCACCGGCGCGGCCCACAACGCGCGGAGCATCATGCCGAGTTGCGGCACGAGCCCGGAATTGGCAATCTCTTCGGTGGTCGATTCGACGTTCATACATGGTCTCTGGAGCAATGTGATCAGGTCATTATCGGGCAATGCGCGCTGCGGGGTGGAATTTTGAGCAGGATCGACCGCCTAATCAGCGCTATGACGTTGGCGGAGAAACTTGGCCAGCTGACCATGACTGCTTCGAGCTATGCGGTGACCGGACCGATTATCGCCGGCGATTCCACCGCGGCGATCAAGGCCGGCAGCATCGGTAATCTGCTCAATATGGTCGGCGCGTCCCATGTGCGAGAGATGCAGCGCCTGGCCGTCGAAGAGTCTCGCCTCGGCATCCCTTTGCTCATCGGCTTCGATGTGGTGCATGGGCATCGCACTTTGTTTCCCATTCCGTTGGGCGAAGCTGCCCTGTTCGATCCCGATACCTGGGCGCTTACGGCGCGCGAATCCGCGAAGGAGGCCGCCGCCGAAGGATTGGCCATGACCTTTGCACCGATGCTGGATGTGGCGCGCGATCCGCGCTGGGGCCGCAGCGCCGAGGGACCGGGGGAGGATCCATGGCTGGCTGCGCGCATCGCGGTGGCGAAGGTCCGCGGTTTCCAGGGCGACAACCTCGCCGCGGCGGACACACTGGCGGCGGTTGCCAAGCATTACTGCGCCTATGGTGCGGTCACCGCGGGACGCGACTATGCTTCCGTGGATATCTCCGAGCGCACGCTGCGCGAAGTGTACTTGCCGCCGTTCGCTGCAGCGGTCACCGCAGGGGTGGCGGCCATCATGCCGGCGTTCACCGACCTTGCGGGAGTGCCGGTAACGGCGAACAGGGAACTGCTGCGCGGCTGGCTGCGCGGCCGGTTCGGCTTCAAGGGCGTGCTGATCAGCGACTACAACGCCATTGCCGAACTCATGCATCACGGCATCGCCGCCGATCTCGCCGACGCGGCCGCCCTGGCGCTCAAGGCCGGGGTGGATATCGACATGATGGCCGATGCATACCGCCGCGGATTGCCCATTGCTCTGCAGCGCGGACTGGTGATGCTGGCCGATATCGAGGAGTCGGTGCGGCGCGTATTGTCGCTCAAGGAGCAACTGGGACTTTTTGATGATCCGTATCGCCGCGGTGCGCAGCCCGAGTCCGCCGCGGCTTTCGCCCAACGCCGGCTGCTGGCGCGCAGCGTCGGTGCGCGCGCCATCGTCATGCTGAAGAACGAAAATCATGCGCTGCCAGTGGTCGGCTCGCCGCGGCGTCTTGCCCTGCTTGGCCCGCTGGCCGATGCGCCGGCGGAGATGCGCGGTCCGTGGTGGGGCGCTGCGGATACGGACGGTCATGTCACGGTTGCGGCGGGTTTGCGAGCGGCCTGGCCGGAATGTCGGCTGCTGCACGCGGCCGGTGTGGCGATCGAGAATGACGATGTGTCAGGTATTGCAGCGGCTCTCGAGCTATGCACGACGGCGGACGCCATCGTGCTGTGCCTGGGGGAAGCCGCAACCATGAGTGGGGAAGCTGCCAGTCGAGCCCACCTGGGGCTTCCAGGAAAGCAGCGTCAGTTCGCCGAGGCGGTGTTCGAGCGCGCACGCCAGATGCAGAAGGCGGTGATCGTCGTATTGTTTTCGGGCCGTCCGCTGGTCCTGCCCTGGCTGGTGGAGCAGGCCGATGCCGTGCTCGCCGCGTGGTTCCTCGGCAGCGAAGCCGGCCATGCCATCGCCGATATCCTGACGGGGCGCGTGTCCCCGAGCGGCCGCACTCCGGTCACCTGGGCGCGTGCGGCGGGGCAGATTCCGATATTTTTCGGCGAGCGCCCGAGCGGCCGACCGGCGAACCCGCAGGACCACTACACCAGCAAGTATCTCGACGTGGAGAACGAACCGCTGTTCGCCTTCGGACACGGGCTCAGCTACGGGCGATTTACACTCTCCAATTTGCGCGTGACTCCGCGCAACGTCGAAGACATCGACACCATGAAAATTCGCGTTGACGTGCGCAACGAAGGTGGGAGGGCCGCGCAAGAGACAGTCTTCCTCTTTACGCACGACAAGCTTGCCAGCGTGGCGCGGCCGCTGCTCGAACTCAAAGGATTCGCGAAAATCGATTTGCAGCCCGGCGAAGTGGGCACTGTCACCCTGTCTTTGCACGCCACGGAGCTGCGCTTCCTGGGGCTTGATCTTGAACCTGTGTTCGAGCCCGGCGAGGTAGAGATCTTGGTCGGACCGTGTGCGGATCGAGCGCAGCTCTTGGCCACAACCATCGATTTATCGTGGTCGCGCCCCTGTTGAACCGACGCCACAAGCCCAGTGAAAGATAATTTCGCCTTGCGTGCCGGGCACGATCGGATCCCACGTTGCCTGTTTCGGGTCCGCTTCCTCGGTTTGCTGGCTGCCGGCAAGATTGTTCGCGGTGTAGTAAATCATCAGCAGCACTCGGGCGCGTTCCTTGCCGCAATCGTACTGAACTTTCTCGACATCGCTGAGGTAAGCATCCTCGCCGCCGGTGCGCTGCGTCTCAGCGTATTCGCGCCGCAGCCACGCGGTCACGAGACGGCCCGAGCGCTTCATTTGATGTTCGGTGCTGTAGGTCACCCAGGAACCGTCGCCGGCCACCGAGCGGAAAGCCCAGCCGCCGGATGACAGTGGATCGAGAGTGCGCACCCACACCATCGGCTCGGCCCTGCGCGCCTCGCGTTCTTTGGCGAGGCGCTCCGCCTTGGCTCGATCCTCCGCCTGAGCTTGGGCACGCTGTTCCGCCCACATCTTCTCCTGCTCAGGGGTTTGAGCCACCGCAGCCGGGCGATATGCGAGGCAAATTGCGATGAGCACCAGTGCCGCGCGGCACCTAGAAGCCGTCCCACTCATCGTGTTTCTCCAGCTGCTTGAGGGCGCCCTTCAGCGCGGGATGTTGCGGTAATTGTAGGCGAGCCGGTGGTAGTAGTGGCACACAACTTGTCCGTCGCGCGTCAATATCTCGTCCTCTATCGGCCCCAGACGTTCGACTCGGGATTCAACCGACTTGCCGGCGAGGTCGCGCGCATCCCATGCGACCAACAGCAGGGTTCGGCCCACTTGTTGCTCGGGTGGCGTCCAGCGTTCGTACATGAGCCCGACGCCTTCGAACAAGTGCGCACTTGACGTCTCGATCACGCTGTCCGCACTCTTAGTCAGGTAAAAGGCCAATTCGCTGGCAATGGCATAGCGATCCATGCCGACGATGAGCGGCTCGCGGCCGGTTTCAATGCGCGACTGCTCAGCGATGGCCGCGATGCGGCGGCTGAAGTCGCGCCAGCCCACAGGCACTAATTCGATGTGCTTGCCGTAGCCCAGACCCGGTAGTCCCAGCACCAGGTAGTGCAGTCCTGCGCCGTAGATCAACAGTAGGGTCACGAGCGTCGGGGCCCAGGCATTACGCAGCCAGCCGCGAATGTCGGCGTGCGCAGCCGCTCGCGCACCGGCGGTTGCCGCGGTCGTGATCATTCCCAGAGCCATGATCGGCAGCGCGGCGCTCAAGGGCGCCCCGGTCCAGTCGAGCTTCACTTCGTGGCGCAGGCTGAAGATTGCGAACACGGTTAGCGGCACAAATATCGCTACCGTGATGAAGCGCTGCCGTCGCACGGCGCCGTCTCCGTCAGCAGCGCTCCTGCGCATACATGCCATGACGACTGCCAGCGCTCCAATCGGGGTTATAAGCACCAAGACGGAGGCGAGCAGTTTGTGCAACGCGAATCTGGGCGCCTCCGCCAGACGGCGCGAGGTTTGAAATGCAAAGGACGCCCACTCATGTTGCGCGTTCCACAGGATGACGGGAGAGAAGATCGCAAGCGCCAACAGCGCGGCGCCATAGGGTTGCCAACATCCCCACCAGCGGCGTGACGGGCGGTCCCAAAGCATGAACGCCAGCGTCACGGGAACGAGCAGGCCGATCGAGTATTTCGAGATCATGCCGATCCCGAGCGCGACTGCCACGCCCCACCAGGCGGTCGCCCGGCCCGCGACCAAGGCGCGTTCCAGATAGTACAGCGATGCCGCCCACGCAGCGGTCAGCGCAGCGTCCGGGGTCATCAGCAATCCTGAGAGAAAAAAGAAGGGCAGAATCTGCCCCAATACCAGTGCCGCCGGCGCAACCGCCGCGCCGTAGAGATTGCGAGTCAGGCGATACACAAAGGCGCCGGCGATGACGGCGCAGGTCAACGCGCCGATTCTGATACCGAACTCGGTCTGTCCGAATGCAGCGGTGCCGAGCCGGATCAGCCACGCCACCAGCGGCGGGTGATCGAGATAGCCTATGTCGAGATGACGCGAATAATTCCAGTAGTAGGCTTCCTCAGGCAGCAGTTCTACGGACCCGAGATATACCAGCCGCAGCACTACGGCATAGACGACGAGACCAATCAGTATTGCGCGTGGCCGCGAGTGGCCGCGGGCCGATGACAGAGTCAGCGAGAACCCCGGTACGGTGACCGCCAGTCCTGCGATCGCAGCAAGTACTATGGAGGCCTGCGCCGGCCAGCCCCAGGCGCTGGACAACAAGCCCAGCACACCCCCACGCAGGAATAACGCCATGGCGGCGACTGCCAACAGACGGCCATGCAAACGCCAATCCGCACTTAGTTTCTCCGCAACGAGCGTTGAACGAACATTAAGTAAGTAATTCAACGTCATGGCGACGCAGAAACTGGCCATATGGCTGGAACGCAACGGCAGGCCTGCGGCCATCAGGACACAGAACAGAGCGATGTCGAGGAGCGGGATCAGCGCCGTCGCGACTTGGCGGTTCACTTTTTGCAATCCCTGATACCCTTGAATCCGAACTGCTGCATCAATTCGCGCGTCGGCGCCGCCTGATGCTTATAGTAACAACGAAAATTGCTACCCGCTTGCAATCAGGATTTCTTTGGAGACGGCAACACAGATGATCGCAGCTGAAAATCGCGGGCGGGTGTGGCCGTGCACTTCGCCGCGCTGACGCTGATCTTGCAGGGTCTGCACCGCAGCTTCGCCACCGGCCAGCATGGGGCCGCCCCAGTAAGTGACGCCTGCCGCAGCTTGCGGCAGAGCTTACAACCAGCGGGCGCGCTTGAAACGGAAAAACAGATACACGTCGAGGCCACCCATCAGCAGCAGCGAGAACGGATAGCCGAAATGCCATTTGAGCTCGGGCATGTACTGGAAGTTCATGCCGTAGACGCCCGCGATCATCGTCGGTATCGCAAGCAGCGCGGCGTAGGCCGCCAGGCGCTTCATGGTCTCATTTTCCTGCAGCGTGATCATGGACAGGTTCACCGAGGTGGCCGTCGCTACGGTGTCCCGGATCGAGTCCGCCGTTTGGTTCAGCCGCAGCAGGTGATCATAAATGTCGCGAAAATACACGCCGATACCGGCGCATAAGATCGGTACATGGGCGCCGGATAGATTGGACACTCCTTCGAGCAGCGGCGCGACGGCATGCTTCATGATCATCAAGCGTTGCTTGAGCTCATACAGCGCTTCGATGTTCTGGCGCGGAACCCCGTCCGGGTCGAAAATGCGCCGCTCGATCAAATCGAGATCGTCCTCGAGCACTTCCAATAGTGGAAAATAGCGGTCCACCACCGCATCCATCAGTGCGTAGAGAATGAATCCAGGGCCCTGACGCAGCAGCTCCGGCTCGCGCTCGCAGCGGGCGCGCACATCCTGAAAGCCCTTCTCCCCCTGATTGCGCACCGACAACACGTAGTTGCGGCCGGCGAAAACCGCCAATTCGCCGACCCGGAATTCGCCCCCGCTTGGCTCCACCATATGAAGCACGGCGAATAGGGAATCGCCGTATTCTTCAATTTTCGGCCGCTGATGCCCGACCTGCGCGTCCTCGACGGCCAATGGATGCAGGCCGAAGGCGCGCTGCATCTCGGCCAGATCCGCCGCGGCGGGATCGCGCAGCGCCACCCAGACGAAGCAATTCGGCCGGCTCAAGTAGTCGGCAATCTGAGCGACGTCAATATCGCCGATTTTTTTACCGTCTTGGTAGGCGGCGCAGGTGATAAGCATGGCCACATCTTACGGTGGTCCATGGAATAATCGAAGCTTGTTCAAATCCGCAAGAGGTGATCGATGCGATTCGCAGGCGCTGCCGTGAGTTTTGCTGTTGCCACAGTCGTTGCTTCTGCCGCAAATGTCAGGGCAGCCTCCGAGGTCCCGCCTGCGTTCTATGGTCCCGCCGATCCGGTGGTGAAGGATTTGCGTCACTTCGACGCAAGGCGGCCCATAGCGCAGGAGATGCAGACGGACGTGCCGAATGGCTTCACGGTGGGCGCGGTGGGCGACCTCATCATATCGCGGCCGTTGAGCCAGTATGCCGGGCGCCTGCCGGCCTTCAGGGCCACGCTCGACGTGTTGCGCGGATCCGATGTGCTATACGGCAATCTCGAGACGAGCATTTTCGATGCACGAAATTTCACGGGTGCAGCCTATTCCTGGGACGGCGATTGGACCAATTCCAGCGTGCCCGCCGTCGCCAAGGACCTTGGCGCAATGGGATTCAGCATGGTCTCGCGGGCGAACAATCACTCGCTCGATTGGGGTTTTGAAGGCATGCGCGAAACCAGTCGCCTGCTGGATGAGGCCGGGCTGGTTCATGCCGGCATCGGCGAGGATCGCGGTCTCGCGCGGGCACCGCAATTTCTCGAAACTCCCAAGGGTCGCGTGGCGCTGGTATCTATAGCCTCGACCTATCGGCCCACCTCCGACGCCTTGCCGCGCGAGGGCGCGGCGCCCGGACGTCCGGGTTTGAGCGCGCTGCACGTCACGCGCACCGTGGTCGTACCCGAGGCGGCGATGCAGGCACTGGCCAAGACGGACTGTCTGACGGCGCACCGTCATTGCAACGAAGTTCCCGACACGCTCGAGCTGTTCGACGTCAAATACCGTCGCGGCGCCGAGTTTAGCTACGACTATGCGATGGATCCGGAAGATCTCGCGGAGATTCTGAAGAGCGTGCGTGCGGCGCGCGAGAATGCAGATTTCGTCATCGTTTCCATTCACTCCCACGAATGCAGCAGCAGCTGTGACGACGCCGACCAGCCGCGCGGCGCGGGCAACTTCTTGAAGCGACTGGCGCATGAGGCAATCGATTCCGGTGCCGATTTGTTCGTCACCACCGGCAATCACAATCTCGGCGCAATCGAGCTGTATAGATCGCCTCTGCGTGGGGTGCGGCCGATACTGTACGGATTGGGGAATTTCTTCTGGAGCGATATACAGGTTCCGCTGCCGCATGACTTATTCCAAGGCAACCGCGAACTGCTGTCGGCCGCCTGGTCAGAGCCGCAGAAGGCGACCGATTACGATCTGACGGCAGCCCTGAATCGCGATTCCTTCGCGCATGATTTCACCTTTCGCAGCGTCATTGCGGTCAGCCGTTTCGCAGGCAATCAGCTGGCGGAGTTGAAGCTGTATCCGATCGAGGATGGCTATGGCGAGCGCCTGCCATTGAGCGGCATACCGCGGCTCGTTAAGGATTCGGTCGTCTCGGCAGCGATCTTCCGCCAAGTTGCCGAGGCAACCGCGGCCTTCGGCCTGCCGCCGCTGGCGTTCACATTGAAGGACAATGTCGCGATTTTGCGGCCGGCTGCGGCCGCGCCGCGCTGAAGGTTGCGATCAGGAGGCGGCGCAGGTGACCGTATTCTCCGCGCTGCCGCCGGCAGTGGCGTGCGCAGCAAGCACGGCCGTGTCGCGTGCATCCAGGGCGAAGCTGAGCGCAACGCGCAAGCCCGGTTGGCGATCCGACAGCTCGAGTGCGCTGCCATGCAGTTTGGCAATCGCCTGCGCAAGACTCAGGCCCAAGCCCACGCCGGGGGTGCCGCGGCTGGCGTCGCCACGGTAAAAACGTTGCACCACTTTGTCCTTTTCCGAGTCCGCGATTCCCGGGCCATTGTCCGACACTGAAATTTCGGCAGTGCCGGCGCGCTTTTGGACGCCGACCTCAATGGCGCCGTTCACCGGGGCGTACTTCAGCGCGTTGTCGATCAAGTTGCTCAGAGCCTGAGCGAGGAGAATCGGATCACCAGATACCCATAGGGATCCGCCGGAACGAAATGTGAGGTCGATTCCTCTGAGTTCCGCCGCCGGCGCATAGAATTCCACTGCGTTCGCGGCCAGGTCGGCGACGTCGAGCGCCACGAAGCCGGAGCGGCGCAGACCGGCATCGATTTCTGCAAGCCGCAGCAGGGCATCGAAAATGCGAATCACCCGATCCACATCCGCCACCGCACCGTCGATTTCCGCGTAGGCCTGTTCGGCGGGCGGTCTAATCAGCGCCAGCTCTTCGAGGCGGGACCGCAATTCAGCCAGCGGCGTGCGCAGATCATGCGCGATGGAATTGGAGACGTTGCGCACGCCATGCACCAGTAACTCGATTTGCTCGAGCATGCCGTTGATGGTGCGCGACAGCGTATTGAGTTCGTCATCATGCAATTGGGTCGGCAGCCGGTGCTTAAGATCGCCGTGAATGATGGCCGTTACAGTTTGCCGGATGCTGTCGACCCGGGAGAGCAGTGCGTGACGGGTCATCAGGCCGATCAGCAGGCCCGCGACGCACAGCACGGCAATCGCGGCTGCCAGGCCGTACCAAAAATGCGTCTGCAGCGGCGCAAACAAGGCATTGTCCCGGCCCACCAGCAATTTGTAGGTGCCTAGGTTGGCGACGTGCGCCAACGCCGTCTGCGTGCCGTGCTTGGCGATGTCGACCCGGATCGTGTAGTTGCCGGGGGTCGGGGGCACATTGGCGGGCCAGCTCGACAGATTGCCGGCGATGGGGTGCAGGGACGCGTCGGTCAACAGCAAGATCCTTTCGCCGGCGATCTGCATCTGCACCCGGGCATCGATGAAGCTCTTGACGCCTGCAGCGCCGTCGCGTCTAAAAACGTCGCTAAGGCGTTGTGCGTCGGCCTGCAGGAATTCCACGCGGCCTTCTTGAATCGTGACTTGCCAGGCATACCACAGGGGCGCTGCAAAAAGTATCAGCGCCGCGATGCCGAGCGCCACATAGCCGAGCGCCAGCGACAGTGCCGAGGAGCGCATCATGCTCAAACAGGCGCCTTAGTCATCATTGGTCACGGTGTAGCCCGCATTACGCACCGTGCGCAGCAGCGGCCGCTCGAACTCGGCATCTATTTTCTGGCGCAACTTGCTGATATGCACGTCCACCACGTTAGTCTGCGGATCGAAGTGATAGTCCCATACGTTCTCCAGCAGCATGGTTCGGGTCACCACCTGTCCTGCATGACGCATCAAGTATTCGAGCAGTTTGAATTCACGCGGTTGCAGCGCAATGGGGCGGTCGCCGCGAGTGACCTTGCGCGTCAACGGATCCATATGCAAGTCGCCGACGCTGAGCGGAGTTTCCGTGTTTACCCCCTGTGCACGCCGCTGCAGTGCGTCCAGGCGCGCCAGCAATTCACCGAAGGCGAAAGGCTTGGTCAGGTAGTCATCACCGCCACTGCGCAGCCCGCGGATCCGGTCATCGACGTCCGAGAGCGCGCTCAGTATTAGAATGGGGGTGCGCTTGCCGGTCTTGCGCAGCACTTCGATGATGGCGAGGCCGTCGATGTCCCCCGGCAGCATGCGATCCATGATGATCACGTCATAGGGCTCGCTGGCTGCGAGAAACATGCCGTCCCGGCCGTTGGCCGCGTGGTCGGTGGTGTGACCGGCTTCTTGCAAGCCTTTGACGACGAATTGGCTGACCCGTTCGTTGTCTTCGACCAGCAGGATTTTCACTTCAGGCACCCTCCAGCGGCCACGCCGTGTTGGGACGTTGGTAGCCGGGCTCAACGCTGCAGCCACCTAACGCGCCTGCTGCCACACTAAAACGCGCCGGCGCCCAAGGTTGGCATTTCATGGCGGTCACGCTGGGCCTGCGGTCATTAAACGCGAGTGGCCGGAATGTTAATTTCAGTTAATCCGCCGCGAGGTAAGCGTCGATGACTGCGCGCACAGCGGGCAGCGCCGCCGAAATAGGCCCGCTGCCGAGCGGAAATACCAGCCGCGTGAAATAGCCGCCGTCGAGCAGTAACATCAAGGCATCGCCGAGGCCGGCGGCATCGTGAGCTCCCATAGCATGTGCCATGGCGTGCAGTCGGTTGCGCACCTGTTCCTTATAGGCTCGCACTAAATTGCTTAGAACGTCTTCATCGTCGGAGATTTCTACCGCCGCATTGCCGAGCGCGCAGCCGCGGCAATGAGTGGACTTGGCTATCTCCAACTGGGCTTCGAACAGCGCCTCGACTTGACGGCGCGGATTGTCAGGAAAGCGCGCGACTGCCGTGTCCCACCACGCCCAGTATTCGCGCTCCTGCTCGCGCAGATAGGCAGTGACCAGTGCATCCTTCGATTCGAAGCTGCGGTAGAAGCTCATCTTGTTCGAGCCGGCCTCCGCGGCTATCGCGTCCACCCCCACGCCGTGAATGCCGTGACGATAGAAGAGGTCGCAGGCGGTTTCAAAGATGCGGTCGCGCACGCGACTCTTGCCGCCCGGCGTGCAGGTTATGGATGTCGGCTGTTCACCGCCGCGGCTTATGCCTGATTTCTCGCTGTTCATGCCCAACTCGCTGTTGACAGCAATGTTACCGATCGGTAACAGACTATCATGTTACTTACTAGTAACTTACATAGACAGAATCGCCGTCTCGAAGTTCGAAGTCAAGGAGCGAATGCTGCAACGCTCAGTCGGGACGTCGCCAATGCAACAGAAAATCCGTCACCGCCGATGCTTGCATGAGGCGCATGGCCTGAAACTCGCCGGCGCGTTGACTGTAAAGCAGTTCCCCATGCTCCCCCAGTATCGCTAGCGCGGGAACGCCTTTGCGCAGGGGGATCTGGTAGCGCTCCGCGATATCGAGGTTTTCATTCACGCGACCGATATTAATGTGCACCAATACATAGTGTGCCTCCAACAGGGGCTCATTCGTGCTGTCGTGAAGAAAATGGTCCAGCACATGGCAATCCGCGCACCAATTGCCGCCGAAATCCAGAATAATGCGCTTGCGGTATGCGAGCGCCGCTGTGAGAGCAGCGCTTAGATCCGCTTTCGCGCGGTCGGGTGCGGGGTAGATGTCAGGCAGGCCGGCAGTGGCCGGCATATTCAACAAATAAATGGTTGCCAATACTGCCAACAGTGCGGATAGCCATGCGCGACGGTACGGAGACATGGCAAACCATAGCGCCTTAGCGGCAGCCGTTCAACATACTGACGCAGCGCATCCCATCGTGCCGACGCCGCGCCCGCAATCGCCGACGAATTTGTCAGCGAGCGTTGTCCGTGCTGCGGCCGTCTGTGCCCATCGGCGGCGTATCGTCATCTAGTTCCAGGCCGTCCGAATAGAGGCTGTCCTTTTCATCGTCGACCCGCAACACGTTCTCAGGATTGTGTGCCTTCTTGTAAGCTGTGTGGCCCACCGCCCGGTTCTGTTCCGAGCCCTCGAGAGCCGCGCCTCTGAGCTCTTTTTCAGCGGATTTGTCGGCATTCGTTGCATCGCGATCGGTCGAGTTGCCCATACAATGCACTCCAATAGATGATGAAATAGCAGTACCGGTAGCGTATGCCGCGGATAGCATGGCGGATGTCCGTGGTAGCGGCGCAGAGTTTGTAGGCCTCAGCCGACAAAATACCGACCGCACATCGGTTATTCTTGCCGGCGAATGAATCAAACCGTATTCGCGCTGATGTTTGTCGCAACGGCCCTATGTTCAGTCGCCCAAGCGGCCGACCCTCAGCGCTACCGGGTGGAGATCGCATCGGTCGCCAATAGCGACATGGATACGACCCTGAAGGCTACTTCCGATTTGCAGTTGCTGCGCGGTACGGCGCCGGTGAGCCCCTTCGGCCTGATCGCACGAGCGCGTAGCGACGTCGACCGTCTCAAGACGGCGCTCGAGAGCTATGGGTACTATCAGAGTACCGTCGCCATCAGCATCAACGGCCTCCTGGTTACCAATCCTGGACTCGGCGACGCATTGACTGCGTTGCCGGCGAGCAGTGAAGCCCAGGTCCAGATCAGCTTCGTTTTGGGGCCCCTATATCACTTGGGGCGCGTCGATATCGACGGCGACCTGCCCGAGGCAATACGCCGCTCACTCGGCCTTACGTCTGGGGAGCCGGCTGTGGCCGCGGTGGTGCTCGAGGGCGGCGCGCGTATGTTGACGGCGCTGCAGGAACAAGGCTACGCCTTCGCCTCGGTGGATCCGCCGGTCGCCTACGAGGCCGCGGATGCGCCGCTGCTCGACCTGCGCTTTCACGTGGTAATGGGGCCGAAAGTGAACATCGGCCAGGTGCGCATCGAGGGATTGAAACGAGTGCACGAATCGCTATTGCGAGATCGGCTGCTGTTGCACACCGGTCAGCCGTACAGTTCCTCGGCCGTTGAGCGCGCCCGCCGCGATCTATTGGCGCTTGGCGTGTTCAGCCAGGTCAGCTTGAATATTGGCGCTGCGGCCGACGATTCCGGAGGCGTGCCGATCACCTTTATTGTGCGCGAGCGTCTGAGCCACACGTTTTCTGCCGGTGCGGCATTTTCCAGCGACTTGGGCGGCAGCGGCACAGTCAAATGGTCCGATCGCAATGTGTTCGGCGGCGCCCAACAATTCTCGATTTCTGCGTCGGTGCTCAATCTCGGCGGAAGCGACACCACGGGAATTGGTTATGACGGCACCGCGACCTATCTGATGCCGGATTTTCTGCACCGCGATCAAACTCTGCAGTTTGGCCTCAGCGCGCTTAAGCAATCGCTCCAAGCTTACGACCAGACGGCGCGCACCAGCGGCGTGACTCTGACGCGCAAGCTCTCGAGCATTTGGACGCTCAGCGTCGGTGGCTCAACAACGGATGAGCAAATCATTCAGAACGCCGAGACCCGCTTCTACACTCTGTTCGCGATGCCGCTGTCGGTGACCTACGACTCGACCAACCTAGCCTCGCCGCTGGAGGACCCCCGTCACGGCATTCGTGCCTCGATGAGCCTGACTCCCACTCTGGCCCTGGGTCATCCCGACGCCAAATTTCTTATCAGCCGGGTGAATGCCGCCACCTACTTCGATTTCAATCACCTGTTGCCCACCGAGCCCGGCCGTACCGTGCTCGCGATTCGTGGACTGGCGGGACTCGCGCAAGGCGCGGGCGAGCTGAGCTTGCCGCCCGATCAACGCTTTTATGGTGGCGGCAGCGGTACCATTCGCGGTTATCAATACCAGTCGGTAGGCCCGAGATTCTTGCCCGGTACGCCGGCGGCTGGATTGCCCATCGGCGGCACGGCGATCACCGCGGGCAGCGTGGAATTGCGCCAGCGCTTCGGCAGCAATTGGGGTGCCGCTTTTTTTGTCGATGCCGGCCAGGTGAGCGGCAGCCTCAAAGCGGTAGCCGATCAATTCAGCATCGGCGTGGGCGCAGGCATGCGCTATTACACGCCCATCGGTCCCATCCGTTTCGACATCGCTGTGCCCACCGAACGCCGGGACTCACGGCAGGATAAATTCGAGTTCTACATTGGTCTGGGGCAATCTTTCTGATGCGCTCGCGCTGGAAACTGTTCGCGTGGGCGGGGGGCGCTGTTGCGCTGCTGCCGCTGTTGCTGACGGGGGCTTTATACATTGCCGGCAATACCGATTCCGGCCGCGCGATGATCGAGAGGTCGACTAACCGACTGACCTCCGGCCACGTCGCGCTGTCCGGACTCGCCGGTTCGTTCCCGCAGCAGATGACGCTGGCACACCTGGAGCTACGGGACGATCGGGGTGTGTGGCTGACCGCCGATCGGATCACGCTACGCTGGTCACCGCTCGCTTTGTTGGTGCGCCGAGTACAAGTCGAAACGCTGCATGCGGCCCGCGTCGACATGCAGCGCCTTGCGGAATCATCGAACTCGCGCAGCAGCGGCCCCGTGTCCATACCTCACATCGATGTAGCGGACATGAAAGTGGACTTGCTGCAATTGGGCGCGGCGCTTGCAGGTACACCCGCGTCGCTGGTGTTGGCCGGCAACGCGCATCTGCGTTCGGTGCAAGACATGGTGTTTGACGCCAGCGCGCATCGCGTCGACGGCGATGGCGATTACACGCTGCATCTGCGCTTCGATCCAAAGCGAATGGACCTGGCGTTGAATTTGCACGAGCCGGCCGGCGGGCCGCTGGAGAATCTTCTGCGGCTACCGGGTTTAGGTGCCTTGGCCGCGACCGTCAGTCTCAGCGGCTTGCGTTCAGCAGAACGTCTGGAACTGGCGGTGGACGCCGGCGCGGTCCGCGGGCGTGTGCAGGGCCGCGTGAACGTGACTGACCTGTCGGCCGATCTGGATTTTGCGTTCGATTCGCCGGCCCTCGCACCGCGGCCCGACATTGCCTGGGAGCGCGCCAATGTGCGTGGGCGATGGCATGGCAGCATCCAGGCGCCGCGCGCGGATGCGCATATCGAGGCCGCGCGATTGCGCCTCCCGGGAGGCACGCTGATCACCACGCTCAACGCCGACGTCACGGCCGACGCCGGCAATGCCGCGCTGCATGCGATCATCGAGGGATTGCGGATTGCGGGGCTCAAGCCGCAGCTGCTCGAGGAATCCCCGTTGACAATTCAGGCGACGGTGCGCCTGGATCAGGCCGCACGGCCTCTCGATCTGACAGCCTCGCATCGGTTGTTCTCCGTGCACGCCGCTACCGAGATAACTCCGGCGAGCGCCGATCAGCGAACTGCGGCGCTGGAAATCAGCTTGCCGAATCTCACGCCGCTCGCCGCACTGGTCGGCCAAAATGTCCGTGGCAGCGCAGTGGCCAAGGCGCAGCTGAGCCGAATCGGCGAAAGATTAGCCATGACGCTGAATGCAAATGCTGCCCTGGGCCAGGGCAAGGAATTTTGGTCGGCGGCGGTGGGAGATCGGGCCACGTTGCAGCTGTCGGGTGCGCTGAGCGAGCGGTTGATTACTCTCGAGAGCGCAAGATTCGTCGGCCGAGCCGTATCGATGAGCGCCAGCGGCAGTCTCTCACGCCCGCCCACGGGTGCGCAGAGTGCGAGCGCCCAGGATCTGGGCGCCCGCTGGGAACTCAATGTCTCGGATCTAAAAACGCTGTCGCCCGCCATCGCCGGCACACTCAAAGCAGCCGGATCCTTGAAGGGGCCCACCTCTGCGTTGGCCGGCGAGGCGCAGCTCACGTCGACTCTGGCGGTACGAGATTCTCCCGCGGGCACGGTGTCCGCCGCGATCAAACTGCGTGGACTACCCACTGCGCCCAGCGGCACTCTGCTGGCACAGGGAATCTTCGACGGGGCGCCGGTCAATGTAGACGTGGCCATCGAACGCAGCCAGGCAGGATTTGTGCGTGCGTTAGTGAAGCGCGCCGATTGGAAGAGTGCGCATGTCGACGGCGATATCACCGTCGCCACGGGCAGCGGCCAAAGCCACGGTCAATTGCGTGTCGGTGTTGCGCAACTCGGCGATCTGCACGACTTGCTCGGCACGCAGCTGGGCGGTAGTTTGACGGGAACGATCCTGTTGCATCCCGATCGCGGGCGCACCCACACGCAGTTGCAATTCGACGCCCAAAATTTTGTGGCAGGGCAGTTCACCGGGAATGCGCAACTGGCCGCGGACGGCGTGTACGGTGCCTTGGGCTTCAAGCTGGATGTGCAGCTGCCGAAACTGCAAGGCGCCAAGGCGATTCTGTCCGCGACCGGCTCGGTAGATCTGGAGGCTCTCTCAGTGGACGTGGCAACCGCCGCGGCCAACTATCACGGAGTGGACCTGCATCTGTTGTCGCCGGCGCGGCTCGCGTTGGCGCACGGCGTTTCGATTGACATGCTGAAAATAGGTGCGCAAACGGCAGTATTTGAACTCAGGGGTGAGATCACTCCCGCACTCGATGTGCGTGCCTCGCTGCTGCATGCGCAGGCTTCGCTGATTAACGCCTTCATTCCCGACCTGCTGGAATCGGGCAGCATTGAAGCACATGCGCAGTTGCAGGGGAGTTTGGCGACCCCCACAGGTGAGGTGCGGGTGAGCGCGAAGGGCTTGGCGCTGGCGGACGATGCCGCTTTCGGACTGCCGCCGCTGGACTTGACGGCCATCGCGAAATTGCGGGGCGACAACGCGGACGTGGATGGGCAATTGGTGGCCGGCAGCGCCTCGCGCCTCAGCGTCAAAGGCAATGCGCCTCTGTCCGCCGACGGGGCGCTTGATTTAAAAATCATCGGCAAGCTCGACGTCGGAATGATCAATCCGCTGCTCGAGGCTCGCGGCCAACACGCCGCCGGCGAACTCGCGGTTGATGCCACCGTGACCGGCAGTGTCGCGGATCCGCAGATTGGCGGGACTGTGAATCTGGCGAAGGGGAGCGTGCGCGACTATGCGCGCGGAGTGGGGCTCACCGATATCAATGCCGCCATCGTCGGCAGCGCAGGAACTTTACAAATCCAGAGCTTCACCGCGGCCGCGGCGCCGGGGACTGTGACGATGACCGGCAAGGTAGGCGTATTGCAAAAGGGGATGCCGGTGGACCTTAGCATCAAGGCCGTCAATGCCCAGCCCTTGGTGAGCAAATTGGTGACTGCCAATCTCAACGCAGATCTGCATTTGAGCGGCACCGCGCGCGAGCGGCTGGACATTGCCGGGACCGTGCACCTTAACCGTACGCTCATCGGAATTCCGAATGGTCTGCCGCCGAACGTCGCGGTGTTGGACGTTCGCAGACGCGGCAAGACTGCGCTGCGGGTACCGGACAAGCCCCTGCTGATCGGCCTGGACGTCACGGTGCAGGCGCCGCAGGAAATCCTGGTGCAGGGACGCGGAATCGATGCGGAGATGTACGGCGATCTGCATGTCGGCGGTACCACCGACTCCCCTATGGTGAGCGGGGAGTTCGATCTGAGGCGCGGAAATTTCACCCTGGCCGGCAACAAGCTCAACTTCTCCACCGAGAGCCGCGTCACTTTCAACGGTGCCGGTCTGAAGAACAAAATTGATCCGACCTTGGATTTCAAGGCGGAAGCGACCGTGGCGGATACCACCGTCTCTTTGATCATCAGTGGCTACGCGGATGCGCCGCGATTCGAATTCAGCAGCAGCTCAGGTCTGGCGCAGGATGAAATCATGGCCCGTCTGCTGTTCGGCGTTTCCGGCTCGCAGCTGTCGGCGCTGCAACTGGCGCAGGTCGGCGCCGCGCTTGCAACGTTGAGCGGCGTAGGTGCCGGCAGCGGGCTCAATCCCCTGGTCAAATTGCAGCAGAGCTTGGGGTTGGATCGGCTGAGCATCGGCGCCGGCACGAGCAACACCGCCGCGGGCCCGGAGAACGCCGGCGCCAGTATCCAGGCGGGACGCTACATCTCGAAGCGAATCTACCTCGAGGCGAAGCAGAGCACCACCGGCACCAGCCAACTCGAAGCGGACGTGGATTTGACCAAGCACCTGAAGCTGCAGACTCGCTTGGGAAACGGCACTGCCAGCGTCACCGGCACCACACCGGAAAACGATCCGGGCAGCAGTGTCGGCCTGATCTACCAATTCGATTATTAGTATCGCGGAACTCCGAACGCATACAATACGTGTTTGCCGTCGCGGAGAATAAACGATGACTGTAAGGCTTCGATTCTTGGTTGGCTGTTCCATGTTGAGCGCAACGCTGGCGGCGTCGCTGTCGTGGGGCGCCGAGCGCGCGCCGCCGGGCGATGTGCCGGCCACCAAAATAGCGGTAGTTCCCGAACCCACCGAGTCGCCGCGCTACCTGCACGATGAGTCCAAGACCGTGCAGGGGTCCGTCGCCATCGGTGGCCGTGCACTCAACTATCAATCAGAGGCCGGCATCCTGGTTGTACACGTGAAGGATCCGATGGATGAGGAGCCGCCGCCTATGCGCGAGGATAAGAGCAGTCCGCCGCCACCGCAGCCGCCCCAAGCCGGCATGTCGTATGTGGCGTATTTCCGCGGCGACAAAGAGGACACACACCGGCCGATTACCTTTCTCTATAACGGCGGGCCGGGCTCGTCCACGGTGTGGCTGCACATGGGTGCCTTCGGGCCCAAACGCGTGGTGACTGCCGACGACTCCCACAGCCCGGCGGCTCCGTACCGTCTGGTCGACAACGAATACAGTCTGCTCGACGTAAGCGATTTGGTGTTCATCGACGCACCCGGCACGGGATTCGGTCATTTGCGGGGAACGGACAAGGAGAAGGCTTTTTACGGCGTCGATGAGGATGCGCATGCCTTCGCCAATTTCATCGTCGAGTTCCTGTCGCGGCACAATCGTTGGAATTCACCGAAGTATTTGTTCGGCGAGAGCTACGGTACGACGCGCTCTGCAGCGCTCGCCAATATTCTGCAGAGCGAGAAGTCGCTGGATTTGAACGGCATCATTCTGCTGTCGCAGATATTGAACTTCGACACGAGCGCGGATCAGCCGCAATTCAATCCCGGCGTCGATCTGCCTTACGCGTTGGTGCTGCCAACGTATGCCGCGACCGCTTGGTACCACCACAAACTGCCGAATCAGCCCGCGGCGCTCGAACCGCTGCTGAAAGAAGTCGAGAATTTTGCGATGACCGACTATTTGCAAGCGCTGGCGGCCGGGTCGACGCTGAGCGCCGAACGCAAGACAGAAATTGCCGCCAAGCTGCACGCTTATACGGGTCTGCCGGCGGATTATATCGAGCGCGCCAACCTGCGGGTGAATGGCGGGGAATTTGGCAAAACGCTTTTGGGAAGCGAAATTACGACCGGCCGGCTCGATACGCGCTTCGCGGGCCCCACCATCGATCCGATGAGCAAGGAGGCGGACTACGATCCGCAGTCGGCGGCGATTTCCTCCGCGTATGTGTCGGCATTCAACGATTACGTGCGGAGCACCCTCAAATTCGGCGAAAGGAAGACCTATAAGGCGGAGATGTTCGACGTGGACAAGGTGTGGAATATGCTGCACCAGCCCCCGGGTGCATCGAGCAAGGTCGCCGGCCCGGTGAACGTGATGCCGGATCTTGCGGTCGCCATGAAGCAAAACCCCAACCTCAAGGTGCAGCTGAACGGCGGCTACTACGATCTCGCCACGCCCTATTTCGCAGCGGTGTATGAGCTTCGTCAGCTGCCCATTCAGAGTTCACTCCAGGGCAACATCGAGATGCATTTTTATACTTCCGGGCACATGGTCTATGCGCATGAGCCAGATCTGAAGTCGCTGCACGCGAATGTAGCGGCCTTCATTGAGAAAACCCGCAACGGCTCCGCGAAGTGAGCGAGAACGGATAATAAACTGCGCAGTAGCCTGCTGTAAGTTCATGAATGCCCCCGGAAGCCGCTGATTTTGCGCGGTTGTCGGCGCTGATAGCCAATGCTTGCGATTCGGTAATGGATTCCATACCGAATCGGTAAGTATAATTGCACTGGTACGGTGACGTTCTCGTGGCTCCGGGGGTGTCTCATGCAAGATCAAGCACACGCGGATGCGGCTGTGAGTGCGCCGAACGCCCCCATGTTGCATGCGCCGGCGCAACTGCCAGCCGCAGGAACCTACCGCGGTGCTGCATTGGCCTCAGACCTTTTATCCCGGCTGTTTCGCCGTTTGCCCCTGCGGCTCACGCTGCGCTTGTGGAACGGCGCGAATCTTCAGGTGGGTGCCGCGGACGCCGATGCGTACGCTGCCGGGATGTCTGAGTCGCCCTTCGTGCTGGTGTTTCGCAACCCCGAAGTGGTGTGTTCGGCGGTGCTTGGAAGGGATCCGCTGCGGTTGGCTGACGCGTATTTTCGCGGCGATATGGACATTGAGGGCGATTTCTTTGCCGCTTTGCACCTCAAGGATTATCTCCAAGAACTGCAAATGTCGGTCGGCGAGCAGATCGGGACGGTCGCCGCGGCGTTGCGTTTGCGCGCTCTGAATTCGAGCCGTCACGGCGCGCAACAGCATGGCGTGCCCACCCATGGACGGATCGTCAAGGAGCATTCCAAGGCGGAGAATCGCGACGCCATTCATTTTCATTACGATGTATCGAACGATTTCTATGCGCTATGGCTGGATCGCGCCATGCTGTATTCCTGCGCATACTTCGAATCGCCCGAAGCAGACTTGGATGCCGCTCAGCAGGCCAAGCTCCACCATATCTGCCGAAAGTTGTCGCTCAAGCCGCAGGACCGCTTGCTGGACATAGGTTGCGGTTGGGGCGCGCTGCTGATGCACGCAGCCAAGCACTACGGGGTCAATGCCCATGGCGTTACCCTGAGCGCGCAGCAGTTAAAGGTGGCGCGCGAACGCATTGCAGCGGCCGGTCTTGCAGGCAAGGTCAGCGTCGAATTGCAGGATTACCGCGATATCCCCGGCGCGGCGGTCTACGACAAGGTTGCCAGCATCGGCATGTTCGAACATGTGGGCCTGAAGAACCTGCCGGCCTATTTCGGCGCGGTACACCGCCTGCTCAAGCCGCACGGGCTGTTTCTCAATCACGGGATCACGCACAACGTGGAGGGGTGGCAAAAATCCATGTCCACCGAATTCATCAACCGCTACGTCTTCCCGGATGGGCAACTCGACAACATCAGCAGCATTCAGCGGGCTATGGAGCGGCAGAAATTTGAGATTGCCGATGTCGAGGCGCTGCGTCCGCATTACGCGCTCACCTTGCGTCACTGGGTGGCTCGCCTGGAACGCAACCATGAGCGGGCATTGCAATTCGTCAATAAAGCCACCTATCGGGTATGGCGTCTGTACATGACGGCATGCGCCCTGGAATTCGAGCAAGGCGGGGTCGGTATCTACCAGGTCCTGGCGGCCAAGCGTGGAGGAGGCGCTCTACCGCTGCCGCTGACCCGAGAATATATGTACGCCTGAGGCTATGTACGACTGGAGCGCTCGCCTGTAGGTGCAACCCTACATAACACCCCTCAATCCTATGCTGGACGGCAGTAAAGACGCGGTGGAATACTGCGGCACATCGAAAGGAAAACTTATGCATAGCAAACTCATGCTCCTCGCAGCGGCGGCGGGCCTAGGTTGGTCCGCAGTCGGGCACGCAGCGTTTAAAGATTGGCCCAGTTACAACAACACGCTCACCTCCGAGCGCTATGCCACGCTCGATGCAATCGACGCCAAGAACGTCAGCGGCCTGAAGGTGCTCTGCAGTTTCGATACCGCAGAGCAGACTGCATTTCAGACAGGGCTGTTGGAAGTGGATGGCGCGCTGTTCGCGACCACCGAACATGACACGATTTCGTTAGACGCGAACAACTGCAAAGAGAAGTGGCGTGTACACGCCGAGTTTGCCTCCGGTTTTCTCAAAGTCAATCGCGGCTTGGCGTTGCTGGACGGCAGAATCTTTCGAGGAACCGACGACGGCCATGTAATCGCCTACACCGCAAAGAACGGTAAGCCGTTGTGGTCGACGGTCGTTGCGGATCCCACTAAGGGCGAGTCGGTGCCGGCGGCACCCATTGCCTGGAACGGACTGGTATTCATCGGCACCGCCGGCGGCGACAAGAAGGGAGTGAAGGGACGGATGTATGCACTCGATGCCAAGACCGGCGGCATCGTGTGGGAGTTTTACATGGTACCGCAGGCGCCGGGCGATGTGGTACGCGGGCCGGAGGCGAAGGGGATGCCGGCGGCGGCTGCCGCGTCGTGGAAAAACGCGAAGGGCACGCCGGTGAGCGGGGGTGCAACTTGGACATCCTATTCGCTGGATCCGGTCAAAGGTTTGCTGTACGTGCCCGGTGGCAACCCGGCTCCGGATTTCGTCAAGGCCGCGCGGCCGGGCGACAATTTGTTGGCCAGCTCGATTGTGGTACTCGACGCCAAGTCCGGAGCCTATCAACGACATTTTCAGCTGGTGACGCGAGATTTTCACGATTGGGACGTATCGAGCGCGCCGGTGCTGTTTCTCAGCAATCGCGGCCATCGGATGCTGGCTGAAGCGCCAAAGGACGGGCACCTGTACCTGATCGACCTGAGCAGCGGCGCGACTGTATTTCGTAAGCCGGTTACCACGGTCTCGAATGTCGATGCGCCCATGACTACGCAGGGCACTCGATTTTGCCCCGGCACGCAGGGCGGTGCCGAGTGGAATGGCGCTGCGTTTGATCCCGCGGACAATTTGATTTTCACGGGCGCAGTGGACTGGTGCACGACGGTGCGCTTGGCACCGGCGGCATCGCTGGCCGCTGTGAAAGCCGGTGAGCCATGGAGCGGGGCGGACGGCTTCGGCCAGATGGACGACCCCAAGCGCTGGAGCGGTTGGCTGACGGCCACGGATGCCGTCAGCGGCCAGCGCAAGTGGCAGTTCCATGCACCGTTTCCCATTATGAGCGGCATCACACCGACCAGCGGACGGTTGTTATTGTTCGGCGACATGGGCGGAAATTTCTACGCATTCGACGCGGTGAGCGGCAAGAAACTCTGGTCGACCGACTTAGGCGGCGCCATCGCCGGCGGCGTGATTACCTACGACACCGGCCAGGGGCAACGAATCGCGGTCGCGGCGGGCATGACTTCACCCATCTGGCCGACCCCCAAAATCAACGGCAAAGTGGTCGTACTGGGGCTATGAACACGGTGTAGGGGCCGCGTAGCTCGATCAAGATTCGCGCTCGCCGCACACCAGACGCAGCGAGCTCAACTGCTCGCCCCACCAAAGACCAATCATGCGGCTGAACTCCGACCCTTGCAGTCCATGACGAGCCGGATGATCGGGTCGCAGGGCGGACAAGCCTTGGTGGGTGACCGTCACCAAGGTGCCGGCGGCAGCGGCGGCAAATTCAACTTCTACTTCGGTGCGCTCGTTGGGTGCGAAGTTGGCATTGCGCCAGGTAAATGCCAGCCGCCGTGGCGGCTCCCATACCTGCACGCGACCCATCTCGAAGACATGTGGGCCGTCATCGCCGTCGACCGATTCGAACAGCCGGCCGCCCACTTCAGGCTCGATGCGCAAAATCCCACGGCGCGCGCCGGTGTGGCGAAATTTAATGCCGCGCCGCCACCAGCGATCGATCTCGTCGGTGAAAATCTCGAACGCCCGGGACGGGGGCACCTCCACCGTGACGCTGATCCGGGCACGGTCACCGATCATGGCTTCGCCTTGCGCGCGCGCGGAGACGCCTCGGCATAGGCTTTGAAGGCCTGCAATTGGCCACGCCACATTTCCTCGATTTGCCCCAGCCATTGCTGCACGGGGTGAAAGGCGCCGGGGTGCACGCTGTACACGCGCACGCGCGCATCGCTCTCGATCCCTTCTTCTGCGACCAAACCTGCCTTGCGCAACACCCGCAAATGCCGGCTGAGTGCCTGCGGACTCATGTTGACGGCCAGCGCCAATTCACCGGCACGCTTGGACTTGTGCAGCAGCGTGCGGATTATTTCGCGGCGCGACGCATCAGCGAGTGCGCCGAAGGCCGCGTCCAGACTTGAATTGGTGGAAATCTGCGGCAATGCGCGGCGCTCAACTAAACCGGCGGATTGCGCAGACGCTGAGTTATCCACCACAGGTGACCTTCCAGATCGAGGGCACCGTAGCTGAGGTCGGCCCAGTAGTCCTCACCGTAGTCATGAGTGGCCGGCTCCTCCACGATGAGCGCACCGCCGGCCCGCGCGTGCGCGCAATGTGCCTTTGCATCGTCGACGAACAGCATGAGGGTTTGAGTGCAGGCTCCCTGCAGAGATTTTGGACTGCGCATCGCACGCTTCCACACCTTTTCCGAATCCGGTGATTCCTGACCGACCATGATCAGAGCTTCTCCGTAGGTGAGTTCGCTATGTTCTATGCGTCCGTTGTCACCCTCCACTTTCAGCCGTACCGAAAAGCCGAAAGCATTGCATAGCCAATCGATGGCCGCTGCCGCATCTTGATAGAAAAGCCCGCTGGACAACCTCGGCCAGCCGCTGGGGGTGGGTTTCATCTCTGCCTCCGCTGTTAAATATTAACAATGTCGGAGAATATTAACGATATAGTTAAATAAATGCAAGCTGACGCCATTCCTTTCGAGCCGCTGCGCCTGCGGTGGTGTAGTATTTTCCGCGCCCTACAGAATATAAGTACGAGATGCCCACAAAATTTGCCGAACTGATTATCGAAAGACGCTCAATCGACTATGTGCCTATTGCCGAGCGGCACGGCAAGGTATGGCACTTGTGGCCGGTGTGGTTCTCCGGTGATGCACACTTGGCGACGGTGGCCACCGGGGTGGTCGGCGTGGCGGTGGGCGGGCATTTATTGTGGATGGCTCTCGCGGTGCTTTTCGGGTGTGCGTTCGGCACCTTCTTCATGGCCTTCCATTCGACTCAGGGTCCGCAGTTGGGCCTGCCGCAGATGATCCAGTCGCGGCCGCAGTTCGGCTACATCGGTGCGCTGCTGGTGTGGGGCGTGGCGCTGTTCGCCTATATCGGCTTCAATGCCTTCAACCAGATTCTGGCGGCGCAGACCGTGCAATCGTTGTACGGCGGCGATAGGACGCTGATTATTCTGATCTTCACCTTGCTGTCCGTGTCGTTGGCCGTGATTGGCTACGATCTAATTCATTTCGCGCAGCGTTGGGTTGCGTATGTGCTGATCGCCGCGCTGCTGATTTTCACGGTGGCCGTGTTGATCCGAGGGCAGCTGCCGGCGCAAGAAATCACACTGCGCGAGTTTCGCGCCGTGCCGTTCCTGGTGCAATTCTTTGCCGCTGCCTCGTATCAGATCGCCTGGTCGATTTACGTCTCAGACTATTCGCGTTACTTGCCGCGCGATGTGGGAGTGGGAGCCTCGTTCTGGTGGACCTACCTGGGTGCCTTCATCGGCGGAACCTGGATGATGCTGGTCGGAACCCTGGCGGCCGCGCTGTATCCCACCATGGACGTGGCGACGGCGCTGCGCGCCGTGGCCGACTCGGTGTTGCCTGGTTTCGGCAAGCCGTTGCTGCTGTGTTCGCTGCTGGGGCTGGTAACCATTACCTCGCTCAATTATTACGGCGCGTCCCTGACGCTGCTCAGCGTCATGGATTCCCTCAAGGCTGGCCGCCCGACACTTGCGAAGCGCATCGTGGCGCTGCTTGTTTCGACCGTGATCGCGACTGCTCTCGCGCTCGCCTCGTCGCATAACTTTGTCGAGAAATTCGGCGAGTTTCTCGCTGTTCTGCTGTATCTGTTCACTCCCTGGACGGCGATCAATCTCGTGGACTTCTACCTCATTCGCAAGGGTCACTACTCGGTGCGCGAGATATTCAATCCACGCGGCATGTATGGGAGCTGGAATTGGCGCGGCCTGTGGGCCTATGGCATCGGTTTCGTCGCCATGATCCCGTTCTTCAGCACCGAGCATTTCAAGGGACCGGTGGCGAAGCTGTTAGGCGGGGCTGATATTGCCATGCTCATCGGATTGCCGGTATCGGCTCTGGTGTACATCGCATGTTGCAGATCGCTTGATGTGCTGTCCGATCGTCAGCTCTGTCACACCGCCGATATAGGGCTGGATCCTGGCGCCGCAGCGACGCCGGTCACTTCCGCGGCGTTCAATTCTTCAGGCGGAATCCGCTCTTGAATACCCAGGAGACAACGGCCAGACAGGCGGCCAGGAATCCCACTGTCATGCCCATGCTGATGCCGACGCTGACATCGGCAGTGCCGTAAAAGCTCCAGCGGAAGCCGCTGATCAAGTACACGATGGGATTGAACAAGCTGAAGGTTCGCCATGCGCGCGGCAACATGTCAATCGAGTAAAAAGCTCCCCCCAGGAAGGTAAGCGGGGTGATGACGAGCATGGGAATGAATTGCAGTTGCTCGAACCCTTTGGCAAGAATGCCGATGATGAAGCCAAGCAAGCTGAAGGTGATCGCCGTCAGCAACAAGAACGCGATCATCCAACCCGGATGCAGGATCCGTATGGGTACGAACAGCGACGCCGTCAGCATGATGGTCAGGCCCAACACCACCGATTTGGTCGCCGCCGCACCGACGTAGGCGATGACGATTTCAACGAAGGAGACGGGCGCAGACAACAGCTCATAAATGGTGCCCGTGAATTTCGGGAAGTAGATGCCGAAGGAGGCGTTGGACAGACTCTCGGTGAACAACGCCAGCATGATCAAGCCGGGGACAATGAAGGCACCGTAACTGACACCGCCGGGCACGGACAGACGCGAGCCGATTGCCGCGCCGAACACCACGAAGTACAGCGAGGTGGTGAGCACCGGTGTTAACAGGCTCTGCACCAAGGTGCGCAGCGAGCGCGCGATCTCGAACTTGTATATCGCCCAGACGCCATGCCGATTGAATGCGGCCGGTGACAAAGTTTGGCTCATGATCGATCGCTCACCAGTTGGACGAATATATCTTCGAGCGAACTTTGGTGTGTCTGTAAATCTTTGACGACCATTGACAGCTCGCTCATCCGCTTGAGCAAGGCGGAGATGTCGATGCTGTTCGCTGCGTCGACGGCGTACACCAAATCCTGCCCGTCGGCCCTGAGCACCAGGCCCCAGGCGTCAAGTTCTTGCGGTATCGCAAGAATCGGTTCCTGCAGAGTCAATGTCACCTGCTTCTTGCCGAGCTTGCGCATCAATTGGGTCTTTTCTTCGACTACGATCAGGGCGCCTTTGTTAATCACGCCGATCCGGTCCGCCATCTCCTCCGCTTCCTCGATGTAATGCGTGGTCAATATGACGGTCACTCCCTGGTCCCGCAGGCCGCGCACCAACTGCCACATGTCGCGGCGCAATTCAACGTCCACGCCCGCGGTCGGCTCGTCGAGGAATAAGATCTCCGGCTCGTGGGACAGCGCCTTCGCGATCATCACCCGCCGCTTCATGCCGCCCGACAAGGTCATGATCTTGGCGTCGCGCTTGTCCCACAGCGATAGATCGCGCAACAGCCGCTCAAGCAAGGCGGGATTGGGGGCGCGGCCGAACAGGCCGCGGCTGAAGGTCACCGTCGCCCAAACGCTTTCAAAGGCATCGGTCGAGAGTTCCTGGGGCACCAAACCGATGATGGAGCGAGCCGCGCGGAAGTCGCGCAGGATGTCGTGGCCGTCCGCAGTCACAGTGCCGCCGCTGGCGGTGACGATGCCGCAGATGATGTTGATCAGGGTGGTTTTGCCGGCGCCGTTCGGTCCGAGCAATGCAAAGATCTCACCCTTGTTGATCTGCAAATTGATGGGTGTCAGGGCCTGTAACCCCGACGCATACGTCTTGACGACGTCGTGGATGGAGATGACTGGTGTCACTTAATGCTACTCAGGCATTGGCGATGCGTTTGACCAGGGCACGCGTAAATTCCGCGGTGCTCGACTGGCCGCCCAAGTCGCCGGTTCTGGTCTTGTCCACGTTGAGCGTGAGGTCGATGGCGGTGCGCAGGCGCGCGGCCATATGCGGCAAGTGGCAATGCTCGAGCATCATGGCGGCGGCCAGCATCAGCGCAATCGGATTCGCCACCCCCTTGCCCGCGATGTCGGGGGCGGAGCCGTGCACGGCTTCGAATATCGCCGCGTTGGCGCCTATGTTGGCGCCCGGCGTCATTCCCAGGCCACCCACCAGTCCGGCGACCAGATCGGAGAGAATGTCGCCGAATAAATTCGTGGTTACCAGCACGTCGAATTGCCAAGGATTCAGCACCAGCTTCATGGCGCAGGCATCGATGATGACCGTGTCCAAGATAAAGCGGCCCTTGTACTTGCGCTCGTAGAGTTCCAGACCGGTCTCCAGGAAAATTCCGGTCAAGGCTTTCATAATATTGGCCTTGTGCACGATGGTGACTTTCTTGCGCCCGGTCGCCAACGCGTGCTCGAACGCATATTCCAGCAGACGCCGGCTGCCCTGGCGCGTGTTGACCCCCGTTGCCATGGCCACTGCGTGCGGGTCATCGTCGATCTGTATGTAGTGCTCATGACCGATGTATAGGCCTTCAAGATTTTCGCGCACGACCACCAGATCGATCTTGTCGAAGCGGCCTCCCGGGATCAGGGTGCGTGCGGGGCGCAGGTTGGCATACAGCTTGAACTCCTCACGCAGGCGTACGTTGGAGGAGCGATAGCCGCCACCGGATGGCGTCTCCAGCGGACCTTTCAGAGCCAGGCGCGTGCGTTTGATGCTGTCGATGGTCTGCGCGGGCAGGGGGTCGCCCGCCGCTTTGACCCCCGCCATCCCCGCCGATTGGCGATCCCATTCGAAGGGTGCGCCGAGGGCCTCCAGAACCGTGAGCGTGGCGTCGATGATTTCGGGGCCGATCCCATCTCCGGCGATGAGAGTGGCTGGAATTAACTGTGGCATCGATGGGCTCTTAAGTGGCGGCGTGAGCGATTAGGATACTCGAAGTGCCCGGGATTAGACTGCGCACCTTGCGGAGGATTACTTATTTCCAACGAAGAAATCATTGCGTCGACGCGCCGCTGGCTCGAGAGGTCGGTCATCGGCCTCAATCTGTGCCCGTTCGCCGAGAGCGTGTACCGCGGCGCTCGAGTGCGCTTTCGCGTCAGCGAGCAACGCACTGCTGCCGCACTACTTGCGGATCTTCGCACGGAATTGATCGATCTGCAGGCGGCGGATCCACAGCAATGCGAGACCACACTGCTGATCCATCCATGGGTGCTCGCGGATTTCGTCGAGTACAACGATTTTCTGGAAGTGTGCGAGGCGACGATTTCCGAACTGGATTTAGAGGGAGACCTGCAAGTTGCCAGTTTCCATCCGCAATATCAGTTTGCCGGGACCCAGTCCGAGGACATCGAGAACTATACCAATCGATCCCCATATCCCATGCTGCATTTGTTGCGCGAAGCCAGTATTGAAAGCGCCATCGCCGCGGTGCCGGATACCGACGAGATCTACCGCCGAAATATTCGCACCCTGCGCGAACTAGGACATGCGGGGTGGCAGCGGCTATGGCGCGACTAGGCGCGCCCTGTGCTAGTCTTCGATGAAAGGCGGCAGCCGGCAGGTCCAGGGAGGATTCGTGTACACAAAACCAACCGCGCCTCGCAGCATCGGCGGAGTCCTGGACGATTCGATCCGCTTGTACCGGGAGGGCTTTGCCAAGGCGTGGCCCCTGGCGCTCGGCGCCCAGGCCATCGTCGCGGTGCCGGCTGTGTATTTCCGGCTCAAATTGCTCGGCAGCGGCATGCCGTCCACTCCGCAGGCGATGCTCGCCGTCTATGCGTCGCCTTCCCTGTGGGTGCCGTATTTCCTTGCCGTCATTGCATCCCTCGGGTTTTATAACGCCATTACGCTGCAATTATCCGCCCAGTTTCACGGTCAAGTGGTGGCGGCCGGCGACGCAGTGTCAGCCGGTTTCCGCCTGCTGCCGCGGGTAATTCTGTTGTTTTTGTGCTTTGGCCTTGCCTGCGGCATTGCAGTCATTGCGGGAATGTTGATTTTCTCGGCCATTGCGGGCTCGGCGGTGGCGCGCGCCATCCTGTCCATCCTGGCCATGTTGGCAATTTGCCTGGCGTTCTATGTGTTTGGACGGGTGTACCTGACGAATGTAGCGCTGGTGGTCGAAGATCTTGCCGTATTCAAATCCGTGTCAACCAGTTGGGCTTTGACGCGCGGAAATTGGTGGCGGGGCGCGACCATTTACAGCGTCATTATTCTCATCGTAATGGTGTTTTATTTTGTCATCGGTTTGTGTACCGGCCTCGTTACGGTGGCCTTGGGGCCGAAAAGCCTGTCCGGCATCACTCTCACGGAGTTGTTTGCCTTGGTGGGAGGCTCGCTGGTATTGCCGCTGATCACTGCCACCTTGCTGGGCATATACAACGACTTCAAGTTGCGCAATGAAGGCGCAGATCTCGCCGATCGAGTGAACGCTCTAGCGCCGCGGTGAGCGCGCCTTTGCGACGCGCTTGGCCGCTGGTAGCGCTGGCACTGGTGGGATTACTACCACTGCGGCTGGCCGCCGCGCCGCTCGACATCATTCGAGGCTGTGCGGCGCAAGCCCCCGCGGATATGGTCGGCATTAAGCGGCTCGATGACACCTGTCCGGGACTCGAGGACGCAATTCACTCGCTCAATCTCGACGGCATGTTGTACGACGGCTGGCGCGAGCGGCTCAACAGCGATTCCTTGAGCGATGTAGCCATATTGGTCGACCTGTATCGCCGGCCCAAGCGCACGGCAGGGCTCGATACCACAGCCTTGCCCGGCATTCTCAAGAACGTGGCTCGCGAACTGGCCCCAGAACCGAAGTCTTGGTGGGATGCATTCAAGGCCTGGCTGAAAAGCTGGTTTCAGGGCCGCGACTTCGATTCCTTGTCGTGGTTGGATCGCTGGCTGGACAGCATAGGGCGATCGGCTACGCTGTTGAACGTCATTCTGTATTCGCTCATCGGGCTGGTGGTGATTCTTGCTGGCTGGGTGGTGTTCAACGAGTTGAGAGCCGCGGGTTTGCCGGTACGACGGCGCCCTCGAACGGCGCAGGTAATTTCCTTAAGCGGAGTTGCGCTGGGGGCGGCAACGACCATGGAATCGGAGCCCGTTGCGCTGCGTGAGCGCATGGCCGCGTTGCTGCGCCGCCTGGTGGCGCGGCTGATGCAGACGGGGCGGCTCAAGTCAGAACGCAGCCTAACGCATCGTGAGCTCGTGATACGCAGCGCCTTCGACAGCGAAGGCCAGCGAGCGGTGTTTGCGGCCGTGGCGAGCAATGCCGAGGCGATTCTGTATGGCGCAGACGACGCGCCAGCCGAACACTTCAGCCGCGTGTTGCGCGATGGCGAAATACTGCTGGCACAATTGCCGGACTCTGCGAGTCGCCGTTGAAAGATAGGCTTATTACCCTTTGTCTGGCGCTGGCTGCGCTCATGCTGTTTTATATTTTGTTCCTGCCCAAGCCGGCACCGGCGGACGCTGGGCCGGCCTTGCCTTTGAGCACGGAATTGCGGCCGGACGGTTATCAGGCGGCCTGGCGCTGGCTCAAGTCTGAAGGCATTCCTGTGGCGGCGCTGCACGAACGCTACGATCGATTGCTCGACGACAATGGTTCTCGCCCTAGTAGCGGCAATATCTTGATGACGACGCTGCCGCACCAGTTGCCGGCGCGCCCGGACGAAGCCACGCAGCTCGATCAATGGGTGGAGCGCGGCAACACGCTGGTCGTCATGGCTGCGCTCGACGACACGCCCCTGTGGGCGCTGATGAACGGTTCGCCTATGGTTGAGGCGGCGGGCCGGCTGACGCGGCTCAAGTTTACAGTTGTCGACGGCGGGGAGGGTGACGGCCAGGCTAAGAAACAGCCGCCATTGCATAAGCCGATCGTTGCGGTGCTGAAGAGTCTGGTCCAGACGCAGCACAGCACCATCGAACCGCGCGGCCATCATCCCTTGCTGGAGCAGGTGCAGGCTGTGCAGGTGCTGTCGGAATTTCCCGCGTCACGCTGGCGCGCCACTCCCATGGACCGCTCGGGCGTGCTGCAAATAGGAGAAGTTGCCGGCAAAGCCGATGCGGCGATGTGGTTGCGCCGCCAGGGCAAGGGGCAAGTCATCACAATCGCGGCCGCCAGCCTGTTCAGCAACGCGGCGATCGGCGAGCAAGACAACGCGCGGCTGCTTTCGAATCTCATTGTCTGGTCGCGAGGTGCGGCTGGGACTGTCATATTCGACGATGCGCACCAAGGCGCAGTGAGCTACTACGACGCCAAGGCGTTCTTCAAGGACCCACGGCTGCATAGCACCGTCGCCTGGCTCGTGCTGCTCTGGTTCGTGTTCGTGCTAGGCATACAACGCCTGCGAATGCGCACCACCGACTGGCATGCGCTGGATGTCACTGCGTTCGTCGGCAGCAGCGGCGAGTTCTTTGCCGCCACCTTGACATCGGCGGTGGCGGGCGCGCGTCTGCTGGAGAATTTTTTCAATTCGATTCGCGGCCGCTTGGGATTGGCCCGGGACGGCACGCCGGAATGGCAATGGCTGTCGGCACAGGCCGGTGTCGCGGCGCGCGACTTGGCTGAATTGCGGCGCTGGCATACACGGGCTCGAGCGGGGCGCAGTGTCGATTTGGTGCGCTTACAAAATTTACTGGTTCGATTGCAAGGAAATGTCATATGAGCAGCGCGTTGGAAACATTGGAGCGTCAGCTGCAGGAAAGGCTCGGCAGAACGGTCATCGGCCTGCAGCCGGTGATTCGCGCCCTGACGATTGCCATCGTGGCACGCGGGCATGTGTTATTGCAGGGCCCGCCCGGCCTCGGTAAGACGCTGCTGAGTAAAACGCTCGCCGCGGCGCTCGGCGGGACCTTCAACCGCGTGCAGGGCACCGCTGATCTCATGCCCTCGGACATCATCGGCGTGCACGTGTACGACGCCGCGAAACGCGAATTCGAGTTTCGCCCGGGTCCGCTGTTTGCCGATATTCTGCTGGTCGACGAAGTCAATCGGGCGAGCCCCAAGACCCAGTCGGCACTGCTCGAGGCCATGGAGGAACGGCAGGTGTCGGTAGAGCGCAAGACCTATGCGCTGCCGCCACAGTTCATGGTCGTCGCGACACAAAATCCCGGGGAATTTGAGGGTACCTACCCGCTGCCCGAATCGCAGCTGGATCGCTTCATGCTGCGCATCGACATGACCTATCCGGCGCGCGCGGACGAGCACATGGTCCTCACTCAATATGCGGCGGTGAATGCGTCCGTGCCTGCTCTGGCTGCGCCGTCTATTTCCTCCGCCGCTCTCGGGGCCGCCCGGGATTGCGTGGATCAGGTGCATATGGCACCCGAACTGCTCGCCTACGTGCTCGATCTGGCGCAGGCGTCACGGCAGCATGCACACCTTACGCTCGGACTCTCGACACGCGGCGCACTGGCGGTGCTGCGCGCCGCGCGCATCGCAGCTGCACTTCGCGGCGCGGATTTCATTTCCCCCGATGATGTCAAAGAAGTGCTGCCAACCGTGATTTCGCACCGCCTGGTGCTGGCGCCGGAGGCGATGCTCGAAGGGGTGTCCACCCAGGCGGTCGTTCAGCGGCTGCTCGAGCAGGTCCCGGTGCCGCGCTGAAGCCATGAGCCTGAGGTTCAACTCACTGTTGCTGGTGCTGTTGACGGCCGTCATTGCTGTACTGGGCGATTGGAGCACGCGGTCGGCTGCCTCGGGACTGTGGCTTCTGCCCACCGCGTTGCTGCTGCTCGGCCTCGCCTATGAATCGTGGTTCGTGTCGCGCAGCGGAATGACGCTGCATATCGAACCGCCGCAGCGCTTTCTACTCGGCCGCAGCGCCGAAGTTCGTTTCACCTTCGCGCACGGCATGCAGCGCACTATGGTTCTGGAACTCGCCCCGGCTGCTCCCGATTTTTTCGAGATACAGACCGGCATCGTGTCGCTTCGCATCGGCGCCGGCACGCCGGCCGGTATCGATTGCCGGCTCAGCGCCACCCGGCTCGGCTGTTACGAATGGCCCGCGCTACGAGCGCGGATCGGCGGCCCGCTGGGGCTTGCCTGGTGGCCCAGGGAGTTGAAGTTCAGCCGGCAAGTCCGTGTGCTGCCGGACTTGTTTCACAGCGCGGCGGAAGTGCGGGGCATGGCAGCCGCCGGAGTGCGGGCCGGCACGGAACTTGGCAGCGGTGCCGAGGTGCTGCGCCTGCGCGAATACCGTCGCGGAGATCCACCACGCATCGTCGATTGGAAAGCCACTGCCCGCGCCGGCCGATTGATCAGCCGCGATTTTGCGCAGGATCACCGTCTGGAAATCGTCATCGCCGTCGATGCGGGCCGTGCCAGCGCGCTGCGGTCGGGGTCGCTCGATCGTTTCGGCCACTATGTCAACGTCGCGGCCCGTCTGGCGCAGTACGCCGCCGGCCAGGAGGACCTGGTCGGGCTGGTAATCTATGCTGACCGCCCTTTGGCGGTGCTGGCGCCGGGCCGCGGCGCTCCGGCAGTCGCGCGCCTGCGTTCGATGCTGGCGGCCGCGCGCGTCGAACGCAGCGAATCCAATCCCTTGTATGCGGCGCTGCGTGTGCGCTCCTTGGTGCGGCAGCGCAGTCTCGTCATTCTGCTCACCGATGTGGACGACGCGACCGTGGCAAGCCAGTTAGCGCAGGCCGTGCGCCTGTTGTTGCCGAAGCATCTGCCGTTCATTGCGGGGCTGGCGAGCGGCGCGGCAGAATCAATGGCCCGCTCGCCGGCGAGCCATTGGCTCGATCCGTACCGCAGCCTCGCGGCACAGGAGTACTGCACGGGCCTTGAGCGCAAGGTGCGCAGCTTGAATGCACTGGGTGCACCGGCGCTGGTGGCGAAGCCGGATCAGCTCGAGCAGGCGGTGTTCGCGGCCTATGCGAATTTTCGACGCTCGAAACGCGCCTAGGTTTCCGCCAAGGAGTTTGAGTCGGGTGCGGACCGCCTGAACAGCCCGCCGCTCATCAGTATCACCATCACTGTCCAGTACGAGACACCGATGACGATCCTGCTGATCAAGGGAAAGCGCGGATCCGGCGACACGAAGCCCTCGATGAAACCGCAACCCACCAGCAGCGCTGCGCACAGCAGCAGCAGAGGTGCAACTCGGTGCGTGCAGGCCTGAAATGAATCGCGGCGAGTGCCCAGGGTCGGGCGGATGATGGATTCGCCGAGCGCCACCCCAGTCGCACCAGCTACGCAAATGACGGATAGTTCCACCGGTCCATGGGCGATGATGAAAGTGAACAGCGCGGCGGCCAGACCGTGCTGATGTACAAAGGCGAATATGGCCCCCAGCATCAAGCCGTTCAAGGCGACCAGGTAGAAGGTACCGAGGCCGAAGAAAATTCCGGCGCAGAACGCCAGCACGCTCACTACGATATTGTTCGCCAGAATGCCGACCGACATGACAGACGAGGGCGTGATGTTCAGTATCCCTTCGGTCCACAAATGACCCTGCTCCACGCGCGCGATCATCGGTTCGGCGGCGAACAGTCCGATCAGCGTCGGGAGGGTCGTGATTAGCCATCCTCCCGCGCCGGCGCTGATCGACATCAGCAGTGCCATGCCGGCGATACGCGCACGTAGTTCGTGAGCAGCTTGCGGTATATCGGTGCGCAACAGATCGAGCAGCCCCGCCGTTGCGCCGCGCGGTTTGCGGCTGATCAACGCATGCAGTTGGGCGTACAGTGATTCGAGAGCCGCCGTGGTACGGCTGTTGGGCACCAGGCGGCGCGCCGTCGCAAGGTCGCGTGCGAGCCCGCGGTAGGATTCCACGGCATTCAATGCCTGCTCCAGAGTGGCGTGGCGTTGCAGCCTCAAGGTCGCGACACTTTGCACCAGTCCGCGCCACTTGGCGGCACGGCCGATGATCCACGCGCGCATGTCAGCCTGCTCAGCCACTGGCGGGAGGGCCGCGCGCGTCCAGCAAAGCCTGCAGCCTGGCACGCAGTTCTGCCTCGCTTAGCTTGGCGAGGCCGGCGGCATCGCCGCCGCGTTCGAGATGCCTCAGAAGCGAGCCGGCGATGCTTCTCCTGCTATCCGATCCTAGAGTGGGCCAGCGCTCGAGAATCTGGTCCGCTAGTTCCAGTGTGTCGAGCGGTAGGTGGGACCCCGCCAGCGCTTCCAGGCGGATCAGGGATTCTCCAGCCGCGGCATCGTCCACCACTAACAAGGTGCCGGCGGCCATGTCGCCGATTCGCACCCGGTTGGCGGTGAGGAAACAAGTGACCAAGCCGATGACATACAGGGTCGGCAGGCTGTCTATCAGGCGAAACAGGTTGCGGATGAGAAGTGCGGCCGTGCTCGGCGTACCGCCGTTGCGATTAACGATGCGTATTCCGGCCATGCGCTTGCCGGGCGTTCTGCCGCGCATCGTCACTTCCAGAATGGGGTGGTAAAGAAAATACACAATGGCCGCCGGCAACAGGCTGAGGAGTGCGTCGTGCGATCGCGCGCTCAGGCTGAGCTTGAGTGCATAGGCTGCGATGATCAGCCAGGCGCCGCCTAGCAACAGCCTGACATGCCAATCGATCAAGAATGCGTAGCTACGATTTCCCGGGCCGGCGATATTCAGCGTCAGATCGACGCCGGTCACGCTCTGCACGGAAATTCTTTCATCCACGCAATTACTTCTGCACGCGCAACGCCGAGCGCAGCATCGCAAACGCAGCATAGGCGATGACGACGATCACCAGCCAGCGCAGCGTCTCCAGCGGCAGGCTTTTGACGATGTATGCGGCGATCAGCACGCCGATTACACCGCCGCAGGCGAGGCCGATCGACGGTCCCCATGCGAACTTGCCCGTCTGAAAGAAGCGCAGGCTGGCCACCGGCTGCAGTAGTGCGCACGACCCCATCATGATGGGAAATGCGGCGATCGGATGCATCCCCAGCAGTGCCAGGGTGATCATGCAAGGTGCATACAGTCCGATGCCGGCGCTCATTAACGCGCCCAGGATGAAATTGATCCCCACCGCAAGGCCGAATTTCCAGCCCACCAAGCTCATCGCCGTGCCGCCTCCCGGAAGTGCGTGTAAATTGATGGCAGCGAACACGCTGCCGGCAATCAGCAAGGCGGCGCCCATGGTGAATTGAATCGTGCGGCGCGGCAGGCGCGCCACCACGCCCGCTCCGAGCCAGGCGCCCGCGGCTGCACTGCCGACGGCAGTGACCAGCAGCAGGGGATCGACCGCAATGGCGGTGACGAAAATCAATGATTCGGCGAGCGCAGCCGGCGTAAGGCCCACGTTTAGCGTACCGGGAATCAACTCGTCGGCGACTATGCCGCGCAATTTGTAGATCGCCGTCGTGGGTGCAAACGACCCGATTCCCAAGGTATCGAAGAAAGCCGTGACGAGACCGATGAGTAGTTCCAGAGGTGTGGGCCGGCGCAGCGCGGCACTGCGTCGTGCGGCGTATATGCCGCCGCAGATGAATGCCACAGCGGCGAGGCCGATGGCCGAGTAAAAGGCAACGAGCGCTACATTCATTGGCTCAATATACCTGGTGGCAGAGAGAAATTAACGCGCCGCGTGTAACAGTATTCAGTTTGAGGCCGTTGTCGTACACTGCGCGGAAGAAGGCGCACAGCCTCAAAAAGTCGCGAGGGAAGCACCGGGAATGCGGGTAAGAAGCGGCGCCGCCGGCGCCGACCGCTTGACGTCAGTTTCGCATCAATAGTGCGATAGAGAGGCCTAACGAAATGAGAACAAGTATTCTACGGGCGACGCCCATGGCAATCGGTGCGTGGTTCGCGGTCTCGGCATGCGGAGCCGATTTCCCGACGCCGCTGGCGCCGGACAGAGTTCAAAAGGTCGAAACCCTGCCGGCCAAGTATCCGACGACTTGGGCGTGGCTAAACTATACCGGCGATCGCATCGAGCTGCGCAATGTCGGCAGCGACAGCCGCGAGATCAAAGGGCAATTGCAGGCGCGCGACTCGGCCACCCTGCTGGTGGCGGATAAGCGACCGGAGGTGTACGTCGCCGATACCGTTTGGTCGCGTGGTTTGCGCGGCACGCGCACCGACTTCATCACGATCTACGACACCCACACGCTCAACGCGATCGGGGAAATCGTGTTGCCGGGAGGCAAACGGGCGCTGATCACCGCCCAAGAGGGAATGATTACTTTCACCGACGATCAGCGTATGGCGGTGGTGTTTGATTTTACCCCCGCCTCATCCGTGACCATCGTCGATTTGGTCAATCGCAAGGTGCTGGGCGAGGTAGAGATTCCGGGCTGCTCGCTGGTGTATCCGACGGGCGCTCGTGGATTTTCCACTCTTTGCTCCAGCGGCAATCTGCTGAGCGTTCGGCTGGATGCCAAGGGCGCCGTGGCCGGCCGCAGCGAGACCAAAGCGTTTAATCCGCTTGATACCGATCCGCTGTTCACGGCGTCCACCACCGTCGCGGGAGTGAGGTACTTCCCCAGCCTACACGGCCGGGTACAGCCTGTGGATATGCGCGGCGACGATGCCAAGGTGCTGCCGGATTGGCCCTTGGTCACGGCGGCGGACGCCGAAGGCCAGTGGCGCCCCAGCGGCTGGCAAATCGTCGCCGGGGACGAGCAGAAACTCCTGTATGTACTGATGCAACAGGGCGCTCATGAAGGCACGCACAAGGATCCGGCCAACGAAGTGTGGGTGTTCAATACTGTGAACAAGACCCGCGTCAAGCGCTTGCGTCTGGTGCGGCCAGGATCCTCGATTTCACTGACCCACGGAACCGAGCCGCTGCTGTTGGTGCAGGCGGGCGAGCGTCTGGATGTTTACGATTCGCGCGAAGGCGCGCTGATCCGCAGCATGGATCTGCCGGGCTTGCATACCCGGTTGCAAATCGAGCCGCTGCGGTGAACACAAACTTCGGGAGAAAGAGAGTGGCTCAATTCGATCGTCTGACGGAAAAAATGTTGCGCAGCTTCGCGGGCCGCACTTCGCGGCGCAACGTGTTCACTGTGCTGGGCGGCTTTCTCGCCGGTGCGGCGGCACTGCCGCTATTGCCGGTGGCGCGTGCGGAGGCGCCCGAAGCCAATGGGTCGGACCCCAACTCCGGCGTGCCTGCGCCGCGGTACAGCGGCAATCCTCAGGATCCAGGCGATGCCAGCAAGTGCGACTATTGGCGGTATTGCGCCATCGACGGCTCGCTTTGTTCCTGCTATGGCGGCACCGTCACCTCCTGTCCGCCGGGCACGGAAATGTCGCCGATCACCTGGATAGGCACCTGCAGCAATCCGGCGGATAAGCGCAACTACATCATTTCCTACAACGATTGCTGCGGCGGAGTGGCCTGGGGCCGCTGTGCCTGCCAGAACAATCAAGGCGATCGACCCCTGGTGCGACCGTCGAACAACAACGAAATCACCTGGTGTTTCGGCACCAAGAGCCAGTCCTATACTTGCACCGTTGCGCTCATCCTGGGTGTGGCTATTGACCAGAAATAGTGTCCTTCGCTGGACCTTGAACGGCGCGCTGTTCGTCGCCGCCGCGCTACCGGCGGCGGCCGAGGAAATGGCGGCGCCGGCGGGGGTCGAGAATCCGCAGCGCGCGTGGCAGCACTGGACGCTCAATTGCCAGGGGTGTCATCGGCCCGACGGCACGGGTACCGACCAAACGGCGCCGAGTCTGGCCGGAACGGTGGCGCGATTCTTGTCCGTGCCCGGAGGCCGTGAATACTTGAGCCGCGTGCCGGGTGTGGCGGCATCGGCGCTGTCCGATGCGGATTTAGCCGAAGTGATGAATTGGATGCTTTGGCGATTCGACAAGGAGCATCTACCCGCGGACTTTCAACCGTACAGGGCGACCGAGATTGGCCAGCTCCGGACCAGGCCGCTGCGGCTCGAAGCCTCGCAAATGCGCGCCGCATTGCTCAAGAAGGCGGATGAGTCAACCGCGCACTGATACCGGTGCGGCCGGCGGGGCCTCGCTCAAGCGTTCGTTGCGATATTGGGACCTGGTGCTCTATGGCTTGGCGTATATCGCACCGTTTGCACCCTTCAGCACCCTGGGCTTCGTATGGAGCGAGTCCAACGGCTTGATCGTGCTTGCCTATGTACTGGGCGGGGTGTGCATGTACTTCACCGCGCAAAGTTACGCCATCATGACGGAGACCCTGCCGTCGGCGGGCTCGGTGTATGGCTTTGCGCGCCAGTCATTGGGCACGTTTCCCGGCTTCATCGCTGGCTGGATGATTCTCCTCGACTACCTGTTGATTCCGGCTTTTGTCTACGTGCTGGTCGCGGTGGCGCTGGAGACGCTGCTGCCGGGCATCGATCGCGGCATCTGGATCGTGTCGATGGTGGCGATTACCACGGCCGTAAATTGGTTCGGCATCACGGTGACTTCGCGCGCCAATTTCATTTCGGTGGCGCTGCAAGTCATCATCATGGCCGGGTTTCTGATTTTGGGGGTGATCGCTCTATATTCCGGCAAGGGTAATGGCGCGCTGACGTTCAAGCCGGTATTCGACGCGGCCAACTTCGATGCCGGCAAGATATTCAGCGCAACTTCGATTTGCATCATGTCCTTCTTGGGCTTTGACGCCGTGTCGACCCTGGCAGAGGAAGTCGAGGGCGGTGACAGGAGGGTCGTCGGCAAAGCCATCATCGCAGTACTGGCGCTATCCGCAGTTTTTTTTGTGGTCGTCACTTGGGTGCTGGGCAATCTCTTGCCGGGAATCGCCATCAAGGATCAGGCGGCGGCGGTGTATGAACTGGCCGCGTGGGCCACGGGTCCCTGGACCGCCGTGGTACTGGCTTGGTCGTATGCGGGCATCGTGGGGCTGTCCAATTCCTTGCCCATGCAAGTCGGCGTGGCGCGGGTGGTATTCGCCATGGGCCGCGATCGGCAACTACCCAAGGTGCTGGCTCGCGTGCACCCGCGCTATCACACGCCCTACGTGGGCATGCTGGTCACGGCTGCGCTGTCGCTCGGCGTGGCCCTGTACATGAAAAACCGGCTGGATGATCTGGCTTCCATCGTCAACTTCGGCGCGCTCAGCGGATTTCTGTTCCTGCATGTCTCGGTGTTGACATATTTCGCGTTCAAACGGCGCTCGATCGCGTGGGTCCGGCATTGGCTGGTGCCGATCTGCGGCATCATCGTGGTGCTGGCGGTGTTCTCCGGCATGAGTGCGCCGGCCGCCCGCGTCGGCGGCGCGTGGTTGCTGGCCGGCTTGGTGTATGGGCTGGTGCTGAAATCACAGCACCGCGACGAGTTGCACGCGCCGCTGTAACACCCGCAGCGCGGTCGCGGCCAGGTTGATTACTCGGACAGGCTGCCGCTGGGTTTTGGCGACTGCGCGGGCCGCCGGTTGCGCGAGTCGCGTCCATAGTAATCGGGATAATCGTCAGCAAGTCCCTTGAAGCGGCGGTGCACCCAGAGGTACTGTTCGGGCACGCGGCGGATCTGCGCCTCCAGCAGCCGATTGAAGCGCTCAGCGTCGCAGATCGCATCAGCGCTCGGAAAATTATCCAGTGCTGGACCGATCACGACACGATATCCGGCTGTCCCAGGCAGCCGCTCGGGGAAGTAGGTGAGCACGGCGGCGCCGGAAATGCGCGCCAGGCGCGAGGTGGCGGTGGTGGTGGCAGCAGGAATGCCGAAAAAATTCACCATGGCCGCACCCTTGTTGCGATAGCTCTGATCCGGCGCGTACCACACCGCCTCATTGTTCTTGAGCGCGCGAATCATGGTTCGAATGTCGTCGTGCGCAATCGGTTTCCCATTGCGTGAAAAGCTGGTGAACATGATGTGTGACAGCACCGCATTTTTCATCGGCCGATACAGCACATTGAGGGGTACCACCGTACCCAAGATCCGGGTGGCAATTTCGATGGTGGTGAAATGCCCGCCGATCATGATGGCGCCGCGCCCTTTGGCGAATGCCGCCTGCAAATGCTCCAGCCCCTGCACCTCCGCCAGAGCGTGCACGCGTCGATCGGAACTCCACCATGTATCGGCGGTCTCGCACAATGCCATCCCTAAGCTCTGACAATGGCGAACCAGAAGTTCGTCAAGTTCCTGCGGCGAGAGTTCCGGCAGGCAAAGTTGGATATTGCGTCGGGCGATGCGCACATAGGCCAGAGGCAGCCGACGAACCAAGTTCCCCAAAGCGCGGCCGACATGGCGTTGTGCGGCGAACGGCAACAACTCAATCACCCGCAGCACCGAGAGGCCCGTCCAAGTTGCCCAATACTTCGGCGCCAACAGCGCTAGTCGCATCGCCGGCCCCAACGTACGCTCGACGCTGCCGCCAGTCCCGCATAGCATTCTGCGAATGTATTCATTGATGCAGCGATTACGATCCTTGCGACACGGCTTCTGGTACGGCATTTCTCGGCGCATACGATGGTCGCGCGGTACGTTCGAGGAAGCACCTGCCGGCGAACTTTGTAGCGTAGACCCCGAGCAGGGCGAGAGAATAGCTGCGTTGCGCGGCCGTTACCAGGTGCAGTTTGAACGCTGGATGAGTGCCGCGACCAGTCGAAATAACTATGAGTATCTGGATCTATTGGACCGCGGCTGGTCTAGTGTTGGGATGAGCCGGCCGGCGGGCGGTGTGCTCTGCGATATAGGCTGCGCCAGTTTTTGGTACGCGGCGGCCCTGCAGACTTACTTTCGGCCGGACCGCTTATTGGGAGTGGAAGTGCAGGGCCACCGGCTGTTCCGCGACGGCCGAGCGCGCATCGACTATGCGGCGGGTTACCTGGCGCGGCTGCCGAACGCTGAGTTTGTGGTCGCGGACTACACTCAGTTTTTCCTTCCGGCCGATCTCATCACGTGCTGGTTTCCGTTCGTGACTCCGGCTGCCATTCTGGCGTGGCGCCTGCCTCTATCGTTGCTTGCGCCGCAGAGGCTATTTTGTCGAATTCGACACAATCTGCGCCCCGGCGGACTTTTTTTCATGGTCAATCATGGACCTAGCGAGGCGGCTGCGGCGCAAGATTGGTGCATCGCAGCGGGACTGCAATGTGCCGGACGCTGGTCAGCGCCCCAGGCATTGAGTCATCACCGCCTACAGCCGCCGGTACTGTCATGGTGGCGGCCCGTCTAGGTTCCCAAGTGGCCCCGATTCAAGAGAAATATTCGTGTTTTTAAGTAAATTGCTGTAGCATCCGGCGCGGTTCGTGAATTTCTACTTGGTCCGTTTCTGGTCACCGCGCCCCTCCGGCGCCAATGACCACAACCCACAAAGCAGGTTTCTTCGATCCAGGTGGCAGGCACTCCGCACATTGCATCGCAGTACGCACGCGTGACCGGCCGATAGCTTCTTTTGTAGTAGGTATTCTTCACATGACGAAAATGTATGTTGGCAATCTCCCGTTCTCAATGGACGAGTCCGCGGTCCGCGCGCTGTTCGAAAAGCATGGCGCCGTACAGTCGGTTGCGCTGATCAATGATCGCGACACCGGTCGGCCCCGCGGTTTCGGCTTCGTTGAGATGGCAAGCGCAGATGCTGCGCGCGCCATGCAGGCCTTGAATGGTCACGATGTCGACGGGCGAGCGCTGAAGGTGAATGAGGCGCAGGAGCGCACCGGCGGTGGCGGCGGTGGTGGCGGTGGCGGCGGTGGTGGCGGTGGCGGTGGATCGCGCGGCCCGAAGCGCTGGTAGAGCGTTTGGTCTTGAGCGAGAACTGGGGCCGCAGCGATGCGGCCTCAGTCGTTTAGGGTGAGGTGTTTGCGCGATCAGGGTTTACGCCTAGTTCGGCATTGCCTATAATCGCGCCCCTCGGCGGCTAGCCACATTCAGTCTGGCCCGCATTCGAGAGGTAATGGCCCGGACGGGCTAGGTTGATGAGAGGGGGCCGATGGTCCCCTTTTTGTTTTTGCGAGCGGGATAACCTGAATGCGTGACGCCTTGATGCGCTTGTTAGAGCCGCCGATCGAGGCGTTGGCTTATGAGTTGGTGGACATCGAGTTTGCGCGCGGCGGGCAAGGCGGTGTCTTGCGGATTTTCATCGATGCCCCAGCGGATAAATTGGGCACCGGCGTCACAGTCGATGACTGCGCGCGTGTAAGTCACGCGGTGAGCCAGGTGCTCGAGACCCAGGATCCGATCAAGGGCCATTACACGCTGGAAGTCTCTTCGCCGGGATTCGATCGGATTTTGCGCACGCCCGGGCATTTCGAGCGTTTCGTGGGCGAGCGGATCTTCGCCGAGTTGAAGCTGCCCATTGACGGGCGGCGGCGCTACGTCGGGGTGTTGAAGTCGGTTGCAGACGGCACAATTGTGATGGAAGTCGACGGCACGGCGCATAGCCTGCCTCTCGAGCGAATACAGAAGGCGAGATTGCGGCCTTAAGTGACGAGGAGCGGAAAGGATCATGAACAAAGAAATTTTGATGGCAGTCGACGCGGTCTCCAACGAGAAGGGCGTCGACAAGGAAATAATTTTCGACGCACTCGAAGCCGCGCTCGCGTCGGCCACCCGCAAGAAGCACGGGGAAGAGTTGGACGTGCGCGTGTCGATCAACCGCAAGACCGGCGGCTATGACACATTCCGACGCTGGAAGGTATTCGCCGATGAATCCACCGAGCTCGAAGTGCCGGAGCGCGAACTGCGCATGGACGACGCACGGGACATCGACAAAGACGTGGAGCCGGGCGGATTCGTCGAAGAGCCGATGGAATCAGTACCTTTCGGCCGCATCCTCGCGCAGACCGCCAAACAAGTCATCGTGCAGAAAGTGCGCGAGGCTGAGCGCGCTCAGGTCGTAGATGCCTACAAGGACCGCGCCGGAACTCTGGTCAGCGGTATCGTCAAGCGCGTCGATCGCAACGGCGTCTATGTCGATCTCGGCGCAAATGCCGAAGGCTTCATCGCGCGCGAAGAGATGATTCCGCGCGAGCCGGTGCGCTCCCAGGATCGGATCAAGGCTTATTTGAAAGAGGTGCGCACCGAGCCGCGCGGTCCGCAGCTGTTTCTATCGCGCACCGCACCGGAGTTCCTGATCGAGTTGTTCAAGCTCGAAGTGCCCGAAGTGGGCCAGGGTTTGATTAACATTCTGGCGGCGGCCCGCGATGCGGGCGTGCGTGCCAAGATCGCGGTTCGCAGCAATGACCCGCGGGTCGATCCGGTGGGCGCCTGCGTCGGCATGCGCGGTTCGCGCGTACAGGCAGTGTCCAACGAAATCGCGGGCGAGCGGGTCGACATCATTCCGTTCGACGACAACAACGCGCAGTTCGTCATCAATGCCATGGCTCCCGCGGAAGTCACATCCATCGTAGTCGACGAAGATTCGCACTCGATGGACATTGCGGTGTCCGAGGACAAGCTCTCCCAGGCCATTGGCCGCGGCGGCCAGAATATCCGCCTGGCCAGCGAGCTGACAGGCTGGGAGCTGAACGTGATGAGCGAGTCGCAGGCCGAGGCGAAGAGCGAGACCGAGTCGCTCGCCTTACGCGAGACCTTCATGAAGCAGCTCGACGTCGACGCCGACGTGGCGAGCATCCTGGTACAGGAAGGCTTCTCGACGATCGAGGAGATCGCCTATGTTCCCGCCAGCGAATTGAACGGCATCGAGGAGTTCGATGAGGAAATCGTCAAGGAATTGCGCACGCGTGCACGCGACGTGCTGTTGACTCAGGCCATTGCCAGCGAGGAATCGGTGGACGGCGCGGAAGCCGGGGCCGATCTGATCGAGATCGCGGGCGAAACTCTGGCCAAGGCGCTGGCGCGCAAAGGCGTCCGCAGCCGCGATGATCTTGCGGATCTGGCCGTCGACGAGCTGGTAGAGATGGGCGGTGTCGACGAGAAGAAGGCCGCAGAACTGATCATGGATGCCCGCAAGCACTGGTTCGCGGAAGAAGCTAAGGTTTAGGAGCAAGTATGGCAGATGTTACCGTCGCGCAATTCGCCGAGGTGCTGAAAGTACCGGTGGATCGGCTGCTGCAGCAGCTCGATCAGGCTGGGATCAAAGTCGACAGCGCGGAGGACATGATCAGCGAAGATGCGAAGCACGAACTGCTGACGCACCTGCGGCGAAGTCATGGTCACGACGACGTCCAGGCCGACGCTGCGCCGCGCAAGATCACTTTGCGGCGAAAATCGCAGTCGGAACTGAAGCTGGCGAGCCCGCAGGGGCGCGCGCGCACGGTCAACGTCGAAGTGCGCAGCAAACGCACCTACGTCAAACGCGAGGTGCTCGAAGATCAGGCGCGGCATCAGCAGGAAGAAATCGACAAGCTGCGTGAAACCGAGGAGCAGGCCAAGGCCGCGCTCGAACGCGTGGAGCATGAGCGGCTCGAGAAGGAGCGGCTAGATCGCGAACGCCTTGAGGAGGAGAGCCGGCGTCGCAGCGACGAAGAAAATCGCAAGCGGACGGCGGAGGAAGAGGCACGGCGCGTTGCGGAAGTTCAAGCGCGTGAAGTCGCGGAGCGCGACCGCAAGGCCGCCGCCGCCAAGCCCGGCAAGGCCGTGCGCGAGGTGGTGGACGACAAGGCCACCCGCTACGGACGGCAGGAGCTGCACATCGTCGGCGACGTGAGTTCGCGGCACAAGAAGAAGAAATCGCGCGACGGCCGCCGCCGCTCGATGGGTGGCGATTCCGATGCCAAGCACGGCTTCGAGATGCCGACGGCGCGCGTGGTGCGCGAGGTTGCGATCGGCGAGGCGGTGACAGTCGGCGAACTGGCGCAAAAAATGGCCGTCAAGGCCACCGAAGTCATCAAAGTCATGATGAACATGGGTGTGATGGCGACGATCAATCAAATGATCGAGCAGGACACCGCGGTGTTGGTGGTCGAAGAGATGGGCCATACGGCGGTGTTGCGCAAAGAAAATATCATCGAGGACGATCTGCAGGGCGATACCGATTCCTCGCTCGAGGTGTTGCCGCGTCCTCCGGTCGTCACCGTGATGGGGCATGTCGATCACGGCAAGACCTCATTGCTCGACTATATACGCCGCACCAAGGTGGCGGCGGGCGAAGCCGGTGGAATTACCCAGCATATCGGTGCGTACCATGTCGAGACCGCCAAAGGCATGGTGACTTTTCTGGATACCCCCGGTCACGCCGCCTTCACCTCGATGCGCGCACGCGGCGCGCAGGTCACGGACATCGTGATTCTGGTCGTGGGCGCCGACGACGGCGTCATGCCGCAGACAGTCGAAGCCATCCAGCACGCCCAAGCGGCCAAGGTACCCATCGTGGTGGCGCTCAATAAGATGGACAAGCCGGAAGCGGATGCCGAAAAGGTCAAGCAGGAACTGACCAAGTACGGCGTCATACCCGAGGAATGGGGCGGCGAGAATATTTTCGTGCCGGTGTCGGCGAGAACCGGGCAGGGCGTCGATCAACTGATCGACAGCATTCTGCTGCAGGCCGAAGTGCTCGAATTGAAGGCGCCGACCACGGGGCTGGCGGCGGGTTATGTGATCGAGTCGAGCCTGGAGAAGGGCCGCGGCGCTGTCGCCACGGTGCTGGTGTTGCGCGGCACGTTGAAGTTGCGCGATCCGCTGCTGATCGGCCAGGAATTCGGGACCGTGCGGGCGCTGTTCAACGAGGCGGGGCAGCCGGTGGAGTCGGCGGGCCCTTCGATTCCCGTGGTAGTGCTGGGCCTGTCGGGGGCGCCGAATGCGGGCGATGAATTGCTGGTGGTCGAGAGCGAACGCAAGGCGCGCGATGTGGCCATGCACCGTCAGGCCAAGTCGCGCGACGTCAAGCTGGCGCAGAAGAGCGCGAACATGCAGGACGTGTTCTCCACCATGGGCGAGACCAAGGCCAATCTGGTGCAGATCCTGCTCAAGGCCGATGTGCAGGGCAGCGCCGAAGCGTTGCGCGAGGCGCTGAACGCACTGTCGACCGGCGAAGTTGCCGTGAACATCGTGGCCTCGGGAGTCGGCGGACTGACCGAATCGGACGTCACGCTGGCCGCGGCGTCCAAAGCGCGCATTATCGCTTTCAATGTGCGCGGCGATGCGGCCGCCCGTGCTGCAATCAAGGAACACGGCGTTGATGTTCGCTACTACAGCATCATTTATGAAGCCATCGATGACATCAAGGCGGTGCTCACGGGCATGCTGGCTCCCGAGGTCAAGGAGCAGATCGTGGGACTGGCGGCGGTGCGCAGCGTATTCCGCTCCAGCAAGTTCGGCACCGTGGCGGGCTGTATGGTGATCGACGGCTATGTGCGGCGTAATTTTCCGATTCGCGTGCTGCGCAATAACGTGGTCATTTTCGAAGGCGCTTTGGAATCCTTGAAGCGCTTCAAGGATGACGTTAACGAAGTGCGCGCGGGCACCGAATGCGGCATCGGCGTTAAGAACTACAACGACGTGCAAGAAGGCGACCAGATCGAGTGCTATTCGCGCGTCGAAGTGGCGCGCACGCTGGCCTCGCCGCCGGTGTCATAAGGCCACGGGCGGCTTCTGGGTAGGTATGGCTAAAGATAATCCGCGCGCGCGCCGGCTAGGTGAACAGATCCAGCGCGAGTTGGGAGAGTTGCTGCGGCGCGACGTCAAGGACGAGCGCATCGGCAATGTGACCATCACGGCGGTGAGCGTTACCGGAGATCTGCGCACCGCGCGGGTGTACTACCTGGTGTTCGGTAAGGACGGGCCCGATATCAAGGTGCAGCGGGGGCTGGAAAGCGCCGCCGGATTCCTGCGTAATGCCTTGTCGAAATCGCTGATGATCCGCTACACGCCCACCTTGAGCTTCGAACTCGACACATCCATTGAACGCGGCGTGCGTCTCACGCAGCTGATCGACTCGGTCACCAAAGGAGCGAAGGCGGATTTGCCTGCCGATGCCTCCCCCGAGGACGGTCACGTGATCGACGAAGGCTAGGGTACCCCGATGCGACTCAGCCGCGCGCGCGGTGCCTAGTGCCGGCCGACCTGCACGGCATTCTCCTGCTCGACAAACCGTTGGGCTTGAGTTCGGCGGGCGCCGTGGCGCGCGCCAAGTATTTGTTCAATGCCCGCAAAGCAGGGCATAGCGGTTCCCTCGACCCGCTGGCTTCGGGAATGTTGCCCATTTGCTTTGGCGAAGCTACGAAATTCGGCGCACAGCTGCTTGACGCCGACAAGAGTTACCGCGTGACGGCGCGCCTGGGCCAACGCACGCCGAGCGCCGATCGTGAGTCCGACGTCATCGAAACCCGCGAACTGCCGCCGTACTCTGTGCAGCAGTTCATTGACGCGCTCCAGTCCTTCCCTCGTCAATATGCCCAGGTGCCGCCCATGCATTCGGCGCTCAAGCAAGACGGCAAACCCCTGTACGAATATGCGCGCGCCGGCATTACGCGCGAGCGCGCGGCACGCGCCATCGTTATCCACGACATGCGCCTGCTCGATTGGCAGCCGCCGGACTTGTCGTTCGATGTTTACTGCACGAAGGGTACTTACATACGGGTTCTGGCCGAGGATCTGGCGGCACAACTCGGGACCATCGCGCATTTGGCGGCATTGCGCAGACTCGACGTCGCGCCATTTGCTGCGCAACCGCAATGGACCTTTGAGTCCCTGGAATCCATGAGTCCGGACCAGAGGCGGGAGGCGCTGCTGCCGGTGGACGCCGCGCTCAGCAACTGGCGGCGATTCGATCTGGCTGCGGCCGGGGTGGGTGCTTTCCGGCAGGGCCAGGCCATTTCTGTCCCGGTAGACAGCCCGGCTTCGTTGCATGCCGCCGCCCCCGGCAAGGTGCGTATCTATGCGGCAGGCTTGGGATTTCTCGGTTTGGGGGAGATCGAGGCCGCGGGCCGTTTGGTGCCGCTGCGACTTATTGCCAACTCTGCTTGAGGGCGGGTGCTGCGACGCGTACAATGCGCGCCTTCTTAAAGGGTCTAAGTTATTGATTGAGGTTTGATTTAATGCCACTTACTCGCGAAGAAAAGACGGGCGTCGTCGGTAAATTCCAGCGCAGCGCGCAAGACACCGGTTCCCCCGAAGTTCAAATTGCCCTGCTGTCCGAGCGCATCAACGGCTTGAGTCAGCATTTCACCACTCATAAAGCCGACCACGCATCACGCCGCGGTCTGCTCAAGATGGTCAATCAGCGCCGCAAGCTGCTCGATTATCTCAAGAGCAGAACGCCGGACAAGTACACGCAATTAGTTGAACGTTTAGGGTTACGCCGCTAACGGCGCCGCTGCAGATGGCATCCTCGCGATGCCTGTCTGCGTCCATACATTTCCGATTACGCAAAGGGGCTCTACGTGGGCGCTATCAAAAAAAGCTTTAAATATGGTGATCACACCGTAACCATCGAGACGGGCGAACTCGCCCGCCAGGCCGACGGTGCGGTACTCGTCACCATGAGCGACACGGTGGTGCTCGTCACCGCGGTTGGCCTGAAGAAGGCAACTCCGGGGCGCGATTTCTTCCCGCTCACGGTAAACTACCAAGAAAAGACCTACGCGGCGGGCCGCATCCCCGGCGGATTCTTCAAGCGTGAAGGCCGCCCCACGGAGAAGGAGACGCTGACTTCTCGCCTGATTGACCGGCCGATTCGGCCGCTGTTTCCGGAAGGCTTCATCAACGATGTGCAGGTGGTTGCCTCGGTGTTGTCCGTGAATGCCGAAGTCGATCCCGATATTGCCGCGCTGCTCGGGGCTTCTGCCGCGCTGGCGATTTCCGGCATGCCTTTCCTGGGCCCCATCGGCGCGGCACGCGTCGGCTATCTGGACGGAAAGTATATTCTCAATCCCACCTCCACCCAGCTCGCCGAATCGAAGCTGGATTTGGTGGTCGCAGGCACGGCGGAAGGTGTGCTCATGGTCGAGTCGGAGGCGGACGGCCTGAACGAAGAAATCATGTTGGGCGCAGTCACGTTCGGACACGAACACATGCAGGTGGCGATCAAGGTGATCAACGAACTCGCCGCTGAAGCCGGCAAGGCGAAATGGTCATGGACTGCGCCGGAAACGAACAAGGACTTGCAAACGGCCGTGAGCGGGTTCGCCGAGACCAATCTGGCGTCGGCGTACACGTTGACGGAGAAGCAGCAGCGTTACTCCAAGATCAAGGAAATCAAAGCGGCTGCAGTCGAAGCACTGGCCAAAGGCGACGCGGCGAAATTCACTGCCGAGCAGGTCGGTGCCGAATTCTCGAATCTCGAATATCGATTGGTACGCGGCAAGATTCTCGATGGGCACCCGCGCATCGACGGGCGCGACACCAAGACGGTGCGCGGGATCAATATCCGCACCGGTGTGCTGGCGCGAACCCACGGCTCGGCGCTGTTCACGCGCGGCGAGACCCAGGCGCTGGTGGTCACGACTTTGGGCACCGGACGCGATGCGCAGGTGATTGACGGGCTTACAGGCGAGCGCAAAGAGCCGTTCATGCTGCACTACAATTTCCCGCCGTTCAGCGTCGGCGAAACCGGCATGATGGGATCGCCGAAGCGGCGTGAAATCGGCCACGGCAATCTGGCCAAGCGCGGCGTCAAGGCCGTGATGCCGGGCGTCGATAAATTCCCCTACGTCATCCGCGTGGTGTCGGAAATTCTCGAATCGAATGGCTCGAGTTCCATGGCCTCGGTGTGCGGCACCAGCCTGGCGCTGATGGATGCGGGCGTGCCGATCAAGGCGCCGGTTGCCGGCGTGGCAATGGGCCTGGTGAAAGAAGGCGATCGCTTCAAAGTATTGACGGATATCTTGGGCGACGAGGATCACCTCGGCGACATGGATTTCAAGGTGGCGGGCACGAAGGACGGCATCACTGCGCTGCAGATGGACATCAAGATCACGAGCATCACGCGCGAGATCATGAAAGTGGCATTGGATCAGGCGCGCGACGGCCGATTGCATATCTTGGATGAGATGAACAAGGTTCTCTCCAAGCCGCGCGAGAACATGTCGGAGTGGGCGCCCACCATCATCACGATGAAGATCGATCCTGAGAAGATTCGCGAAGTGATCGGCAAGGGTGGCGCAGTAATCCGTCAGATCACCGAAGAGACGGGTACGTCGATCGATATTGAGAATGACGGCACCGTGAAAATCGCGTCGGTCCAAGGCGCGGCGGGTCGCGAAGCGCAGCGGCGCATCGAGCTGATCACCGCCGACATCGAAGTGGGCCGTATTTACGAGGGCAAGGTCGCACGCTTGATGGACTTTGGCGCCTTTGTGACCATTCTTCCGGGCCGCGACGGCTTGGTGCACATTTCGCAAATCTCCGAAGAGCGCGTGGAGCGCGTCGGCGACAAATTGAAGGAAGGCGATGTGGTTCGCGTCAAGGTTCTGGAGGTGGATCGGCAGGGCCGCGTACGTTTGTCGATGCGCAATGTAGACGCCGCCTAAGCCCTCACAGTATCGAATATGGAGCCTGTCTGAAGATTCAGACAGGCTCCTAATCGCGGCCGCTCTTCACCTCAACGAGCCGCGATCGCTGCGCCTCTTGCCTGCTGTACGCCGACTTCACTTCGTATCGAAGTGTTCGTCGCGATCCTTGTCGCCGTCGCGCGTACGGATCGTTGACAGTACTTTGAACGGCTCGTCCGCTGCCGGCCGGATGCGCGCCGGGCGCATCTGCGGTTGCTGACCCATGATTTGCTTCAAGCTCTGTTCAAGGTGTCCGCTCACCTGGCCCTGGGCGCTGGTGCCATAGGCGCGGATCACGTTGACCATGAAGTCCTGAGTCAAAATGGGTTCGGCAAGATGTTCCTGCTCCGCGATCACCTGCAACAAAATGCTGCGCGTAATATCGGCATTGTTTTTCTTGTCGACGACGACGAACTCGATCCTCTCGACCACCAGACGCCGGACGTCAGCCAGAGTGATATAGCGGCTTTCAACCGTGTCATACAGGCGACGATTCGGATATTTTTTTATCACTCGCGGTTCGCTCATAGGGCTCCTCGCTCGTGTTGGCCGACGCGACGCCGAAAGATGCCGGTTCGTGCCTGACCACGCATGACCAATCCTTGGATGGACGGATTAAGGATAGCGCAATGCAGCGCTAAGGCAAACTCGCATTTTTCCGTATGCTTTTTAAGCGGTTAGACGCATATTCAGGCGTTTTGGCACCTGTTGAACGTCCCAATGTGCGATACCCCAGTCCCAGGCAGCTGCAACGGTGCCTCGCCTCAGCGAGGGGGGTGGCGCGAGCCCCAGCAGGGAGAAGACGGCCAAGAGCTGCGGCAATGCGGCTCCTGAGTCCAACCGTACGCTGCGCCGGGACTTGGCAAGCTTGGTGTCATCGGGCTCGGTAAGCACCGGGACATGCGCGTACTCAGGCAACGCCAAACTCAAGCGCTGCTGCAAATAGATTTGGCGCGGCGTGTTGTCCAACAGATCGGCACCGCGCACCACATGTGTGACACCCTGTGCGGCGTCGTCGACCACCACCGCCAACAGATAGGCATATATATGATCACGCCGCCTCAGAATGGTATCGCCTACGGCGACACTCACGTCTTGGCGGTAGGTTCCCTGGATGCGATCTTGGAACTGGATTCGTTCCGGTTCGACCTGCAGCCGAGTAGCGGTGGACACGCCCAGGCTCTGCGGCCGCTTCCGACAGGTGCCGGGATAGCGGGTTTCTTCCTCTAATTGCAGCCGGCTGCAGGAGCACTCGAACGTCAGTCCGTCGCCGTGTAATTTTTGCAATGCCGCGAAATAGCGTTGCGTTCGTTCGCTCTGGCGGACGAGTTCGCCATCCCATTCAAAACCGAATGCCTGCAATGTGCCCAGGATGCCGGCGGCGGAGCCGGCGACCTCGCGCGGTCGATCCAAATCCTCTATCCGCAGCAGCCAGCGGCCGCGATGCGCGCGCGCATCGAGGTAGCTGGCCACTGCCGCGTACAGCGAGCCCAGATGCATATCGCCTGAGGGCGTCGGCGCGAACCGGCCTACGTAGCCGCCGCTGGACTGCCCGGGAGGCGTATCAGCGGTAGCGGTCGTCGCGGTCGCCGTACTGCTTTTCGCGGCGTTCCCGCCGCTCCTGGGCTTCTACGGACAGGGTTGCGACGGGCCGGGCTTCCAGGCGCTTAATGCCGATCTCCTCGCCGGTTTCCAGGCAGTAGCCGTACGAGCCGTCCTCGATGCGCTTCAACGCCTCGTCTATTTTCCGAATCAATTTGCGCTCGCGATCGCGGGTGCGCAGCTCGAGACTGAATTCCTCTTCTTGAGTGGCGCGGTCATTCGGATCGGGGAAATTGGCGGCTTCATCCTTCATATGCAGCACGGTGCGGTCGACCTCGACCATCAAATCGCGCTTCCAGTTCTGCAGTATTAGCGCGAAATGCTCCAGCTGCTCCTTATTCATGTACTGCTCGCCGCGGCGGGCGATGTACGGTTTCACATTGCGCGGGCCCGACAGCAAGCTGGCGGAGACGGGGGATTCGCCGTCGCCATCCTCATCGCTTGCTGTGAGCCGGGTCATCACGAGCGGACGGGTGTCGAATTTGATCGGCGCGACTTTTTCACTGACGGGTTTTGCGGCTTCGGACTTCACCCGCGGCGCCTTGCCGGGCGCCGGTTTGCCGGCCACCGGTACGCCGGCCGCCGGTTTGCCGGCCACCGGTTTGCCGGCCACCGCTTTTGTGAGGGCGGGCTTAACGGCTGCCGGCTTGGCGAGGGCGGGTTTGGCGATGACGGGTAAGCCCGCCACGGGTTTGCCCGCCACGGGTTTTGGAACTAATTTATTCGGTTTCACTGTTACCTTCGATGTAGGAAGCGATTGCTTGGCTTTCGCGGGAGGTCTTGCCAACTTTTTGGGGGCGGACGCTTTCGGAGCCGCCTTCTTGGGTGTCGCCTTTCCTGGCCGCTTAGCCGCTTTATTGGATTTCTTCGAGGGCATTTGAAGTCTCCGCCTCCTAACGAAAGAGCGCGCGATTATACCGACGCAATCCCACCTGTACAGGCTGCGCCGGTAACATATTTTCAAACTTAAGCCTATGATTGGCCAGTAAAACGGCTCCGCCCGGGCGCGGGCCGGTGCGTTCCGGTGTTTATGGCAGGGAGACGGGGGTGGCAGCGCACCAGCCGGGCTGCCGGTGCTCCGCCACCACAGTAGTGTAAATGCCGCCTCGGACGTTGAATTCGGCCAAAAGTCGCATAAATCGCGGCGTCGCCGCCGCCACCAAATCGGTCAGAATTTCATTGGTCACGGCTTCGTGAAACGCGCCCCGGCTGCGGAACGACCAGATGTAGAGCTTCAGGGACTTGAGTTCGACGCAGAGCTCATGCGGCACATATTCCAGCTTGAGCGTAGCAAAATCCGGCTGTCCCGTTTTCGGACAGAGGCAGCTAAACTCCGGTAAGGTCATCCGTATGGTGTAGTCCCGTTCGGGTGCTGGATTGGTAAAAGTTTCCAGGCGGGTGCTGGGTGCTGTCATGGTTCACTTCGGCGGCATCGCCTTAGGCTTTACGAAATTGACGTTTACTTTACACTACGCGCCTCATCGACGGCCACGCGTCTAGGTTCACCCAAACAATGCGCTTAACGAAACTCAAGATTGCCGGCTTCAAATCCTTCGTCGACCCGACCACGGTGACTTTTCCGAGCAGTCTGACCGGAGTCGTGGGCCCGAACGGTTGTGGCAAGTCCAACATCATCGACGCGGTTCGCTGGGTGATGGGAGAAATTTCCGCCAAGCATCTGCGCGGCGATTCCATGGCGGACGTGATCTTCAACGGATCGTCGGCGCGCAAGCCCTTGGGCGCCGCTTCGGTCGAATTGGTGTTCGATAATTCCGACGGCAAGATCGGCGGAGAGTACGCGGCCTACAACGAGGTTGCCTTGCGCCGCGCCGTCAGCCGCGACGGAACCTCCGATTACTTCATCAACGGCATGAAGGTGCGCCGCAAGGACATCACGCAGCTGTTTCTGGGCACGGGTTTAGGTTCCCGCAGCTACGCCATCATTGAGCAAGGCATGATCTCACGCATCATCGAGGCGCGGCCCGATGATTTGCGCGCGTTCCTGGAGGAAGCCGCCGGTATTTCGCGCTATAAGGAGCGGCGCCGCGAGACCGAGAACCGGATCGGGCATACGCGCGAGAACCTCGATAGATTGAACGATTTGCGCGAAGAGGTGGAAAAGCAGATTCGCCACTTGCAGCGTCAAGCCGCGACCGCCCGACGCTACCAGGCACTGAAGGAAGATGAGCGCAGGCTGCAGGCCGAGTTGCTGGCCTTGCGTCTGCAGAGCTTGGATGCCGAGGCAGAAGTGCGCGACGCTGCGACCTCCACCTGCGAGACAGCCATGCATGCCGTGCTCGCCGACTTACGCGAAGTCGAGGCGCAGATCGAGCGCATCCGCGCCGAGCAAAGCGCCAAGGCCGATACCCTTGGTGCGATCCAGACGCGCTTCTATGAGGCGGGCGCGGAGGTCACGCGCATCGAACAGAGCATTCAATTCACTCGCGAGCTGCGTCAGCGCCAGCGTGCGGACCTGGAGTCGGCCGAGGTACAGGTGACCGATCTCACCGCGGTCCTGCAACGTGATCGAGCCCAGCTCGAAGCGCTGTCGCAGGAACTTGCGACCATGGTACCTGGCCTCGATACGGCCCATGGCCAGGAACTCGGCACCGCGCAGGCTCTGCAAACGGGTGAGGCGGCGCTCAGCGCGTGGCAGCACACCTGGGAGGCGCATTCCCAGGCCGTGGCGCAGGGGCAGCGCGAGACCGGCGTGGAGCGCGCGCGTATAGAGCAGCTCGAAGGTCAACTGCGGCGGCTGCTGCAGCAGCGCGAGCGCCAGGAACAGGAGCGCGCAGCCCTGGTCCAGATCCAGCCCGCCGTCGCATTGGAAACGCTGGAAGCCCGCGCCTCCGCCGCGCGTGACGCAGGCCAAAAAGCCGCGAGCGAGTTGCAGGAATTATTGGCGGAGATCTCGACCGCGCGCGAACGCGAACGCGAACTGTCGCAGTCGCTCAACGCATTGCGCACACGCTGGCAGCAGGCGTTGGGCTCGCAGGTCTCGACCGAGGCGCTGCAACACGCGGCGCTCGGCAAAGTGTCCGGCAAAGTCACCGAGTGGCTGAAATCGAAATCGCTCGATCGCCAGCCGCGGGTTGCACAGCAGCTGCGCGTGGATCGCGGCTGGGAGCGTGCGGTGGAAACCGTTCTGGGCTCCTACCTCGAGGCGGTATGTGTCGATGGCTTGGACAGCGTGACCGATTTATTGTCGAGCTTCGACGGTGGGCACTTGGCGGTGGTCAGCGTCTCGGAAGCGTCATCCGTGCCGCGCGACGCAGCCTCGCTGCAGGCCAAGGTGCAAGGCACGACCGTACTGAGCTCGCTGCTGTCGTCGGTGTACACCGCCGAGACATTGGGTGAGGCGCTGGCGCTGCGCCGCAGGCTGGCCGCCGGCAACTCAGTGGTGACGCGCGACGGCATATGGCTGGGTTCCGATTGGCTGCGCCTGTCGCGCGATGCCGATCCGCATACCGGCGTGATCGAACGCGAGGAGACTTTGCGCGAGATTCGCGTTCAAGTAAGCGGACTCGCGGATGAAGTCAAAGAACTGGAACATCGCTTGGAATTGACGCGCGAACGCGTCCGCGACCTTGAAGATCGCCGCGACACTTTTCAGGCCGACGTCAATCGCCTGCATCGCGAGCACGTCGATCGGCGCGCGGAGCTCGATTCCGCGCAGGCCCGCAACATAGATGCAGCGCGCCGCTTATCGCAGCTGGAGACAGTCCTGGCGGATGTCGGCACCGAACTCGAGCGCACGGAGACGGATCTGCGCGCGGCGCGGGGCCGCATGGAAACGGCGATCGACGCATTGGCGGACTTGGAGCCGAAACGGATCGAGCTGGAGGAGCAGCGTGATCGCATGCGTGCAGAGGTGGCCGCGGCGCGCGCCGCGGCGCTGTCGACGCAACAGCTGGCTCGTGAATTGGCTCTTCAAGTCGAATCACGGCGCTCTTCACATTCTTCGTTGACCACCGCGCTGTCTCGAATCGCGGCTCAGCTGGTGACATTGGAGGCGCGGCGCAACGAACTGGCGAAGCAATTGACGGAAGGCGAGGAGCCGCTGGCCGTGGCGCAAACCCAGCTTGAACAGGCACTGCGCATACGCTCCGAAATTGAGGCCGAGCTGCATGCGGCCCGCGTCGCCAGCGAGGACTTGGACTCCGAATTGCGCGAGCGCGATGCCGGGCGCGCAGGCGTGGAGCAGCGCGTCGAGGCCTCGCGTGCGAGCCTGGACGAGGCGCGATTGGCCGCGCAGCAGGTGCGCGTGCGGCGTGAAAGCGTAGCCGAGCACCTGGCGACGACGAATTTCGAGCTCGCTGCGCTCATTGCGCAACTCGCTCCCGAGGCAGCGGTGGCTGACTGGGAGTCGCAGCTCGAAGAGACCAAGGGCAAGATCGAGCGCCTCGGGCAGGTTAATCTCGCGGCCATCGGAGAATTCAAGGAGCAGTCCGAGCGCAAGGATTATCTGGACCGGCAGTGCAAGGACTTGACCGATGCGCTGGAGACCCTTGAGACGGCGATGCGCAAGATCGATCGCGAGACCCGTACGCGGTTCCAAGATACCTTCGACAAGGTGAATGCGGGGCTCAAGGAGAAATTTCCGCGGTTGTTCGGCGGCGGGCACGCGTACCTGGAGCTCACGGGAGAAGAGGGCGCGGCAGCCGGTGTGTCCGTCATGGCGCGGCCGCCGGGAAAGCGCAACAGCACCATCAGCCAGTTATCGGGCGGCGAGAAGGCATTGACCGCCGTCGCCCTGGTATTCGCCATATTCGATTTGAACCCGGCACCCTTCTGCCTGCTGGACGAGGTCGATGCGCCGCTCGACGAGAATAATGTCGGTCGTTTCTGCGACATCGTTCGCGACATGTCGCGCAATGTGCAGTTCATATTCATCACGCACAACAAGAGCACCATGGAAATGGCCTCGCAGTTGATCGGCGTCACTATGAACGAGCCCGGCGTGTCGCGGTTGGTGGCGGTCGATGTCGATGAGGCCGTGCGTATGGCGGCGATGTAAGGCGCAAGGCTCCTAGTGACCGCCGAGCTTCGTTGGATACTGCTGGGATTGAGTGTGCCGCTGCTGGCGCTCATCTGGTGGTGGACCGCGCGCCGCGGTGGCCAAGCGCCGGGCAACGCCGAACTGCGTGAATCGACTGCGGGCAAAGCGCCGGAGATGGCGCTGCCTCTGGATCCTCGTTACGCCGCTATCGATGACGAGGCGCAGATGATGCCGCGGCCCGAACCGCGCGACTGGGGGGTACCCCCGTTCGAGCCGCTCCACATTCGAACTGCTGAATTCGATCGTGTGCCCATATTGGATGGCCCCATGATGGTGGATATGGATGTGGGGGCGCATGGCGCGTCCGCGCCGATGCCCGCAGCGGCGATGGTGTCGGGGCCGACGCTCGGCGCCCGTGGCCTGCCGGTGCTGCATCCTGCGCCGACCCCACCCGCGGTCGGCGACGTGGCACCCGTGTTGGGCGCCGGCGCAGCCGGCGAGAATAGCGATCGCTTCGCCGCCGCGGCGCCGCCGGCGCCCAACGCCGCAGAGTTGCAAAGGATAGTGACCATCCGCGTCTGCAGCGTCGGGGAGATGCGCTGGTCCGGCGCCCAATTGATGGCGGCATTGGAACTGCACGGGCTCGCCTTCGGCCGCTACCAGGTGTTTCACCGTAGGCATGCTGACGGCCGCAGCCTGTTCTGCGTTGCAAGCCTGATCGAGCCCGGAACCTTCGACATTGCTGCGATGGCTGAGCAGGAGTTTCGCGGCATCACGCTGTTCGCCGTGATGCCGGGGCCGATCCCGCCCCTCGATACCATGGACGAGCTGTTGGGTACGGCGCGCGGCTTGGCAGAGGAATTGTCCGGCATGCTGCAGGACTCAAAAGGCATGCCGCTGTCGCCGCAGCGCGCCGCCGCGCTACGCGAGGACGCCGCGCGTTTTCAGGCCTCGCTCGCGGGGCATTGAGCCGTGCGCGGTCAGCAAGCCACCGGTGTCTCGCGATCCGCGGCTGCCCGTGTAGCGGCTCTGAAGGAGACTCTCGAGCGTTACAATTATCGATACCACGCGCTCGATGATCCGGAAGTCCCGGACGCCGAATACGACCGTCTGATGCTCGAACTGCGCGCACTGGAGGCGCAGCATCCCGAACTTGCGACGCCGGATTCACCCACGCAGCGAGTTGGGTCGGCGCCGGTCGCCGCTTTCGGCGCGGTGCGGCACCGGGTCGCCATGCTGTCTTTGGACAATGCTTTCAGCGACGAGGAAGTGCGCGACTTCGACCGCCGCATCCGCGAGCGGCTGGATACCCCGAATCCCATTCGCTACTCAGCGGAGCCGAAGCTGGACGGCTTGGCGATTAGCGCCCGCTATGAGAACGGCGTGTTCGTCCAAGGCGCAACGCGCGGCGACGGGGAAACGGGCGAGGACATCACGCAGAACCTAAGAACCATCAAGGCTCTGCCCCTGAAGCTGCGTGCCGAGCGGCCGCCGCCGCTGCTCGAGGTGCGCGGCGAGGTGTTCATGCCATTGGCCGGTTTTGCGAAGTTCAATGAGGAGGCGCTGGCGCGCGGCGAGAAGAGTTTCGTGAATCCGCGTAATGCCGCGGCGGGAAGCCTGCGACAACTCGATCCCAAAATGACGGCGGCGCGTCCTCTTGATCTGTTTATCTATGGACTTGGGCTGGCCGAAGGCAGCGACCTGCCCGCACAACACAGCGCGACCTTACAGGCTCTGCGCCGCTGGGGGTTCAAGATTTGCCAGCAGTCGCAGGTCGTGGAAGGTGCTGACGGCTGCCTGGGTTATTACCGCGAAATCGGCGCGCAGCGCGGCAACCTGCCGTATCAAATCGACGGAGTCGTTTACAAGGTCGACAATCTGGAGCAGCAGCGGCAGCTGGGATTCGTCTCACGGGCGCCGCGCTGGGCGGTGGCGCATAAGTTTCCCGCCGAAGAGGCGTTGACTACGGTGCGCGACATTGAATTTCAAGTGGGCCGCACCGGTGCGCTCACGCCCGTGGCGCGGCTCGAACCGGTGTTCGTCGGCGGCGTGACGGTCAGCAACGCGACCTTGCACAACATGGATGAATTGACCCGCAAAGACGTGCGGGTGGGCGATACCGTGGTCATCCGCCGGGCCGGCGATGTGATTCCCGAGGTGGCGAGGGTGTTGCCTGAGCGCCGGGTCGCGGGCGCGGCCGCGGTGGTCCTGCCGAGCCTGTGCCCTGTGTGCGGCTCGCCGGTGGTGCGTGAGGCCGAACAAGCGGTGGCGCGTTGCAGCGGCGGGCGATTCTGCGCGGCGCAGCGCAAGGAGGAAATCAAACACTTTGCGTCACGCCGCGCGCTGGATATTCAAGGTCTGGGCGATAAGCTGGTGGAGCAGCTGGTGGACCGCGAGTGGCTGCGCACGCCGGCGGATCTTTTCAGCCTACAAGCCCAGCAACTCGCGACTCTGGAGCGCATGGGCGATAAGTCCGCGCAGAAGTTGCAGGCGGCCATCGACGCATCCAAGCACACCACTCTGCCGCGCTTTTTATACGCCCTCGGCATACGCGATGTGGGCGAGGCAACCGCGCTGGCGCTGGCGCAGCACTTTGGCGAAGTCGCGGCGTTGCGTGGTGCCGGCAATGAGGAGATTCAGCGCGTTCCGGATGTGGGACCGGTGGTGGCCAAGCATGTCGAAGCATACTTCCACGATCCGGAGAATGCCGCCATCGTCGATCGGTTGCTTGCCTCGGGAATCACCTGGCCGACACCCGCGCCCAAAGCGTTAAGCGCGGAATTGACCGGGAAGTCCTTCGTCCTCACCGGCACGCTGGAGACGTTGACGCGCGAGGCGGCCGAGCAAGCCATCGTGCAGCAGGGGGGCAAGGTTAGCGGCAGCGTGTCGAAAAAGACCAGCTATGTAGTAGCGGGCGCAGAACCCGGGTCGAAGCTCAACAAGGCCGAGACGCTGGGCATCGCGGTACTCGACGAAGCGGCGTTTCTGAAGCTTCTGAAGAAGTAGCGGATTCGAAACGAATCCGCTACGTTTTCCGCAGTAAGTACTACAGCTTCTTTTCGATCTTTGCGGTTGCCTTCAGGCCATCGATGTAGGTCTGAAATTTCTTCTGCATGATGCCGTTGGTCAGCTGAGTTTTGAACTGATCGAACGGCGCGTCGCGCGTATCTTCGAGCTTGATGATGTGCCAGCCATATTGCGTCTGCACCGGCTCGGGGGTGATTTCACCCTTCTTCAGCGCCTTGACGGCGTCGCCGAACGGTTTGACCATGCGCGCGGTCGTGAACCAGCCGAGATCACCGCCATTCGCCTTCGAATTGTCGGTCGATTCGGCCTTTGCCACGTCTTCAAACTTTGCCCCGCCCTTGAGTTTCTTGATCAGCTGCTCGGCCTTTTCCTTGCTCGCCACCAGAATGTGCAAAGCGTGGTACTCGGTCTTATCCGTGGCGGCGTCGTACGCCGTGTGCAGCTCCGCATCGGTGGGCTCGTTGCTCTTCACATACTTCTGCGCAGCGGCATCCGCCAAAATCTGCGTGCGCAGCAGCGCGATGCGGGTCGCGACGTCCGGGTCGTTCTGCAACCCATCCTTGTCGGCCTGGGCTGCTATCAGCTGCATATTGATCATCTGATCCAGGACCTGATTCTTGTCGTCCGCGGTAACGTCGGCCGCCGGCTTGCCGCGCAGCAAGCCTTTCAAGTAATCATCGAACGCTTCGCGGGAAATGGGCGTGCCGTTGACGATTGCGACGGGCGGCGAGGCTGCCTTGTCGGCGGCCGGCGCAGGGGCTGCTGTCTGCTGTCCCTTGCCGCAAGCTGCCAGCAGAATGGTGATTGCTGCCACGGCGGACACACGGGTCCGCTGTGTACTGAAGAATTGAGTCATTTGTGTCCTCTGCGAACTAAAAAAAGCGGCTCTGGCCGACATGGCCGATGCCCCCGGGGGCGGCAGTTTAGCCTTTACCGCGCGATCTCTCCAATTATCGTCAATTCTACCGAATAGGCGCCCCTTCAGGCGGGGGCCGAGGCCTCGATCGCCAGCGCGTGGATGTCGGTTTTCAACAGGTCATCGACGGCGGCATACACCAATCGGTGTCGCGCCACGGGGGAATGGCCGCGGAACGCCTCGGCCACGATGCGGATGCGGAAATGGCTTTGGCCGCCCGCCGCTCCGGCATGGCCCGCGTGCAAGTGGCTTTCGTCTTCGATGGTCAGCAGCGACGGTGCGAACCGGCCCTGCAGCCGCTCGCGCAGGCGCCGCGCGCGGTTAGATGAGGATTCGTGGGCGCCTTCATTGGGAGGGGGAGCATGGGTGGACATGGGTTAGCTTGGTTCCGTCACGGGCGCTTTAGTCTTGCCGGCGAGCCACAGGACCTGCGGCACCATGAACACGAATAGCGCGAGCGGTAGGCCGAACAGTTTGAAATTAACCCAGCTGTTTTCGGTGAAGTTCCATGCCACGTAAATATTGGCCGCCGCGAGCAGGGCGAGCCAAACCACCCACAGCGCATTGATCAGCAGCCAGGCGCGCGATGAGACCTGTATCGGCTCGGGAAACGCGGCTTCGAGCATGCGCCGGGCGAGGGGCCTCTTGCCCAAGAACATGCTGCCGAGAAATGCGGCGGCGGCCAGGCCGAGCAGCACCGTAGGCTTCCATTGAATGAAGCGCCGATCGTGCAACAGCAGCGTCGCCGAACCGAGCACCAGCACCACGGCCACGGTGACTATGTGCATGGTTTTGAACTTGCCGGTGGTCAAGCGGTGGATCACGAGCTGCAACACGCAGGCGAGCATCAATGCCGCGGTGGCCCAGTAAATGCCTGCCAGCTTGTAAACGACGAAGAAAACGATCAGGGGCGACCATTCGAGGAGCTGATTCATGCCTGTATCATAGCCGACGGCATGAGTATCTACCTGCAACTGCATCCCGTGTCCCCGCAGCGGCGCTTCGTCCGCCAGGCCGTCGAGGTCCTGCGCAGCGGCGGCGTGATCGTGTACCCCACGGACTCCTGCTATGCGCTCGGCTGCCACATCGGCGACAAGGCGGCGCTTGAGCGTATTCGCGACATTCGGCAGACGGATCGTAATCATCATTTCACTCTGGTGTGCCGCGACCTGGCCGAGGTCGGCAAGTACGCCATGGTGGAGAATTGGCAGTACCGGCTGCTGCGGGCCCATACGCCCGGCCCGTATACCTTTTTGCTCAAGGCCTCGCGCGAGACGCCGCGGCGTCTGAAGCATGAGCGGCGCGGCACCATAGGATTGCGGGTGCCGGATCATCCGGTAACCGCCATGCTATTGGGGGAGTTGGGAGAACCCGTGATGAGTTCGACTTTGCTGCTGCCCGGCGAGGACCTGCCGCGCACCGACGCGCATGACATCTATGAAAGGCTGGAGCGCAGCGTCGATTTGGTGCTCGACGGCGGCAATTGCGGCTTGATCCCTACCTCGGTCATAGATCTGTCCGGCGACCATGCCATTGTGGTGCGAAGCGGCCGCGGTGATGTAAGCCCCTTTGGCACTTGAGCCACCGTATAATACGCTCAGCCCCGTGAGCTAAAGCTCTCATAAATTCTACATAATGAGTGTAAGCATTGGATTTTTCTGTACTTTTAAAGAATATATCGATTTATGCAATCCCGGCGCTGTTTGCGATCACTCTGCACGAGGTGGCTCACGGCTGGACGGCCCGATACTTCGGTGACCGTACCTCCGAGATGCTCGGACGCCTGAGTTTGAATCCACTGCGGCATATCGATCCCATCGGCACGGTGCTGGTTCCGGTGTTATTGCTCGCCGTCGGCGCGCCGCTGTTCGGCTGGGCGAAGGCCGTGCCGGTGGCGACCAGTGCGCTGCGCAATCCGCGGCGCGCGATGATTTTCGTGGCGCTGGCCGGTCCCACCGCCAATATCCTGATGGCGCTCGCCTGGTGCGCCGTGCTGGCGGCGATTGCCCCGATTCACGGCAATGCGGCGGTGCTTTATTGGATCGGGGTCATGGCTCAGGCCGGCATATGGATCAACGTGATTCTGGCGGTGTTCAATCTCGTGCCTATTCCGCCACTCGACGGCGGACGCGTGCTCGCCGGATTGCTGCCGCCGAGATTGAGCGCCCGACTGGAAAAAATAGAACCGGCGGGCCTGTTCATCGTGATCGGGCTCAGTGTTTTCGGGATGTTTGCCTGGCTGTTCGATCCGGCCTACCACGTCGTCCGCCGCGTTATCCATGAATTGCTGGCGTCTTCAGCATGAGTGGTCCGATCCACAATCGGCGCGTACTGTCGGGCATGCGGCCCACCGGCCAATTGCACTTGGGCAATTATCACGGCGCCCTCAAGAATTGGATCGAATTGCAGTATCAGTACGAGTGCTACTTCTTCATTGCCGATTGGCACGCGTTGACCACGGGCTATGAGGACACCGAGAAGCTCGAGCAGTTCGTATGGACCATGGCGGTCGATTGGTTGGCGGCGGGCCTGAATCCCGGCGTCGCCACCTTGTTCATTCAGTCCAAGGTGCCGGAGCACGCGGAACTGCATCTGCTGCTGTCGATGATCACGCCTTTGGGCTGGCTGGAACGCGTGCCGTCCTACAAAGACCAGCAAACGCAGCTGTCCGACCGTGATTTGAGCACTTACGGTTTTTTAGGTTACCCCCTGCTGCAATCGGCCGATATTTTGCTGTACCGCTCGCAGTACGTACCGGTGGGCGAGGACCAGGTTGCGCACGTAGAAATCACCCGCGAAGTGGCCCGGCGCTTCAACCACATCTACGGCCGCGAGCCTGAATTTGAGCAAAAGGTGGAGAAGGCCATCAAGAGCTTGGGCTCGCGCAATTCGGCGATGTACCGCTCGCTGCGCAAGGAGTTCCAGGAGAAAGGTCATGCGGACGCTCTGGCCAAGGCGCGCGCATTGGTAGAATCGAATGCCCGGCTGACCGTCGCTGATCGTGATCGACTATTTGGGTTTCTCGAGGGAACGGGCATCTCGATTTTGCCTGAGCCGGAAGTGTTGCTGACCGCGACTCCCAAGGTCCCGGGGCTGGACGGACGCAAGATGTCCAAGTCCTACGGCAACACCATCGGATTGCGCGAAGACCCCGATTCCATCGTCAAGAAGATCAAGGGCATGCAAACCGATCCGGCGCGCGCGCGGCGCACCGATCCGGGCGATCCCGAGAAATGCCCTGTTTGGGATTTGCATAAACTGTATTCAAATGCCGACACTCAGGCATGGGTGCAAACAGGTTGCCGCAGCGCAGGTATAGGCTGCCTGGAATGCAAGGCGCCGCTGATCGACAAGATCGTCGAGGAAGTGTCCGCCATCTCGAAGCGTGCGCAGGAGTTTGAGGAGAATCCCGAACTGGTACGCGGTATCATCGCCGAAGGGTGTGAGCGGGCGCGCGGGGCTGCGCGCGACACGCTCGAGGCCGTCCGTCAAGCCATGGGCATGAATTACCGATGAAACCTGAATTGACGCTGGTGCAGAACATCGCGGTGCCGCCGCTGGCACCTGCACCGCAACCTGCGCAGGGTGAGATGCCGTTTGCGGTCGTGGAGGGTCAGCCCATCACCGAGATGCCGCGAGATTTGTACATCCCGCCGCAAGCCCTGGAGGTTTTTCTCGAAGCCTTCGAAGGCCCTCTGGATATGCTGCTGTACCTGATACGGCGGCAGAATCTGGACATACTCGACATTCCGATCGCCGAGATCACCCGCCAATACATGCGCTACATCGAATTGATGCATGTGCTGCAGTTAGAGTTGGCGGGCGAGTACCTGCTGATGGCGGCGACTCTCGCCGAGGTTAAATCGCGCATGCTGTTGCCGCGAGTCGGCAGTGAAGTGTCCGCCGAAGAATCAGATCCGCGCGCCGAGCTGGTGCGCCGGCTGCAAGAGTACGAACGCTTCAAGCGAGCCGCCGAAGGCATCGACCGCATGCCGCGGCTGGAGCGCGACACCTGGGTGGCGTCGGCGGATTTAGTGGAACGTAAAGTCACGCGTATTCCGCCGCAGGTGAGTCTGCAGGAAATGTTGCTGGCATTTCAAGACGTGCTGTCGCGCAGTGATATGTTTGCCCACCATCACGTGCAGCGCGAGCCCCTGTCGGTGCGCCAGCGCATGACGGACGTGTTGTCGTCGCTGACGGCGCACACCTTCGTGGATTTCGTGCATTTATTCAGCGCCGATGAGGGCCGCCGCGGAGTGACGGTCACCTTTGTCGCCATTTTGGAACTGCTGCGCGAAGGGCTGATAGAAATCGTGCAGTCGGAGGCCTATGGACCTTTGCATGTGCGCCTCGGCAATCCGGCCCGGCATCTGACACTGGTGGCCGACGACGGCGCCGCGAATGACGACCTTGCGAGAACCCAATGAACGATCAATACGTAAAAAATGTGATTGAAGCTGCGATGCTCGCGGCCGGCCGCCCGCTCTCCTTGGACGAACTGGTGGGTGTATTCGACGAGCGCGATGGTTCGAACGCCGAAGAAGTGCGGGGCGCCCTGGCGGCGTTGACGGCGGACTACGAAACCCGCGGCCTGGAATTGCTCGAAGTGGCCAGCGGCTATCGGATTCAAATCCGGGCGGCCGTGGCGGAGCCCGTGTCGCGGCTGTGGCAGGAGCGGCCGGCGAAGTATTCCCGCGCCATGCTCGAAACTTTGGCGCTGGTTGCGTATCGTCAGCCGATCACGCGCGGCGAGATTGAGCAGATCCGTGGCGTGGCGGTGAATCCCAACATCATCAAAACGCTGTTGGAGCGTAGCTGGATCCGTGTCGTCGGTCACCGCGACGTTCCGGGTAAGCCGGAGCTGTTGGGCACTACTCGCGAGTTTCTTGATTATTTCAGCTTGAAGAAGCTGGATGATCTGCCGACACTGGCACAGCTCAAGGAACTCGAGGATCTGCGTGTGCAATTGAGCCTGCCGGGTGCGGGTCCTGAAGTCGCGGCGGCCGATGCAGCCGAAGCGGCGGCGCTCGGCGATACCGATACCGATACCAATACCGAGGCTGCTGCGGACGATGATGAAGACACGGATACGCGGGGCGCGCAGGACGCAGACAATACGCAGGAGGCAGACGCGGAGTCGCCGCGGCCGCATGGGCTGGTTGCCAGCAGTGCGCAAGATGATCCGATTTGATGCGACCGCGACCGCCCCGTAAGGAATCAGCGCCGCGCAAAGACCAGCCACCCACCGAACGTGTGCAAAAGCTGCTATCGGCGGCCGGCATAGGCTCGCGCCGCGAAGTGGAGCGTTGGATTCGTGAGGGACGCCTGCAGATCAACGGCGAAGTTCCTTCCTTGGGCGTCAAGCTCACGCCACGAGACCGCATCACGCTTGACGGCAGACCGGTCAGATTGCACACGCCTGCGGTCAAGGAATTGCGCGTGCTGTTGTTCCATCGCTCGCCGGGCGAGTCTCTCGATCTGAAGGCCGCGACCTCGCGTGCAGCCGAACACTTGAATTTGCCGCGCTCCGCCGGCCGTTGGCTCGCCATTCAGCCCATGCCGCCGGTCGACGGTGGATTGGAGATCCTCACTGACGACGGCTCGTGGGCGCATCGGGTGTCGCGCGGTGTGCATGCGCTCACCATTGACTATGTGCTGCGCATGCGCGGGCCGCTCAAGGAGGATTTGGTTGAGGAGTTTCGCGCCGCCACGGATTGCGAGGGCGAGGCCATGAGCATTTTGCAGGCGGATGCGCAGTACGGTGAGGGATTCAACCATTGGCTGAACGTCACGGTGCGTGCCACTCGCTCGGCACAGGTGCGCCATTGGTGGGCGGCGCGCGGCATCATCGTGAGCCGCCTGATGCGGGTGCGATTCGGGCCGGTGCACCTGTCGCGTGAGTTGCCGCGTGGGCACTCGCGCGCCATGCTGGCGAGCGAGCGCAATGCGCTCAACAATGAGATCGATGCCGCCCGCTCGGCTGTGGATGCAGCCAAGCTCGGCGCCGCGGACGCCGACGCGAGCAGCGGCGAACCCGGCGAGGATTAGGGCGCGGCCGGGTTTGCGGTGGGCTGTGTGGCCTGCAGCAATTGCGCCAAATATTGCTGCCACAGCGCCGCCCAGGTGTGCGTGCCATGTCCATGGGTTCGCTCGGAGGCGGGCAGCAGCACGAAGCGGCCTCCCTTGACGCGCGTAATTTCGCGCTCCGCCAGCCCTAGTTCCGGCGGATTGATGAAATCATCGGCGGAGTTTATCTGCGTCAATGGCACCTGGATTTTGTCCAAACCCGCGGCGGGATCGTAATCGCGCGACGCCGACACCGCATACAGCAAATCGTTGGCATCCAATTCGGCGAGCTGGCGCAGCATGTACGTGTCGGCGAATTCGTCGGCGGCATCGCGGGTCGGCAGGGCGATCTGCATTTGTATGGGCGCGCTGCCGGCGATCATCAGCAAGCCGGCCGCCGTGCGCAGGGCGCGCGCGGGTTGGCTCTTGTACTCGCCCTGCTGCCAGTCCGGATCGCTGCGGATGGCGTCGATCAGGAGCTTGCGCCAGAGGCGGTTGCGGCCGGCGATTTGCACCGGCAGACAGGCCAGCGGCATCAGCGCGTCCATGAAATCCGGATAGGCTTCGCCCCACATGAAGGTGTGCATGCAGCCCATGGACGTGCCCATCACGAGGCGCAAGTGGTCCACCTGCAAGCCTTGCGAAACGAGCGCATGCTGCGCGGCCAGCATATCGGCATAGGTGTACTGCGGATAGCGCGCGTGCAAGCCGTCGCTGGGCTTGCTCGATTTTCCGTGACCGATTCCGTCGGGCAAAATGATGAAGTAGCGGCTGCTGTCGAGCAGCTGGCCCTTGCCGAACAGCACGCCCGCGAAATGCTCGTTGAGCAAGCTGCGGCCGGAACCGCCGGTGCCGTGCAGAATCAGGATCGCATTGCTCACCCGGCCGTGCGCGTCGCGCTTCGCCTTGCCCAGCGCCGTGTAGTGCAGCCGTAATTCCGGCAATACTTCGCCCGAGGCGAAATGGAAGTCATGGATTACGTAGTCGCCCTCATACGGAGCCGCGCCGGCGGCGGGCGAGTATTCGGCAGCTGCCGCGTTGCGCGCCAGACACAGTGCCATCACCAAACTGCAAGCGGCGATAAATTGTCGTGAACTCATTCAGCGTTCCCCTTTGGCTGTCACTGCGCCTCGATATACTGCCCATCAATACCGCGACTTTGCGCACTCAGCAAGTACAGGAACGGTGCGCTGACGGCAGCCGGCGCCGGCACGGTGTTCGGATCCTCGGCGGGATAGGCGGCGGCCCGCATGGCCGTACGCATGCGCCCGGGGTTCACGCTGTTGATGCGGATATTCGCTTCGCCTTCGAGTTCCTGAGACAACATGCTGCGCACCGCCTCCAAACCGGACTTGGCGACGGCATAGGCGCCCCAAAAGGGACGCGGATTCTTCACCACCCCACTGCTGACGAAAATCACGGAGGCGTCGGCGGACTTGCGAAGGTGGGGCAACAGGACTTGGGTCAGTATGAAGGGTGCGGTTAGGTTCACGTGCAGCACCCGGCACCAAGTAGGCACGTCGTATTGTTCAAGCGGCGTGCGCTCGCCCAGCAGCGCGGCGGCGTGTACCACGCCATCAAGCTTGCCGAATTCGCTGCTGATGGTCGCCGCCAGATTGTCGTAGTCCAGCGCCGTCGCCGTGGCCAGATCCAGCGTCGCCATCGCGGGTTGCGGTGCCCCGAGAGCCTGGATCTCATCATACGACTGCTCCAGCTTGCGTACGTTGCGGCCCGAGAGGATCACCGTGGCTCCGGCCTGCGCCGATGCAATGGCGAGGGCTCGGCCGAGACCGCTGCCGGCGCCGGTGATCAGGATGACGCGCCCGGCCAACAGGTCCGGGCCGGGCGTGAATTGCGTAGGTATCATGTAAGGCTCCGAAGTCACGTTCAAGCGCGCCGCGCCGTCTGCCAGGCGAGGAGCATGTCCTTAAGGCGCCGGCGCGGCAGCATGGGCGCGCGATTTTGCAAATGCTCAAGTCCGAGGGCCGCAAGCACCAGCAAATGCCGTTGCGAGGTGCGCTGCGCACCTGGCAGTAGCTGCTCGGCGCGTTCGAAATACTGTACGGCTTGCTGCCGCTGCTGCTGCAAGAAAATCTGTAGGTGTGCGGGCGGCGCAGCGGCCGTGAGATCGCCGTTGTCGATGCCCGCGGCCAGGAGTTGATCGACGGCAAAGGCCACACGTCCGGCGCACGCTTCCCCGCGGTAGTCGCAGATCGCCCGCGCGAGGTAATGCGCCGCCGCCAGCCATCGAATGCAGTCGCGCAACTCTTGCTCGTGCGGGCTTTCGCCGGCGAGCTGCGACACCAGCGCCAACGGGCCGCCCCACAACGCATCGGATTGCGGCTCCAGATCCGCGCCACGTTCCAAAGGCACGCCGCCGACCTGGGTCGAGGCGGCGTGTGCGGCGGTCAACAGCGGCGTAAAATCCGCCGTGGCGCCGCCGGGCAATGCGATGAGGTAGCTGCTGATGGGATGCACGGGGGAATGCGTCGTGAGCCTTTGCATTTCTTCCTGCCACCAGGCAAGTTTCAAGTGCGCCACGGCTGACTCGGTGGCAGGATCCATCAGCGCCTGCCACTCGGCGCCCAGGGCGTAGATGCCGAGCAGGGCAGGGCGCAGCCGCGCAGTGGCGAACAGCCAGCTCCAATAGCGCGCCGTGCCCGGCGGTATCGCCCGCCGCCGATACGTCTCATCAAGTGGTTTCAGAATCTGTCTCGCCCAAGGGGTCTGGCTGTACAGCGACGCTGCGCGGGATGCGCGCCAGGCTTTCCACCGGTTCAATGGTTTCGATGTCGCGGCTGACGCGAAGTCCGAGCGCTTCGAAGCGGCGCGCGGCGGGTAGAACTTGCGCTTCGAGCGAGCCCACGGCTTTGTTGAAGGAATCCACGCTGCTGCCCAAGGATCTGCCCAGCTTGCCAAGATGCTCGCCGAACACCGCCAGCCGCTTGTACAGCTCTTCCCCGAGGCCGCGAATCTCTGCCGCGTTGTCCGCCAGCACTGATTGCTTCCAGCCGAGTTGTACGATTTTCAATAATGCGACCAGGCTCGTGGGCGTCGCCAGCATCACGTTCTGGCGCAGCGAATCGTCGATCAGTGTGGGATTTTCCTGCAGCGCCGCCGTCAGGAATTGATCGCCCGGCAGGAACAGCACGACGAAATCGGGGCTGCGCTCGAACTGTGCCCAATACTGCTTCGAGGCCAACTCGCGAACCCGGGCGCCGACGATTTGCGCGTGGCGGCGCAGTTGTGCGCCGCGCTCATCGTCGCTCTGCGCCTCAATGGCCGAGAGATAGGCGTCGAGAGGGGTCTTCACGTCGACGATGATGTCGCGCCGATCCGGCATATGCACCACCATGTCGGGCCGGATCGCGCCGCTGTCGGTGTTGCGCTGTTGCTGCTCGGTAAAATCGACGTGCAAGGTCATGCCCGACAATTCGACCAGACGGCGCAGCGTTATCTCACCCCATTGTCCACGCACGTCCGGCCGCCGCAGCGCGGTAACCAAGTTGCGTGTTTCGCGGGACAGCAGATTCTGGCCGCCGGCCAGTGCCTCCATCTGAGTCTTGATGCCCGCAAACGAGTCAATGCGATCACGCTCAATCGCCTGGATTTGCGCTTCAGTCTTGGCGAGCGCTTCGCGAATGGGCTGCACCAGGGTTTCGATCGCCGTTTCGCGCTCCTTCAGAGTCTGTGCGGCGTCCGACTGCTGACGGGCGAGGCGTTCGCGCGCCAGCTGCAGAAATACTTCGCTGTTGCTCTGCAGGCTGTCGCGCGCCAATTCTCCAAACACTCCCTGCAGCTGCTCGCGCGCCCGCGTCAACGCCTGTTCGCGTTCACCGCTCAACGTTTCCTCGTTCTTCAGGCGCGCCCGCAACAACTCCGTCTCGATCTTCGCGGTTTGCTCACGCCGCGCGCGCCACAGCAACGCCGCGAGCGCCCCGAGCACCGTCCCCGCGATGAACGCCATCCATACTGCGCCGTCATTCATAGGCGGCCGCCGGCATCGAGCCAGTCCAACAGATCCAGGGCCTGGCGCAAGTGTCCGTCGCCGCCCCACGCGGTCGAATCCTCATCGGCGCGCAGGTAGCCGTAGTCGGCGACCACCGCCTGCATCCCGGCCGCATGTGCGGACTGCACATCGCGCTCGGCGTCGCCCACGTAGATGCAGGCGCCGGGCGGCACTCCGACGAGCATGGCGGCATGCAGCAGAGGCAGGGGATGCGGCTTGCGTTCGGCAACCGTATCGCCGCTGACCACGCAGTCGAAGCGGGCACGCAATCCCAATTCGTCGAGCAGAGGTTCGCTGAGCCATGCAGGCTTATTGGTGACGATGCCCGACTTCAGGCGCCGCTCAGCCAAGGCATGTAGCACGCCATCCATGCCTGGGAACAGTCGCGTCTCGCGGCTTAAGGCGCCGCGATAGATTTCAAGGAAGCGCTGCTGCAACAACGTGGCACGGTCCGGCAGGGCGTCGGGAAATCCGCACTTGACCACGCGCGCGGCTCCGTGACTGACCGCGGCGCGCACTTCATCGTAAGGCAGAGGCACGCAACCTTCCTCGCCCCGTAGCGCATTCAGGGCGCCGACCATGTCGGGCGCAGTGTCGAGCAAGGTGCCGTCCAGATCGAACAAGATTGCGCGCACCCGCGGCCAGGCCTCAGATGGAGTGCTCAGACAGGCTCCTTTGTCGATCGCGTGAAATGCGCCAGATAGTTGACCTGGGTATTCGGCGACAGCCGAAATGAACGCGTCAATGGATTGTAGGCAATTCCCGTCAAGTCGCGCAGCTCCAATCCGGTGTCGCGCCCCCAACGGGCGAGCTCGGAGGGGCGAATGAATTTTAAATATTCATGTGTGCCGCGTGGCAAGACGCGTGCAATATATTCCGCGCCGACGATGGCAACCGCGAATGCCAACGGATTGCGATTCAAGGTGGAGACGATGACGTCGCCGCCGGGCCGCACCAAGCCGGCAAGCGCTTTTACCATGGCCGCAGGCTGCGGCACGTGCTCTAGCATTTCCATGCAAGTCACCAGATCGAAAGCGCCGGGTCGTTGCTGCGCCAGTTCCTCCGCTGCCACCGCGCGATATTCAAGAGAAACTTTGGCGTCGAGCGCATGCAGCTCGGCCACATCGAGCACGGCCTGCGCCAAGTCGATGCCCAGCACCTGCGCACCGTTGCGCGCCATGGCCTCGGAGAGAATGCCTCCGCCGCAGCCCACGTCCAGTACCTGCCTGCCTTGCAGGGCCGCCGCACGCTCTATGTATTGCAGTCGCAGCGGATTGAGATCGTGCAAGGGTTTCGACGGCCCCTTAGGATCCCACCAGCTTTGCGCAAGCGCAGAGAATTTTGCGAGCTCAGCGGGATCAACATTTCGAGCGGACGTTTGCATCTCATTCTCCGATATTCAGCCGCGCGGCCCAGGCGCCGACGCGCTCGGCGGCGCCGCTCCAATCAAGGCGGGTCATCTCGGCGTCCGCCAGCAGTTGCCGGCCCGCCACCCAGACGTCGCTCACGATGTCACGGCCGCCGCAAAAAACCAATTGCGTCACCGGATCGCCCAGGGGCTGAGTGGCCGGGCCGCCCAAGTCGACACAGCACAGATCGGCCCACTTCCCGATTTCGAGTGTGCCGACGTCGCCCTCCAGGCCGAGAACAGCGGCGCCGCCGCGCGTCGCCATGGCGAGTGCGTCCCAGGCACCGAGGGGGTTGGGCCCGGCGCCCGACATCTGTGCCAGCAACTTCATCTCGCCCCATATATCCAAACCTTGAAACGGCGTGCCGTCGCCGCTGCCCAGCGCCATACGAATCCCCGAAGCGGCAAATGTGGCGGCCGGCGGCAGCACGCCCGATTTCTTCAGATTCGACTGCGGGCATAGACTGATGGAAATCCCGGTGCGCTGCGCGAGTGCGGCATCTTGGTCCGAGGCACAGGCCATATGGATGGCATTCAATGCCGGTGTGAGCAAGCCCAATTGCCAGAGCCGCTCGATGGGGCGCATGCCGCAGCGGGCCACCGACTCGGCGATTTCAGCCGCCGATTCATGCAGATCGATCATGATCCCCGCGTCGAGTTCGTCCGCCAGAGTAGCAAGCCGGGCGAATGTGGCATCGCTCAAGGTGTTGGCGGCTTGCGGTGCAAATACAGTGGAGATCAGCGGATGATCCTTGTATTCATCGCGCAGCTGCAAGCTTTCCCACGGGCTTGGCATCTCCGCCACCGGCATTCCGATGACGGCGCGTATGCCCTGTTCGGCGGCGGTGCGGGCCGTCGCGTCGGGAAAACAATAGCGGTCCGCAAAGCAGGTAACCCCGGAACACAGCATTTCGGCAATGGCCATCAAGACGCCGTCGCGCACCACATCCTGGCCGTACGCAGCCCGGCCGTTCGCGGCTGGTTCCTTGGCCGCCCCATGCAAGGGCGTCCCACGAAATAACGTCATGGCGGCATGCGTGCAGGCGTTGATCATCCCAGGCATTAGCAGCTGCCGAGGCCGTTGCACTAGCACGGTCGCGGCGTAGCGCTGCGCCGCGACCGCGCTCGGCAAGATATCGAGAATGCGTCCGTCTCGCACCACCAAAGTGTAATTTTCGAGGACCTTGCCGGGCATGCTCATGGGCACGATCCAGCGGGCCTCGATGCTTAAATCGGCAAGAACTGCAGGCATTCCCAAGTATATCGGCTTATCGGCACCGTGGGCTTAAGGCCGGAGAGGATATGTGCTAGAATTCATCTATGTTTCAGACATGCCTCGCCCCTTTTAAACCCGCTTAATATAGCCACGAAGGCTGCACCGGACTCTCGCAAATGGCCGAGATCGCTCGCGAAATATTGCCCGTAAATCTCGAAGACGAGATGCGCAAATCCTACCTCGATTACGCGATGAGCGTCATCGTCGGCCGAGCCTTGCCCGACGTTCGCGACGGCTTAAAGCCCGTGCATCGGCGCGTGCTGTTCGCCATGCGCGAACTGAGCAATGACTGGAACAAGGCGTATAAGAAATCCGCCCGTGTGGTAGGCGATGTGATCGGCAAATACCATCCGCACGGCGATGCGTCGGTATACGACGCGATAGTGCGCATGGCGCAAGAATTCTCGATGCGCTACATGCTGGTCGACGGGCAGGGGAATTTTGGCTCCGTAGACGGCGATCCGCCGGCCGCGATGCGCTACACCGAAGTGCGCATGTCGAGATTGGCCGGCGAGCTGCTGGCCGATATCGACAAGGAAACGGTCGACTTCAATCCGAACTACGATGAGTCCGAAAGCGAGCCGACGGTCCTGCCCGCGCGAATCCCGAACCTGCTGATCAACGGTTCATCGGGTATCGCCGTGGGCATGGCCACGAATATTCCGCCGCATAATCTGACTGAAATCATCTCGGCCTGCATCGCGTTGATCGAGAATCCGGAGCTGACGCTGGCGGAATTGCTGCAGATCGTTCCCGGACCGGATTTTCCGACCGCGGGATTCATCAACGGTACTCAGGAAATTGTCACTGCCTACAAGACCGGGCGTGGCCGCGTGCACATGCGTGCGCGCACTCATTTCGAGGACGTCGGCAAGGGCGATCGTCAAGCGATAATCATTACGGAGCTTCCCTACCAGGTCAACAAAGCGCGGCTGATCGAGAGGATCGCGGATTTGGTACGCGACAAGCTCATCGACGGTATCGCCTCGGACGGCTTGCGCGACGAATCCGACAAGGATGGTATGCGCGTAGTGATCGAATTGAAGCGCGGTGAAGTTCCCGAGATATTGCTCAACAACCTGTTCTCGCAAACTGAAATGGCGAAGGTGTTCGGCATCAATATGGTGGCATTGGTCGACGGGCAGCCGCGGCTGCTCAGCCTGAAGGAGATGCTCGATGCATTTCTGCGCCATCGGCGTGAAGTGGTCACGCGCCGCACGATGTACGAGCTGCGCAAGGCGCGCGAACGCGGCCATATCCTGGAAGGCCTGGCGATAGCGCTTGCGAACATCGACGAAATCATCGCGGCCATCAAGGCATCGCCATCGCCCGCCGAAGCTAAAGTAGCATTGATGGCGCGCGCTTGGAATTCAGGTGCGGTGCCGGAAATGCTGGCTCGCGCCGGCGCCATCAGCACCCGGCCGGAAGGTGAGGTCGGCGCATTCGGCATAGTCGAGGGCGGCTACCGTCTCACGGATATCCAGGCTCAGGCGATTCTGGAGATGCGGCTGAACCGCCTCACCGGACTCGAGCAAGACAAGATCATTGCCGAATTCCAGGAATTGTTGGCGCAGATTCACGATTTGAATGACATTCTCGCGCGAACCGAACGTCTGCTGCAGGTGATTCGCGCCGAGCTCGAATACATCCGAGACACCTTCGGCGACAAGCGACGCACGGAAATACTTGTCAATCACGAAGACCTCACGACGGAAGATTTGATCTCACCGGAAGACGTGGTGGTTACTCTGTCACATGGCGGATATGCAAAGGCGCAACCGGTGTCCGATTACCAGGCGCAGCGTCGCGGCGGCCGCGGCAAGGCAGCCACCAGCGTCAAGGACGAGGATTTCGTCGACAAGCTGTTCGTCGCGAATACGCATGACACGCTGCTGTGTTTTTCCGATCACGGCAAGCTGTACTGGTTGAAGGTGTACCAGCTGCCGCAGGCCAGCCGCGGTTCGCGCGGTAAACCCATCGTCAACCTCCTGCCGCTGCAAGAAGGCGAGCGCATCAGCGCCATGTTGTCGATCAAGGAATTCGAAGAAGGCAAGTTCGTCTTCATGGCGACTGCGTCCGGCACAGTAAAGAAGACCTCGCTGGCCTTGTTCTCGCGGCCGCGTGCCAGCGGCATCATTGCGGTTGCACTGGATCCGGGCGACAAACTTGTGGGTGTCGCGATCACTGACGGCACGAAAGACATCTTGCTGTTCACCACCGGCGGCAAGGCGATTCGTTTCGTTGAGGATGAGGTCCGTCCGATGGGCCGCGAGGCCGCGGGTGTGCGCGGCGTCAAATTGAGCGAGGAGAAGCAGGTCAATGCACTGATTGTAGCCGAGCGCGGCTTCATTCTCACCGCATCACAGAACGGTTTCGGCAAGCTGACGCCGCTCGAGGAATTCCCGACGCATGGGCGCGGCGGTCAGGGCGTGATCGCTCTGCAAATCACCGACCGCAACGGCCGCATGGTCGGCGCGCTGCAGGTGAGCATTGACGATGAAATCATGCTCATGAGCCAGAACGGCGTGCTGGTGCGCACCCCGGTGAAGGATATTTCCGTAGTGGGGCGCAATACTCAAGGCGTGCGCCTGATTCGGCTGGAAGAGGGCGATCAACTGTCCGGGCTCGAGCGGATCGACGGCCTGGCCGGCGAACCCGCAGATCCGGTTGATGGTGGAGCGCTGCCGGACGAACCGCCTGCCAACGACAGCTGACACTCGTCTAGGATGCGCGCCTTCAATTTCTCTCCCGGACCGGCGGTGCTGCCGCTCGAAGTCCTGGAGCAGGTGCAGGGCGAATTACTCGATTGGCAGCGCAGCGGCATGTCGGTCATGGAAGTCAGTCACCGCAGCAAAGCCTTCGAGCAGGTAGCTGCCGAGGCCGAGGCGGACTTGCGCGAACTGATGGCGATACCGGCCAACTACCGGGTGCTGTTCCTGCAAGGTGGCGCGTCGGCGCAATTTTCCTTCGTGCCCATGAATCTTTCCGCGCCGCAGGCGACGGTTGACTACCTCGATACGGGACATTGGTCGCGCAAGGCCATCGTCGAGGCGCGGCGCTACAGCCAAGTGCACATTGCCGGCGATGGCGGCGGCAACTACACGCGAGTCCCGCCGCAAGGCGAGCTTGAATTCAGCCGCGGTGCGGCCTATGTCCATTACACGCCGAATGAAACCATCAGCGGGGTCGAGTTCGGCTATGTGCCGCTTACCGGCGGCGCGCCGTTGGTGGCGGATATGTCGTCGAGCATTCTGTCAAGGCCCATCGATGTCGCCGGATTCGGACTGATCTACGCGGGCGCGCAGAAAAATATCGCACCCGCCGGCCTTACGCTAGTGATCGTTCGCGAGGACCTCGTCGGCCGAGCGCGCCCCGAGACTCCTCAGGTGTTCGATTACCAAGCGATTGCCGAGAATCAGTCCATGCTGAATACACCGCCGACCTTCGCCTGGTACATGGCGGGTCTGGTGTTTAAATGGCTGAAGAGGGCTGGGGGATTGACGGCCGTCGCAGAGCGCAATCGCGTCAAGGCACAGACGTTGTATGCTGCCATCGATGCGTCGCATCTGTATAAGAACCGAATTTCGCGGGACTCGCGCTCCTGGATGAACGTGACCTTCAACTTGAACAAGCCGGAGCTGGATGCCGAATTTCTTGCCCAGGCCGGCGCCGCGGGGCTGCAAGGCCTCAAGGGTCATCGGGCATCGGGCGGCATGCGCGCCAGTATTTACAATGCCATGCCGCTGGCGGGCGTTGAGGCGCTGCTCGAGTTCATGCGCGACTTCGAGCGTCGGCACGTATAAAGGACGGCAATGGCAAAGCGTAAGACACGAGTGCGTAAGATTGTGCAACGGCCGCGCAAACCCCTTCCGGATACTGCTTCGGGCGCGGATAGGTCTGCTCCCGGCGTCACTCCCACCGGCGGCGGACTCGGCAATATCCGTGACAGCATCGATGCAGTCGATGCCAGAATTCATGCTCTGCTCAACGAACGCGCGCGATTCGCGCAGCTGGTCGGTATCTCGAAATCGGCGTCGGGCAAGGCGGTGGATTTCTATCGCCCCGAGCGTGAAGCGGAGGTGCTGCGCCTGGCGCTGAAACGAAATCATGGCCCGCTGCGAGATGAAGAGATCGCGCGACTGTTTCGGGAAATAATGTCGGCCTGCCTGGCCCAGCAGGAGCCGCTGAAGGTGGCGTTTTTGGGGCCGGAAGGCACGTTCACTCAAGCTGCCGTCCTAAAACACTTCGGCTCTTCGGTGCGGGCGCTGCCGCTGCCGGCGATCGACGAGGTGTTCCACGAAGTTGAGGGCGGAGTCGCGGACTTCGGGGTGGTGCCCATCGAGAACTCGAGCGAGGGCACGGTCAATCACACGCTGGATATGTTTCTGTCGTCCGCCCTAAAAATTTGCGGCGAAGTGGAGTTACGAATCCATCATTGCTTGATGGGGAAGATGAGCGGCAAGGATGCCGTGAAGCGCGTCTGCGCGCATCCGCAGGCGCTTGCTCAATGCCGGGGCTGGCTGGATGACCAGCTCCCCGACGTGGAGCGCGTCGCCGTGTCGAGCAATGCCGAAGGTGCGCGTCGGGCGCGCGATGAACGTGGCACTGCGGCCATCGCCAGTCGTGCCGCCGCCGAAATCTATGGCCTCAATCTGCTGGCCAATGAAATAGAGGATCGGGCCGACAACACCACCCGCTTCTTGGTGGTGGGCAGGAAATTGTTCAGTGCCAGCGGCGCCGATCGCACGACCTTGCTGGTGTCCGGGGCCGACACCGACGATGCCGGCGCGCTGTTCCGATTGCTCGAGCCTCTTGCGCAGCATCGGGTCAACATGACCCGCATCGAATCGCGTCCCTCGCGCAAGCGCAAGTGGGACTATGTGTTTTTCATCGATATCGAAGGTCATGTGAGCGACCCACCGGTGGCCAAGGCGCTCGCCGCACTTGAACAGCGTGCCTCGTTGTTCAAGGTGCTGGGCTCGTACCCGCGGGCCGTGCTCTGATCGGGATGACGCACAGCCCGAGCAAATTTGCCGCGCAACCGGCACACAGCGTCTCGGGAGCGATGACGGTCCCGGGCGACAAGTCTATTTCGCACCGCGCGTTGATGCTGTCCGGCATTGCGCAAGGCAGCAGCGAAGTGAGCGGGTTTCTGGCAAGCGAGGATTGCCTGGCGACCCTGGCGGCCATGCGCGCCCTGGGGGTGCACATTGAACAGCCGAATCCCACGCGGGTGGTTATTCGCGGCGTAGGCCTGCGCGGCTTGCACGCAGCGGGCAGGGCGCTTGACATGGGCAATGCCGGCACCGCCATGCGTTTGTTTACCGGCCTATTGTCGGCGCAGCCGTTTGACTCACAATTGATCGGCGACGCATCGCTGATGAAGCGGCCCATGGAACGCGTGGCTAAGCCGCTGCGCGAGATGGGGGCAGACGTGCGCACCCGCAATGGCACGCCGCCTGTCGATATCGGCGGCGGCCGCCGGCTGCACGGAATCGAGTATCGAATGCCGGTGGCCAGCGCGCAGGTGAAGTCGGCGGTGCTGTTGGCCGCGCTATATGCGGACGGACCGACCACCATCATCTCGCCCGCGGTCAATCGCGACCACAGCGAACGCATGCTGAAGAGTTGTGGGGTGCGCCTCGATACCGATGGCCTGCGTACCACGCTGCATCCGCCGCAGGAATTGGCGAGCCAGCGGCTCGACGTGCCGGGCGATTTCTCGTCCGCGGCTTTTTTCATCGTGGCGGGGCTTTTGGGCGCAGGGCCCGCGGGATTGTTGATCCGCAACGTCGGGATGAATCCCACGCGCAGCGGCTTGCTCGAGATTTTGCGCAGCATGGGCGGTAATATCGAAATAAGAAATGCACGCGAGAGCGGCGCCGAGCCGGTGGCGGATTTGCTGATCCACGCTTCCGCATTGCGCGGGGTACGCGTTCCTGTGGAACTGGTGCCGCTCGCCATCGACGAATTTCCCATCTTGTTCATCGCCGCCGCCTGTGCGGCGGGTGAGACGCTGGTGACGGGTGCAGAGGAGCTGCGCGTAAAAGAGAGTGACCGGATCGCGGCGATGAGCGCGGGCTTGCAGGTTTTGGGCGTAACCCACCAGGTGTTGCCGGACGGCATGCGCATTGAAGGCCGCGTTGCAGGGCCTGCGTTCGCCGGCGGCGAGATCGACAGCTGCGGCGATCACCGGATTGCCATGTCTTTTGCCGTCGCCAGTTTGCGCGCTGCCGCAGCCATTTCGATCCTCGACGTGGCCAACGTGGCCACGTCGTTCCCCGGTTTCGTCGGGCTGGCCTGCTCGGTGGGCCTCGATATTCACCAGTCGCCGGCGTAGGACTGCGATGCAGAAAGTGCGGGTCATGACCATTGATGGTCCCTCCGGGTCCGGCAAGGGCACCATCAGCCGCGCCGCGGCGCAGGCTCTGGGCTGGGCACTGCTCGATAGTGGTGCGCTGTACCGATTGGTGGCCTTGGCGGGGCGCAAGGCGGGTATTGGCCTCGATGATGCGCAGCGCTTGGGCCTCTTGGCGCGCCAGCTCGATATAAGGTTCGGGTCCGATGCGGCGGGCGGAGAGGTGGTCTGGCTGGACGGTATCGAGGTTACGGGACCCATTCGGACCGAACAGGCGGGAAATGACGCCTCCAGGGTGGCGGCGCTGCCGCTAGTCCGTGCCGCGCTCCTGGAGCGCCAGCGGCGCTTTGCCGTGCCTCCGGGATTGGTGGCGGACGGCCGCGATATGGGAACGGTGGTATTCCCTCAGGCCGAGGTCAAGATTTTTCTCACGGCGAGTGCCGCAGAGCGAGCCTTGAGACGCCATAAGCAGTTGAAAGAAAAGGGGGTTGCTGCTAACCTTGCCGCCCTTTCGCTGGAGATAGCGGAGCGTGATCTGCGCGATTCTACGCGCACCGCCTCGCCTCTGGTCGCAAGCGCCGACGCGATCTTGCTGGACACGACGGGTATGTCCGTCGATTCGGTGGTTGAGCGCGTTTTAGAAGTGGCCCGCCGGCGTCTGTCGCATGAGGTGGGATAGGAAATAGGTTGCGGCTTTCATGGAATGAAGGCCGTTATTTTATGGTAACCCCTCGGGCACAAGGGATGAGTGCTAGGGAATAGTCTTATAGAGAGAACATGACAGAAAGTTTTGCGGAACTGTTCGAACAGAGCATTGCGAGCCAGCGCATTCGACCTGGCACCATCCTCAATGGATTGATCGTCGAAGTCGGCCAGGACTACGTCATCGTCAATGTCGGATTGAAGTCCGAAGCGGTGATTCCAGCCGACCAATTCAAGAACGAAAAAGGTGAAATAGAGGTTGTAGTCGGCGAGACCGTTGAGGTCGCGTTGGACAGTGTCGAGGACGGTTCCGGAGAAACCCGCCTCTCGCGGGAGAAGGCCAAGCGCGCCAGGACGTGGACGCGGCTCGAGACGGCTTTCGAGAAACAAGAAGTGGTGATCGGCATCATTACCGGCCGGGTCAAGGGCGGTTTCACGGTCGAGATCGACAATGTGCGCGCATTCTTGCCAGGCTCCCTGGTCGATGTGCGGCCGGTACGCGATCCTTCGTACCTGGAAAACAAGCCGCTCGAGTTCAAGGTCATCAAGCTCGATCAGAAGCGCAACAACGTGGTTGTGTCGCGTCGTGCGGTGGTGGAACAGGAATACAGCGCCGAGCGTTCCGCGCTGCTGGATAATTTGCAGGAAGGTGCTGCGGTCAAGGGTGTGGTCAAGAATCTCACCGACTATGGCGCGTTCGTGGATCTGGGCGGCATCGACGGATTGCTGCACATCACCGACATGGCTTGGAAGCGCGTCAAGCATCCTTCCGAAGTGGTCAAGGTTGGTGAAGAGATCGATGTGCGGATCTTGAAGTTCGATCGGGAGCGGCAGCGAGTCTCGCTGGGCCTGAAGCAGTTGGGCGCGGACCCATGGCAGAACATTGCACGGCGCTATCCGGCCAACACGCGTCTGTTCGGCAAGGTCACGAACATTGCCGATTACGGCTGCTTCGTCGAAATCGAAGAAGGCGTCGAGGGCCTGGTACATGTGTCGGAAATGGATTGGACCAACAAAAACGTCAATCCGGCCAAAGTGGTGCACGTCGGTCAGGAAGTCGAAGTCATGGTGCTCGACATCGACGAGGAGCGCCGCCGCATCAGCCTGGGCGTGAAGCAGTGCAAGGCGAATCCTTGGAAGGAATTTGCCGACAATTACAACCGCGGCGACAAGGTCAGCGGGCAGATCAAATCGATTACGGATTTCGGCATATTCATAGGTTTGGCCGGCGGCATCGACGGCCTGGTGCATCTGTCGGACATTTCGTGGGATATGCCGGGCGAAGAGGCGGTGCGCAGTTATCAGAAGGCGCAACAGGTCGACGCCATGGTTCTGTCCATCGATCCTGAGCGGGAGCGAATCAGCTTGGGGATCAAGCAACTCGCGAAGGACCCCTTCTCAGCGTATATCGCAGAGCACCCCAAGGGCAGCATCGTCACCGGCGTGGTCCGAGAAGTCGACGCCAAGGGCGCAATCATCGACCTGGGCAATGGCGTCGACGGCCAGCTGCGGGCCTCCGAGCTGTCGCGCGATCGCGTGGAAGATGCGCGGCTGTTGCTGAAGGTCGGCGAGGAAGTCGAAGCCAAATTTACCGGAGTGGATCGCAAGGGTCGCAGCATCTCGCTGTCGATCAAGGCCAAGGACATTCACGAGGAACAAGAGGCCATGCAGAATTATCGGACCGATTCACCGACCGGAACCAGCTTGGGAGATCTCCTCAAAGAGCAAATCTCCGGCCAGGATTGAGGGACCAAGGCTTAAGCGCGTCGGGACTTGAACCGCCGCGCTTGCCCTCTTAAGTATGTCTAGTGATGCCCACGGATCGATAATGACGAAATCGGAACTCATTGAGATCATTTCGGCGAAACAGAAGCATTTACCGGCGAAGGATGTCGAACTCGCGGTAAAGCAGCTGCTGGAAATCATGAGCGATGCGCTGGCGACCGGCGAGCGGATCGAGATCCGCGGCTTCGGGAGCTTTTCCCTGCATTTCCGGCCACCGCGGCAGGGACGCAATCCCAAGACCGGAGAGGCTGTGGCGCTTGCCGGCAAGCATGTCCCGCATTTCAAGCCAGGCAAAGACCTGCGCGAACGGGTCAACGACGGTGCGGATCAGCCGATCCGCGATTAGGAAAGGGTGACCGATCTATCGCTGCTGACGTGGGCTTTGGTGGTCGCGGCTTTGGTAATTGGAATACTGGCCGGGCATTTCGGCTGGGGCAAGCGCTGGCCGGTTTCACTCAAGCAGCTGCATCCCGATTATTTGACCGGACTTGATTATCTCGTCACCGAGCAGCCCGATCGGGCGCTCGACATGTTCTTGAAGCTGATGGACGCCAACGCCGATACGATCGAGACCCACTTCGCATTGGGCTCCTTGTATCGACGGCGCGGAGAAGTGGAGCGCGCCATCCGCATCCATCAAAATCTACTGGCCCGTGCCACCTTGGCGCAGGAGCACCGAGAGCAGGCGCTGCTGGCGCTGGCACAGGACTACCTGCGCGCCGGCCTGCTGGATCGCGCAGAAGGATTATTTCAACAAGTAAGCGAAGTGCCGCGCCTGCGTGCCAGCGCCCTCGACGCATTGCGGCTGGTGTATGAACGCCAGCATGATTGGCAGCAGGCATTGGGCGCTTTTCGCCAGCTGGAGCGCATCAAGGCGGCGCCGCCGCGCAAAGTGGCGGCACACTACCTGTGCGAGCTGGCAGCGCTTGCGATGGAACGTGGCGATCCCGCGGCTGCCCGGCAACTGCTGCGCGAAGCTCGCGCGCAAAGCTCGCCGTTTCCTCGCGCGGCGCTGTTGCGAGCACAAATCGCGCAGATCGAGGGACAACCGCAACTGGGCGTGCGGCTGCTGCGCCAGGCGCTGATCGAAGCACCCGAACTACTGCAAGAGGAGCTGCCGCATCTGCTCGAACTGGTGGGGCCCGAGGCGCAGGCCGCGGTATTGGCCGAACTCGTGGCGCAGGCGAATTCGCGCGACGTCGGTGAATTGAAGCGTCTGGTTTTCGCCGCGATCGCAGCCGGGCTGGTCGATGCCGAGCCGCTTCGCGCATCGATCGAAACAGTATTTTCACAAGATGCGACGCTCAAGGCGGTATGGCGGGCGGATCCGGTACAAAACGCGAAAACGGTGCACGAGATCGGGGCATTGCTGGCGAACGCCGAGAAGTACCGTTGCATTGAATGCGGTTTTTCCGGCCGCAATTTCTACTGGCATTGTCCGGCCTGCCATTCATGGGCGAGCTTCGAGGCCTATGCCATCGTCAAGCTGCGCTGAATGAATCGCGCGCGCGTGTGAGATTTATCCGACGGCGCGCCGCGGTGAAATCCGTTATTATTTCTGCATGTCACACAAAGCCGTAAAAACCGCCGTATTCCCAGTTGCCGGACGCGGCACCCGATTTCTGCCCATCACCAAGGCCAGCCCGAAGGAAATGCTGCCCATCGTCGATAAGCCGCTCATCCAATATGCGGTGGACGAGGCACTTTCGGCCGGTGCCGACACTTTGGTATTCATCACCGGTAGTTCTAAGCGCGCCATCGAAGATCACTTCGACAGCAATCCCGAGCTCGAGGCGGTGTTACTGGCACAGGGTAAGCAGGAATTGCTCGACACGCTGCATGGAATTCTGCCGAGTTGGGCATCCTGCATATACATTCGCCAGCCCGCGCCGCTCGGCCTCGGCCATGCGGTGCTGTGCGCTAGGCCGGTGGTGGGTGATGCGCCGTTCATGATCCACCTCGCCGATGATTTGATCGACGCCGAGGTGCCGTGTCTGAAGCAGATGGTGGAGGTGTTTGCAACGCATGGCCACAGCGTGCTTGGCGTGCAAAATGTGCCTAAGCAGGATACGGACAAATACGGAATCGTGACGCTCGAGAGCAAGATAGCCCCGCGCATCGGCAAAATGTCACACATCGTCGAGAAGCCCAAGCCGGAAAAGGCGGCATCCACACTGGCCGTGGTCGGTCGCTACTTGCTGACCGCGTCGGTCTTCGACGATCTCGCCAAGATCGGCAAGGGCGCCGGCGGCGAAATCCAACTCACCGACGGCATCGCTCAACTAATGAAGCGTGAACCTGTCTATGCCTTCGAATTTGAAGGCAAACGCTATGACTGCGGCAGCAAGCTCGGATACTTGCAGGCGACTGTGGAGTACGCGCTGAAGCATCCGAGCCTGGGCGGGGATTTCGCCAAGTATCTGCGTGAATTTGTTCCCAAATTGACTTAGCGGAATCGCCCTCGCTGCTGCTGGCCGAAGCTCCTGGTGCCGGAGCCGGTGGCCGGCGCGCGACGCGAGTCGCGACCACCCCCGTGTCCTCCTCCTTGCTGACCCTGGCGTCCCTGGCCTGGACGATTGCCCCCTCGATCACCTTGGGGACGCTCACCCTGGGCGCGCTCGCCTGAGCCGCGCTGGCTGCCGGCCGGCGGCTGCGCCGACTCGACGATCTTGAACACCGGTGTGGGCACGGTGGGTATGCTGCGGCGTAACACGCGTTCGATATCGCGCAGCAGTCCGGATTCATCGCTGGAGACTAAAGAAATGGCTTCCCCGGCGGCGCCCGCGCGGCCCGTGCGGCCGATACGATGCACATAGTCTTCCGGCACATTGGGCAACTCGTAGTTCACCACCTGCGGTAATTCCTTGATATCGAGGCCGCGTGCGGCGACTTCGGTGGCCACCAAGCAGGTCACTTGTCCGCGCTTGAACATGTCGAGTGCTTTCACTCGCGCGGCCTGGCTCTTGTTGCCGTGAATGGCCGCGGCTTGAATGCCCGCACCTTCCAGTTGCTGCGTGAGGCGATTGGCGCCGTGTTTGGTGCGCGTGAAGATCAATACCTGGCGCCACTGACCTTCTTGGATCAGATGCACCAACAGGTGCCGCTTCTGCTCTTTTTGTACGCGATAGGCGCGCTGCTCGACCAATTCAATCGGTGCGTTGCGCGGTGCCACCTGGATGGATAGGGGATCGTGCAGCAGCCGTTCCGCCAGGCCTCGGATGTCATCCGAATAGGTGGCGGAGAACAGCAAGTTTTGGCGCTTCTGCGGCAGCAGCTTGATGATTTTGCGGATGTCGTTGATGAATCCCATGTCGAGCATGCGATCGGCTTCATCGAGCACCAGTACTTGGACCTTGGAGAGATCCGCCGCCCGTTGCTGCGCCAGATCGAGCAAGCGGCCCGGAGTTGCCACGAGAATATCGCAGCCACTGCGCAGCGCGCTGATCTGCGGATTGATGCTGACGCCGCCGAACACCTGGTAGGTGCGCAGCTGCATATGCTTGCCGTAGTCACGCGCGCTCTGCGCCACCTGCGCGGCTAGTTCGCGAGTGGGGGTCAAGACCAGCGCACGCGGCGCACGGCTGCTGCCGTTGGCTTGGTCGGCGGCGAGCCGCTGCAGAATGGGCAGGACGAAGCCCGCGGTTTTGCCGGTGCCGGTTTGCGCGCCAGCCAGCACATCGCGGCCGGAGAGCACGGCCGGAATGGCCTGAATTTGAATAGGGGAGGGTGTGTCGTAGCCCTTATCGGCGACAGCACGCAGCAATTCGGGCAATAGCCCGAGATCGGAAAATGACATTAAACAATCCTTAAGATTTTGGACTCGCACGACAGAGGCAATTGCTTCTGCAGCGGTCAGCAGCGAGGGAGGTAAAAATGCGAAGTCGTCAGAGACGTACCGCGAGCTTGGGGTGGCACTGACCGAGCACCGACCCAGAATCAAGCTGCGATGAGTCTACAGGAAGGTGGCTGGTGCGTCCAGGCAGCCGTCATTGCAGCGCTTTTCGCTGCTTGCGGCGAGCATGCAGGATGGCCTCGGTGTAGCCGTTGGGCTGCTCGCGTCCCTTGAAAACAAGGTCGCAGGCGGCCTGGAAGGCGATGTTGTGGTCAGGATCCTGGGCAAGGCGCCGATAGGCGGGATCAGCTGCGTTTTGTTGGTCCACCACCACCGCCATGCGCTGCAGCGCTTGCATCACCTGCTCGGGCGTACAAATTGCGTGGCGCAGCCAATTGGCGACATGCTGGCTCGAAATGCGCAGCGTGGCCCGATCCTCCATCAATGCCACATCGAAATAATCCGGCACTTTGGAGCAGCCCACTCCGGAATCGATCCAGCGCACCACATAGCCCAGGATGCTCTGGGCATTATTGTTGAGTTCCTCTTCGATGTCAGCCGCGCTCCACTGAGCAGATGCGGCAAGGGGCGGTGTTAAGATATCGTCGAGCGAAGCGCGCGCGCGGCCGGCGAGCTGCCTCTGTACTTCTGCGACATCCACTTGATGATAATGCAGTGCGTGCAAAGTCGCTGCGGTCGGGGAGGGCACCCAGGCGGTGCTCGCGCCGGCGCGCGGCTGGGCGATTTTGGTCTTGAGCATGTCCGCCATGAGGTCCGGCATGGCCCACATGCCCTTGCCGATCTGTGCCCTGCCGCGCAGGCCGCAGGCGATGCCGATGTCGACATTCTGACGTTCATACGCGTCCAGCCATACCGCCTTTTTGATGTCGCTCTTACGTGGCACGGCCGCCGCTTCCATCGAGGTATGAATTTCATCGCCGGTGCGATCCAGAAAGCCCGTGTTGATGAACACGATGCGGTGACGCGCGGCACGGATGCATTCCGCAAGGTTGAGGCTGGTGCGCCTCTCCTCGTCCATGATGCCGATCTTCAGCGTATTTCGCGTCAGACCCAACAGGTCCTCGACGGCGCTGAACAGCTCGCCGGCAAATGCGACTTCCTCGGCTCCATGCATTTTGGGTTTGACGATGTATACGGAGCCTTTACGCGAATTGCGCCGCGCGCCGGCGCCGCGCAAATCATGCACTGCAATCAGCGCCGTCACCGCGGCATCTATGAAAGTCTCCGGTATGGGCTCGCCGTGCAGAGTGACGGCGTCGGACAGCATGTGGTGGCCGACGTTGCGTACCAGCATGAGACTGCGACCCGGCAGCACTAATTCTGCACCGGCCGGCGTCCGATAGCGCCTATCCTCGTTCAAGCGTCGGGTTAACGCCTTACCACCCTTATCGATCCGCGCCTCCAGGCTGCCCCGCATCAATCCCAGCCAATTTCGATACAGCTGCGTTTTTTCATCCGCGTCCACCGCAGCCACCGAATCCTCGCAGTCCTGAATCGTGGTAATGGCCGACTCCAGCCATACATCGCTGATGCCGGCGGGATCGTCACGGCCAATGTGGTGAGTGCGGTCGATATGCAGTTCCACATGCAGGCCATGGTGGAGGAGCAGCAGCACCGCCGGTGAACTCGGGTCCCCTTGAATGCCGCGGAATGCGGCGGGATCCTTGAGCGAGGCAACACTGCCGTCCTTCAATTGCACGCCGAGTCCTTGCGCACTGGTTCGATACATTAGCGCGTCGTGGTGTGAACCCGCGGACAACTCAAAGTGCATGTCCAGAAAATTCCGCGCAAAGGCGATGACCTTGGCGCCGCGCCGCGAATCGTATCCAGCGCCGCGGGTTGCGCCCTCCTGCGCAATGGCATCGGTGCCGTAGAGCGCGTCATACAGGCTGCCCCAACGCGCATTGGCTGCATTTAATGCATAACGCGCGTTGCTGACCGGAACCACCAATTGGGGCCCGGCGATCAGGGCCATCTCCGCGTCGACATCTGCGGTATCGATGTTGAACGCGGGCTGCTCCGGCAGCAGATAGCCAATATCGGCCAGATGCGCCTTATAACGCGCGCGATCGAATGCGGCGCCCGGATTTTCTCGATGCCATGAATCGATCTTCGCCTGCAGCTCGTCACGCCGTCGCAGCAGCTGCGCGTTGCGCGGCGCCAAGCTTCGAACCAGCCCGGCAAAACCGGTCCAAAAGGGTTGTTCCTCGACGCCGCTGCCCGGCATGGCTTCACGGTTGACAAAATCGTACAGGACCTTGTCGATCCTGAGGCTGACTACATTGACGGTGGCTCGCATCCGATGTTTTCCTGCAAAGACTAAAGTCGTGACTGCGTGAGTTATGGGGCCGAATCATCTACTATATTGCGAATAATGTCGCCACGCGACACTCGCCTTGGTGACCAAAGAACGATGCACTTGGGTGTTTCGACATGAGTTTGTTGATTCGAATCAACTTGACAGTAGGCGCGGTGTTCGTGGCCGGCGCGTTGATCGCGGGATTCGTTTGCCGGAACATCCTCGAAGCCAACGCGCAGTGCGAAGTTTTCGCTGAGGCCGGTTTGATGATGGACAGTGCCTTGGCAATGCGCGCCTATACCGCCAACGAGATCCTGCCCTTGCTGGGGCCCGCAATTAAGGATAACTTTCCACCGCAAAGCGTGCCGTTCTATGCCGCGACACAAAATTTCCTGAAGCTGCGCGAGCGCCATGCCGAGTACACGTACAAGGAGGCGACGCTGAACCCAACCAATCCGCGCGATCGCGCTGCCGACTGGGAAGGCGACATCATCCAGCGTTTCAGGAACGATGCGGGCGCGCAAGAGGTGGTCGGAGAGCGCGAAACACCCATGGGCAAATCCCTGTATTTGGCGCGTCCCATCCGCAACTCGGCCGAGTGCGCGGCGTGCCATAGTACGCCGGCAGCGGCGCCGCGAAGTCTCGTGACACGGTATGGCGGGGACAACGGCTTCGGTTGGCAAGCCAACGAGATCGTGGGCGCGCAAATCGTTTCGGTACCCTTAGCCAGGGCAGCGGCCAGTGCAAGCCGCGCGCTACGCGCCTTCATGATCTCACTGCTCGGGGTGTTTACCGCGGTATTTGTCGTGGTCAATGTCGCGCTGTACTTAATGGTGGTGCGGCCGGTGCGACGGATCGCGCGGGTCGCGGACCACTTCAGCCTCGGCAGTATCCCGCCGGAGGATTTTCCGCAGCGTGGCGCGCCTGAAATCGTCTCGCTGACCCGTTCCTTCAATCGCATGCGCAAAAGCCTGGAAAAAGCTTTGCGATTAATTGAGAAATAGCGCATGACACGGCACGTTTTCATCAGCTACTCACAGCCGGATCGCGACTGTGCCTTTGAACTGGTGGCGCGGCTGGAAGGCGAGGGGATTCAGTGCTGGATCGCACCGCGCGACATCGCACCCTCGGCCGACTGGGCCGCGGAAATCATGGACGCCATCTCGGCCGCACGCACCATGATTCTGGTGTTCTCGGCAGGCAGCAATCAATCGCCGCAGGTGCGGCGTGAGGTGGAGAGGGCGGTTCACAAGCAGCTCAGCATCCTGCCGTTTCGTATAGAGGATGTACTGCCGTCGAAGAGTCTTGAATTTTTTCTCAGTACTCAGCACTGGATGGACGCCTTTCCGCCGCCGCGCGAACCGCACTACGCGCGTCTGTGCGCCTATTTGCAGGGGCAACCGGATAGTCCCGCATTGCCGACGATCAAGTCCGCGGCCGTCGCCCATTTATTTGATGCGGCCGAGTTGCAGCGTATCGAGCGCCACCTGGCCGGATACATCGGGCCGCTCGCCAAGCACCTGGTGAAGACCGCGACGCTGCACGCCGCCAGCATGGCGGACTTGGTCGCCCGCCTCGCTGTGGAACTCGACACCGAGACGGATCGCTACGAGTTTACGCGGCAATGCCGGCACGGTGCACCGCGCCTGGGGCGCGCGTCTGAATAGGGACGGTCAATTAGATTCGACGTAAATGGCGACGCCGTCTCCGGACTTGCCATAGAACAATGCCGAGACTCCGAAGCCCAGGCCATACGGTGAATGGCCGGAATCCATCTCCGTGTTGATTCCGGCGCCCAACGAACCCGACGTTTGGTCGCCCACGCCGTGCAGTAAAATGCCGTTCGCGCCAAGCTTGGCGGCCGCCATCTTCAGGCGTTCGATGACCTTGTCCATTTTGCCCGTCGCCGTGATCGCGAGGGAACCGCTGCTCGATGCGCGCAGGTTGGCAATTTGCTCGTACTTGCCGTCGGGCGGCTGCAGATAAATCTTTACCTGGGCCGGCGCTAGCGGCGGGCGCGAGCGGCCGACGAGCTCCGCATGCGACGCTGCGCATCCGCCGAGGGCTGCAATTATCGCGGCGCAGGTAACGCCCTGCACGGCATGCGCAATGATCCGCAGCGGCTGCAGAGTCATGCTTTGATCGAGCGCAGACTGTTCCGCACGCTGCGGGTCATCCAGTGATCCGGGCCGCGCACGTGTTGCAGGATGGCAAGCGCGGCACGCAACTGGTGACGGGCCGAGTCGAATTGTCGTCGTTCGGCCAAGCACTGTCCGTAGACTCCCTGCGCCTCTGCATGGCGCCAGCCCGTGTCCGGATCGTCCGGGGGCAGCAGCGATAACGCCTGGCGCGCGACGGCGCACCCCGCGGCAACATCGCGCCCGGCCAGTTCAATGCGGGCTTTGGCCAGCAGGGCTGCGGCAAGCTGCTGCGGATCGAGCGCCGGCAGGGCGCTCAAAGCGGCGATCCCCGCTTCGATATCGTTGCGCGCATTTTGTTGATCACCCGCAGCGGATTCACTGAGCGCATATTGCACGCGCGCGGCGGCGGATTCTCGCGGCGGCACGTCGCGGAGCCCGAGACGCACTTTTTGCGCCAGCTGTTGCTGTGTCAATGCTTGATCGGCGTGTCCGGCAAGCCGCAGTACGACGCCGAGATCATCCAGGCTCATCGCCACCGCGCGATTCTTTTCGCCGAGTTGCCGCCGGCGTGAGGCCAGCACTTCACGAGTGACCCGTTCGGCCTGGACCAGATCGCCTGACTCGCGAAGTGCCACCGCAAGGTGACCCTTGGAAATCAGCGCGAACGGGTGCTCGGGTTTGCCCTGAGCCGCCCAAACGGCCATCGCCTGACGGCTGTATTGCGCGCTGCCGGGGAAATCATCCAAGTGCATGCGCAGTACCGCCAGATTGTTCAAGGTCGTCGCCAAATCCGGATGCTGATCGCCCAACACCCGCCGCTGCATGGCCAAGGCCTCACGATACAGAGGATCCGCCTCGCGATAATGCTGCAGTCGATCGAAGGCGCGAGCCTCGTTGGCCAGCGCCAGGGCCAGCAACGGATGATCATGTGGCAGCAGCCGGCGGTAGATGGCGATGGCCTCGTCGAAGGCCGGCAGCGCCTGCGCAATTCGCTCCGTCTGCATGTGGAAAACCCCGAGATTGACCAGATTCTCCGCCACGTCGAGATGATTCTCGCCGTACAGCGCGCGAAACATCGACAGGGACTGCTCAGTGAGATCGGCCGCTTGATCGATGCGATTCATGTCGCCGTACAGGGCCGCAAGTTGATTCAGCTGCGCAGCGATTTGCGCGTGCGGCGTTTTCAAAGTGGCTCGCGACATCACGAGCGCTTGTTTGAGCAAGGCCTCACCGGCATTGAATTCGCCTTGCCGGCGCGCGATTTCGCCCTGCAAGGCGAGGTCTTGGGCCATTGTCGAACTGATGAGCTTGCCTTGCGCCCGATGCTCGGCGTAGGCCTGCGTGGAGACAGCTCCTGCCAAGGAGTAATCACCCTTCTCGTACTGCGCGCGCGCCAGTTGCGCCAGGGTGTCGGCATGCGACACATCATCGTGCTCATCGTTGGGGCGTAACAGCAGAGAGCGCTGCAGTAGGGTGATGGCCCGCTCGTTTTCCCCCAATCCTTGATAAATCGTACCGAGCACGGCGGAAAATGACGCCTCCAACTGCGGCTGTCTGGCCAGCTGCGCTTGCATGCGCTTGGCGCCCGCATCCAGCACTTCGCGCGCGCTCAACTTGAGCCCGCCGGGCATGCCCTTAGGGTCAGCCACACGGAAGACATCGATCAAGTAGTGCGTCACGGCCTGCGCGCGCAATGCCTGCGCACGGGCGCTGGAAGCCTGCGACAACGCAATTGTCGTCGTGACCAGCAGACCCACCAATGCCAAGGCAGCGATCGATACGCTGAGCCGATGGCGGCCGACGAATTTGCCACTACGATACCAGAGCGTATCGCGCCTAGCGGCGATCGGCTGTCCCTCGAGACAGCGGCGCAAGTCCCGCGCCAGTGCCTCCACTGTGGCATAGCGCCGCTGCGGTTCGCGACGCAAGGCCTTGAGCACGATGGTATCCAGATCGCCACGCAGGCGTCGTGCCGTGATGCCCGGTATGAGGGGGGCGCGGCCGGCTGCCTTGCTCGGCGGCACGGGCTCTTCGCCGGCAAGTGCTTGGCGCGCCTCGTCCGGGCCCGCGGTGTCGCCCAGCCCATTCGCCCGATATCCGGTCAGCATTTCATAAAGTAAACAGCCGATGCCGTGCACGTCGGTCGCCGTACTGACGGGCTGGCCGTACAATTGTTCGGGTGCGGCATAGCCGAGGGTGAGCGGCCGCTGTACTTGGGTGCGGGTCTGCAGCGCGGGATCGGCCGGTCCATCGCCGAGTAATTTGGCGATCCCGAAATCCAGCAACTTGACCTCGCCGCTGTTGGTGACGATGACGTTGGAAGGTTTGATGTCCAGATGCACGATCAGTTGCGCGTGCGCGAACTGCAATGCCGCGCAGATTTGTAAGACGCAATCGAGCCGCGCGCGCAGTCCCAATGAGTGCGTCGTGCAATACTCCAAGATCGGTGCGCCTTCGACAAACTCCATCACGAAATAGGGTCGGTCGTCCACGGAAAGACCGCCGTCGAGCAGTCGCGCGATATTGGGATGGGACAGGCTTGCCAGAATTTGGCGTTCACGCAAGAAGCGGGCGAGCACGACCTCGCTGTCCATGCCGCGCTTGATCAACTTCAGCGCAACGCGCTGCTCGAATTGTCCGTCGACTCGTTCCGCCAGCACGACCACGCCCATGCCGCCGCGGCCCAATTCGCGCAGTACGCGCCAGCAGCCGATGATGGTGCCGACCGGGGCCGCCTCGGCGGCTCGCGCCCACTCGGTGGCGACTGCGACACGCAGCTGCGACGCGCGGCGATCAAGCACATCGCCGAGGCCATCTGCTTGCAGTAGCGCATGAATCTCGTCGCGAAGTTCGCGATCCTCGCCGCAGCAACCATCCAGCAGCGCATCGCGCTCGGACTCCGGCGCGTCGATTATCTGATCGAACGCCGCACTGATGCGGCGCCAGCGCTCGGTGTCCATTTCACTGCTCCGTAACCGGGTGAGCGAGGCCGAGTCGTTGTACCAGAAAAGCGCGTGCGCGCCGCCAGTCGCGGTATGCGGTGCGCACGGTGACGCCTTGCAACTTGGCGATTTCCTCGATGCGCAGGCCGCCGAACACATACCACTCGACTACCTGGCCGGCGCGCTGATCGAGCTCGGTCAGGTCGGTGAGGCACTGATCCAATGCCAACATATCGGCCATGTCACCGGAGGCGTCGGCATGGTTCTCGTTGGCTTCGGTGAATACGATTTCGCCTCCGCGCTTCAAGCACACACGGCTGCGCGCGTGGTCGATCAATACCTGTCGCATCGCGCGGGTGGTGAGCGCGAGAAAATGCGCGCGATCCAGTTCTTGGGCCTGAGGCGTCAGCTTGAGATACACCTCATGCACCAGGGCAGTCGTGTTCAAGGTGCCGGCCTCGCCAACACGTCGACGTTGCCGGCTGGCAATGCGGCGCAATTCCTCATAGGCCAGTTCAAATAGGCGTGCTTGAGGCTCGGGGGATTCCACCAACTTACTGTGACCTTATTTTGCCGGAACCGCAACCAATGTAGACACTCGGAATAAATTTCGCGGGCTGTCAGTAATTCGTACCGGAAAGCGTATCTCTAACTAGGCAGGGTCTAATCCGTCGCCAGGGGCCGATCAAAGTGACAAGGGGATTGCAATGTGTGGCACTAATTTTCACGTGAGCGGAAGGCGGACAGCTGCTTGCGCGGCGACGTTTGCTCTAGCCCTGTCGGCAGCCGCCCTCATGGCATGCGGCAAAACACCCCCCGACGCCGCGCCTGCAAAGGTGCAGTCGAGCCGGCATTCGAGCGACTCCGAGCTGGGCCGGGCGGTGCTGACTAAAGAGGAAGTGGCCGCGATCCTCGGTAGTCCCGTGACCTCCGCGGAAGGCTACCCCGGCGACATGGAGTACAAGACCGCCGTACTCGGCCTGGAGGCCGTCATAGGACTCGAGTCCAACGATGACGGCATTGGTGCCACCAGTGGCGCGCGCAAGGCCACGGCGATGCTCGGCGGCACAGTCGAGGACGTGCCGAACTTGGGCGACGAAGCGTTCTTCGGCGCCATGTCGGTTCTCTACGTGCGCAAGGGCGATATCGTGGTCACGATCACGCCACCCAATATGCAACTGGTCGCAGCCAGCGCCGCATATGGCAAGGTCACGGACGCCAAGATGGGCTCCGCTAAGCGGCTCAAGGCCGTGCAGGAATTCACCCGCGTCGAGAAGACCGACCCCCTCGCCGCGGGCCTCAAGAGCGGCGATGACATGCAGGGCGCGCTGGCTACCGTTGCCGCGGCGAGCAAGAAGCAGGGTACGGCTTATGAGACGGAGGCGCGCAGCATGGCCTTGGCGCTGGCGGCCAAGCTGTTGACAAAGCTTTGAAAGCAGCAAACGCGGAACACAGCAGCGCATGCGCGCTTCTGTGCTACGCGGCGGCGGTAGCGGCAATGTCAATCGGCGTCGCCTTCGCCGGCACCTCTATGTCTGCCTCGATACCACTCGTGGAGGGCCTGACGCTGGTGCGCGCGGCCAGCGAGCGTCAAGGCGATTACGAATCCACTTTGCGGGTTGACGGCATCGATGCGGATGGGGTGGTTCATTTGACCGTGGCGGCGGATTTGCCTGATCCGGATGGCGGCAAAGCGCGGTCAGTGGCTTTCAGGCGCGACGTACTTGCTGAAGACCGCACAGAAGCGCGCACCTACAAATACCTCTTTTCCGCCGGCGAGGAAGAATTTCCGGGCACGACGGCCACGGGTGTGTCGGCGTCCATCATCGGCGATCTCAGAGCGACGGGTCAGGCTGCGATAACTCTCGACGGGCGGATGAGCGCAGTCGCCGGCATGCTCACCGGACTTTTGGGAATGCTTCCCGGTAACGAGTCAAACAGCGCCGCGAGCGAGTATCTAAGCGCTGCTGGCACCATCCACAGTGTCGAGCCCAAACCGGTGCCGTACCCGATGATGGTCAACGATGCCTTGGTATCGCTTTCCGCTTGGCACGTGAAGGGCAGTTTCGCGCAGGCGGGTAAATTCGTCGATGTCGACTGGTACCTCCTCGACGACCCCGCGAATGCCGTGACCCTGCGCTGCATGTTCGGCAAGGACAAGCTGGAAACCATCCGCATCTCTTTCCCAGTCGATGATCCCGTCAAAGCACTGGAGACCTCACTGGCGAAGGATCGGCGCGCGGTTATTTACGGCATCTATTTCGACTTCAACAGTGCTGTGATCAAGCCGCAATCGGATGCTACCTTGCGCACCATTGCCGAGGTCATGAGCAAGAATCCCAATTGGTCTCTGAATGTGGAAGGGCACACCGATAATATCGGCGGCGACGTTCAAAACCAGGATCTCTCCTCGAGACGGGCGGCCGCGGTCAGGGTCTCGTTGATAGGGCGCGGAATTGCCGACAGTCGCCTGGCGACGGCGGGCTTCGGTGCCAAGGTGCCGCGCGATACCAACGCAACGCTTGCGGGGCGCGCCCGCAACCGGCGCGTGGAGCTGACTCTACAGTAGCTAGCCTTGCAATGCCCCTGTGAGCGAGGACTGTCCGCGACGGCTCCACACGCGAATCACAACGGCGCGGGCGCAGCTTGCGGAGATCAAGGTGGACAGGGTTGCGGCAGGTGGCCACGCGGCTGTTCGGACGGTGGAAGGGATGTCGACTGAACGGGTGAGCGCGAGCCAGGTGCTTGGGACAATTTCCAATACCTGGGAATACATGAACATCTCATTTCATTTCCTTTACAGATCCTCACCGGCGAACTATTTGTAGAAGTACGGAGTGAGTACCCGAACCTCGGTAATGTGTTCAACCGGGATCTTGCTGCGAGCCGCGGCGCGGCGAATAGCTTCCGGCGACGGTGCGTCGTACACACAGAAGGTCTTTTTCTTATCCGCGCTGACGTATGACTGCACCCAGGTGACAAGGTCTACCAAGTTGCTTTCAACGACCGCCAGGCAGGCTCTTGCGCCGTTCTCATCCATGGGAACCAGCAGTCCGTCCGGAAAATATCTTTCGACGACATAGCGGGGCATGGCGAGCAGGATAGCTATCGACTTGCACCGGAAAATCGGTAGGGCCACCCAATTTACCTGTAAAGGTCCCCTATATTGGCGCACCCGTACCCAACTGCAGCGCCTTGTTGGATACTGGCGATTACTCATGGAATTGCTGGAACGCCAAAAAGAGCTCGATGAATTGACGCGATTGCTGCTTGACGCAGGGTCGAGCGCCGGCAAGATCGCATTCGTCAGCGGCGAGGCGGGCGCCGGCAAGAGTGCGCTGGTCGAACAATTCGCATCTCAGGCGGGGGATGGCGCGCGTATTTTGTGGGGTCACTGCGATGCGCTGCAAACCTCGCGGGTGTTGGGGCCGATCAACGAGGTGGTGGCCGGAATGTCGCTGCTGCCGGGGGCCTCGCCGGAGTACGGGCTGGAGCGCGACCAGTTGTTCTCGCGGCTGTTCGAACGGCTCTCGCCGCCAAATCCGCTCAGCATCGTGGTGCTTGAGGACCTGCATTGGGCGGACGAGGCAACGCTCGATTTCGTGCGCTTCTTCGGCAGGCGCGTGCAGCGCACGCGCTGCCTGCTGATCGGCACGCATCGCGACGATGAACTTGCCCCGACCCACCTGTTGCGCGGCGTGCTGGGAGAGCTGACCGGCCAGCATACGGTGCGCATTTCCGTGCCAGCGTTGTCGTTCAACGCCGTCGAACAACTCGCGCACGGCACCCGCCGCAACCCGCGCAAGGTGTACGAGGTGACCGGCGGCAATCCGTTCTTCGTGCGCGAACTGTTGTGCGCCCCGATAGATGCGGTACCCGAAACCGTGCGCGACGCGGTGCTGGCGCGGCTCTTGCAGTGCTCAGCCGCGGCACGCGAACTTGCGGAACTCGTATCGCTGGTACCCGGAAGAACTGTGCCGTGGCTTACCCGAGCCATACTTGGCGATGTGGCTGCGGCCGCGGACGAGGCAGTTGCCTGCGGGTTGCTGCGCTATCACGATGAAGCACTGGCGTTTCGCCATGAGTTGGGGCGGCTGGCGGTTGAGAGCACGATTCCACGGGGCCGCGCCCAGGCATTGCATCAAAACATTCTGTGCAGCCTCGTTGATCACAATGCCGACCTCTCGCAATTGGTACATCACGCCGCACTTGCGCATAACATTGAGGCGTTGCTCGAATATGCGCCGCGTGCCGCAAAACAGGCAGCGCGAGCGGGCGCTCGACGCGAGGCCGTGGCGCATCTGGAAACCGCACTTCGGCACCTGGATTCACTGTGCGAACCTGAGCGCGCCGATTTGCTGGAGTTCCACGCGGCGGAATGCGACACCACCAATCAGGTCGCCAAAGCACTCGACTCCGCCACCCGCGCGCTGGCACTGTGGCGGCAGCAGGGCGAGGTGGCAGCGCAGGCACGCATGCTGTTGCTGATGGGGCGGCAATATTGGAAATCTGGCCAGAAGGTGTTCGCCGATCGCCATGTCCAAGACGCCATTTCACTGCTTGAGACTCTGCCTCCGTCCACAGATCTTGCGATGGCCTATAGCGCCCGCGCGCAACTGGCCATGACCGCTGACAATAAGGAGGAGACGCTGGAGTTCGCGCAGCGCGCGCTCGATCTTGCCACAAGATTCGCAGATCACCGCGTCCGCGCACATGCCTTGAACAACGTGGGAGCAGTGCTGCTGAATTCCAACAATGCACTTGGATTTGCGCAGTTGGAAGAGAGCCTTGCGGTCGCGCTCGAACACAATCTGCAGGAGCATGCGGGACGTGCGTATGCGAATTTAGTGAGCGGGTCCGTGCGCCAACGTTTGTCCGGGCCGGTGCTGCGCTTCCTGAGCGACGCCATCGCATACTGCGAAGCTCACGAGGTCCAGGCGCACCTAGCCTATATTCGTGCCTACGGTGCGCATTTTGATCTCGATCAGGGCCGTTGGGATGGCGCGGCACGCATGGCCGCGGAGCTGCTCGAGAGCCACGTTATCGCGATTTCGCAGCGCGTTCCCGCGATGCTTGTGCTGGCCATTGTTCGTGCGCGACGCGGCGATCCGGGTGTGGATCCGCTGCTCGACGAGGCCATGCAGTTGGCGTTGCCCACGGGCGAATTGCAGCGTATCGGACGGGTCGCCGCGACTCGCGCCGAAGTTGCCTGGTATCGAGGTGACCTACAGCGGGTGGCGGCGGAAGCCGCGGCGGGCTTGGACGCCGCGGTGGGCCATCAAGATCCTTGGATTCAAGGGGAGCTTGCCTACTGGGCGCACCGCGCCGATCCGGCCCTCGGCCTGAGCGTGCCGGTCGCTGAACCTTATGCGCTGATGATAGCCGGAGAGTGGCAGGCGGCGGCTGCGGCGTGGCGAGCACTCGACGCGCCTTATGAACGCGCACTATCACTGGCCGAGGGGCCGGCAGAGGCGCTGTTGGAATCCTTGACGATACTCGAGGAGCTTGGCTCAGGACCGCTCGCGGCGATCGTGCGTCAGCGCCTGCGGGACCTGGGAGTGCGCGGGATTCCGCGCGGGCCGCGCGCCTCGACACGGGAAAATCCGGCGGGCCTCACTTCGCGCGAGGTTCAAGTGCTGTCGCTGCTGGTGTACGGACATACGAACACCGAGCTGGCCCGCCGGCTGCACATCTCCGCGAAGACGGTAGATCATCACGTCTCCTCCATCCTCGAGAAACTCGACGTGCGTTCGCGCACTGAAGCGGTTGCGGCGGCATTCGGGCTGGGGATCGTGAAAGCTGCCAAGGGGCGCACGGTTTCTTGAACCAAAGACCATGACGAGAGACGAGAACGGTGCGTTGCACCGTCCTCCCCGGACATGCCTATTGCTTCTCGGCCAGCCTGATCGGCTGCCGCGACTTTGTCATGTGGTAGCTGGTGAGCGTCGGCGCATTGACATCGGCCACCGCACGAGTGATCGCGGTTTCGATGCAGGAACGCGTGGATTTGATCAAGTCCCATTGCCGGCCGACGAATGACGGTGCACAAACCTGTCTAGCGGCGATTCGAATCCGCGAATACAGGGTTGCCGCGCCGGCACCACTCTGCAGATCAAGGTCAGCAAATGTGACCCTGCGTTGGGCGAATTCCAGACCTCGATCGGTGGCGGTGTCGCCAGCGTTGGCATCGGCGCAAGCGCCCAAGCAACCCATATAGGCCGTTACCAGCAAGCATTGAATTGCAATTTTCATCTTCATTTGGCGGCGCATGGCGCTACTCCTCTAATCGACCGGAACATTCCGGACGATGGATAGACTATGCGCTGCGTTGAGCCGGCGAAGCGGCGAACTTACCTATCTTATGCCCGAGGCATGCCTAGACTAGGGAATGGCTGCTAAAGTGCCGAAATGGAACTGCCGCTGACGCCCCTGGAGTTCGCGCGCCGGGCGCGAAAGCTGTATCCGCACCGCGAGGCGGTCGTGGACGGTGAGTCGCATTGGAGCTACTCGCAGTTCCTTGACCGCTGCGACCGCTTCTCGTTTGCGCTGCAGCGATTGGGCCTCATGCAAGGCGACCGCGTCGCGATCATCGCGCCCAATACCCATGCCATGCTCGAGTCGTTCTACGCGATTCCGCAACTAGGAGCGGTGATAGTGCCGCTCAACTATCGGCTAAGCGCGGAAGATTTCGCCTACATGATCGAGCACAGCGGATCGCGTTTCGTCTGTGCCCATGCCGACTACCTGGATGCAGTGGACAGCATCCGCGATAAATTGCCGCAGGTTGAACGGTTCGTCGCTTTCGAAGGAGCGCGTACGGGTTGGCTGAACTACGAATCGATGCTTGCCGATAGTTCAGCGGAATTTCAGCGGCCAGCGATCGCGGAATCGGATCTGCTCAGCATCAACTACACCAGTGGCACTACCGCCCGCCCCAAAGGCGTGATGATCAGTCACCGCAACGCATGGATGAACACCATTGGCGTACTGGTGCATGAGTCTATGACGGCCGCCGACCGCTATCTGTGGACCCTCCCCATGTTCCACGCCAACGGCTGGACTTTCGTCTGGACGGTGACTGCGGTCGGCGCGGCGCATGTTTGTCTGCGCAAGATGGATGCAGCCACGCTGTATGACGTGATTGGTCGGGAACGCATCAGCATACTGTGCGCGGCGCCGACAGTGCTGATCACCATCGCCAACGCCCCGGTGGAGATGCGCCGGAATGTGCGACCCGGCGTCAGGGTATTTACCGGTGGCGCGGCACCGGCAGCCGCCACCATCGAGCGAATCGAAGGTGAGCTAGGCTGGCAGGTAACCCAGATCTATGGGCTCACCGAGACCTCTCCATTGATCTCGATCTGTGAGCCGCGCCCGGAGGACGGCAATTTGGGCGCTGATGCCAGGGGGAACATCAAGGCCAGGCAGGGTGTGGAGATGATTACCTCCGGCGAACTCATCGTCGTCGACGACAGCGGCAATGAGGTTGCCCACGACGGTGAAACCTTGGGTGAAATCTTGGCTCGCGGCAATGTCGTCATGACGGGTTACTACAATGATCCGCAAGCCACGGCGCAGGCCTTCAGGGGCGGTTGGTTTCACACGGGGGACGCTGCCGTGGTGCATCCGGACGGCTATGTTGAGATTCGCGACCGCTTCAAAGATGTGATCATCAGCGGTGGCGAGAATATTTCGTCAATCGAGATCGAGGGCGCATTGCTGCGCCATCCGGCAATACAAGAAGCGGCCGTGGTGGGCGTGCCGGATCAGCAGTGGGGCGAGACACCGCACGCTTTCGTCGTACTGCGACTCGATGCTGCGGTTACTGCCGAAGAGCTACACCAGTTTTGCCGCGATCGGATAGCGCACTTCAAGGTTCCGCGGCACTTTAGTTTCATCGCCGAACTGCCCAAAACCGCGACCGGAAAGATTCAGAAATTCGTGCTGCGAAATCAACAAAGTGCCGTCAGCAAACATTAATATTTATTCTAGGTTACTAGTGCAATATATTGAAAAATAACATTATTTATCGCTGAAGGTCTCGCTCGAGAATATCGGAAATACGCGACTCGATTCTGCTCGCCTCTTGGCGAAGTGCAGCGATCTGCAATTCTAGGATGTAGTGCCGATTTCCATCCCCACCGTAGGCATCGAGCTTGTCGTATTCGACCTCAAGGCGCTCGGCTTCCTCGATCAGAACCCGTTGCTTCGAATACAGCTCGTCAAGGTGGTCTGGGGCGCCGAGAGGCATCGGCCGACTGTATACGCATGTGACTCAAATGGGCAGGTCGGCGAGCCCAACCCGAGGCGGTTTTGAGCTATACGCGCCAGCGATGCTGCTCCACTTCCGGTAAGTCGTAACCGGTCAGGAACGCGCTGAGCGTTTGCCCCTGTGACGAGACGTCGACACCCGCGCGAATGATGTGGCGGGGCGGCAGCGCTGCGCCCCGGTGCCGCAGCAGCGGTGCGAGCCTGCGCCAATGCAGCCCATTGCCCGGCTCTCCGCTCAGGCCGACGGCCACTACCGCATAGCCGTGGTGGGCGTATTCCGCCACCTGATCGGCAATCACGGCGAGCAACAGGCGATGTTCACCTGCCGGGGGCAGCTGCAGCAGCCCGTAGCCATTGGTCTCAAGCATGGCCAGTACATCGGGCAGCGCCGCGCGGTCCTTGGGCGCCGGATTGACGAGCGCGTCGGGCAGCAACGCCATCCGCCAGCCACGCAAGTCGCCGTTCACGTGCCCGCCGAATCGTCGGCGCGTGAACCTGCAGTGCCGCGACTATCCAAGAATTGCTCGAGGTCGCGGCGCGACCCGGCCTCATCGAAGCGATCCATATCCAGGGCCCAACCGGTGGCTGGCACAGCCGGCAGGCCGCGTCTTGACAACTCCGCCTCCAACTCTTCGATCCATACGCCCCGGCGTGGCACGATTTCCCAGTCATCCTCCGGCCGATTGGGCCGCCCACCCCATTCGGGCTTGCTGGAGGTGAAGCGCACGCCGGTAGAGGGGCTGCCATCAAGGCCTATGAGGATTACCTCATCGCCATCGCGCAAATGGCGCTCGATCAGGGGCGCGATCGCCTGTGCCAAATTCCGACAGTGAGCTCGGTAGGCGGGCGTGTCGTATTGCTCATAGACGGCCCACCAGCGCCGTGCACCCGCGAAGGCCAATTCGGGGCAGGGCAGTTGCAGCAGCTGATAGCCTCGGCTGCGCAGCGCCTCCACCACTGGATTGACCATACCTCGGTAACGAGCGCCGTCGCAGACCTTGGCGTTCTGGTTCATGAGGCAGTTGGCAAGCAGCGCCACTTTGCGCGGAGAATTTGGCTGCATTCGCTGACTTGCTCCACGGTCCATTAGCCGGTTTGGCGTCAGCTAATGATGCCCGAGTTTGAGGCTTACTATCCAAGTTGCGTTACACGCCGTGTCGAACCGGCTTGTTTTCTGTCGGCGGTTCGAATTGTGGCCGATTTGCAGTCCATACCGAAAAGCGGCATTGGGGCCAAATAATTATTGGCTCCCCGGGACGGATTCGAACCGCCGACCAACGGATTAACAGTCCGTCGCTCTACCACTGAGCTACCGGGGAATTCGGAGAAGGCGCGGATTGTCGGGAAGCCTGCCCTCTAAGTCAAGGATTCAGGTATGACCTGAGACGGCGTGCGGCACGTAGGGTGCCTCCAATTGTGTCACTTCGGCGGGCTCGAGCTTGATCGTCAGCGCGGCCACGGCGTCCTCGAGATGCTGTGGTTTGGAGGCGCCGACGATGGGGGCCGTCACGGGCGACTTTTGGGTGATCCAGGCGAGCGCGACCTGCGCCTTGGGGATACCGCGAGCGGCGGCGATGTTCGCCACCTGTTCGACGACGGCGCGATCGGCAGCGACGCTGGCGGCATACAGCGTGTTGCCGAACTCATCGGTTTGAGTCCTTGTCGTTTGCGAGTCCCAGGCCCGGGTCAACCGTCCGCGGGCGAGGGGGCTCCAGGGTACTAGGGCAATCCCTTCAGCTACGCACAGGGGCATCATTTCCCGTTCTTCCTCGCGATACAGCAGGTTGTAGTGGTTTTGCATGGAGACGAAGGGCGTCCAGCGGTTGCGCCGGGCGAGGTGCAGTGCCTGGCTGAACTGCCAGGCGTACATCGAGGAGGCGCCGAGATAGCGGGCCTTGCCGCTCTTCACGACGTCGTGCAGAGCCTCGAGGGTTTCCGCTATGGGCGTGGCGTAGTCCCAGCGATGAATCTGATACAGATCGACGTAGTCGGTACCCAGTCGCTTGAGGCTGGCATCGATGGCGGTGAAGATGGCTTTGCGCGACAGTCCGCCCATATTTGGCTGCTGGGTCATCGGGAAGAACACTTTAGTGGCGATTACTGCTTCTTCCCGACGGGTGAAATCCTTGAGGGCGCGGCCCAAGAATTCTTCTGATGTGCCGTCCGAATAAGCGTTGGCGGTGTCGAAGAAATTAATGCCGGAAGCCACCGCTTGGCGGATGATTTGCCTGCTGGGCTCTTCCGCTAAGGTCCACGGATGATCGCCGCGTTCAGGAACTCCAAAGCTCATACAGCCCAGGCATAGCTCGGAGACCTTCAGGCCGGTATTTCCCAGATTCTTGTATTTCATTTGGTCGCTTGTAGCTGTTGGTAAACGCTGAGCCGATCGCTGATCTGCTTTCCGGACGCAGGAAAACCTGGGAAATGGTCCGGGAAGGGTGCACGGGAGAGGCGCACTCGCTCTTTGAATTCGGCACGGCTCAGTTGTTTACGGTGCCAGGGATCGCCGGGGTCGTGGTGAATGGAGTAGCTATCGCCCAGATAGCGATCCCAGGCCTCTACGTTTCCTTCGCTCCATACCTCGTTCATGAATTGTGTCAGAACGGTTTTTCTATCCATTTTGATCCCCGGTGTTCAAGAAAATGCCAGTTTGCAAGCGTGCTGGCTGACGTCGGGTGGCCAACCAGCGAGGAGGCCGGCAAAGCGCTCGCGGTCGTTCGCGAACAGCGCGCGCGAGGCTTCCTCGAAGTTCTCAAAATTACCCGCCATGGCTGACATGAAGTGATAGGCGGCTTCTTGTTTTTGACGGCGCTGATCAAACTCTTGATTCGCGCGCCGCGCCGCTTCCACCAGTTTGCGCATAGCCACCGACGCGCCGCCGGGTTGGGATCCCAGCCATTGCCAGTGTCTCGGCAGCAGCGTGACTTCGCGGGCCACCACGCCGAGTTTCGGTCGCCCGCGTCCGCGTGGCCGGACTGGTGGGGCGGGGCGGGCGAGTCGCGTCAGTAATTCGGCGTCGCTGCCGCGGCTGTCGATATCAATGGCGTGACCGGTGCTGTCGTTGTAGATGAATAGAGGCATCTTGGCACCGCGGTCGATGGCCTTCTTCGCGGCTAACGCCACTTGCTCAAGCGGTCCGGAGGCGATGCGCTTGGAGCCGAGAAACGCGGTAAACAGCGCGGCTTGCAGATCGTCCAGCACGTTATTTACCGGGTGATTTCGACACTTAATAATACCCGGACGAAAATCAATCGTCAATAACATCCGGGTAATAATATGTGGGCGGCAAGAGTAGACAGCGGCCCGAGTAACCGTGGCGAAAGGCCAGCATTGAAAGGATGGGAGCGTTTGCGCGGCAACGTCGCGGGGTGCCGGTCGGGGGGAGCCGACCGGCGTTGCTCAAGCCTAGCTCAGGCGCGTTTCGCCACGGCCACGCTCAATACGCGTCGAATGCGGCTGAGTGCGTCTTCGAGGATTTGCAGGCTGGTGGCAAAGGAGATGCGCATGTGGCCGGGTGCACCGAATCCGGATCCGGGAACCACCGCGACGCCGGCCTCGACCAGCAGGTACTCGGCGAAATCGCTGTCATCCTTGATTCCGAGTGCCTGCATGGCGCCGCTGACATCCGCGAAGGCGTAGAAGGTTCCGGCGCCGGGCAGGCAGGAAATGCCGGGGATGGCATTGAGGCCTGCGACCACGAAATCGTGGCGCTGCTTGAAGGCTTTGTTCATTTCGGTCACGCAGGATTGATCGCCGTTCAAAGCTACGGTGGATGCGCGCTGCGAAATGCTGGAGGCGTTCGAGGTAGATTGACCCTGAATCGTGCTCATGGCGGCGACAATAGCCTTCGGGCCCCCGCAATAACCGATTCGCCAGCCGGTCATGGCATAGGCCTTCGACACGCCGTTGATGGTGATGGTGCGGTCGTAGAGTTGTGGATTCGCCTGCAAAAAGCTGGTGTAAGGTTCCGCGGCCCAATAGATGTGTTCGTACATTTCATCCGAGGCAATGAGCACCTGCGGATGGCGGTCGAGAACCACACCGAGCGCCTGCAGTTCGGCCTTGGTGTACGCGGCGCCGGTGGGGTTGCTGGGGCTGTTCATGAACAGCAGCTTGCTGCGCGGCGTGATCGCGGCGTCCAGTTGCGCCGGGGTAATCTTGTAGCCTTGCTCGGGCCCGGCGTATATCGCCACGGGCACTGCGTCCGCCAGTAGAGCCATGTCGGGATAGGAGACCCAGTAGGGCGCGGGAATCAGACATTCGTCGCCCGGATCCAACAGCGCGGCGCAGACGTTGAAACATGTCTGCTTGGCGCCGGATGACACGAGAATTTGGTTGCGTTCGTAGGCCAAGCCATTGTCGCGCTTGAATTTGGCGATGATGGCGTCCTTCAACTCGACTGTGCCGTCGACGGCCGTATAGCGGGTGACGCCCTTGCGAATCGCGTCCACGCCCGCATCTGCTATGTGCGCCGGCGTGTCGAAATCCGGCTCGCCGGCCCCTAAACCAATGATGTCCTTGCCCTCAGCTTTGAGTTTGGCGGCCCGCGCCGTGACGGCCATGGTCGGGGAGGGCTTAACCTTCTGAACTCGCTTGGAAAGTGTCACGGCCAAGGGGAAATTTCCTATGTTAAAAGCGGCACAGGAGTGTACGAAATATTACCGGCAGGTGCCAGAAAGAGGAGCCGCAGGGCCCGGCTATTCAGCCATGGTGGCATACGACATATGACGGCGGGAATTGGCAACCGGCGCACACACCGCCCTGCGGCGCGTGTCCATGAACCTGCATCGTGAGAGAATGAAGCAATGAGTTTTGAATTGTATTCGGATTACTTGCCGGCCGGCGATCAGCCGCAGGCGATTGAAAAATTAGTCGACGGCCTCACCAGTGGGCTGGCGCACCAAACACTGCTGGGCGTGACCGGATCGGGTAAGACCTACACCATCGCTAATGTGATCCAGCAGGTGCAGCGGCCGACGCTGGTGATGGCGCATAACAAGACACTGGCGGCACAGTTGTACGGGGAGTTCAAGACATTCTTCCCAAAGAACGCGGTGGAGTATTTCGTTTCCTACTACGACTACTACCAACCTGAAGCGTATGTGCCGTCGTCCGACACCTTTATCGAGAAGGATGCCTCAATCAACGAACACATCGAGCAGATGCGCTTGTCGGCGACCAAAGCTTTGCTCGAACGGCCCGACTCCATCATCGTCGCGACCGTTTCCGCGATCTACGGCTTGGGCGATCCGCAGGCCTATCTCAGCATGGTGTTGCACATGTCGCGCGGCGATAAGCTGGAGCAGCGCAAATTACTGCGGCGGCTTGCCGATATGCAGTACACGCGCAACGAAATCGACTTGCAGCAGGGTACATATCGCGTGCGCGGCGATGTCATCGACATCTTTCCCGCGGAGTCTGAGCGCGAAGCGGTGCGGGTGGAGTTGTTCGACGACCAGGTGGATGCACTGAGCTTCTTCGATCCGCTCACCGGCGAAGTGCTGCGCAAAGTGCCGCGCCTCACCGTGTACCCGTCGACGCACTACGTGACTCCCAAGGAACGCATTCACAGCGCGGTCGATCAGATTCGCGACGAACTGCGGTCGCGTTTGCTGGAACTGCATGCGGCCGGCAAGCTGGTCGAGGCGCAACGGCTGCAGCAGCGCACCATGTTCGATCTGGAAATGATGCACGAGGTCGGTTATTGCGCCGGCATCGAGAATTACTCACGCTACCTATCGGGCCGAGCCGCCGGCGAACCGCCACCGTGCCTGTTCGACTATCTGCCGAAAGACTCCTTGCTGGTGATCGATGAGAGTCATCAAACCATTCCGCAGCTGGGCGCAATGTACAAGGGCGATCGATCGCGCAAAGAAACCTTGGTGGAGTACGGGTTTCGCCTGCCGTCGGCGCTTGACAACCGGCCGCTGCGCTTCGAGGAATTCGAGCATATGGCACCGCAGGCCATCTATGTGTCGGCGACGCCCTCGCACTATGAGAAGCGCGTGTCCGCGCAGATTGTCGAACAGGTGGTTCGGCCTACGGGCTTGACCGATCCGGTGGTGGAGATCCGTCCGGTGCGCGCTCAGGTGGATGACTTGCTGTCGGAAATTCGATTGCGCGCGCAGGTCAATGAGCGCGTGCTGGTCACCACTCTCACCAAGCGCATGGCGGAGGATTTGACCGAGTACTTGAGCGAACATGGGGTCAGGGTCCGCTACCTGCATTCGGACATCGAAACCGTCGAACGCTCGGAAATCATCCGTGATCTGCGTCTCGGAAAGTTCGATGTCATCGTTGGGATCAATCTGTTGCGCGAAGGTCTCGACATGCCAGAGGTATCCCTGGTCGCCATCTTGGACGCCGATAAGGAAGGCTTCCTGCGCTCGGAAGGCTCGCTGATTCAAACAATCGGGCGGGCAGCGCGCAATTTGCAGGGCAAGGCGATCTTGTATGCGGATGTCAGAACCGGCTCCATCGAACGCGCCATCGCGGAAACCGATCGGCGTCGCAATAGACAGATTGAGTACAACCTTGCGCACGGCATTACCCCGCGCACCATCGTCAAGGCGGTGGGCGATGTGATGGAGGGCGCGCGCTCGGTGCAGGAGCGGGAGCGTTTGGCAGCGGATGAGGAGGGGTCGGCGCTGGCGCCTGAGCAGGCGCTCAAGCGCATCAAGAAACTCGAGGCGGAAATGATGAAGTTGGCGCGAAATCTGGAGTTCGAGCAGGCAGCGCGCTTGCGTGATCAGATTCAAAAACTGCGGCAGTCGGCATTCGGTGTGCCGACCACGCGGGCAGGCTAAGGAGCGTTTATGGCGAAGGAATACGTGCATTCCCCGGAAGTGGACCTGGACAGGACGGACCGTTTGCCGATTCTCGACGGCGCGCAATTCGACCATGACTTCGCGGACGACGCGGTGCCGATGGATAACACCGCAGTGTTGCCCGGCCCGACTTTGGCGCCCGCTCCCAGCACGCCGGACTTCGTGCGCGCGTCCGGCTTGGATCTCCCTTCGCTTGCTGAAAGTGTCCGCTCGGTGGAGGAACGCATTGCCCGGCAAAACGCCGACTACGAGGCGCTGAGCCGCGCTTATGAGCGTTCGCTCGATGCCGAGAAGGCGTTGACCAATCGCTCTGACGCGCTCGCCAGTGATCTGGCGGCATCGCGAACCGCCCTCGACTCCGAGCAGGTCCGGGCGCGGGAATTGGATAAGTTGCTGGTCGAGCGCAACGGTTCGGCCGAGTCCGCGCGCTCGCGCGTCGAGGAGGCGCTGCGCGAATCGGCGCGCCACCAGACCGAAGCGCGCACGCTGCGCGATGCGCTGGCCGCTCGCGATGCCACCATCGCCCAGGTACTGCACTCGCTCGGCGAGCGCGACGCGCAATTGGCGGCGCTGCAGGCGGAACACTCGAAGATGGTGCCGACGCTCGCGGCCACTTCGAAATCCAACGCCCGGCTGGATACGGAATTGCAGGCGGCGCGGGCGCAGGCGAAGGGCCTTGGGCTGGAATTGCAGGTCAGCCGCGAGACGGCGGCGGCGCTCACTATTCAGCTGAAACGCGGCGAGAACGAGGCGAACGCGGCGCGAGCCGAGTTGACCGCGCTGCAGGCTCAGGCACATTCGTATCTCGAGATGCTGCGCACCCGCGAATGGCGCCACGGCTTCGATCAAAATATGTTCCGCGACTTGGATGCACAAGTCGGCGCGGCCAACGCGGGGCATGCGGTGCTCGAGTCGGAGCGCGACCGCTTGCAAGGGCAGGTGGCCGAGTTGGAGGCGAGGCTTGCCGCTCAGGGCGTGGCGATCGACAAGCTGCAGAAGACGGCGACCGCGAATACCGCAACGTTGGGGCAGCAGTTGAATGACTTGAAGGGAGCGGAAGAGACTCGCGCCCGCCTGGCGGCGCAACTGGGCACCGCCGATGCTGAAGTGGCGAAATTGAACACGCAATTGGCGGCACGCGATAAGGCGCTCGCCGAAGCGCTCCAGCGCGGCAATAGCGATGCCAAAAGAGCCACGGAATTGCTGGAAGCGGCCGAGCGCCGGCACGCTGAACACTCGACGCAGGTGCTGCAGTTGCGCGATGAACAGGCGGCGCAGATCGCCGGGCTGCAGTCGGATGCCGAGGCACGCGAACAGGAGATGACGGTGTTGGTGGCGCATCTGTCCGAAGCGCGGCGGCCGATCCACAACATCGAAGCGGACGTCAAGCGTCTAGGAGAGGAACTGGCGGCCAAAAGCGGCGCGTTACAGCAGCTGGAGGAAGAGAGCCAGAAGTTGCGGGCCACGCTGGAACGAACTCGCGGCGCGCTCGAGGAGCGCGAATTCCTCATCCGCCGCTTGGAACGCAGTGAGAGCAACAATGCCAATGTGCTCGGAAGAATTCAGACCAGCATCGAGCGGCTGGGCTCGGTCCCGCATCCGAGCGCAAGCCCGTCTCCGGCGGCAGCGGAGGATTGGACGGCGGAGCTGATCCGGGTTGACGGGGAACGGCCCGTGACTCATACATTATCGCGGCGTACCCGCATCGGCCGCGCCACCGGCTGCGAGGTGCAGATCGAATCCAGTTCCGTGAGCCGTCACCATGCGCTGATCCTGGTTGGACCCCGCGATTCCATTATCGAGGATCTGAACAGCACCAACGGGGTGCTGGTGAACGGGCGCAAGGTGACGCGCCAGATGTTGAGCGACGGCGATGCAGTGACCATCGGGGAAATCCAATTCCGCTATGTCGCGCGGCCGCAGCATCGCCCGGCGGACCCGGTGAGCGACGGTTCGACCCCTTGAGAGTGATTTTTGGCCTAGGATACGGTATCTTTCGCGCCCTTCGAGCGCGCTTAGCTCAGCGGTAGAGCATCACCTTGACATGGTGGGGGTCACTGGTTCGATCCCAGTAGTGCGCACCATCCTGATGGCGGGGTGCCGGCCCTTACAAGGGTCGGCACCCCGCGCTAAGCCTTTGGTAAGATGCCTGTATGCCCGTGATTACCCTTCCCGACGGAAGCTCGAGACAATTTGACCATGCGGTCTCCGTGGCGGAGGTCGCTGCGAGCATTGGCCCCGGCTTGGCGAAGGCGGCGCTCGCCGGCAAGGTCGACGGTGTCTTGGTGGATACCTCCGCGCTGATTGAGGGCGACGCCAAACTCAGCATAGTGGCGGACCGGGACCCGGAAGGGCTCGAGATCATCCGCCATTCGACTGCGCACCTGCTCGCCAATGCAGTGCAAGAACTGTTTCCTGACGCCCAGGTGACCATCGGCCCGGTGATCGAGGATGGCTTTTACTACGATTTTGCCTATAAGCGGCCGTTCTCCACTGAGGACTTGGCGGCCATTGAAAAGCGCATGGCGGAGATCTCCGCCAAGGATTTGAAGGTGCGGCGCCGCCTGCTGCCGCGCGACGAGGCAGTGGCGCATTTCAAGAAAATCGGCGAGCACTACAAGGCCGAGATCATCGCCGCCATCCCCTCGAATGAGCCCATCAGCTTGTACGGCCAGGGCGATTGGGAGGATCTATGCCGCGGCCCGCATGTGCCCAGCACCGGCAAGCTCAAGGCGTTCAAGCTCATGAAGGTGGCCGGCGCCTACTGGCGTGGCGACTCGCGCAACGAAATGCTGCAGCGAATTTACGGCACGGCCTGGGCCAACGAGAGGCAGCTCAAAGAGTATCTGACCCGTTTGGAGGAGGCCGAGAAGCGCGACCATCGCCGTATCGGCAAGGAACTGGACCTTTTCCACCTGCAGGAGGAGGCTCCGGGCGCGGTGTTTTGGCACCCCAAGGGTTGGGCGCTGTTCCAGCAGCTCATCGCCTACATGCGCCAGCGCCAGACCGAGGCCGGCTATCAAGAGGTGAATACCCCGCAGGTCATGGACCGCGAGCTGTGGGTGAAGTCGGGCCATGTCGAAACCTTCGGCGAAAACATGTTCATGACGCAGACCCCGGATGAGCGGGTGTTTGCCCTTAAGCCGATGAATTGCCCGGGACATATTCAGGTGTTCAAGCAGGGGCTGCGCAGCTATCGCGAGCTGCCGTTGCGCTTTGCGGAATTTGGCGCCGTGCATCGCTACGAGCCCTCGGGAGCATTGCATGGCTTGATGCGGGTACGCGCCTTCACGCAGGACGATGCGCATATCTTCTGCACGGCGGAGCAGATCACCGAGGAATCGGTCAAGGTTACCGAGCTGATCTTGAGCATTTACCGCGACTTCGGCTTTGACGATGTGCGCATCAAGTTCTCCGACCGGCCGGCGAAACGCGTGGGCTCGGATGAAATCTGGGACCAGGCCGAAGCGGCCTTGCGCAACGCCGCCGCCGCCGCCGGCATTGAGACTACGTTGAACCCCGGAGAAGGGGCCTTTTACGGCCCTAAGCTGGAGTTCGTGCTAAGAGACGCCATTGGGCGCGACTGGCAATGCGGCACGCTGCAGGTGGACTTCAACCTGCCCACCCGCCTGGGGGCGACCTATATCGGCGAGGATAGCCAGAAGCACACCCCGGTGATGCTGCACCGGGCCATGTTCGGGTCGCTGGAGCGCTTTACCGGCATTTTGCTCGAACACCATGCCGGCAAACTGCCGGTTTGGCTGTCGCCGATACAGGTCGTGATCATGGGAATTACCAACCGCCAGGACAAATACTGCCTGGAAGTGGCGGAAAACCTGAGAAATCAGGGGCTTCGAGTCGAAACGGACTTGAGGAACGAGACGCTAAAGTTTAAAATCCGCGAGCACACATTAAAACGTGTCCCTTTCCTACTGGTTGCCGGTGACCGGGAAGTGGAGGGACGCACCCTGGCCGTACGCACGCGCGGTGGCAAAGACTTAGGTAGTTTGGGGCTGACAGAGCTCACTGCCTTGCTTTGCGACGAAGTCGCGAGCCGCGGCCGTCTTGTTTTGGAGGATCGCGTATCGCAACGTCGAAGCGCGTAAGGCGCAATGAGGAGATCTCCGCACCATCGGTGCGTGTGATCGCAGCGGATGGAAGCCAAGCAGGGGTCATGACACGCGCAGAGGCGCTGCAGATGGCCGTATCGCAAACACTGGACCTGGTTGAGGTCTCGCCGATGGCGGAGCCGCCGGTAGTGCGTGTGATGGACTTCGGCAAATTCTTGTTCGAACAAAACAAGAAGGCACATGCCGCGAAGCGCAAGCAGAAGCAGATTCAGGTTAAGGAAGTGAAATTTCGTCCCGGGACGGAAGAGGCGGATTACCAGGTCAAACTGCGTAACATCATCCGATTCTTGACCGAGGGTGATAAGGCCAAGGTGACATTGCGTTACCGTGGCCGTGAGCTCGTGCATCAAGACATTGGCCGGCGTCTATTGGCGCGGATTTCTGAAGACCTCGCCCCGTATTCGGTGGTGGAGCAGAACCCGCTGATGGAAGGCAAGCAAATGATCATGGTGTTCGGGCCCAAAAAGAAGTGAGCGGCAGGCCTTAAAACCAGCCGTCCCGCCTGTAGCGGCGAGTCGATCAGGATCGCGAGATTCTGCTCGATGCGCTTGTGAACAGGGCTAAAAATCAGGAGTCGAGCATGCCTAAGTTAAAAACTAAGAAGGCTGCGTCGAAGCGTTTTCGCAAAACAGCGAATGGCTTCAAGCGCGGTCAGTCCCACCGTCGTCATATCCTGACGAAAAAACCCAGCAAGCGTAAGCGCCAGTTGCGCCGCGAGATGCACGTCAGCGAGTCTGACGTGAAGCGCATCAAGCAATGTTTGCCGAACGCATAAGTCAGGAGATAACACATGGCACGAGTTAAACGCGGTGTCGTCGCGGGTCGGCGGCACAAGAAAATTCTCAAGAAAGCAAAGGGCTATTTCAATGCCCGGCGCAAGGTTTTCCGCACCGCCAAGCAGGCGGTTATCAAGGCCGGTCAATACGCCTATCGCGGCCGCCGCGAGAAGAAGCGCGAGTTCCGCGCATTGTGGATCACGCGCATCAACGCGGCGTCGCGTCTGTGCGGCATGACTTACAGCACGCTGATCGACGGCTTGAGCAAGGCGGGTCTGGCCATCGATCGTAAGGTGCTCGCTGATCTTGCGGTGCATGACATGCCGGCTTTTACGGCCATCGTCGAGAAAGCCAAGGCAAGCCTCGCGGCCTAAAGCCGTGACCGACCCCTTAAGCGCGATCGTCGAGCAAGCGCTCGCGGACATAGATTCGTCCGCGGGCCTTGCTGCTTTGGACGAGGTTCGCGTGCGCCTGCTCGGCAAGAAGGGATTGCTCACCGAGCAGCTGAAGAGCGTGGGTTCGTTGTCGGCCGCCGAGCGGCCGGCCGCGGGCCAGCGCATCAACGATGCGAAGACCTGCCTGCAGCAGGCACTGGAAATGCATCGCATTCGCTTGGAACAGGCGGCGCTGGAAAAGGAACTCGCCAAGGGCACCATCGATGTGACGCTGCCCGGGCGCGGGCAGGAACCCGGCAGCGTGCATCCCGTCACTCGCACGCGCCTGCGCATTGAGAGCATACTCAAACAGGCGGGATTTCAAGTGGCGTCGGGACCCGAAGTCGAAGATGACTTTCATAATTTCGAAGCGCTGAACATTCCGCAGAACCACCCGGCGCGTGCCATGCACGATACCTTTTATTTTCCCGACGGGCGCCTGCTGCGAACGCATACCTCGCCGGTACAGATCAGGGCCATGCGCGCGCAGCCGCCGCCGCTGGCGGTGATTGCGCCGGGTCGGGTGTACCGCATCGATTCGGACATGACGCACACCCCCATGTTCCATCAGGTCGAAGGCATGGTGGTGGGGGAGAATGTGAGCTTCGCCAACTTGAAGGCCATGCTGCACACTTTCGTCGAGCGCTTCTTCGAACGCCCGCTGGGGATGCGTTTGCGGCCCTCGTATTTCCCCTTCACCGAGCCGTCTGCGGAATGCGATATCGAGTGTGTGTTTTGCGACGGCAGGGGTTGCCGCGTGTGCAAGCACACCGGCTGGCTGGAAATTCTAGGCTGCGGCATGATTCATCCGAATGTATTGCAGGCGGCGGGCATCGATAGTGAAGCCTGGCAGGGATATGCCTTCGGCATGGGCATCGATCGACTCGCCATGCTGCGCTATGGCGTGGATGACCTGCGGCTGTTCTTCGAAAACGATCTGCAGTTCTTGAAGCAATTTCCATGAAGGTCAGTTACTCGTGGCTCAAGGAGTACGTGGCGCTCGCCACCCCCGCCGAGCTTGCCAAGCAACTCACGCTCGCCGGTCTGGAGGTGGAGTCTGTCACGGCGGTGGCGCCGCCATTCAGCGGCGTGGTGGTGGGCGAGGTGCTGGAGTCGGGGCGGCATCCGGATGCCGAGAAGCTGTCACTGTGCCAGGTAAGCACGGATGGCGTGAACCGGTTGCAGATCATTTGCGGTGCGTCGAATGTGCGCGCGGGACTGCGCGTGGCCGTGGCTACGGTCGGAGCGCAACTGCCCGGCGGCGTGACCATCAAGCGCGCCAAACTGCGCGGCTTGGAATCGAACGGCATGTTGTGCTCGGCTCGAGAGTTGGGTTTGGGTGATGAGCATGAAGGCATCATGGAGTTGCCGGACTCGTTGCCGCTCAATCAAGATCTGCGCGTGGCGCTCGATCTCGACGATGTGACCTTGGAAGTGAACGCCACCCCCAATCGCGGCGACTGCATGAGCGTCTTCGGTATTGCGCGCGATCATGCGGCCGCACAGGAACGGCGTTATCTTCGCGCGCAAGTGGCAGCCGTGGCAGCGCGCGACACGGCGACATTCTCGGTGACTCTGGATGCGCCGCAGGCCTGTCCGGTGTTTGCCTCGCGGGTGATTCGCGGAGTCAAAGTGGGTGCAGCCTCGCCCGCGTGGCTGCGCGAACGACTGCGACGGGTGGGCATCAACAGCATTTCGCCCATCGTCGATGTGACAAATTACGTGATGATGGATTTGGGGCAGCCCATGCATGCCTACGATCTGGGCCGTTTAAATGCAGCCATTCATGTAAGACAGGCCAGGGCGGAAGAGCGCATCACGCTGTTGGACGATAAGGAGTATGTGCTCGATGCTGGGCACCTGGTGATTGCGGACGCGAGCGGCCCCATCGGGGTGGCGGGCATCATGGGCGGGCGCGGCACTGCAATCACGGATGCAACCCGTGATGTATTGCTGGAGGCGGCGCACTTCGCACCCGCCGCCATCGCCGGCCGCGCGCGAGCCATGGGTTTGTTTACCGACGCGGCGCAGAGATTCGAGCGCGGCGTGGATCCGAGCTTGCCGCCGCTTGCCATCGAGCGCGCAACCGCATTGCTGCTGGCCATCGTGGGGGGCGAACCGGGGCCCGTGCAGGTGACCCGTGCTCCTGCCGCGGGCGCAACCCAGGCCCAAGGCTGGGTGAGCCTGCGCAGCGCGCGACTGGCCAAGCTATTGGGTGTGAGCGTGCCCGACCAGGACGTGCATGGCGTTTTGTCGGCGGTCAGCGATCGGGTCGAGGCAACCCCCGGCGGCTGGCGCTTGCAGCAGCCGCCGCATCGCTTCGACATTCGCATCGAAGAGGACTTGATCGAGGAAGTGGCGCGCCTGCGCGGCTTCGACAGTATTGCCGAGAGCCACGCGGTTGCCCCGCAGGTCGCGGGCGAATCCCCCGAGTCGCAGGTGTCGAACGAGCGCCTGCTGTTGGCCATGGCTGATCGCGGCTATCGCGAGGTCATTACCTATAGCTTCGTCGATCCGGCCATACAGCAGCAGCTATTTCCCGACACGACCAGCCTGCGATTGGCGAATCCGATTTCCGCGGAATTGAGCGATATGCGCGTGTCGCTGTGGGTGGGTCTGCTGCAGGCCTGCCGCGAGAATCTACGGCGCCAGCAGGCGCGAGTGCGGCTGTTCGAGATCGGCAAAAAATTTCAGCTCACGGGTCCGCAGCAGGATGGCCACTTGCTGGAAGTCGAATCGCTGGCCGGCATCGCAACCGGCACTCGCTGGCCGGAGCAGTGGGGCGGCGCGCGTGAGCCGCTGGATTTCTACGACGTGAAGGAGGACGTGTTGGACGCGCTGGCGTTGACCGGCGATGTGGCTGCCGTGCGCTTCGAGGCCGAGACTTTAAGTTGTTTGCGACCCGGGCGCAGCGCGCGAATTTATCGTGGCGCCACGGCGATCGGTTGGCTGGGCGAGCTGCATCCGCAGGTAGCCAAAGCTATTAATTTGCCGCACACTGCGTTTTTATTCGAGCTAGAAATCGATGTAGCTTTTCGTTCTAAACCATCGAAATATAACAAGATTTCTAAATTCCCGAGTGTGCGCCGCGATTTGGCCATCGTGGTCGACGAAAGCGTGCCCCTCGCAGTTTTGCAGGAAAATGTTACTGTTAGCGCGTCAGGACTATTAAGCGAGCTGCGGGTGTTCGATGTTTATCGAGGCCCCGGCATAGAAACAGGACGAAAAAGTGTCGCTTTAGGCTTGATTTTACAGGACTCTTCCCGCACTCTTGCTGACGTTGACGCAGACGCCGTAGTGACCGCAGTGGTTGCGCGGTTACGGGATAAGTTGAGCGCCACAATAAGAGATCAATAAGCATGGCAGCCCTGACAAAGGCGGAGATGGCCGAAGCCCTATTCGATCAGTTGGGGCTGAACAAGCGCGAAGCGCGCGAACTCGTGGATTTGTTCTTCGAAGAAATTCGCGCTGCCCTATCTTCCGGCGAGCAGGTCAAATTGTCCGGCTTCGGTAATTTCGATTTGCGGGATAAGAATCGGCGCCCGGGGCGCAACCCAAAAACCGGTGAAGAAATTCCCATCAGCGCACGTCGCGTTGTCACTTTCCGTCCGGGCCAGAAATTGAAGGCCCGCGTCGAGGCGTATGCTGGAACCAAGCAACAATAGCGAATTACCGCCCATCCCCGGGAAGCGCTACTTCACCATCGGCGAAGTCAGCGACCTGTGCGGCGTTAAACCGCATGTGCTGCGCTACTGGGAGCAGGAATTCCCGCAGCTCAAGCCCGTCAAGCGTCGCGGCAATCGCCGCTACTATCAGCGCCAGGATGTGCTGATCATCCGGCAAATTCGCAGTCTGCTATACGAACAGGGCTTCACCATCGGCGGCGCCCGCAATCGCCTCACCGGCGACGATGCGCAGGTGGACCTCAACCAAAGCCAGCAGCTGATTCATCAGATGCGCCTGGAGCTCGAAGAGCTCATCAAGATCCTGCGCCGCTAGGGGCGGTTTGGGCTATGATTCGCGTCCGGTCGGGGCGTGGCGCAGCCTGGTAGCGCACTTGCATGGGGTGCAAGGGGTCGCAAGTTCGAATCTTGTCGCCCCGACCAATTAAAT